>NZ_JABAIC010000002.1:0-540785 GCF_012641315.1 Novosphingobium sp. ERW19
GCTCGATGCGGGTACCAGCATCGCCGTGACCGCGACCGGCGCACTGACGCTGGCCTCGGTCACTGCGGGCACGACGATGACGCTCGGCGCCGACAGCCTGCAGGCAGGCGCACTCGACGCTGGAACCACTATCGGTATCGCAACTAACGGTCGCGTCTCGCTGACGGATGTACGGGCAGGAGGTGCCATTTCGATTGGTGCGGCAGACCTCGGTGCGCTCAGCCTGACCGGCGATGGCAACTTGTCTTTGACGATCAGCAACAGCGCAGATCTCGGCACCGTGACGGTGCTGGGGGCGTTCAACCTTTCCGCTGCATCTTTGACGCTGGGTACGAGCAGGTCCGGCCGGGACAGCATGCTGGCAATTTCCGGGAATGCCCAGATCGGCAGCATCTTCGCGGGCTTGGCTGATACCGGTCAGAATCTCGTGCAGGTCGTGGTGCAGGCGCTGGGCAACTCATACACCGGCGGGCAACTGCTCCCGGTGTTCGATGTCGTGCAGGGGCAGACCTTTACGGTTTCATCATCGACGAATGACCTGTGGAGCGCTGGCGCGCTGCCGCGCTTCTCTGACGCGGATGGCTTGATCGCGTTCCGCCTGGCTACTGCCCAAGACGATTCGGGCGTCCAACCCGGGACGCAGATTGGCGGAGCATTCGGTTCGTTGACCATCGGCAACTTCACGGCGCCGTTCGGTGCGCTGGTGGGCGAGGTCGCAGGACAGAGAGTTCTTGTCGGCGCCAACGGCACGATCACGGCGCCGGCCACGGGAACCCTTTCGGTCGGGTACTGGGATTCGAATGCGGGCGACAATACTGGCAGCATAGCCTTCAATTTCGGCCTGGGGGCAGGGAGCGGTGGCACGGCCATGAACCCGGCCAGCGTCACCGTGACGGCCGGTTCAAATCTTACGATCGGCACCGCTCAGGCCACTTCTGCCATCACTCTTGATGCTGGCGGCGGACTTCAACTCGGTGGGGCTGATGCAGGGACGGCGTTGTCGTTGGTCGGCACCACGATTGACGCCGGAACGCTGACAGCGGGGACCGACATCACGATTGCCAGCACCGGAGCAAGCGTGATCGACACCGCCACTGCGGGCAGGCTGTTCAGAGCCGCGACCGGTGCGCTTGACTTCAATCTTGTTGATGCTGCGAGCGATGTGCAGATCCGTTCGCTCACCGGCACGCAGGGCGGTGATTTGATCTCGGGCGCGAACATCACCATCGATGGCGATGGCAAGATCGTGCTCGGCCATGCCACAGCAGCCGATACAGTCACCGTCGCAACCGGAGACGCGCTTTCCTATGGCAGCGTCGAGGGAGGCAGTGTGATCATCGGTGCCGCCTCGGCAAGCGGTGGCGCGATTACGGCTCGCGCGGGCAACCTTCGTACCGACGTGGTGGGTGATCTGACCACCGGCCAGCTCGTTGCGAGTGAATCGATCGACCTGACTGCCCGCGATGTTACACTTGCCAGCGCGCAATCCGGCGCAGATTTCTCTGCCAATGTCCGCTCGCTGAGTGCTCCGGTTCTCGGCGCTTCCGGCAGCTTTACCCTGACAGGTTCGGGCACGGTTGAAGTTGGCACGGCAACGGCGGGCACGGGTCTTGAGGTGAAAAGCCGGTCACTGACCTTCACCCGCATGTCGAGCGGGGGAGCGCTTGACGTCGTCACCGATGGGAACGTGGCTGGCGGGGATCTCGTCGCCACCGGGCAGATCCGGATTGCGACCGGGACGGGCAGTTTCACATATGGCAGCATCGAGGGCGGGGGCATTGCGATTGGTGGCCAAACGGTTTCGGGCGGTGCCCTGACGGCACGCACCCAGGATCTCGCCATTGCCGTGAGCGGTTATGCAAGTTTGGGCACGATTGATGCCGCAGGAGACGTCGACATCGAGGCCCGGAACCTTGGTTTCTCGACGATAAAAGCTGGTGGCGCGTTCCGATCCGCCAACACGGCGATGACGGGAACTTCCATCGCCGCAGGAGGTGACATAGATCTCTCGACAGAGGGTGATCTTGCATTGTCGGCGTTGTCTGGAGCATCCGCGCGGATTTCTTCCCGCGGAATCGTCAACGTCTCCGGCCTGCAACTGACGGGCGCGATCAGCGTCCAAGCCGATGCCGTAGGCCTTGCCTCCGTGGGCAACCTGCAGATCGTTCGCATCCTTGCCGACGCTGGTAATGTCGACCTCTCGGCAAGCGGCTCGATCCGCGGTGGCACAATCGAAGCTGTGGGCGATATCGCTCTGCTGGCCAGCAACGGCGATGTCGTGATAAGCCATCTTTCTGCTGGATACGCCGACGCCGTGGGCGGCTCGCTCCGCGCGCTTGGCACCGTCACTTCCGGGGCCGTCGGCCAAGGCAACATCGATATCGTCGCGAGCGGGGATATCGTCATCAACGACGTGGCCGATGCGGCGAAGGCCTTCACCATGAATGCCGGCAACACCATCCGGCTCAACGGGCTGGCCACCGGTGTGACGATGGACTTTACTTCGGCCGATCTCGAGATCGGCGCCAGCGGGCGCCTCGGCGAAACCGCGCACACCGACGCGATCACACTGCGCAACACCGGCCAAGGGGCGCTGAGGCTGGGCGACAACATCGCTTCTACGGTGAGCGGCTATGCCATCTCGCAAGCCGAATTCTCCCGCATCCGCTCGCGCGGGAACCTCACCATTCGTGGTACGCAGCAGATGCTCGTTGGAGACCTTGCGGTTGTTGCGCAGGCTGGCACGGTGCAGGGCCAGATTGGCGAGACCGGCACCTTGTCCTTGCGCTCCACCGGTCTGATCTCGTTTTTTGGCGCTCTCTCGATCAGCAACGCTGCGGGCAACACCCTGTCGGTCAGTAGCAGTGTGGACGGGATCTACCTTGATGCTACAACGGGTTCGATCCGCCTTCTCGAAGGCGAGACGCGAGGCGGCTCGCTCCTCCTGTCGGGCAGCGGGATCGCAATGGTCACGCGCGCAGCGCTCGAGGACATTGCGCAACTGACTGACACTGCGCTGATCACTGACCGCCTCGGACTGAACGACGGCGTCAGCGATGGCCGGACTCTGGTAGAAGCTGATGCGATCACGCTGCGGTCTGACGAACAGGTCTTTATCCAGAACACCTCGCTCGGTACTCGCCTGGATGACCGCCGCGGACTTGTTGCGAACAGCCTGACCATCGGTTCGCGTGACGGTGGCCAGCTCGACATCGTGATCAATGGCATCGTTAATGGCCAGACTGGTGTCGATGCAATCGAGCAGATCTCGTTCGACGAAAGCTTCACCGATCTTTCTTCGGTCAACGGCTGCGTGATCGTCAATGCCAACACCTGCAACAAGCTGCCATTCGAGATCATCGAGCTACGCGATCTCGTCGAGGAAGTGCTGAAGACCGACCCCGAGGACAGCGCGCTGCAGGTGACCGACAGCTTCACCAAGACCACGCTCATCCAGCTCAACCAGATCGCGCCAGCAGGCTTCGAGCCACTGATCGACGAGCCGGTGACAGGCACGGGCAATGACGATCTGCTGGGTGCGGCGCGCGAGACTGGCGAGTGACTTGACCTGATGCGGGGGGGCGGGGCAATGGCTGATCCATGTCAGTCCACGGCCCCGCCCCCTTCGCGCCCTCCGCACCGCTCAAGCTGTTCAACAGCCTGACGCGCCAGCTTGAGGAATTCCAGCCCGTCCACGCAGGCGAGGCGCGCGTCTATTCCTGTGGGCCGACGGTCTACAACTACCCGCACATCGGCAACATGCGCGCCTATGTCTTCGCCGACATCCTTGGTCGCACGCTGTCGTTCAAGGGCCTGAAGCTCACCCACGTCATCAACATCACCGACGTCGGCCATCTGACCGACGACGCCGACGATGGCGAGGACAAGATGGAGAAGATGGCCCGGGCGCAGGCACAGTCGATCTGGGACATCGCGCAGCACTATACCCAAGCCTACTGGGAGGACGTGAAGGCGCTCAACATCCGCCAGCCGGCACGGTGGACCATTGCCACCGAATACGTACCGCAGATGATCGCCTTTGCCGAGAAGATCGCGGCCAGGCACTGCTACGAACTCGACAGCGGCCTCTATTTCGACGTCTCGACCGTGGCCGACTACGGCCGCCTTGCCCGCGCCCAAACGGAAGACGGCGAGGGCCGGATCGAGGCCGTAGAAGGCAAGCGCAACGCCGCTGACTTCGCGATCTGGCGCAAGACGCCGCCGGGCGAGAAGCGCCAGATGGAGTGGGATTCTCCGTGGGGGAAGGGTGCTCCCGGCTGGCATCTTGAGTGTTCGGTCATGTCTGGCGAAGTGCTCGGCTTCCCGTTCGATATCCACACCGGCGGCATCGACCACCGCGAGATCCACCACCCCAACGAAATCGCGCAGAACCAGGCATTTTGCTGCACGAACGGATTGGAACTCCCCGCCAATTCCGGCGCGCGGGTGTGGATGCACAACAATTTCCTCGTCGAACGCTCGGGCAAGATGAGCAAGTCCAGCGGCGAGTTCTTGCGGCTGCAGCTTCTGATCGACAAGGGCTACTCGCCGCTGGCCTACCGCCTGATGTGCTTGCAGGCCCATTATCGCAGCGAACTGGAGTTCTCGTGGGAGGGGCTCTCAGCCGCTCTCACGCGCCTCAAGCGCATGCTGATTGCAGTGGGCCAGCTCAAGGAGCGGGCCGGGGAGGGAGGCGCCCAGCCCGGTCCGCGCTTTACGCCCTTCCTCGAACGCTTCGATGCAGCTGTGTCGGATGATCTCAACACCCCGGTCGCGCTTACCGTGTTCGAAGAAGTGCTCGCGCTGAAAAAGGTCGACACCTCGGAAAAGCTTGCCGCGCTGGCAGCGATGGACGCCGTGCTCGGTCTCGGTCTGCTGTCGCTCGATCGCAAGGCGCTTCGCCTCAAACCCAAGGGTGTCGAGATCGCGGAGACCGAAATCGAAGCTGCTCTCGAAGCCCGCAAGGCCGCGCGGGCGGACAAGGACTTCGCCCGCTCCGACGCCCTGCGCGATGACCTTGCCGCCAAGGGCGTGGAGGTCATGGACGGTGACCCGCTCGGTTGGGAATGGAAGCTCGTCTGAACGGGTTTCAATCCGCAATCGATAGGCTAAGTCTCTCGCAAATGTTTTCGGGAGAGAGTTAAGCATGACCGTCCTCGTGATGAACGCCATGGCAGCGCCGCTGATCGAGCCGCACCTGCCCGACTGGGTCGAGCCGCGCTATTTCCGCAGCGCCGAGGAATTGTTCGGCCTGGCTCCCGAGGCGGAGATTGGCTGGTTCGACCTTTACCAGCCCGGCGGCATGGACAAGGCGATCCGGCTGGCGACACGGCTCAAGTGGCTCAACTCGGTCTATGCCGGCGTCGATTTCTTCCCTCTGGATGTGCTTCGCGAACGCGGCGTGATCCTCACCAACGGTACCGGCATCAACGCCATCACCATCGCCGAATATGTCGTGATGGGCATGCTCACCGTGGCCAAGGGCTACCGCGAAGTCGTGCGCTCGCAGGACCGGCACGAATGGCTGCTCGACAGTCCCGGCAAGGTCGAACTCGCCGGCAGCCGGGCGCTGATCCTTGGCTATGGCGCCATCGGCCAGAAGGTGGAGCGCATGCTGCAAGGCTTCGATGTTGACGTGGTGAAGGTACGACGGTCGCAGGGAGAGGGCACGCTCGGTCCCGACGAGTGGCGCAGTCAGCTCGGCACCTTCGACTGGGTGATCCTCGCCGTGCCCGCTACGCCCGAAACCGAAGGCATGATCGGCGCGGCAGAGATTGCCGCGATGAAGCCCGGCTCCACGCTGGTCAATGTCGCAAGAGGCAGCGTCGTCGATCAGGAAGCGTTGATTGCGGGCCTGAAGGAAGGCCGCCCGGGTCACGCCTTCCTCGATGTCGTCAGCCCCGAACCCCTGCCGGCGGATCACCCGCTGTGGGACGTGCCCAATGCCCACATCACCAGCCATCTATCCGGCCGTGCGCAGACCCGGATGTTCGAGCGTTCGGTCACGCGTTTTCTCCAGAACCTCGCCCGCTTCCGCGCAGGCGAGCCGCTCCAGCCGCAGGTCGATCTTTCGCTCGGCTATTGACGGCGGGGCGTGACAGCGGCGCGCACCTTTGATAGCCATGCGGGCAAGGGCAGGCGCGGGGGCCATAACGACACGCGCCGGGAACTTGCCCTGTGGTCGCATCCGAGTTGGGGAGGGTAACGCAGCCTTGGCCGCGCGTTCCCGTTGATGGAGCGACCAAAAATGGCCGAAGGCAAGAAGGCGTCAGACCTGTTCATCGAGTGCCTTGAGGAAGAAGGCTGCGAATACATTTTCGGCGTTCCGGGCGAAGAGAATCTCGATTTCCTCGATTCGCTGTCACGCTCGAAGAAGATCAAGCTGATCCTCACGCGCCATGAACAGGGTGCCGGCTTCATGGCCGCCACTTACGGCCGTCACACCGGCAAGACCGGCGTCTGCATCGCGACGCTTGGGCCGGGCGCCACCAATTTCGTCACGGCTGCGGCCTACGCCACGCTTGGCGGCATGCCGATGCTGATGATCACTGGCCAGAAGCCGATCAAGAAGTCCAAGCAGGGCCGCTTCCAGATCCTCGACGTCGTCTCGATGATGGGGCCGATCACCAAGTTCACCCATCAGATGGCCTCGTCTGACAACATCCCCAGCCGCGTGCGCGAAGCCTATCGCCTCGCCGAGGAGGAGAAGCCCGGCGCAACGCATATCGAACTGCCCGAGGATATTGCCGACGAGCACACCGACTCCGTCCCCCTCAAGCGCAGTCTCGTCCGCCGCCCCAACGCCGATGCCAAATCGGTCGCGCAGGCCGTGCACGCCCTGCAGAATGCCAAGGCTCCGGTTCTGGTCATCGGTGCGGGCGCGAATCGCAAGATGACCGGGAAGATGCTGCGCGAGTTTGTCGAGAAGACCGGTATCCCGTTCCTCACCACACAGCTCGGCAAGGGCGTGATCGACGAACGGCATCCGAAGTTTCTTGGCTGCGCTGCGCTTTCCGCTGGTGACTTCGTCCATCGCGCGGTCGAGGATGCCGACCTCATCATCAACGTCGGCCATGACGTGATCGAAAAGCCGCCGTTCTTCATGCGCGAAGGCGGCACGCCGGTCATCCACGTCTCGACGAAGACGGCAGAGGTCGATCCGGTCTATTTCCCCGCCATCGAGGTGATCGGCGATATCGCCAACGCCATCTGGCAGATGAAGGAAGCGGTCGAGCCGAACCCGGCCTGGAACTTCGATCACATGCTGGCCTATCGCGCCGCCGAGGTCGCCCACACCGCACCGCTCGCGGCGGATGCCCGCTTCCCGATCTTCCCGCCGCACCTCGTGCAGCAGATCCGCGATGCCCTGCCTGAGGACGCGATCATCTGCCTCGATAACGGCGTCTACAAGATCTGGTTCGCGCGCGGTTACACGGCCTACCACCCCAACACCGTGCTGCTCGACAATGCGCTGGCCACGATGGGCGCTGGCCTGCCCTCTGCAATGATGAGCGCGATGCTCTATCCCGAGCGCAAGGTCATGGCGATCTGCGGCGATGGCGGCTTCATGATGAACAGCCAGGAGATGGAAACCGCGGTCCGCCTTGGTCTCAACCTGACCGTGCTGATCCTCAACGACAGCGCCTATGGCATGATCCGCTGGAAGCAGGCCAATATGGGCTTCGAGGACTTCGGCCTGACCTACGGCAACCCCGATTTCGTGAAGTACGCCGAAAGCTACGGCGCGCACGGGCATCGCGTCACCAGTTCCGAACACCTCAAGGAACTGCTCGCCCATTGCCGCGATACGCCGGGCGTCCACCTCATCGATTGTCCGGTCGACTATTCGGAGAACGACCAGATTCTCAACAAGGATATCAAGGAACTGTCCAAGGCACTTTAGGGTTCAGGCGATTCATCATGTCGTCACCCCGGGCTGGACCCGGGGTCCCGCTTTCCCCCTGCGGCGGTTCGATAAATAGCGGGATCCCGGGTCAGCCCCGGGATGGCGTTGGAGGTTATCAAGTGTCACAGCTCAAGGACGTCTACCCGCTCTATCTCAACAACAAGGCCGTGCAGCCGAACACCGATCTTGCGGTGACCGACAAGTTCACCGGCGAAGTCGCTTTCCGCACTGCGCTCGCCACGCCCGACGTGATCGATGAAGCCATTGCCGGTGCCGTCCGCGCGGCTGAACCAATGGCCAAGCTGGCGTCCTACGAGAAGCGCGACGTGCTCGACCACTGCGTCCGCCGCTTTGCCGAGCGCAAGGACGAACTGGCCTATGCCCTGTGTGTCGAAGCCGGAAAGCCCATTGCCGATTCCGAAGGCGAGGTCGGTCGCCTGATCGACACCTTCCGCATCGCCGCCGAAGAAGCCACGCGCAACTACGGCGAAGTCCAGCCGCTCGATATCAGCCCCCGTGCCAAGGGCTACATGGGCATGTGGAAGCGCGTGCCGATCGGCCCGTGCAGCTTCATCTCGCCCTTCAACTTCCCATTGAACCTCGCCGCGCACAAGATTGCCCCCGCCATCGCCATGGGCTGCCCGTTCGTGATGAAGCCCGCGTCGCTCACCCCGCTGGGCGCGATCATCATGGGTGAAGTGCTGGCGGAGTGCGATGTCCTGCCGGAAGGCGCATTCTCGATCCTGCCTGCCAGCCGCGATGGCGCCGATCTGTTCACGACCGATGACCGGCTCAAGCTCCTGTCCTTCACCGGTTCGCCGGGCGTCGGCTGGGAACTCAAGGCCAAGGCGGGCAAGAAGAAGGTCGTCCTCGAACTCGGCGGCAACGCTGCCGTGGTGGTCGACAAGGACGCCGATCTCGAACACGCGCTGGCCCGCATCATCTTCGGGGGGTATTACCAATCCGGCCAGTCGTGCATCCACGTCCAGCGCGTGATCATCCACGCCGACATCTACGACCAGTTCCGCGACATGCTTGCCGCCAAGGTCAAGACGCTGAAGTCCGGTGACCCCAAGAACCGCGATACCTTCATCGGTCCGATGATTTCGGCCAAGGAAGCCCAGCGCCTCAAGACCTGGATCGACGCCGCAGTCGCCGGTGGCGCCAAGCTGCTCGCGGGCGGTGGCTGCGATGGCAACATGCTCGAAGCCACCCTGCTCGAAGGCTGCAGCCGCGATATGGACGTCTATACCGAAGAGGCCTTCGGTCCCGTCGTCATCCTGTCGAAGTTCACGGATTGGGATGCCGCGCTCGAGGAAGTGAACGACAGCAAGTTCGGGCTCCAGGCCGGTCTGTTCACGGCCGACATCCACAAGGTCATGGACGCCTGGGACAGGCTCGACGTCGGTGGCATCGTCGTCAACGACGTGTCTTCCTATCGCGTCGACAACATGCCTTATGGCGGGGTCAAGGATTCCGGCCTGGGCCGTGAAGGAATCCGCTTCGCCATGGAAGACATGTCCGAGATCCGGAACATGGTCATCCGCAGGAAGTGATTTCCGATGCAGAAAGATGCCAGTCTTTCCGATATGTTTCCAAAGTTTCTGATTAGCCACTTGAACCAAGGGGTAAGAGTGTCCTAACCTGAAGCTCAACGGGGTCGCATTGCAGCACTTCCGGCAAGAGCTATCGCACAAGGCAAAAGCCGCGCGATACGCAGGGCCGGTGGGGACGAGGGGCAATGCTGGGTACTATCTTGCGAATCAGGCAGCTCGCGGCAACTTGCCGGGCCCTACCGCGTTCCGCTGCCATGGCGATGGCGTTCTGCCTTGCCATGGCCGGAGCCGCGCTTGGTGCGTCGTCCCTGGTTTCACCATCGCTGCAGGCTCAAGGGACCGCTCCGGCGGTGCTGCGCGGCCACGTCGGTGTCGCGTCATGCGCAGGCTCTACCTGCCATGGCCGCAGCGTCGCCGATGGCGCTGTCGTTCGGCAGGACGAGCTCATGCGCTGGCAGGAAGATTCCTCGCCCTCGGGTGCGCACAGCCGTGCATGGCGCGTGATCCAGGAACCGCGCGGGCAGGCCATCGTCAGGCGGATGGGGCTCGATGCGGCTGGCGTTCAGCGTGAATGTGCCGGTTGCCACGCCTCGCCGGGTTCGGCGCGTCCTTCCGATGGCGTCGATTGCGAAGCGTGCCACGGCGCCTCGGGTGGCTGGCTCTCGTCCCACTACACCGTCGGCGCCAGCCACGCCCGCAACGTCGCCCAGGGCATGACCGATCTGACCCGCCCGCAAGTCAAGGCGCAGGTCTGCCTTGACTGCCATTTCTCGGGCGACGCCAGGGGGCAATTCATCGCCCACCGCATCATGGCCGCTGGCCACCCGCGCATCTCGTTCGAACTGGACCTGTTTACCACGCTCCAGCAGCACCATGATGAGGACGCCGACTACGTTCAGCGCAAGGGCGGCAAGACCAACTCGATGCGCATGTGGGCCGTAGGGCAGGCTGAGGCCGTGAAGCGCAGCCTCGAGCTCTACAGCCAGCCTGCTCGCGCCATGGATGGCATTTTCCCCGAGTTCACGTTCTACGATTGCCACTCCTGCCACCGCCGCATTTATGATGGTGAGGACGGAAACGTCACGGCAATCCGCAATCCCGGCCGCCCCATCGATCTCGGCACGCCACCGTATAACGACGAGAACATGATCATGCTGCTGGCGGCGGCACGGGTCATCGCGCCCGATGCCGCTGCCACGTTCGACGCACGGGCCAAGGCTTTCCACAAGGCGATGCTGGCCAACCGTGCCGAAACCGTCGCCGCGGCCCAGGCACTGCGCCAGTCTGCCGATGCGCTTTCTGCGCGCTTCGCCTCTGCCAGCTTCACGCGGGAGCAGACCTTCGCGATCATGGATTCGATTGCCAGCGACGCCATCGGCGAACGCTACACCGATTACGAAGGCGCGGTGCAGTCGGTCATGGCGGTCGACACGCTGCTCAACGGTCTCGTCAATCAAGGCATGGTTTCAGCAGGTTCCGCCAGCGGTCTGCGCGTGCAGATCAACCAGGCCTATGCCGCCGTGCGTGATCCGAACGGTTTCCAGCCTCTCGCATTCCGCCGCGCTCTGGGCAGCGCGGTACGATCCATCCGGAGCCTTCGCTGATGCGCATGCCGTTGGCTTTCCGGCAGACTACCGCCGTCGCACTCGCGCTCTCTCTCACCTTGTCTGGGTGCGGCGGCGGTGACTCAGGCTCGGGCGGGACATTTACGCCGACGCCTACCCCGACATCGTCTTCGCGCTTCTTCGCCGATCCCGCGCAGGAAGCCCTGACTGCCGCCGAAGTCCAGCAAATCATTGCGCAGGCGGTGGGAGAGGCGAAGGCGCTCAACTACCCGGCAATCATCGCAGTGGTCGATCGTGTCGGCAACGTCCTGGCCGTTTTCCGCATGAACGGGGCGGCAACGCGGATGATCATCAGCCCGCGCACCGCCACGGGCGAGATTTCGCCGCGTGAAGTCGACGCGCAGGGGCTTGAGGTCGAAGCGACGATGGGAGCCATTTCGAAGGCTGTCACCGCTGCGTACCTTTCGTCGAGCGGCAACGCCTTTTCCACCCGCACGGCCAGCATGATCGTGCAGGAGCATTTCCCGCCGGCGCCTAATACGCCGGGGCTTGAATCCGGCCCGCTCTTCGGCGTGCAGTTCAGCCAGCTGCCCTGTTCGGACCTTTCCGCCCGCTTCGCAACGGGCAACGCCGGGAGCGGGGCCTTCATCGGTCCCAAGCGCGCTCCGCTGGGGCTCGCCGCCGATCCGGGAGGACTGCCACTTTACAAGAACGGAGTCGTCGTTGGCGGCATCGGCGTGATGGCGGACGGCGATTACGCTTACGATCCCGATGTGACCGATGTTGATGGCGATCCTGAAGAGTTCATGGCGCTCGCCGGCATTCAGGGCTTCGCACCGCCGGCTGAAATTCGCGCCGATCGCATCCCGGTGGATGGTTCCACCCTGCGCTTTGCGGATGCGCGGGTCGAAGGCCTTCACCCGCTCCAGACCAGCTTTTCCGCAATCAACAACTCGGCTGGCACTCTCATCCCGGTGCGTGGCTACTATGACGGAACCGCGGTTCTCGCCGGAACGCCCTATGGAACCGAAGCGAGCGGCATTCGCCGTGCCACTTCCAGCGAGTTCTCGCTTGCTGATGCCTACGTGCTCAGCAACGGTTCTGGCGTAAACCGCTATCCCATCAAGCCCGGGACCGATTCTGCTGCGGTCGGCACGCCTTTGACTGCGGCCGAAGTGCGTGCCGTGCTGGAAGAAGCCTTCACGATCATGACGCGCGCCCGCGCGCAGATCCGCCGCCCGCTCGACAGCCGCGCACAGGTCTCGATTTCCGTTGTCGATACTTATGGCGAAGTGCTCGGCCTGGTCCGCGGCCCGGATGCACCGATCTTCGGTATCGACGTGTCGCTGCAGAAGGCTCGCACCGCAGCCTTCTTCTCGAACCCGGTCGCAGCCGAACAGCTTCTCGCCAATACCGATGCGGAAATCCCGGCTTTCGTTCAGCGCGCCCGCGATTTCCTCGGCGATCAGACTGCATTGACCGGCAAGATCGCCTTTGCAGACCGTTCCGGCGGCAACTTGTCGCGTCCGTTCTTCCCGGATGGCGAGGTAGGGCGTCCCCACGGCCCGTTCTCGCGCCCGATCACCGATTTCAGCCCGCTTGCCACCGGTCTGCAGATCGCGCTGGTCAAAGCGAACCTGCTCCAGCACGCGGTCTTTGTTGAAGGCTCACTCAACGCGCGTGATGTCGTGCAGCGTTGCACTGCAGTTCCGGATACACCGACCGGCAAGAAGCGGCTGGCCAATGGCATCCAGATCTTCCCCGGCTCGGTTCCGATCTACCGCAATGGCAAGCTGGTCGGCGCTATCGGCATCTCCGGTGACGGTATCGATCAGGACGACATGATCGCGTTCCTCGGAACGCACAATGGCGGTGCCAAGGCGGGCACCATCGGTAACGCGCCAAAGGAAATCCGCGCCGATACCATCGTCGTGCCGGTCGGGCAGGGCGTTCGCCTGCGCTATGTGAACTGTCCCTTCGCGCCGTTCCTCGACACCACCGACCAGAATGTCTGCGAGGGCAAGTGATGCAGCAGGTCGCTCTCCTTCTCGCACCGGTCCTCGGCATCACCACGCCGCATGTCCAGCCGGCGCCGCTGACGTTCTACTTGCAGGACGCGTCAGGATCGGCGCCAGGAACTGCCGAACCCCAGCAAGCGCCGACGGTTGACAGCAAGGCGCCGTTGCCCGGTGGCGAGACCGACGCCGACGGCGCATTGATCGATGGACGCCGCCGTCCCGGTTTCAACAAGCAGCTTCCCGAGAAGGTCGAGCAGGACAATCCCGGTGCGGTCAATGCCCCGCCGCCCGAAGCCTTCTACGACAAGTACGATGGCGAAGGACCTGTGGGCGATCTCGGTCTGGACGTCTCCCTGCCTGACCGCTGGCGCATCATGTCGTCGCTCTGCCCGCAGAAGGACAGGGCAACCGGCAAGAAGGACCGCTCGCTCTACACGCTATTTCCGAAGCTCGAATATGTCTGCCATTCGCAGCTCGATCCGTTCCATCACAATCTGCTCAAGGGCGATCGTCCGCTTGCGCGCGGCAAGCGTCCCGGTTTCCTGAAGGGGGATGACTGGTACCTGCTGGCGGGCGCGGTTTCCGATACTGTGGTCGAACCGCGCAGTTTCCCGATCCCGGTTGGCAACCAGACCACGACCAACCCCGGCGAGATTGACACCTTCGGTCGCAGCCACAGCCTGGTCCTGTCACAGACCTTCATCGCCAGCCTTTCCCTGCTCAAGGGCATGACGGCCTACAAGCCGCCGGTGATCGAGTATCGCATCGCCGTCGCCGCGAACCTCAACCACGTCCAGGTGCCGGAGCGGCGCGTCCTGTTCGTTGAACCGTCAAAGGGCACCAGGCGCACCGATGGTTTCATTGGCCTGCAGGAAGCCTTCATCGACTACCACATTGGCCGGTTTGATACGAAGCGCTACGATTTCGTCTCCATGCGTGCCGGCATCCAGCCGATGCAGTCGGACTTTCGCGGGTTCCTGTTCAACGACAACCAGTTGGGCGTGCGCCTCTTCGGCAACCGTGACAACAACCGCGTGCAGTTCAATCTCGCCGCGTTCTGGCGGCTGGAGAAGGAAACCAATTCGGGCCTGAACGATGTCAGCCGGGCGCCGCGCAACGATTGGGTGTTCATGGCGAACCTCTATCGTCAGGACTTTCCCTTTGTCGGCCTGACCAGCCAGCTCTCGGTCACCTACAACATGAACCGTGAACGCAACGAGATCACGGTCGACACCAACGGCTTCCCGGTCCGGCCCGCCCTGATCGGCGATCTGCGCGGCCGCGAGTACGACGTTGTCTATCTGGGTTACGCGGCTGACGGCCATATCGGTCGCCTCAACATCACCGCGCAGGCCTATGCCGCGCTGGGTGAGGACCGGAATAACTTCCTCACCAGCCGCGCGGCCGAGATCAAGGCATTCATGGCCGCTGCCGAAGTGAGCTACGATTTCGACTGGACCCGCGTTCGTCTCTCGGGTCTTTGGGCCAGTGGCGACAGCGATCCTTATGACAAGACCGAAGGCGGCTTCGATGCCATCTTCGAAAACCCTCAATTTGCCGGCGCGGACACCAGCTACTGGATCCGCCAGACGATTCCCTTCGCAGGCGGCGGCCGCAATATCTCGGTCAACGGTCGCAACGGCATCCTGAACTCGCTTCGCTCATCGAAGGAGCAGGGCCAGTCGAACTTCACCAATCCCGGCACCATGCTCGTCGGGCTCGGCACCGATTTCGATCTGACGCCCACCGTGCGCGTCTCGACCAACGTCAACCACCTGTGGTTCGAGAACACCAAGGTGCTGCAAGTCCTGCGCAACGAAGGTTCGATCCCGCGCGACATTGGCTGGGATGCTTCCGTCTCGGCAATCTGGCGGCCCAACGCTTCGCAGAACCTCGTCTTCCGCCTTTCGGGCGCCGTGCTCGATCCGGGGGCGGGCTTTGACGATCTCTTCGCCCAGATGGGCAAGGCAAGCCGCTTCTATTCCGTCCTCGCCAACGCGACTTTGGCCTTCTGATGACCCAGCCCATGACCGAAACGCGCAGCTTCCGCAAACTCTCGCTGGCATGGCTGACAGCGGCACTTGCCGTGCTGCTGATCCCGAGCGCCCTTTACGCTTCGGGTGAAGAGAAAGCCCAGAAGGTCACGCATACCCGCGCACCTGCTGCGCCGCGCGGCCAGCCCGGTGATACCGTCGAGGAACAGTGGGCCTACGTTGACAAGCAGAACGCAGGCTGCGTCAGCTGCCATACCAAGAGCGACCATCGCACCATGCACGCCAGCCCGGCCGTGGTGCTGTCCTGCGCCGATTGCCACGGCGGCAACACCAAGGTCATGGCGGACCGGTCATGGAACCGCAATTCGATCGATTATGTCGCGGCCATGAAGGACGCGCACGTCCTGCCGAAGTACCCGGCCGCATGGGGCTGGCCTTCTTCAGCCAACCCGAAGCGTTCCTACGCGCTCCTGGGCAAGGAAAGCCCCGAGTTCATCCGCTTCGTCAATCCCTCGGACTATCGCGTCGCCCGTGATTCCTGCGGCGCCTGCCACATGCAGATCATCGAGGCATCCGAACGCTCGCTGATGTCCACCGGCGCGATGCTGTGGGGCGGGGCGGCCTATAACAACGGCATTGTCCCCTTCAAGAACTACATGTTCGGTGAAAGCTTCACCCGCACTGGTGAGCCTGCCCTGCTCAAGTCGGCCTCGAAGGAGATCGGTGCGGACGGCAAGCCGATGTGGGGCACGGTCACGCCGAAGGAAAAGGCGCGCGGCGCGCTGCCGGTCATGTATCCGCTGCCGCGCTGGCACACGATTCCGCCGGGCGACGTGTTCCGCGTGTTCGAGGACGGCGGTCGCAACATCAACCCGCAGTTCCCCGAAATCGGCCTGCCCAACTCCACAGGTCTGATCCAGCGCCTCGACGAACCGGGGCGTCCTGATCTCAAGCAGTCCAACCGCGGCCCTGCCACGGGCCTGCGCGTCGCCATCCCGGTGCTCAACATCCACAAGACGCGCCTGAATGACCCGTTCCTGTTCCAGATGGGCACCAACGATCAGCCGGGCGACTATCGCTCCTCGGGCTGCGCGGCGTGCCACGTCATCTATGCGAATGACCGCGAACCGCGCCACTCGCTGAACTACGGCAAGTGCGGGCGGGACGGTCAGACCATCACTGCCGACCCGACGATCAATTCCCTGCGCGAAGGTCAGCACCGCAAGGGCGCTTACGGCTCCTACGACGCCGAAAAGGAAGAGCATCACGACAAGGTGCGCGGCACCGTGCTCGGCGGCAAGCGCGCCTATCTCGGCGGCGACCGGACCGATCCCGAACAATCGGCCGACATGGAAGGCGATTGCGCCCGCGCCATCACCTCGGCCGAACAGCTGGTCTATTCACCTGGCAAGGGCGTCGCGCCGCATGGCTCGATGGACCATGACAAGATGGACCAGGCTTCGGCCCACGCCATGGCCGGGCTTGACGCCAAGGGGCACCCGAAGAAAGATGCCCATGGCGAAGATGCGCACGAAGGCGCTGGCCCTGTCGCCATGCAGGATCGCGAACGCGGCCACCCGCTGGTCCACGCCTTCACCCGCGCCATCCCGACCGCGCAGTGCATGAACTGCCACATGCACCAGCCCAACATCTTCCTGAACTCCTACCTCGGCTACACGATGTGGGACTACGAATCCGACGCGCCGAGCATGTGGCCGGGGCCTGAGAACCGCGCGCCAAAACCTGCCGGCATGTCCGATGCGGACTACGCAAAGACCTTCAAGAAGCAGTTTTACCCGAACATCGACGAACAGCGCGAAGTGCTGGACCGCAATCCTGAGGGCGCGTCCACCCGCGGCCTGTGGCGCGATGTCGAATTCCTGCGCAACGTCTATGACCTGAACGACAAGCTGGAACGCACCCAGTTTGCCGATTATCACGGCCATGGCTGGAACTTCCGCGCCATCCTCAAGCGCGACCGTCGCGGCAACCTGCTCGACGATGAAGGGGATATGTCCTCCTACGGCACCGACAAGGCGCACATCATCTCGCCTGACGATCCGGAAAAGTTCCGCAAGGCCGGCGAGGGCAAGTTCGTCGAACCGGGTGAGAGCAATCCCGGCAAGGCCGTCCACATGATGGACATCCACGCCCAGATCGGCATGCAGTGCGCCGATTGCCACTTCTCGCAGGACAGCCACGGCAACGGCATGATCTATGGCGAGGTTGCCAATGCGGTCGAGATCGGCTGCAAAGACTGCCATGGCACGCCCGACAACTATCCGACGCTGCTGACCTCGAACATGGCGGCCCCTGAAAAGGGCAACAACCTTGCCCTGGTGCGCAACGCCGATGGCCAGCGCCGCTTCGAATGGTTCAACGAGGCCGATGGCCGTCGCGTGCTGATCCAGCGCTCGATCATCGATCCCAACCTGTCGTGGCGCGTCAGCCTGGTGAAGGATTCGGTCGACGCGCGCTTTGCCGGCAAGATGGACGCCACCGGCAAGCCGATCTTCAATCCCAAGGCCGCGCGCGCCAAGCTGATGGCAAAGTCTGCCTCGGACGACGGGGTCTACAAGTTCGGCACCGGCGTTGCCAAGGAAGCGCGCGCCCATCGTGACGACGATATGGCCTGTTTCACCTGTCACCTGTCGTGGACCACCTCGTGCGCCGGCTGCCATTTGCCGATCGAGGCGAACTGGAAGTCGGCCACCCACAAGTACGAGGAAGACTACACCCGCAACTACGCGACCTATAATCCCCAGGTTGCGCGCGATGACATGTTCCAGCTGGGCAAGCACCAGCGCAACAAGTCGTCGGGTTCGGATCCGGTGCAGTATGATGCCTCGGGCAATCCGGTCTCGGGCAAGGCGATCACCGCGCCGATCCGCTCGACCTCGGCGCTGATCCTGTCGTCGACCAACATCAACCGCGAACGCATCTACGTGCAGCAGCCGCCGATTTCCTCGATCGGCTACTCGTCACAGGCTTTCGCGCCGCACTTCCCGCACACCGTTCGCAAGAACGAGACCAAGCAGTGCACCGATTGCCACGTCAGCCAGGACGAGGACAACAACGCCACGATGGCGCAATTGCTCTTGCTCGGCACCAACTACGTCAACTTCGTCGGCATGAATGCCTGGTTCGGTCTGGACGGCGGTTTCGAAGCTATCCGCGTCACCGAATGGGACGAACCGCAAGCGGTGATCGGCTCCTACCTGCATCGCTATGCCTATCCGGATTACTGGAAAGCTCACGTCGAGGATAACGGGCGCGAACTGAAGAACTGGACCCGCGGCAAGATCGTCGATGGCAAGCTTTCGGGTGAAACCACCGGGCAGGAACAGTTCGCCAACGTGGTGGAAGGCACCAAGGACGCGGTCCGCTGCCTGCAAATGCGCGGCGAATACATGTACGTAGCCGAGGGGAAGGGCGGATTCCGCGCCTATGACATCGCCGCGATTGGCAACAAGGGCTTCTCGGAACGCATTGTCACTGCGCCGTTCTCGCCCTTGGGCCACGATACCCATGTCGCCACCACCAACGCGACCTGCATGGCCCTGCCGACCAACCAGTCGATTGCGCCCACGCGCAACACGCCCGAACTGCGCGGTCTTAATCAGGAGCAGCCGTTCTCGCCGATCTACAGCTATGCCTTCATCACCGATGCGGTCGAAGGTCTGATCGCGGTCAACGTCGATACGCTGGCCGACGGCGAATTTCGCAACAACTTCTTCAACCGCGCGCTGACCTTCAACCCGGACGGCGTGCTGACCGGTGCCCGCCATATCACTCTGGCCGGTGACTATGCCTACATTGTCACCGACAAGAATCTGGTGACCGTCCACCTGCCCAAGCCGTGGTCTTCGCAGAAGCCGTGCGAAGTCAGCGAGAAGAAGGGCGGCGAGACCTGTCTCGATCCGCGCATCACCTCGGTCGTGCCCCTGCGGGATCCCCGCGCCACGGCGGTGCAGTTCCGCTACCTCTGGGTGACGACGGCCAATGGCCTCGAACTGATGGACATCACCAACCTGGCCCAGCCCAAGGCCGTGCCTTCGGCAACCGTGCCGCTGGCCGACGCTCGCCGCGTCTACCTTGCCCGCACCTACGCCTATGTCGCGGCCAAGTCGCAGGGGCTGGTCATCGTCGACATCACCGCGCCGACGCGCCCGTCGATCTACACCAGCTATACCGCCGACGGGCAGCTGAACGATGCCGAGGACGTGATCGTCGCTTCGACCAACGCCTCGCTCTTCGCCTATGTCGCCGATGGCCGGAACGGGATGAAGGTGCTGCAGCTTACATCGCCCGCCAGCCAGCCGAACTTCTACGGCTTCTCGCCCGAACCCAAGCCGGAGCTCATCGCCTGGGCTCGCACACCGACACCGGCCCTGGCTCTGTCAAAGGGGCTGGATCGCGATCGCGGCGTGGACGAGACCGGCGGCCAGATGGCTGTCTTCGGCCGCCTTGGCTCCCGCCCGTTCACGCGGCCGGAGATGGAAGAGCTGTTCCTTAACAGCAAGGGCGATGTCTTCCGCGTGTCCAACGCTGTGGACATGAGCCTGTGGGTCGGCGCCAAACCGGCGCCGCTGCTCGCGAAGACGAACTGATCGGTTGGAGAGGAGAGCGGGTGCCTTGAGCGCTTGTGCCTTGCGTCCAGGCGCTTGAGAGCACCCGCCGATCTCTTCAGTCCTCGTCAAGCAGCAGGAGCTCGCACTCCACTTCCATGAGCGGCGCGGGCAGGATCTCGTGGTCCACCCGGGTCACTGCGGCATCCGCCACCAGACGCCCGCGCAGCTTGAACTCGTGCTCGGGCAGGACCGCGATGAAGTTCTCACCGTCACTAACTGCCTCGCTGCCGGCAAAGCGCAGGACCAGCCGATGCCGCGCACCCGAGAACGTGATGCTCGCCCATGGTGTCTCGTCATGGCTGATCACCTCGGCATGCGGCCCGCTGATCTCGCGCACGGTCCGCAGCAGGCGCTCGGCCGTCGACGGGCGAGGGGTGAGCGGGGGAGGAATGGTTTCACAAAGCGCCTTGGTCTCGAAAGCGTGAGGATCAAGCAGCATGGACATTCCCTCCGAAGTTGTTCATGAAATGTTCTATACGTTCCACCGTTCCGGAACGCGGCTCCCGGCCATTGCGCAGGTCCCCGACAAGACGGGGATCGCGGGCGGCAAGGCGGCCGAATTTGGTGACCGGCATGCCCGTCTGGCGAAGGAAGCTCTCGATCTTGCGAAGCAACATGGCGTTTCTTGACCTCCAGCTGCGGAGTCGCGGAGACGACTCGAAATAGGATTTTTCCTATGTTGATCTCCAAATCCTACAATGCTAGGAAAAGTCCTTCGAAATCGGAGTAAGGCGAAGATGGTCCCGGCAGACAACGAATCCGACGACGGCGCGCGCGCTCGTCTTGTCAGCCTTGCCACGCAGCGCGGCGTCAGCCTCTCGGCGCTCTCGGCGCTGATCGGTCGGAACACGACCTATCTCCAGCAATTCGTCCGCAAGGGCAGCCCGCGCAAGCTCGAAGAGAATGACCGCCGCACGCTGGCCGAATTCTTCGGCGTTCCGGAAAGCGAACTTGGTGCCTCTCCCCGCGGCGGTGTAATTACCGCCGGGCAGGGGGCACCGCGTGGCGTCACACCCCCTCGGGCCATTGCCGCCGAATGGGCTGACATTCCCCGCCTGCCGCTGGGCGCGTCAGCTGGTCCCGGCACGCTCCCGGCAGAGGAAATTCCCTCCGGCCGCCTGCGCTTCAATCACCGTTGGCTCAAGGGGCAGGGGCTCGAGCCGGCAATGCTCTCGGTGATCGAAGTCGAAGGCGATTCGATGGAGCCAACCTTGCGCGATGGTGACGAGATCCTCGTCGACCGCACCCCGCGCCCCTTGCGCGCGGGGATCCATGTGATCCGGCTCGATGACGTGCTGCTGGTCAAGCGCCTCGAATCCGGCCCTGGCGGCATGGTTCGGATCATCTCCGACAATCCCGCCTATCCCCGTCTGGAGCGCCTGCTGAACGAGGTCGAACTGGTCGGCCGCGTCGTCTGGAAAGGCGGCCGACTCTAGCCGCGCAATTCCATGACGATCAGCGGATAGGGCCGCCCCTGGCTGTCCAACTCCTTGCGGCCGATCTCTCTAAAGCCCATCCGGCGGTAGAAGCCGCGCGCGCCTACATTCTGCTCGTTGACCTCAAGGCGCCGCGCTCCAAGAACCCGGGTTGCATGTTCGATCAAGGCTTTGCCAACCCCTTGGCCATGGCAGGCAGCATCAACGAACAGCGCTTCGACGCTTCCATCGTCCACGATCATGAAGCCCAAGGCACGGTCGCTCGCATCTACAGCGAGCGTCATGGGCGTTTCGGGAAGAAAGCCCGCAACCTCTTCCCCAATCGCCAGCCGGTCTTCAGCTGAAAGGAAATCGTGCGTGGCGTCCACGGCACAAGCCCAGATTTCCAGCGCTCGCTCGCCATCTTCAAGTCGGGAAGGGCGTATCGATATCATCGGGCAAGGTTAGGCACCGGACCGAAGCATTGCAATTGCGGTGCCTTCGCTCCAAATCGGCAGGCATGACCGAAGCCGCCACACAAACCGCCGCGCAGCCGCCCTTCAAGGTCGCGATCATCCCCGTCACGCCTTTGCAGCAGAACTGCACGCTGGTCTGGTGCACCAAGACCATGCGTGGTGCATTCATCGATGCCGGAGGCGATCTCGACAAACTGCGCAAGGCGATCGAGATGACCGGCGTCACCATCGAGAAGCTGCTCGTCACCCACGGCCATCTCGACCACTGCGGCAGCGTCGGAATTTTCGCGCGAGAACTCGGCGTGCCGATCGAAGGCCCGCAGGAGGCGGACCGCTTCTGGATCGCGCAACTCGATGAAGATTCGCAGCGCTGGGGCATTCCCGCCGAGGTGTTCGAGCCCACCCGCTGGCTCAACGATGGCGACAAGGTCACGGTAGGCGAAGTTGAGCTCGACGTGATTCACTGCCCCGGCCACACCCCCGGCCATGTCGTGTTCCATCACGCGCCGTCGCAGGTGGCAATCGTCGGCGACGTGCTGTTCCAGGGGTCGATTGGCCGCACCGATTTCCCAATGAGCAATCATCAGGACCTGATCGATTCAATCACGCAGAAGCTCTGGCCGCTCGGCAACGACGTGACCTTCGTCCCCGGCCACGGCCCCAACAGCACGTTCGGCCGTGAACGCCAGACCAATGCCTATGTCAGCGATTATGCCCTGAGCTGAGGAATATCCCCTCCCGCACGCAGGAGGGGCTGGGGGTGGGCATGTCGCTGCACCACCCCTGCAACTGTCACATGTCCAAGGCGATCGACACCGCCCAGACGCCAAGCCCAAGCTGGGTCAGCATGGTCGTGAGCGTGCCGACACCGCGCAGGAAGCCCAGCGGCCCGCCGTCCATGCCGATGCCGTGGCCGACGCGGCCCAGCAGATAGACCGCCGCCGCGCCCATCAAGTAAGGATTGCCAGTCCGCGCAAGCTCGACTGCCGCAATCAGCACGAGCACTATGGGCGTGTTCTCGACAAAATTCGCCTGCGCCCGCATCCGCGCGATCAGGTCCATGTCGCCGCCATCGCCGATGCTGATCTTCTTGGCGGCGCGAACCATGCCGCAACGGATCGAAAGCCAGATGTTGATCGCCGCCGCGGCCGCAGCCGCGCACAGCGTGATTGGCAGTATAAGCATGCTTTCAGGTACTCCCCCTTGTGTTTGTCCGTCCTGGGATCTGGGGCCGAAGCTAGCGCGGGCGCGCTTGCAAAGCACCAGAAAATCCGTATAGGCGCGCCTTCGCCCAGTGATTGGCGAATCCCGTGTCTGTCTGGCGTCCTTCGCCGCGTACGGGTCCTGCCGCAAACAGGGCTTGTGCGATGGACCGGTTTTCCCTATCGCGCCCGCAACAAAACTACGCAATTCTAAGAACAGGTGCCGAGATGGCCGTCCCCAAAAGAAAGACTTCGCCCTCACGCCGTGGCATGCGCCGCAGCCATGACGCCCTCAGCGTCGAAGCGTTCCACGAATGCTCCAACTGCGGTGAACTCAAGCGCCCGCACAACCTCTGCAACGCTTGCGGTCACTACAACGGTCGCGAAGTCATCGCCGTCGGGCTCTAAGCCTTAAAACGGGGGGACTGAGGACATGAGCCTGCCGCGTATCGCCGTCGATGCGATGGGCGGTGATGAGGGCGTGCGCGTGATGGTCGAAGGCGCGGCGCTTGCCCGTCGTCGCCATGACCGTTTCAAGTTCCTCCTCGTTGGTGACGAGGGCCGCATCAAGCAGGCCCTCGAAAACCACCCCAATCTTCGCGAGGCTTCGGAAATCCTTCACGCGCCCGACGTTGTGTCGGGTGACGAGAAGCCGACCCAGGCCCTCCGCCGCGCCAAGACCACGTCGATGGGTCTGGCGATCAACGCGGTGAAGCAGGGTCATGCCGGCGCTGCTGTCAGCGCGGGCAACACCGGCGCGCTCATGGCCATGGCCAAGCTCGCCTTGCGCACCATGCCTGGCATTGATCGCCCTGCGCTTTCGGCCCTGCTGCCGACGCTTGGCGAGCACGACCTGATTATGCTCGATCTCGGTGCCAACACCGATTGCGATGCCCGCAACCTCGTGCAGTTTGCGATCATGGGCGCGGCTTATGCCCGCATCGTCAACGGCCTTGAATCCCCGCGCGTGCGCCTCCTCAACATCGGCACTGAAGAGACCAAGGGCACCGATTCCCTGCGCGATGCCGCCACCCAGCTCAAGGCGCTGGGCGAAGACCTCGCGCTCAGCTTCGATGGCTTTACCGAGGCTGACAAGCTTTCGCGCGGCGATTGCGATGTCGTCGTCACCGATGGCTTCTCCGGCAATATCGCATTGAAGTCGATGGAGGGCGCGGCCCGCTTCGTCGCCGATCTGCTCCGTCGCAGCTTCTCCTCGTCGCTGCGCTCGAAGTTCGGATTCCTGATCTCGCGCCCCGCCACCGAGCTGCTCAAGCACCATCTTGATCCCAACAACCATAACGGTGCGGTCTTCCTCGGCCTCAACGGCGTGGTTGTGAAAAGCCACGGCAGCGCCTCGGCGCTCGGCGTCGCCAATGCCGTCGCCGTCACCGCCCGCCTGCTGGAGGAAAACCTGACCGAGCGTATCGAAGCCGACCTTGCGCGCCTTGGCGCCGAGACGATCAGGACTTCTGGCCGCACTTCCGGTCGCTCTGGCCGCAGCACGGCCCCTGCCGCTACCGGCGAGGACGCAGCATGACCGTGCGTTCGATCATCCGTGGCAGCGGCTCGGCCCTGCCAAAGCGCTGCGTCACCAATGCCGAAATGGCGACGATGGTCGATACGACCGACGAATGGATCGTTGAGCGCACCGGCATCCGCCAACGCTATATTGCCGGGGAAGGGGAGACCACGTCTACCCTCGCCACTGCGGCTGCCCGTCGTGCGCTCGAAGCGGCTGGCGTGGATGCTACGAAGGTCGATCTGATCGTCCTTGCCACGGCAACGCCCGACCAGACCTTTCCGGCCACCGCCACCATCGTCCAGCACAACCTTGGCTGCAACGGTGGCATCGCGTTCGATGTCGCGGCGGTTTGCTCGGGCTTTCTTTACGCCATGGCCACTGCGGATTCGATGATCCGTACCGGGATGGCCAAGTGCGCGCTGGTGATCGGCGCTGAGACCTTCAGCAAGATTCTCGATTGGGAAGATCGCACCACCTGCGTTCTGTTCGGCGATGGCGCAGGCGCCATCGTGCTCGAAGCGCAGGACGTTGACGAAACCGATCCCAAGGCGCCTGGCGTACTGGCTTCACGCCTCCATGCCGATGGTGCGCACAACGAGCTGCTCTATGTCGATGGCGGTCCGTCCACCACCGGCACGGTCGGCAAGGTCCGCATGAAGGGCCGCGAGGTGTTTCGCCACGCGGTCACCAATCTTGCCAATGTCTTGCGCGAAGTGCTTGAAACCACGGGCCACGCTGCGGAAGAGATTGACTGGGTCGTGCCCCACCAGGCCAACTTCCGCATCCTCGACGCCACCGCGCGCAAGCTCGACCTTCCCGCCGAGAAAGTGGTCGTCACCGTCGATCAGCACGCCAACACCAGCGCGGCCTCGGTTCCGCTCGCGTTCGATGTCGCGATGCGCGATGGCCGCATCAAGCAGGGCGATCTGGTGATGTTCGAAGCCATGGGCGGCGGCTTCACCTGGGGCGCCAGCCTCGCCCGCATCTGACGGACTCGATCTGACCGGCACGGCCCGTCCCGCGCTGGCGCAGTCTTATCGTTAGCAAGCAATGGATTGCATTGCGTTCCGCAGAATCAGCGTTATTGTCATTCCCCTTGGCGTCTTCTGACTTCTGGGGGGAATAAAGGATGCGTTCTGTAGGTACACTGACCCGGGCCGATCTGGCCGAAAGCATCAACCGTCGCGTTGGGCTGTCGCGCGCGGATTCGCTCGAAATGGTTGAATCCATCCTGCAGCACATGTGCAATGCACTGGCTGAGGGTGAAAACGTGAAGATTTCGGGCTTCGGCACCTTCCTGCTGCGCGACAAGGCGGAGCGGATCGGCCGCAATCCCAAGACCGGCATTGAAGTGCCGATCACGCCGCGCCGCGTCCTCAGCTTCCGCGCCAGCCAGATGCTGAAGGACCGCATCGGCCAGGGCTGATCGCCAGCGGATGAGCGTCCCCGAACTTCCCGATGCCGGACCTGATCCGGACGACGGTAAAGACCCGGCAGCTTTCCGCACGATTGGCGAAGTCGCCAAGGCGCTCGGTATCCGCCAGCACGTTTTGCGCTACTGGGAAGAACAGTTTCCCACGCTCCGCCCGCTCACCCGAGCGGGCGGCCGCCGCTATTACCGTCCCGAAGACGTCGCCCTCATCACCGAAATCCACCGCCTCCTCCACAAGGAAGGCTTCACGATCAAGGGCGCAAGGCAAGCGCTGCGGGGGAAGAAGGGGGCTTCTATTGTTGCGGCTCCGTCGGCAGAGCCTGCGCCACATTCGTCGGATGAACAATCCGCCGCCCCACTCCTGAGCTACCTGCAATCCATCCGCGACCGGCTGGCTGCGGCATTGGAAGAGTAGGCTGCCCGCTTATACCGTTAGCGTTTGAACTGCTGCCTGAAGTGGATGCTTGGCCTCTTCGGAATGGCCGTTATTGATCGAGAGGCAGACCATCGCGAGCAGCAATGGGGGATTCAAATCGGAGTCCTGCTCTTTGAGGTTGGATCGCCAGTTTTCTCCCAAAAAATATCCTTGGCACCTTTCGCGATAAGCCAATCGTCCAGCAGCCATCCCAGCCCTTGGACCGCCGAAGTAGGCCCTAGGCTTGCGACGAAACGTCCCTGACCCGCATCGGCAAAATGGACGCGATGAAAGCGGTTCTTAAACCAAGACACCCAGACTGAGTGCTTACCGAACAAGGCGGGCAAGACGATTTTGCCTTTTCCTCTCAGATCTGCTCGGAACTCATGGGCAAACCACACGGGCGTCATATGGCTCCGAACTTCCGGCATTTCGAAACTCACGGTATCGCGCGCAAGCAAAGGTGTGTTCAGTGACTCGCCGTAGTCGGCCTGATCTTTCATTCCGGCTCTTGCCAGCCTTTCAAGCATCAAAGGATCACGACCACGATATCGAACACAATCCACTTCGCTAGCCCACATCGCGCGTATCGTCCTATCGACCTCTTTTGGCGAGCAGGGCTGCCGGATCACAAAGCAGTAATCTTTACCTGTCTGGAATATCTCGGGCGCCACATCCTCTGGCACACCGCACAGGAGGCAGCAGTTGGCTTCAACGTAAAAGTCCCCGTCTTCCGCCATAGTCCTGTTCGTAGATAAGTATGTCTCTGACATCCGCTAACGATAGCTGTTTGGATGGCGCGCTTCCACAAAAAGGCGCAGTCTTATTGCTGTGCAGTGGCCTCAACTAGCGTTTGAGTGGCGGAGTTCTCTTTGGCGAAAATTTGTCGACTAGCAACGTTGTCAGACATCGACTGGTTGCCCACTCACCAAACTCAATCCACCAACACCGGACCCAACGTCGGGTCCAGATCCCGCGGCCGCTTGATCTCCACCAATCGCGCGCAGCCCTCGGTCACGTCAGCCCAGTCGTCGACATCAAGTTCCATCACCGCAAAGGTCGCGGTCGGGAACTTCTCTTCCACCACTTCGCGCAACGGGCTGGAGCCGTCATCGGGCACCAGGTCGAAGATCAGGTCTTCCAGCCCCGGATTGTGCCCGATCATCAGTACGCTCTTGGGATCGCCGGACAGTTCCTTCAGCAGGTCGATCAGCGTGGCCGAACTGGCAAGGTAGATGCGCCGGTCCCATTCGATCTTGAACGTGCACTTCCACGCCTTGCTGCATTCCTCCACCGTTTCGGCCGCGCGCACGGCAGGGCTGGCGATCATGCGGTCGAAGGTGCGGCCGGTATCGCGGATATATTCGCCCATCGCCCGCGCGCCGCGCTTGCCGCGCTCGTTCAAGGGGCGGTCGAAATCCCGCGCGCGCGCATCGCTCCAGTCCGATTTGGCGTGGCGAAACAGGGCCAGTGTCTTCACGAAATCCCCTCGCGCGGTGTCTGAGCACTCTCCCGCCCAGAAACACTGGCACCGACGCTTTGTAAAGCCACATCGAGCGTCACGCGCCGGATCGGCGTGCCTGCCGGAAAGGCCGAAAGCAGCCTTGAGGGAAAGGCCGAGGACAGCACCACGAAGTGCCCCTTGTCGCCGGCCGAGCGGATCAGCCGCCCGAACGCCTGCGCCAGCCGCGCCCGGATAATCCTGTCGTCATAGGCCGAGCCACCGCCGGCCAGCCTGCGCGCGCGGTGCAGGATCGAAGGCTTGGGCCAGGGCACCTGTTCCATCACCACCAGCCGCAGCGAATCCCCGGGCACGTCCACCCCGTCGCGCAAGGCGTCAGTGCCGAGCAGCGAGGCGCGCGGATCGTCGCGGAAGATGTCGACCAGCGTGCCGGTGTCGATCGGATCGACATGCTGCGCGAACAGCGGCAAGCCACCGCGCGCCAGCCGGTCGGCAATGCGCCCATAGACCGCGCGCAATCGCCGGATCGCGGTGAACAGCCCCAGCGCCCCGCCGCCCGACGCTTCGATCAGCCGCCCATAGGCCGCGGCCAGCGCCGGAATGTCGCCCTTGGGCACATCGGTCACGATCAACACTTCAGCCTGTGCGGCATAGTCGAACGGGCTTTCCGCACTGAACAGCCGCGGCGCGATGTCCAGGTGCGGCGCCCCGCTGCGTTCCACCGCGCTCGACCAGTCGTCGCCATCGCGCAGCGTCGCCGAAGTCATCATCACCCCGTGCGAGGGCGCCAGCACCGCATTGGCAAAGGGCTTCATCGGATCGAGGTAATGCCGGTGCAGTCCCACGTCCCACTCGCGCCCGTCCGAACGCTCGACCGCGATCCAGTCAACGAAATCAGGATCGCCGGGGCCGCCGAGCCGCGCCAGCAGCGCAATCCATCCCGCAATCAGATCGCTGCGCCAGCCAATCGCACTGCGCGCGCCTTCGATCCGGGCGCGCGCCGGGCCGTCGAGCCAGTCCGGCCCATCCTCGACAATCGCCTCGAGCCGCAAGCCCAGCCGCACCAGCGGCTTGCGCAAGGCCTCCAGTGCCTCCTGCGCGCGCCCCGCCACCTCAATGAACCCGCCATCCAGCTGCGCGATCTCGGTCTCCAGACCATAGCCCGCTTCCTGCCCGCCGCTCTCGTTGCGCGCATAGGCCAGCGCGCGCGCTGCGCTCAGCAGGTCCTCCAGCGGCCCCGATGGCGTGCCTTCCACCACCCGCGACAGCCAGCCTTCCGAGGGCAGGGCTTCCGCCGCCTCGCGCGCCTGGGCAATCGCGCGTTCGCCTTCCTCGTCGTAGCTGGCAACGTCCGCCAGCCGCGCCGAAAGCCCGCGCCGCCTGCCGCGAGACTTGCCCTCCGGCCCGATCACCCAGCGCCGAAGCTCGATCGTCTCCGCCCCGGTCAGCGCTGCCGAGAAGGTCGAATCCGCCGCCTCGAACACGTGATGCCCTTCGTCGAACACGATCCGCGTCGGCCGCTGCGCCGCATCGCGGCCGCGCGCTGCGTTGACCATCACCAGCGCATGGTTGGCAATCACCAGCTCCGCATCCGCAGAGGCCCGGGCCGCGCGCTCGATAAAGCACTTCCGGTAATGCGGGCACCCGGCATAGACGCATTCGCCGCGCTGGTCTGTCAGCGCCGCGATGCCGCGCTTGCGGAACAGCGTGCCGAGCCAGCCGGGCAAGTCCCCGCCGATCATGTCGCCGTCCTGCGAATAGGCCGCCCAGCGCGCCACCAGTTGCGCCAGGATCGCCGCCCGCCCGGCAAACCCGCCCTGCAGCGCGTCTTCCAGGTTGAGCAGGCACAGGTAATTCTCGCGCCCCTTGCGCACCACCACCGGCGGCTTGCCGTTGCGCGTCGCAGGGAACGCCCGCCGGCTCTCGCGCCGCAGTTGCCGCTGCAGCGCCTTGGTATAGGTCGAAACCCACACCGTCCCGCCCGATTGCTCCGCCCACAGCGAGGACGGCGCGAGATAGCCGAAGGTCTTGCCCGTGCCAGTCCCCGCCTGCGCCAGCACGACATGCGGCTGACCCTGACCCTGCCGCGGCGCGAACATCCGCGAGGCTTCGCGCGCATAGTCCTGCTGCGTCGGTCGCGCCTCGGCCCCGGCGCCGGTCAGCTCGGCCAGCCGAGCTACCACCGCCCTCTCGCCCAGCACCACTTGCGCCGGCTGCGGACGCTCCGCCGCTTCCTCCCACTCCGGCAGCTTGGCGAACAGCCACCGCTCCGCCCTTTCCGGCTTTCTGATGCGCGGGGTCAACAAGGTCGCCCAAGGCCAGCGCATCCGCACCAGCGATTGCAGCGCCGTCCACGCGCCTTCGCGCTCGGCCCAGTCCGCACTCTCGCATGTGGCCAGCAAGGCCTCTGCCGCCTCCTGCAACAGCTGCGGCACCTTGTCGTCACCCGTCGGCTCGTCCAGCCCCAGCGCATGGGCGAGGCCCTTTGGCGTCGGCACCATGAAACGGGCGGGGTGGACGAAGGCGAACAGCTCCAGCAGGTCGAGCCCAGACAGGTCCGGATAGCCCAGCCTGCTCGCCACCAGCGGGGCGTTGAGCATCAGCAGCGGCGTATCGGCCGCCGCCACGATGGCCTCGCCCTTGCCAAGGCCGCGCGTGGCAAAGCCGTCGCGCAGCCAGCACCCGCCATGGCTTGCATGAATCGCTGGCAGATTGAGGGCAGGGCGCTCCGTCACCATTGTGCGTTAGAACAGGAATGGAACACCGGGCAAGCCTGCTTGGCACCGAAAGCAAACCTTTCACCGTGATTTGCCACGCCCCTTAAAACCCGCGTCCGCCCGCCGTCCTTCTCCACAGCAACCAATACCGGCGTGTCCAATCAGATGCTCCGGCCCATAGTGGAGAATGGGAAATGGCAGTCATCAACACGAATATCAGCGCGGTACGCGCGACCAATGCCTCGAACTCGGCCAACAAGATGCTTGGCACCGCGATGGAGCGTCTGTCGACCGGCAAGCGCATCAACGGAGCCAAGGACGATGCCGCAGGCCTCGCCATCAGCACGACCATGACCTCGCAGATCAAGGGCATGGGCCAGGGTGTCCGCAACTCGAACGACGGCATCAGCCTTGCCCAGACCGCAGACGGTGCGCTCAACGAGGTCACCGCGATGCTGCAGCGCATCCGCGAACTGGCCGTCCAGTCGGCCTCGGGCACCTATCAGGACGCCACTGACCGCGTCTACATGCAGAGCGAAGTCGATCAGCTGACCGCGCAGGTCGATCAGATCATCACCAACACCAATTTCAACGGCGTGCAGCTGTTTGATGGCAGCGTCACCTCGATCACGATCCAGGCTGGGTCCGATGCTTCGGACCAGGTCATCCTCGAGATCGCCGACCTCACCACGCTCGCTGCCTCGGGTGGTGCTGCCGGCTCCTACGACGTGTCGACGGCCACCGCGGCCAACACCCTGCTCGGCACGCTGGACACGGAACTGGACTCGATCTCCGGCGCCCGTTCGCTGCTCGGTGCCGGTCAGAACCGTCTTGAATCGGTGATCAACAACCTCAACGACAACATCACCAACCTCTCGGATGCCCGCTCGCGCATTCTTGATACCGATTATTCGGCGGAAACCACCGCGATGGCCAAGGCCCAGATCCTTTCGCAGGCATCGACGGCCATGATTGCCCAGGCCAACCAGGCCCAGCAGAACGTGCTCTCGCTTCTGAAGTAAGCCTCCCTCAGAAGCCTCCACGGAAGGGCGGGATCGCGGATGCGCGGTCCCGCCCTTTCGTCGTCCGGTTATTCGCCGCCTTTTCACTTGCGCGCGCCGCCCCCACGCGCAAAAGGGCGGGCACCATGACAGACGCAATCAGCACCGCCGCCCAGACCTCCAAGGCTTGGCCCTTCGAGGAAGCCCGCAAGCTCATCAAGCGGTTCCCCGGCGGCAAACGCGATGCGAGCGGAGCGCTCGTGCCCGTCCTGTTCGAAACCGGCTATGGCCCCTCGGGCCTGCCGCACATCGGCACCTTCCAGGAAGTGCTGCGCACCACGCTGGTCCGCCGCGCCTATGAAGTGCTGACCGCCAATGAATCAGGGCAGGGCCATCCCACGCGCCTCGTCGCCTTCTCCGACGACATGGACGGCTTGCGCAAGGTGCCTGACAACGTGCCGAACAAGGCGCTACTCGATGCCCACCTCGGCCATCCGCTCAGCCGCATCCCCGATCCGTTCGAGAAGTTCGAAAGCTTCGCCCATCACAACAACGCCATGCTGCGCGATTTTCTCGATCGCTTCGGCTTCGATTACGAGTTCGTCTCGGCCTCCGATCGCTACAATTCCGGCGCCTTCGACGAAGCATTGAAGGGCGTGCTGCGCAACTGGCAGGCGATCATGGACATCATGCTCCCCACCTTGCGCGAGGAACGCCGCAAGACCTACTCGCCGGTCCTGCCGGTTTCGCCGACCACCGGCGAAGTGCTGCAAGTGCCGGTCGAGGTGGTCGACGCCGAAGCCGGCATCGTTCGCTTCACCGACAGCAACGGCGAGACCATCGAACACACAGTCCTCGGCGGCTGGTCCAAGCTGCAGTGGAAGGTCGATTGGGCCATGCGCTGGGTCGCACTGGGCGTCGATTACGAGATGTGCGGCAAGGACCTTACCGACAGCGTCACGCAGTCCGGCAAGATCGCGCGCGTGCTCGGCGGCCAGCGCCCCGAAGGCCTGATCTACGAACTCTTCCTTGATGAGAAGGGCGAGAAGATCTCCAAGTCCAAGGGTAACGGCCTGACCATCGAGCAGTGGCTCGAATATGGCAGCGAGGAAAGCCTCGGCTTCTACCTCTTCCGCGAACCCAAGAGCGCCAAGTCCCTCCACGTTGGCATTATCCCCCGCGCGGTCGACGAATACTGGCAGTTCCGCGAGAAGATCCCGACCCAGCCGATCGAACAGCAGCTGGGCAACCCGGTGTGGCACCTGCTGCGCACCAATGGTCCGGCGCAGGGTGAGGGCGACAAGCTCCCCGTCACTTATGGCCTGCTGCTCAACCTCGTCGGCGTGCTTGGCGCGCAGGCAACGCGCGATCAGGTCTGGTCCTATCTCGGCAACTATGTCGAGAATGCAGACCCCGCAGCGCACCCCGCGCTCGATGGCCTCGTCACCCGCGCACTGGCCTACAACCGCGATTTCATCGCCCCTACGCTGCAACGCCGCAAGCCCGAGGAGAACGAGGCCAGGGCGCTCGCCGCGCTCGACGAGGAACTCGCCGGCACGTCGGACGATGCCACCGCAGAGGAACTGCAGAACATCGTCTACGAGATCGGCAAGGACCCGCACTACGGCTTCGAGCAACTCCGCGACTGGTTCAAGTGCCTCTATGAAACCCTGCTCGGCTCCAGCGCGGGCCCTCGCATGGGCAGCTTCATCGCACTCTATGGTGTCGGCAATACCCGCAAGCTGATCGCCGAAGCGCTGGGCGATTGATCTAGGGTCCTGACCCTAACGGGCAGCGCGGGTGCGAGCGATCCACCCGCGCACCTTGCCTTCCAGCACCTTCATTGGCAGCGCTCCCGATCCCAGCACCTGATCGTGGAATGCGCGAATGTCGAATTTGCGGCCTAGCGCGTTTTCGGCCTCCTTGCGCAGCCGCTGGATCGTAAGCGCTCCGATCTTGTACGATAGCGCTTGCCCCGGAATTGCTATGTAGCGGTCCACTTCCGCCTCGGCGTCGCTGCGGCCCATGCCCGAATTGGTCAGCATGTAATCCACCGCCTGATCGCGGGTCCACCCTTTCGCGTGCAGCCCGGTATCCACCACCAGCCGCATCGCACGCAGCATCTCGTCGTCCAGCGTGCCCCAATGCTGCATCGGGTCCTTGTAGAGGCCCATCTCGAACCCCAGCGTCTCGGCGTAGAGCGCCCAGCCTTCGATGTAGGCGTTGTTGCCGCCAAAGCGCTGGAAATCCGGCAGGACCGTGTTCTCCTGCGCAAGGCTGATCTGGAAATGATGGCCCGGCGCGCCCTCGTGCAGGTAAAGCGTGGTCACGCCCGTCAGGTAGCGGCTCTTGAGGTCGTATGTGTTGAAGAAGAACGTTCCGGGCTGCACGCCATCGGGCGTCCCTTGCGCATAGCTGCCGCCGGCTTCGAACTTTGCGCGATAGGCAGGGTAGGGCTGGATCTGCAGAGGCGTGCGGGGCAGATGCAGGAAGTAGTGCGGCGCCAGCGCGTCAACCTTGCGGCCGACGGCGCGAAATCCATCCGCGAGCTGTTGCTCGGTCTTGGGGTGATAGCGCGGATTGGTCCGCAGATCGTCGAAAAACCCACGCAAGGGCCCGGTATAGCCCAGCTCCGTCTTGACCTGCTCCATCTCGGTCTGGATCCGCGACACTTCGCCCAGGCCCATGGCGTGTACGGTCTCGGGATCAAGATCGAGCGTGGTATAGGCCCGGATCAGCTCGCGGTAGAGCGGGCCGCCTCCGCGCAAGGCCGAAAGGCCCACCTGCTCACGCGCTGCAGAGCGGTAATCGTCTGCCAGAAACCGGCGGAGCTTGCGGTAGGCCGGATAGATGTCGCGCCGGGTGACGGCGTACAGATCCTTGCGCAGTCGCAGCTTTTCCGCGTTCGAAAAGCTGCTCGGAAAGCTCCGCGCTGGACTGGTGAAGGGCGATCGCTCGACCGGCTGGGCCAGCAGCGCATCGATCTGCGCGATCATGTTGTCCACCGTCAGCCGAGGTTCAGTCACGCCGCTTGCCATTCCCTCGCGGAAACGCGCAGTAGCCTGATCGAAGACGCGCCCGAGCACGCGGTGCCGTGCGATCAGCAACTCGTAATCGCTTGTGGTCTCCAGGGCGATACCGCTGCCCGGCGATGACAGTTCGGGGTAGGAAACGTGGAAACCGCCGAAGTGATTGAACGGGCGGACCTCGGTCAACGCCAGAAGGTCGGGTTGCAGCAGTGCGGCGTCGGCGCTTTTTGCATCGATCAGCACTTCGCGCGAAAGGCGGTGCGGCTCGTCCAGTTTGCCGGGGTTGATCTGCCGCAGCCGTGCCAGCACTTGCGCATTTGCCTCGCGCCGCGCCTTAGCAAGTTCGGGCGAGAACAGCTGGAGGAAAGCCTCGACCGAAACGCGCTGGCCTTGCTGCAGGGCGCCAACCGGGTCGAGCGCGAAACCTTGCCGCATTTCATCGGCAAAGATCCGCTCCAGCTGGGCGTTTTCGGAAAGACCGCTTTGCGCCTGCGGGCCATTGTCGATCTGCGCCGCCACAACGGAAGGGGCTGCTGTCTCAGCTGCAGCATGGCTCGCGCCCGGCTGCAGCAAAGCCAGTGCGATCAGGCCGTGCCAGGCCCCCCGTTTCAATGCCATGGGCGCGACCTGTACCACTTCGTCAGGACATACTTCTTGCCGCGCACGACCGGGGTTCCGGCGTGCAGGGCATCGGGATTTGGTGTGCCATCGGGCTTCATGTTGTTCCAGAGCAACAGCGCACCCGGTTGCGGCGGGATGGAAAGGTTGACGCGGGTGAAGTCGGTCGTCCCGCCTTCCTCCACGGCGTTGAGATACGCCATGGCCGTCCAACTACGCTGGCCGCCGCGTTTCTGTTCCGTATCCCAGAAATGCTGCGAAGGCAGAAAGTGGTCATAATGGCCACGGAACTCCTGTCCCGGTTCATAGCGCTGCCCCTGGATCGTCTCGCCGAACGCCGGATCGATGCCGGTCAGGTCGTCGATGCGACGCTGCAGCATCAGGATGAAAGGGTCAAAGGGATCCACGTCCCCGGTATAGCTGGTTCGGCCGGTCGCGTCCGTGCCTTTGTAGGTGGGGGAAGGGCGCGCCACCTTGTCGACCATGGCGATCAGCCTTTCGCACTCGGCGGCTGAAAGGAAATCGGCCACGCCAAAGATCTCGAGCCCATCCACCGGGATACGATAGGCGCCAGAGTCGTTTGCGAGACGCTTGCGGACTGTCTCCCCGATCGAACGCAGTGCCGAGGTCTCTGCATATGACTGACTCTTCTTTGAAAACAATCCCATGTTGCGCGATCTCATGTTCGAATCGGCTCGTCACCGCCACCCAGTTCAATTGATCCGAACCGGACTAATACTATGGATTTGGCGAAGCTTTCTGCAGTCCTTTGCGTTAACCAAACTTCCTTATGAGGTCATCTCGGGTCACCAATAGATCATGAATGCTGTCAGACCTTCAAGGGTCGGGATCTGCACAGCCGCAATGCCATTTGTCGGCTTCGGGTGCCAGCATGCTTCTCGTGATTTCTTGTCGCTCGCATGGAGCATTGCTTGGACGCTTACGTAGATCCCAACGCCGAAACCCTTCGGCTCGCCAAAGCGCTGTACAACCTGCGGCGCAAGCGCGACGAGGCGAGCGGACGGCCCGGCCTGTTCGCAGAACCCGGCTGGGACATCCTCCTCGACCTGTTCATCGCCGATTGCCGGCGCACCGATATCCAGGTGTCGAGCGTGTGCCTCGATGCAGGCATCCCGTCGACCACGATCCTGCGCTGGATCGCCCGTCTCGAGGATGAAGGACTGATCTTCCGCGAACCCGATACGACCGACGCGCGCCGCCGCTACGTGCGGCTGACCGGGCAGGGTCGGGAAATGATGCTCAACGTGCTGCGCACACTGGCAGAGCACACACAGGCCTGACCGGCCAAGAAAAAGGCCCCCGCACCGCGTGGTGCAGGGGCCCGATGGGTTGGACGCCTTACCAGAAGAAATCGTGGATCACGTCCACCACTTCACCGGAATAGACGTCGACCAGCAGCACATCGTCCCAATAGCGCACCCAGCGATACGGACCGTATGCAGGCGGCAGGCGGTAGGCCCAGGGATCGTTGATCCAGTAGTTCTGGCCATAGAAGCCAGAGTTCAGGAAAATGCCGATCGACAGGCGGCTGTAATTGTACCCGCGATAGGGCGAGTAGTACCGTGGCATCCGATAGATCCCGCGGTTCACGCTGCGGTAGTGGTTCCAGTTATAACGGTTGTCCCGCCGCCAGTCGTTGCTCCAGCGGCGATAGTCCCCGCGATAGCTGTTGCGCCAGTTGTCGCCGCGGCGATCGTCGCGCCGCCAGTTGTCGCGGTTCCAGTCACGACCGTCGCGGTTCCAGGTCCGGCCATCGCGATCGCGGCTCCAGTTGCGCCCGTCCCGATCCCGGTTCCAGTCACGACCGTTGCGGTTCCAATCCCGCCCGGCGTTCTGGTTGCCGGGGTTGGTTCCGTTCCACTGCCTGCCGTCCCAGCCGCGCTCGGGCACGGCGGGCCGGCCGGCGTTTTGTGCCGGTGCCGGACGGCTCACGGTGCCCGATTGCCAGTCGCGGCCCTGTGAGCGGCCCCAGTCCCGCTGCGAACCCTCGGTCCGCCCACGCCATGCCGGACGTGACTGGTCTGGCCGTGCCTGCTCCGGCCGTGCCTGGGCTTGCGGATTGCTTCCGCCCCAGGCCGGACGCTGGACCTGCGGTGCGCTCGGCCGCTGCACTTGTGGAGTCTGCGGCCGCTGGACCTGCTGGTTGCGGAAATCGCCGCCACCGCGCCAGTTGCCACCACCACGGTTCTCGCCGCCGCCACGGCTTTCGCCACCGCGCTGCCAACCGCCGCCACGCTCTTCGCGCTGCGGCTGCTGGGCAAACGCCGTCGAGGGAATTGCTGTTGCGGTCATGGCCACAGCCAGTGCGTAAAGTGCACTGCTTCTGAAGATTGACTTGCCGGACATCGTGACCGACCCTTTCCCGATATGAAGAGCCGCGACACCCTTCGCAGCTTTAATACGATGGTAATAAACGATTCGCGCTGTCCGATATCTGAACCGGCTTGGTAGCCTTTTGTTCAGGTTCGCATGGGGAAAGATGAATGGAGTTGACGCTCGATAGCGTTCTTGCCGATGCCACCGATCGCCTCGCCAAGGCGGTGAAGCAGCGCCGCAGCGCGTTGCATACGCCGGTCGTCGGCACCTCTGACGGCGATCTCAGGATCATGGTCCTGCGCGAGGCCACACCGGACCTGACCCTGCGTTTCCACACCGACCTGCGCAGTCCCAAGTGCGCCCTCATTGCAACTGGTGCCCCGGTCAGCGTCCTTGCCTACGATCCTGAAACCCGCATCCAGCTCCGTATGCGCGGGGAAGGGCGCATTGAACATCACGGCGCCACCGCCGATGCCGCGTGGGAGCGCGCCACGGCCTCCAGCCGCCGCTGCTACCTCGCCGAAGCTGGCCCCAGCGCCGTGCTTGAAACTGCAGCTTCGACCATTCCCGAACACCTCCGCCACCGCTCGCCGAGCATCGAGGAAACCTTGCCAGGCCGCGCCAACTTCGCCGTCCTGCTGGTCGAGGTGCGCTGCCTCGACTGGCTGCAACTCACCCACGAAGGTGGCACCCGCGCCCGCTTCACCCGCGCAGATGCAGCCTCGCCGTGGGAGGCGACTTGGCTCGCGCCGTGATGTAACCTGCGATCAAAGAGGGGACAGCCATGATCAGACCGCTCGTCACATTCGCCGCCGCCATCCTTACGATCACCGGCGCCATGGCCGCACCGCCCGCCACACTGGCCGACCTTGCCTGGCTGCAAGGCTCCTGGGAAGGCGAGGGTATCGAGGGCGCACCCGCGCTCGAAGCCTATGCCCCGGCGGCAGGCGGCCAGATGGTGGGCCACTTCCGCCAGCTGAACAAGGACGGCACGGTGATGTTCTACGAACTCATCACCATCGTCGAAGAGGGCGGCTCGCTCGCTTACCGCCTCAAGCACTTCAACGCCGATCTCACCGGCTGGGAAGAAAAGGACAAGGTCGTGTCCTTCCCCCTGACCGACCGCGAGGGCGACCGGCTGGATTTCTCCGGCCTCGTCTACGAACGCACCGGCGCCGACACGATGACAGCCTCGGTCAAGGTCAGCGAAGGCGGCAAGACTGAAACCCTCGTCTTCCGCTTCCGCCGCAAGGGCTGATCCGAAAGCAGGATAGTTCACGCAGAGGCGCGGAGAAGCAAGGGAGACGCGGAGGATCAGCGCAGGCGGCGAAGCCGCTCCGAAGGTTCAACGTTTCCGCAAACTGCCACGTGAGATTGTAAGTGCGGCTTCGCCGCAATCAGGACCTCTCTGCGCCTCCCTTTTTTCTCCGCGCCTCTGCATGAAACAGAAAACACCCCGCCAGCCGCATGGGCCGACGGGGTGTCTCAATCACCAATGTGCGAAAAAATCAGCGCGTACGCTTCTTGCCAAAGCGCGTCAGCGCGTCAGCTTCTTGCCAAAGCGCGTCAGCGCGTCAGCTTCTTGTACGCCAGCGCAGTCGGACGATCCGCCGCATCGCCCAGACGGCGGCGCTTGTCCTCTTCATAGGCCGCGAAGTTGCCTTCGAACCATTCGACGTGGCTGTTGCCTTCAAACGCAAGGATGTGCGTCGCCAGACGGTCAAGGAAGAAGCGGTCGTGCGAGATGACCACGGCGCAACCGGCGAAATTCTCGATCGCGTCTTCCAGTGCCGCCAGCGTTTCGACGTCAAGGTCGTTGGTCGGCTCGTCCAGCAGCAGCACGTTGCCGCCGGCCTTGAGCATCTTGGCCATGTGCACGCGGTTGCGCTCACCGCCCGAAAGCTTGCCGACGTTCTTCTGCTGGTCGGGGCCCTTGAAGTTGAACGCGCCGACATAGGCACGCGTCGACATGTCCTGCCCGTTGACCTTCATGTAATCGAGGCCGTCCGAGATTTCCTGCCACACGTTGTTCGCTGGGTTCAGGTCGTCGCGGCTCTGGTCGACATAGCCGAGATGGACGGTCGAACCGATTTCCACGGTCCCGCTGTCCGGGGTTTCCTTGCCGGTCAGGATCTTGAACAGCGTTGACTTGCCCGCGCCGTTCGGCCCGATCACGCCGACGATGCCACCGGGTGGCAGCATGAACGAGAGGTCCTCGAACAGCAGCTTGTCGCCATAGGCCTTCGAGATGTTCTTCACCTCGATCACCTTGCCGCCAAGGCGCTCTGGCACTTGGATGACGATCTGGGCCTTGCCGACCGGACGGTTGTCCTGCGCGTTCTGCAGTTCCTCGAACTTGCGGATACGCGCCTTGGACTTGGTCTGGCGCGCGGCCGGGGTCTGGCGGATCCACTCGAGTTCCCGCTGCAGCGCCTTCTGCTTGCCGCTTTCCTCACGCTCTTCCTGGGCCATGCGCTTGGCCTTGGTTTCGAGGTAGGTCGAGTAGTTGCCCTCGTAGGGGAAGTACTTCCCGCGGTCGAGTTCGAGGATCCAGCCCACCACGTTGTCAAGGAAGTAGCGGTCGTGGGTGATCATCAGCACCGCGCCGGCATAATCCTTGAGGTGGTTTTCCAGCCATTCGACGGATTCAGCGTCAAGGTGGTTGGTCGGTTCGTCCAGCAGCAGGATCGAAGGCTTCTGGATCAGCAGGCGGGTCAGCGCGATACGGCGCTTTTCACCGCCCGAAAGGCTCGCCACCGACCAGTCGCCCGGCGGACAGCGCAGCGCTTCCATCGCGATTTCGAGCTGGTTGTCGAGCGTCCAGCCATCGACCGCGTCGATCTTGTCCTGCAACTCGGCCATCTCCGCGCCCAGCGCGTCGAAATCGGCATCTTCCTCGGCCATTTCCATGCCGATCGCGTTGAAGCGCTCGACCATGTCGGCGATCTCGCGCGCGCCGTCCTTGACGTTCTCGAGCACGGTCTTGCTCTCGTCGAGCTGCGGTTCCTGCTCAAGATAGCCGACGGTGATGTTCTCGCCCGGCCAGGCTTCGCCGGTGAAATCCTTGTCGATCCCGGCCATGATCTTGATAAGCGTCGATTTACCGGCACCGTTCGGACCGACGATGCCGATCTTGGCGCCCTGGTAGAACTGCAGGTTGATATTGCTCAGCACCGGCTTCTGCGCGCCGGGGAAGGTCTTCGTCATGTCCTTCATGACGTAGGCGTATTGGGCAGCCATCTCGGGTCCTTGGGTAGAAGGCAAAAACTGTTGCGCGCCCTCTATCCGAGCGCGAAGGGTCGGGCAAGCGGGGCTTGTGCGACAAGGGCGGCGGGCAGGGCTTGGCAGGCGGTGGGCCGGGCGATAGCACGGTTGCATGAGAAACCAAGCTCGCGCCCTCGCGCTCACCGCCACCCTATTCGCTTCAACCGCTTACGCCCAGGATACGAAAGGCGATGTCGCCTGGGACCTGCTCGCCGGGCTCACCAGCGAAGTCGGCCCGCGCATGCCCGGTTCCGAAGCGGAAGCCCGCGCCCGCGTCTGGGCCGAAGCGCGACTGAAGGCGCTGGGCTTCAGCAAGGTCACCGTCGAACCGTTCAGGATCCGTGGCTATGTGCGCGGGCGTGACGAAGCCAGCCTCCTTGCGCCCATCCCGTTCAGGCTCGCGGTCACGGCGCTGGGCTACAGCGGCACCACGACTGAAAAGGGCATCGAAGGCGAAGTCGTCTATTTCCCCACGCTCGATGCCCTCAAGGCCGCGCCAGCAGGCTCACTCAACGGCAAGATCGCCTTCATCGACCACGCCATGAAGCGCAACCAGGACGGCAGCGGTTACGGTCCTTACGGTCAGGTCCGCCGCGCCGGTCCCGCCATCGCCTCGGGCAAGGGCGCGCTGGGCGTCGTGATCCGCTCGATCGGCACCGACAACCACCGCAACCCGCACACCGGCGGCACCACGTTTCCCGACGGAGTAAAACCGATCCCGGCCGGCGCGGTTTCGAACCCCGATGCCGATCTGATCGCCCGCATCGCCCGCAGCGGCAAGCCGATCCGCCTGTCTTTGACGCTTACCGGCAAGACCACCGACAATCTGCCCTCGGGCAACGTCATCGGCGAACTTCCCGGCCGCGATCCCTCGCTCCCGCCGATCCTGCTCGGCTGCCACCTCGATAGCTGGGACCTCGGCACCGGCGCGATCGACGATGCCGCTGGCTGCGCCATCATCACCGCCGCGGCGTTGAAGGCGCAGGAAGGCGGCAAGCCCCTGCGCACGATCCGCGTCCTCTGGGCCGGCTCGGAAGAACTCGGCGGCTTCGGGGGCAAGGCCTACGCCGAAAAGCACACCGAACCCCACGCCCTTGCCATGGAAAGCGACTTCGGCGCCGCCCGCGTCTGGCGCGTCCAGTTCAACATGGCCGACAAGGCGCTGACCGATCGCATCGCTGCCGCACTGTCACCGATGGGCATCGTTCGCGGAAGCGGCAAGGCCGATGGCGGGACCGACGTCGAACCGGTGATCGAAAGGCAGAAGCTCGCCGTCGTCGATCTCAACCAGGACGGCACCCACTACTTCGATCTCCATCACACCCCGGACGACACTCTGGACAAGGTCGTTCCCGCCGAATTGGCGCAAAATGTCGCGGCTTGGACCGAAGTGCTCAAGGTCGTCGCCAACGAGGCGGGGCCGATCGCTGCGGCACCCTGAAGGTCCATGGGCAAAGCCTCGCCGAGTTGGGGCTTTGCCTGCACGAATGGAGGGAGAGTTGGGGTAGAGTTATGGGGGAGTTGGGGTAGAGTTGGAAATGCTCTCCTCAGCCCTCCGGGAACTCCACCACGGTGGTCACGCCCTTGCTGCCGTCGACGGAAATCGTACCGCCCAACTGGGTTGCAAAGCCCTTGGTGATCGCGGTGCCGAGGCCGTTGTGACGTGGGGTTCCGGCAGCCTCAGGTGTCAGGCCTTTGCCGTTATCGGCAATCGTCAGGCGCAGACGCCCCGCCGCGACGCGATCCAGCGTCAGCCGCACTTCACCGGCTGAACCCTCTGGAAAAGCGTGCTTTATCGAGTTGTTGAGCACCTCGGTTATGAGCAGCATCAGCGTCATCATCCGGTCAATCGCAAGGCGTGCATCGACGGCGCTGACGATCACCGTGACATGGCTGGCACCGGCAACGTCCTGCGCCTGCGCGACCACATTTTCGATCTGCTCGGGCAGGGCCAGCTCGCGCGCGGCCGGGTCGTAGAGCTGGCGGTGCACACGGCCCATCAGCTCGATCCGTTGATCGGCGCTCTCAAGCAGTGCCAAGGCGCTCTCCGGCGCGCGTTCTATCTGGCGCCGCTTGATGCGCAGCATGGCCGAAACCGAGGCAAGATTGTTGGCGACGCGGTGCTGAAGTTCCTGAAAAAGCAGGGTTTGCTGGTCGGCCATGGCGGCAAGCTGGCGCTGGCTTTCGACCAGTTTCTCCTGCCGCTGCTGCAGCCCGTCGATCAGAAGGACATCCACAATCACCACTGCTGCGAAGAATAGCAGCGCGGTCGCCACTGGAGCAGAGAGCACAAAAGTATTCGCTGGCGGAATGAAAAAATACCATGAAGACAACAGACTAAGCACGCCACAGAGCGCGCCGGGGCCGCGTCCGGCAACAAATGCGGTGACGATCACGGCGGGAAAGAACGTCAGGAATGGGAAGCCGGGAGGTAGAAGATTGTCGGCTGCCTGCCTGAGTATCGTGGCGATTATCGCAAGGCCAATCGCTACGGCGTAGCCGGACAGCTTACCACGCAGGGGTCTGACAAGAGTTCGCGGAAATGCGGGCATATTAGCTCGACAAATGCCAGCGCTGGCGACGTATTGCAACGTAACATTTGCAACTTCTTGAAAAACAATGGCCCGGCATTCGATCGCCGGGCCACTAATTGTCTCGAGTATTTACTTTGGTTAAATGCGCTCGATAATGATCGCTGGCGCCATGCCGCCCGCAGCACACATCGTCACGAGGCCGTAGCGTCCGCCCGACCGCTCGAGTTCGTCGAGCGCGGTGCCGATCAGGATCGAACCGGTCGCGCCGATCGGATGGCCAAGCGCCATCGCGCCGCCGTTGATGTTCACCTTCTCGCGATCGAGTTCGAGGTCACGGATGAACTTTTCGGCAACAACGGCAAAGGCTTCGTTGATTTCCCAGACGTCGATGTCGTCCTTGCTCAGCCCCGCCTTGGCGAGCACTTTCTTCGCCGCAGGCACCGGCGCGTTGAGCATCAGCGTCGGGTCGTCGCCTTGGTTGGCATAAGCGACGATGCGGGCGCGCGGCTTGAGGCCATGCTTCTCGGCATAGGCGGGCGAGACGATCAGCAGCGCCGCTGCGCCGTCGACCACGCCCGAGGAATTGCCGGCATGGTGGAAGTGCTGGATTTCCACGTCCGGGTAGCGGCGGTTGATCTGCTTGCGGAAGCTCGTGCCGCCGAGATCGAAGTCGGCAAGACCGGCAAAGCTCGGCTTCAGCGCGGCGAGGCCTTCGGCAGTGGTTTCAGGACGGGGGAATTCCTCGCGGTCAAGCGCAACTGAACCGTCCTCGTTCAGGACCGGCACGACCGACTTGTTGAAGCGGCCTTCCTTGATTGCCTTGTCGGCGCGCTGCTGGCTGACGAGGGCAAGCGCGTCGAGCGCTTCGCGGCTGATGCCTTCGATGCTGGCGATGGCATCGCCGCACACGCCCTGGTGCGACTGCGGGTGGATCGCATCAAGCGCCATGTTGCCCGAGCCCATGCCCAGCGGCTTGATCCCGGCATTGGCCTGTTCCGCGCCATGCGCGGCGGTGAAGCTCATCATCTCGGTGCCACCGGCGATGACGCAGTCTTCCATGCCCGACATGACCGAGGCGCAGGCAAGGTTCACCGAGGTGATGCCACCCCCGCAGAAGCGGTCAAGCGTCGTGCCCGATGCCTTGATGTCGTACCCCGCGGCCAGCGCCGCCATGCGGCCGAGGTCGCCGCCCTGCTTGCCGACCTGCGACGAGGTCGACCAGATGATGTCGTCGACCGTCGCGGTATCAAGGTTGTTGCGCTCCTTGAGCGCCTTGAGCACCGTGGCGGCAAGATGCTGCGGGTGCAGGTGCGACAGCGCGCCCTTGCCGGGCTTGCCGACCCCGCGCGGAGTGCGAACGGCATCGATGATATAGGCTTCGGGCATCGGGACTCTCTCCGTCATTGGGCTATTTAATCGACCGATTAACGCGTCCTGCCCGCTGGTGCAAGTCCAAAGCGGAAGGCTCGACACAGGCGCGGCGACGTGTCAGCTTGGTCAGATTCCAGCCATAGAGGCCCAGATGCTCCACCACGAACTGCTCGAACAGGCGCGCGGCTATTCCGATGCGATCGTCACGCTGCGACGCGCGATCCATGCCGAACCCGAACTCGGCCTGCATACTCCGAAGACGCGCGACAAGGTGCGGGCGGCTTTGGCCCACCTGCCGCTGACCTGGCGCGAAGGGCCGTCGACAACCGGCCTGGTCGCCACGCTAAAGGGCGGAGCGGGGCCGGGGCGCCGCGTGCTGCTGCGCGGCGACATGGATGCGCTGCCGATGACCGAAGAGACCGGGCTCGATTTCTCCTCGACCATTCCCGGCGCCATGCATGCCTGTGGCCATGATACGCACACCGCCATGCTGGCAGGCGCGGCGGAGCTGCTCTGCGCGCGGGCCGACCAGCTGGCCGGCGAAGTGCAGTTCATGTTCCAGCCCGGCGAGGAGGGCTTTCACGGCGCGCGATTCATGCTCGACGACGGACTGATCGATCCGCTCCCCGACGCCGCCTTCGCACTGCACATCATGCCCAACAGTCCGCATGGCCTGGTTGCCGGCCGGGCAGGGCCGCTGCTCGCATCGGCGGACCAGTTCGACATCGTGGTGCAGGGGCGCGGTGGCCACGCCTCGATGCCGCACGATGCGCTCGACCCGGTGCCGGTGGCCTGCGAGATCGTCACCGCGCTCCAAACTGTCGTGACCCGAAAATTCCCGGTGAGCGATCCTGTCGTGGCCACCGTGGCGAAGATTGAGGCGGGAACGGCCCACAACGTGATCGCCGATCGGGTCGCCATGCGCGGCACGTTGCGCACGCTCTCTGCGGGCAATCGTGCGCGCCTGCATGAAGCGCTGCGGCTGGTGGCGACGAACATTGCCGCGGCCCACGGCATGACGGCCGAAGTGACGATCACACCGGGGTTCCCTGTCACTGTGTCTGATGGACGTGCTGTCGACCTCGGGGAGAAGGTTGTTCGCGATCTTACGGGCGAGAGTGGCTTCCACCGGTTGGACGCCCCGATCATGGGGGCGGAAGACTTCTCCTATGTGCTCGAGAAAGTGCCCGGAGCGATGTTCTTCCTGGGCGTGGCCCACGAAGGCGCAGACTGGCGCTCTTGCTGTTCGATCCACTCCACCAGGATGATGGTGGACGAAAGCGTGCTGCCGCTCGGCACTGCGGTTCTGGCAGGGTGCGCCGTGCGGTTCCTGGCTGAGGGATTTGCAGCTTGATCTGGTGGAATGGCGAAAGGCCCTCGATCGAGCGGCTGACGAAATTGGGCAGCTCCTCGATGCCGGCCCATCTCGGCATCGAGTTTCATGACTGCGGCGACGACTGGATATCGGCGCGCATGCCGGTCGACCACCGCACGCATCAGCCTTTCGGACGGTTGCATGGGGGCGCATCGGTTGCGCTGGCAGAAACGATCGGCTCGATGGCCGGAGCAATGGTGGTGGACCCTGACCGGTTCGCTTGCGTGGGCATGGAAATCAATGCCAACCACTTGCGACCGGTGCGCGACGGCTGGGTCTATGCGACCGCGCGGCCGGAGGCATTGGGGCGCAGCACCCACGTCTGGTCCATCCGCATCGTCGACGAATTGGACAAGCTGGTCTGTATATCCCGTCTGACACTCGCCGTCATTCCGCTGGAACGGAAATGACACCCATGAATTTATTACTTTTTTCCGGAACCAAGCAGTAGGAACTGCATTTTCGGTGGCAGGTAGCCACTGATATGAACCGTAACTCTTCAGATGACATTCCTGGGTCTGGTCCGATCGATCAGGCCCATACCGTGTTCGATCCGTCCGTAGCGCGCTTTCGGGCGCAACACCCCGAAGACACGTTCGCCGGGGCATCCGGCGTGCTGTTCGAGCAGGCCATGGCGCAGACGCGCATGGCGATCTGCCTGTGCGACCCTCATCAGACAGATATGCCCATCGTCTTTGCAAACCGGGCGTTCCGACATCTTACCGGATATGAAGAAGACGAGATCGTCGGTCGCAATTGCCGTTTCCTGCAGGGCCCCGAAAGCGACCGCTCTTCGCTGGGGAGGATCCGCACCGCGCTCCAGCGCGAGGATGTGACGGTGGTCGAACTGCTCAACTATCGCAAGGACGGCAGTTCGTTCTGGAACGCTCTCCATCTTGGGCCGGTCTATGACGCCGAAGGCAAACTGATTTATTTCTTCGGTAGCCAATGGAACGTATCGGACGTGCGCGCGGCGCGTGCCGACGAATTGCACGCACGCGAACTGGCGCGCGAACTGTCCCATCGCATGAAGAACATGTTCGCCGTGATCGGCGGCATCGTGAACTTCACCGGCAGGGCGCGCGGCATCGAGGTCGAGGCGCGGGAAATCAACGATCGCATACAGGCGCTGGGCCGGGCCTATGAGACCACACTCGACGATTCACACCGGGGAACGGTCGAGGTGGGCCAGGCCATTCGTGCCGTTCTTGCGCCTTATGATCCGGATGGAACGCGCATCCTGTTCGAGGGCAATGGGCTTCGATCGGATTTTGCGTCGGTCTCGGTGCTCGGATTGTCCCTGCACGAACTCGCGGTGAACGCCATCCGGCATGGCGCGCTCAGTCGGGATGACGGGCGCGTTACGGTTGGCTGGCAGCGCAATGGGTCGGCAGAGAGCCCGGCGATACGGATTGATTGGGTAGAACATGGGCGCGGAACTGGCGCGCTGCTGGAAGCGGCGGCGAACTCGGGCGCGGCAGACGGCATCGTGGATCGCATGCTCGGCATGGCGAGGGGAGGAATCGTGAGAGAGTTGAAGCGCGAGGGGCTACATGCCCGTCTCAGCATTCCCTTGAGGGATGCCGCAGAATGACCGGGATGCATCATGCTTCGTCCGAGCCGTGCCGGGTGCTCGTGCTCGACGATGAACCATTGATCCTGCTCGACCTGGAATTTGCGGTCGAAGATGCCGGGTGCAAGCCGTTGACTGCGCTTGATCTCATGGAAGCGCTGTCGATTGTGCAGAACAATGCGATTTCCGCAGCCATTCTCGACGTTTCGCTCGGCCAGGGGCAGACCTGTGAACAGGTGGCGCGGACGCTTGCAGCGATGGGCGTCCCTTATGTGCTGCACACCGGCGATCTCGATCGCATGGACGAGGCTGTCCGGCGGCTGGGCGGGACTCTTGTGCCCAAGCCGACACCTGCCGCGGTGGTCGTCGCCCGCGCGCTGGAGCCGCTGGCCGTTCGGCAATAAACAGCTTTCGTTCTGCCGGTCCGGTGGTGCGGATACCACGTGAAACGTCAGGCGGACAGGCTTGCACGCTGGGACGAAGCTGCCATTGCTGTGCGCAGCAAGGACGGTGACATGAGCGAGCAGGAATACGCCCGGGTACTGGCGATGACGGGCATCCACAATTTTCGGGACTACGGCGGCTATGGCGCACGCAACGGGCAGTTGCGCAAGGGCGTGTTGTGGCGCTCGGGCCAGCATAGCGAGGCAACCACTGAGGATCTCGAAAAAGTCCACGCCTTGCAGATTGCCACCGTTATCGACCTGCGCGGCGACAGCGAGCGCGCTGCCAACCGTTGCCTCAGGCACCCAGAGTTCGAAGGCAGCGTGCTGTTCCATCCCGGCGAAACCGCAAGCGCGGCCGGGCGCGCGGCGCACGAAGAGATGGCCCGCGATGTTCGCACCGCCGACGATGCGCGGCACGCCATGCTCGCTCTTTACGAGACGCTGCCGTACCGGCCGGTTCTCGTGGGCACCTATCGCCTTTACATGCGAACCCTGGCGGAGCAGCCGTCGCCAAGCTTGCTGCACTGTCTTGCCGGGAAGGATCGTACCGGCGTGGCGGCGGCTCTGGTTCACGCTCTTCTGGGCGTTCACCGCGATGACATCGTCGCGGATTACCTGCTTACCAACAGCGCCGGCAATGCCGAGGCTCGTATCGAGGCAGGAGCCCGGCACGTGCGGGAAGGGTTCGGCATCCGCATGGATGATGCTGCCGTCCGCGTGCTGATGGGGGTGGAAACACCGTTTCTCGAGCGCGCCTTCGCCGCGATCGAGGCGCGCCACGGCTCGGTCAAGGCCTATGCCGAGGAAGTTCTGGGGGTGACGCCGCAGGTGCTCGCCGCGATGGAAGCCAACCTCGTCGAATAAAGAAAATCTGTCCGATAGCTGCGGAAAAAGCGGGGGGCGCGGACTGGCTTTTGGCCCGCGCGCTGCTTATCTCGCTGGCGACTGGAGGACTTTTCCCATGGCGACCACGCACAAGACCCGCATGCTCATCATCGGTTCCGGCCCGGCCGGGCTTTCTGCCGCGATCTATGGCGCGCGCGCAGGGATGCAGCCGATCGTGGTGCAGGGGCTGCAGCCCGGCGGCCAACTGACCATCACCACCGATGTCGAGAACTATCCCGGCTTCCGCGATGTGATTCAGGGGCCGTGGCTGATGCAGGAAATGCAGGCCCAGGCCGAACATGTCGGCACCCGGATGATGTGGGACACGATCCTCGAAGTGAACATGGACGGCAGCCCGTTCCGTGCCGTCGGCGACAGCGGCGACATCTATGAAGGCGATGTTCTGGTCATCGCCACCGGCGCGCAGGCCAAGTGGTTGGGCGTTCCGGGCGAGCAGGAGTTTTCTGGCAAAGGCGTTTCGGCCTGCGCCACCTGCGACGGGTTCTTCTATCGCGGCAAGAAGGTCGTGGTGATCGGCGGCGGCAACACCGCGGTCGAGGAAGCGCTCTACCTTACCAACCATTCGCCCGACGTGACGCTGATCCACCGCCGCGATTCCCTGCGCGCCGAACGCATCCTGCAGGATCGCCTGTTCGCGCACCCCAACGTCAAGGTGTTGTGGAACGCCAAGGTCGACAGCTTCATTGGCGAGGCGGGCAAGGGCCTGACCGGGGTGAAGGTGGTCGACACAGTCACGGGCGCGGAAAGCGTGGTCGAGACGGACGGCGCGTTCGTGGCGATTGGTCATGCTCCGGCGACCGAACTGTTCAAGGGCAAGCTGGAACTCGACGAGAGCGGTTACATCGTGGTCGAACCCGGCACGCCGAAGACCGCCATCCCGGGCGTTTTTGCCTGCGGTGACGTGATGGACCACACCTACCGCCAGGCTGTGACGGCGGCGGGCACCGGATGCATGGCCGCGCTCGATTCCGAGCGCTTCCTTGCCGAACTGGACTTCAAGGCTGCCCAGGCGGAAGTCGCAGCAGTTTAAGGCCTGAGCACTTCGATCAGCCGCGCGTGAAGCCATTCGCGCGCGGCTTCGTCTGAAAAGCTGTGTGACGCGGTGTCGATGCGCTGAATGCGCGGGTCTGCGTTGTCCCAGACTTCGCTGAACATCTGCGCCGTTCGGTCGCGGCTGGCGAGGAGGATCGTTGCAGGCCCGTTGAAAGCTGCAAGGCCGGTCTTCATCTCGTCGACAAGGCCAGCGGGAGCCGGGGCTGACGAGGCCGCAGTGCGCAATCCTTTGGCCAGCTTCCCGAGGTTCACCCCGCCGGTGAGCAGCCGCCAGACCTCACGCGGGTTGGCGAGCTTGGCGAGATAGCGGCTGCGGATGGCCGACGCGGGCATGGCGTTTGGCGCTTCCTCGCCATCTATCGTCCAAGGGTTGGCGAGAACGAGGGCATCCACTGCCAGTGCAGGCGCATTGAGCGTCAGCGCTGCGGCCGCATCGCAATTGCCGAACGCGACGATGCGCGAAACGTGCGGTGCCGCTGAACGGAATGCGGCCAGCGCCGCTGCAATATCCGGCCCGGAGTGGCGGAACGAGCGATTCTCGCCCTGGCTGTCACCGACGCCGCGCCGGTCGTAACGAAACACCGGATAGCCTTCGCTGGCGATCCGGGCGGCCAGTTGCGCCTGTCCGCTCCAAGCGCCTGAGCGCAGTTCATTGCCGCCGGAGACGATCAGCAGACCAGTCGAGTGACTTGCGGCCTCGCGGTCCAGCGTGCCGATCAGCGTCGCGCCCTCGCAGGTGAAGGTGAGGTGGCGCCGGGTCACGCGTCGATCTCGGACAGGATCACGCGGGCGAGGGCGGCGGACTGTTCGGGCGCTGCTGCAGGCTCCGCGCGCAGCCACAGCCCACCACCGCCCAACCGGTTTTGCGCAATGAGGTGATGCCCTTCGACCTGTGGCAAGGCGTTCTCCAGCCCGGCGATAAGCGACGCACCGCAGCGCCACCCGGCGAGTTCCAGTCCTTCGCTGCGGCCGAGTTGGAGCAACGCCGCGCTGTCCTCATTCACGCCCGCTTCGCGTGAGGCGATTACGCGTGCGCGGATCATCTGGCGCAGGATCGTTGCGCCCTTCGCGGGTTCCAGCGCCCAGCCCGGCAGCGCATTGGGAAACACCAGCGCGCCGCCGCGCACCGCCAGCACGTCGGTCGCACGGAAGTGACTTGAAGCCAATTGCATCGCGCTGCGCCAGCCGTGGAGGCTCTGCGCCTCGAACTGCTGCAGGCTTTCATGGCAGCCGGGCAGGTCGGGCAGGAACGTGTCGACGCCTGCGTCATCCAGCAGGCGCATGGCATCGACCAGCATCCGCCGCATGCGGTTGGCTTCATCGAATAGGGGCGGGACGATCAGCAGCCGTTTCTCGCGGCCGCGATCGAAGGCAAGCGCATACTCCTCGCTCTGGCCTTCGGGGCCGGGGCAAGGCCAGCGCGCAATCACGCCGTGACTTTGGCTTCCAGGAAAGATCGCAGATTGCCGAAGGTCTCGAGCAGTTCGCCATCGACCTCGTCGTCCTCGATCACAATGTCGAGCCTGTCCTCGATCTCGGTAAGCAGGCCGGCCACGGCCATCGAATCAAGCTCGGGCAGTTCTCCGAACAGGCCGGTGGACGCATCGAAAGCGGCCACGCGCTCGGCCGTGAGGCCAAGAACGTCCTTGAGGATCGCGCGCAGGGTGCTGTCGGTGTCGCTCATCAGTGTCCAGCTGCCGTTATCAGTTTCATCGGGCCCTTAACCATGGTGGTTCCGGGAGACAAGGGGGCGCAGCCTTTGCGCTGCCAGAGCACGGATCAACGAAGGCCAATGACGGACCGACGACTTTCTCCATGCCCGAACCCGCCAGCGCACCCGCACATCTTCCATCCAGTCGCGCTTGTACGGATCATCCCCTGTGCCGAAATCAATCAGCGACACGCCATCGCGGTCGATCACATGCTCGAACATGGCCGCGCTGAGCAGGGTCCCCGGCGATTGCTTGCGGAAGCGTTCATCATGCGCAAGCTTGTGAATGAACGCGGTGCCGCCCTCGACCGTCCAGAATTGCGCGGCAACTGGTTGGCCGGCAACCTCGGCAATGCCAAGTCGCAAGCGACCAGTCTTGCCTTCCATTTCGGCCCAGGCCCGCAGGAAATCCGGCGACCCTTCGCCAGGCTTCCAGCTCAACCTGTAGATTGCCTCGTAAGCATCCCAATCGGTTTGGGAAAATTGCGTGACGAGCCTCAGGTTCACTTCGCCCTTGCGGCTCTTGCGGCGGACGGTTTCGCGCAGCGCGCCGGGACGGTCAGCCCAGTATTCGGCGAAACTGCGACCATTCACGGCAAGGATGTGGTTGCTGTCGCAAGGCTCGACCAGTGCCATCCAGCCCGCCTTGCGGAATGCCTCAGCAAGGGCAGCGGCGTCATCCTTGGGCAAGGGGGCGAACAGCGCTCGGCCATGAGGCAGTCTTCGCACGATCTCCGAAAGACGAATCTCATCTCCCAGAAATCCAACGAAAAAGTTGTACCAATTGGCAAGCGCAGTGATCCGCCCTTTGCCTTCGAGCCAGGGCAGGGCGGTACATCCCTGCGCATCCGCAGCGATGGTGACCCGCGCTTTTTTCTCGTCGAGGCAATGCGATGTGAGCAAGGCCAGCCAGTCGAGCCGCTCGAACGGCGAAGCGCCTTGCACCGCGATCACGCGCGGGTCTGCTTGCGCTTCCTTAAGACTGGCGTGATAGACGTCCAACGCTTGTGCCATTCCCTATCGAGAACCGAGTGCCCGAAACGCCCGATCCCACTGTGTATCCGCTCGACCACCTTGCCCTGCGCGGCGAGCGAAATGCCCCTGCACTGGTGCTCAAGGACCGCACGCTTAGCCATGAAGCGTTAAATGCGCGTGTAGGAACCCTTGCGAAGTGGTTGAAATCGCGCGTCGGCGAAACGGGCGCGCGGGTGGCGACGTGGCTGCCCAAGACCGAACTCGCCTGCCTGATGCCACTCGCTGCTGTGCGAGCAGGGTTGGTCCACGTACCGGTCAATCCGCTGCTGAAGCGCGCGCAGGTCGCGCATATTCTCGCCGACAGCGGAGCGGCGCTGCTGATCGCAAACAAGGGCCGGCTCGATACGCTGGAAGAGTGCGACGCACCTTGCCCGGTGATCGAGGAAGCCGCGCTCTGGGCTGAAGTCGAAGCCGATGGTGGCGAGCTTCCGCCGTCCGGTGCAGAGCGCGATAGTCTTGCCGCCATCCTCTATACCAGTGGCTCTACAGGGCGTCCGAAGGGTGTGATGCTCAGCCAGGCCAACCTCTGGCTGGGGGCAGTGAGCGTTGCGCACTACCTGAAGGTCAGGCCGCAAGACCGCGTGCTCGCCGTGCTACCGCTGGCGTTCGATTACGGCCAGAACCAGTTGCTTTCCACATGGTACGCCGGGGGCAGCGTGGTGCCGCTGGATTACCTCACGCCGCGCGATGTGGTGAAGGCTGTGGCCCGGCACGGTATCACCACCATTGCTGCCGTGCCACCACTCTGGCTGCAGCTGGTGGAACTGGACTGGCCGCGGGAAGCCGCGCAATCGCTGAGGCGGCTGACAAACAGCGGCGGAGCATTGACGCCATCGCTGGTCCGAGCGTTGCGGGCGAAGTTTCCAGCGGCCGACCTCTATCCGATGTATGGGCTGACCGAAGCCTTCCGATCGACTTATCTCGATCCCGCGCTGGTGGACGAGCATCCAACCTCGATCGGAAGCGCAATCCCCTTTGCAGAAGTGCTGGTCGTCAATGACTTGGGGGACGAAGCTCATGCCGAGGAGGAAGGCGAATTGGTCCATGCCGGGCCGCTCGTCGCGCAAGGGTATTGGCAGGATGCCGAGCGCACGGCGGAGCGTTTCAAGCCCGCGCCTGCATGCTCCAAGCTTGGCGGCATGGCCGTCTGGTCGGGAGACCGGGTGAAGCGCGATCCCCAAGGACTGTTGCATTTCGTCGGGCGGCGCGACGCGATGATCAAGACCAGCGGCAATCGCGTGAGCCCGCAGGAAGTGGAAGAAGCCGCAGTTGCCACCGGGATCGTCGCTGAGGCCGTCGCGCTCGGCTTGCCGGATCCGCAACTTGGGCAAGCAATCCATCTCGTGGCGCGCGCGATGCCCGGTGCCGACAAGGATGGCCTGGTTCCGGCGCTGACCCGCGCCTTGCCGAACTTCATGGTGCCGCGTCACGTACATTGGCGCGAGGTAATGCCCGTCAGTCCCAATGGTAAGCTTGACCGGGTTGCACTGGCCGCTGAACTGGCCGAGGAGATGCAGCCATGAAGCCGCTTGGCCCCATTCCTTCGGGTTACACCTCTGTCGACGGGGTGCTGGCAGTCGCCGGGCGCAAGGTGACAGAGCTCGTCGCCGAAGCAGGCACGACGCCTCTGTTCGTGTATTCGCACGAGCTGTTGACGGCGCGGGTTGCGGCATTGCGCGCAGCGATGCCGGACCGCCTTTCCATTCATTATGCTGTCAAAGCAAATCCTTACGGACCTTTGCTAAAGCATATGCTCGGGTTGGTCGACGGCTTCGACATTGCCTCGGGCGGCGAACTCGCAATCGTCCGGGAGGCGGGGATCGACCCGGCGCTGGTCAGCTTTGCCGGGCCGGGAAAGCGTGACGCGGAGCTTGAAGCCGCTATCTTGGCAGGGGTGACGCTGAACCTCGAATCCGAGGGTGAGGCGAGCCGCGCGCTGGCCATTGCTGAGCGGTTGGGCCTTCGTCCGCGGCTTGCCATTCGGGTCAATCCGGATTTCGACCTCAAAGGGTCGGGCATGAAGATGGGCGGCGGGGCCAAGCCGTTTGGCATAGATGCGGCCCGAGTACCGGCGCTCGCACGCAAGCTGATCGCTGCGGGGGCGGACTGGCAAGGCTTTCACATCTTTGCCGGAAGTCAGGCGCTTTCGGCCGATGCGATCATCGAAACGCAGGGGCAGACCCTGGCACTGGCCGCGCGCCTGGCCGAGGAAACCGGGGTGACGCTGCCGAAGTGCAATCTCGGCGGGGGTTTTGGCATTCCCTATTTTCCGGGGGATGAGCCGGTTGATATCAACGCGGTTGGCGCCGCCTTGGCCGAGCGCTTTGCCGATCTGCCGGAGGTTCTGCGTGACACGGCATTCTGCATCGAGCTCGGTCGCTATCTTGTTGGCGAAGCGGGCGTTTACCTGGCGACCGTGGTTGATCGCAAGGAGAGCCATGGCGAGATCTACCTCGTCACCGATGGCGGCCTGCACCATCAACTCGCCGCCTCGGGCAACTTCGGCACGGTGGTCCGGCGCAATTATCCCAGTGCCATCGCCACGCGCTTCGATGCGGCGGCGGATGAGGAGGCGAGCATCGTCGGATGCCTGTGCACGCCGCTCGACCGGCTGGCCGACAAGGGCGGTTTTCCGCGGGCTGACGTCGGCGATATTGTCGCCATATTCTGCGCCGGTGCCTATGGCGCGAGCGCCAGCCCGGCGATGTTCCTGGGCCAGGGTCCGGCTGCGGAAATGCTTGTCTGACAAGAGTATAGGTTCCGGCCGTTAACGGATGACGCCATGCCAGTCCCGTTACGGGACGGCGGCGAATGGGCGCTTGGCGTCACGCCTTCAAGCAATCAAGGCTAACGCAATCTTCACCCTTTTTGGCGATAGCCAGCGGTGATTTGCGGACCCGTGCCCGTTGCCGACAAGGCAGATGGGCGGGGGCACCGCAGCAAGAAGGACTGTCCATGCCGTTCAATTCCCGCCTGACCCGTATGCTTGCCGGAACGGCCATGTTGAGCCTTGCCCTGACCGGTTGCGGCGGGGTTGGGGCGGGGCCGCAGTTGCCGCCCGCCTCGTTCGTGGCGCTGCAGGAGGGGCCGGGCGAGGAATACGTGATCGGCCCGCTTGACGAGCTGACCATCTTCGTCTGGCGCAATCCTGAACTCGGCGCGAGCGTGCAGGTTCGGCCGGACGGGCGTATCACCACGCCGTTGATCACCGACATGCCGGCCGTCGGCAAGACGCCGTCGATGTTGGCCGAGGACATCAAGCTCCAGCTTTCGCAGTACATCCAGGAACCGATCGTCTCGGTCATCGTCAACAAGTTTGCCGGGACCTTCAGCCAGCAGGTGCGCATTGTCGGTGCCACCGAAAAGCCGGCCTCGATCCCGTTCCGCGCGAACATGACGCTGCTTGATGCGATGATCGCAGTGGGCGGCCTTTCGGAATACGCGGCCGGCAACAAGGCGCGGCTGGTGCGGTTCGACAAGCAGTCGGGCGCGCAGAAGGAATATGCGGTGCGCATCGGCGATCTGCTGCGCAAGGGCGATACCAAGGCCAACGTGCTGCTGATGCCCGGTGACGTGATCATCATCCCCGAGAGCACGTTCTGAGCGCGCCCCGATGACCAGCATCTACGAAGAAGTGCGCATAGCGCTCCACGGCATCTGGCATCGCCGCTGGATTGCGCTGGGAGTTGCCTGGGCGGTGTGCCTGCTTGGCTGGCTGGTTGTGGCGATGGTGCCCAACAGCTATGAATCCAAGGCCCGCATCTTCGTACAGATCGATGACGTGCTGGCCGACCAGATCGGCATCGGTGGTGACCGCAAGCGCGATATCGAGCGTGTGCGCCAGACCCTGACCAGCGCGGTCAACCTTGAGAAGGTGGTCCGCGCCACGCGGCTTGGCGACAAGGTCACTACCGACAAGCAGATGCAGTCTGCGGTCGAGAGCCTCGGCAAGCAGGTGACGGTGGTCAGCCAGCAGGACAACCTGTTCGAGATTACCGGCACGGCGGGTGGTGGCGGCCGCAACGACGCGGAGAATGCCAAGCTCGCGCAGGACGTTGTCCAGAAGATGATCGACATCTTCCGCGAGGAGAACCTTGCGGGCGGTCGTGGCGAAATGACCGACACGCTGGCCTTCATGGACCAGCAACTGGCCGACCGTAAGAAGGCGCTGGAAGAAGCTGAGCTCAAGCGCACCGAGTTCGAATCGAAGAACGCCGGCTTCATCCCCGGTGCCGGTTCGCTCACCACCCGGCTTGAAGCGGCGCGCAACCAGATGCGCGATGTCGAATCCAACCTGCTTGCGGCGCAGAGCGCGCTGGCCTCGATCAACGGCCAGCTTTCGGGCACGCCGCAGACCATTGCCATTCCCGGGGTTTCGGGCGGGGCCAAGGGCGCTCTGGCTCAGGCCATGTCGGATCTTGGATCGATGCGCGCGCGGGGGCTGACCGACAGCCACCCCGACGTGATTTCGGCCAAGGCGCAGATCGCCAACCTGCAGAAGGCAGCGGCGGGCGAGGGCGGTGGCGGCGGCGCGCCGAACCCGGCCTACAGCTCGCTGGTATCGATCAAGGCCGACCGCGAGGCCAGCCTCGTCTCCCTCCAATCGCGCCGCGCATCGCTGCAGGCCGAAATCTCGCAACTGACCGCGCAGCAGTACAGCGAGCCGACCGTGGCTGCCGAAGCCGCGCGCATCAACCGCGATTACGATGTGCTCAAGGAGCAGTACGACAAGCTCCTGCGCGACCGTGAACAGCTGCGTCTGCGCGGCCAGGTCGAGACCGAGCGCGATGCTGTGAAGTTCGAGGTGATCGATCCGCCGACGATGCCTCGTGGCCCTGCTGCGCCGGACCGGCCGCTGCTGCTGTTCCTTGTGCTGATCGTCGGCATTGGTGCGGGCTGTGGCGGCGCGTTCGCGCTGGGCCAGCTCAAGTCCGCCTATTCGACCACCGGCCAGCTTGAGCGTGCCACCGGCCTGCCCGTGCTCGGCGCGATTTCCGAGGGGATCACGCGCGATATGCGGGCCCTGCGCGCCAAGCGCCTGAAATACTGGGCGGGCGGCGTGGCGGGCCTGTTCGTCGTCCTCTTCGTCCTGCTCGGCGTCGAGATGCTCAAGCGTGGCATGGTGGCCTGAGGAGAGATGCGATGACCGATCAGAGCAAGATCCCTCTCCCGGCAAGCGGCCCCTCGCTGATCGAGCGCGCCTCGGGGACGTTCGATTTCCGCATGCTGACGCGCCCGGTTGTGCCGGACCTGCCGCCTGCGCCGGTGCCGAAGGTCGTGCCAGTGGCCAAGCCGATGGCCGAACCTGTCATGCCGGAACCGGTCGTCAGGTCCGAACCGCCGGTGCGCCCCTTCACCGGGGAGCGCCACGCGATCGACCGTGCGCATTTGCGCGAGCAGTGCCTGATCGAACCGGAGGGCGGTGTCACTGGCCTGCTCGAGGAATTCCGCATCGTGAAGCGCCAGCTGCTGCGCACCGCTGCGGACGAGCGTGTCGAGCACGGCGAGCGCATCCTCGTCGCGTCGGCCCATCCGGGCGAGGGCAAGACGTTCTGTGCGGTCAACCTCGCGCTCTCGATGGCGGCGGAGAAGGACACCGAAGTCCTGCTGGTCGATGCCGATTTCGCCAAGCCTTCGGTTCTCTCGACTCTCGGCCTGCCGGGCGGGAAGGGCCTGATGGACGCGCTGGCCGATCCGGACATTGCCGTGGAAGACTGCGTGATCGGCACCGACATCGCCGGGCTCTACGTCCTGCCTGCCGGCAATGCGACGGGGTCGGACACCGAGTACCTCGCGTCGGCTCGGACCGAGGATGTGCTGGCCCGGCTTACGGCCCACGCCCCCAACCGCGTGGTCATCTTCGATTCGCCGCCGGTGCTGGCCGCTTCGCCTGCCAGCGTTCTGGCCAACCATGTCGGGCAGACCGTCATGGTGGTGCGGGCCGATATGACCGGCGAGGCCGCGCTGCGCGATGCGGTGAGCCTGCTTTCGGCCTGCGATGACATCAAGCTCCTGCTTAACGGCACCCGGTTCTCGACCACCGGGCGCCGCTTCGGCACTTACTACGGATACAAGGAATGACCCGGATGCGGCTTCCTGTGCGCCTGCTCGCGCTGGCCGGAGCGATGCTCGTGGCTGGCCCGCTTCAGGCGCAGTCGCTCGATTACGAGAGTGTCGATGGCGATGCGCCGTCGGGCAAGGCCGATGCTCCGCGAAAGGGTGGCGGCCTGACCTCGCGCGGGGCCGGGGGCGGCCCCCGCGCCACGATCACGCCCTATATCGAAGCGACGCAGAACGTCCTGTGGGAACTCTCGCCCGGCGACGAAGTCCTGACCTACAGCACCATCGCGGCCGGCGTCGACATGACGCTCAACGGTCGCCGCACCCAGGGCGCCGTGTCCGTCCGCTATGAACGGCGCATCTCGCAGACCGATCGCGTGCGCGATGGCGATACGCTGTCCGGCCTTGCTCGCGTCAAGCATGACCTGATCCCGCGCACCCTCTCGGTCGAAGCTGGCGGGCTTGCCGCCCGTACCCGCGTCGAGGGCAGCGGCGCATCGACGCTCAATCCGATCGCCGCCAACGACGCGGTGAGCCAGGTCTACTCGCTCTACGCCGGACCCGCCGTTTCGACCCATGTCGGCGATGTTGCGCTCTCCGGCTCCTATATCCTCGGCTATACCAAGGTGCAGCAGAAGGACGCGCTGCAGCTGGCGCCAGGGCAGGCACTGACCGACATCTTTGACGATTCCGTGTCGCAGTCCGCGCAAGTCTCGGCAGGCGTAGCACCAGACACCGTGCTGCCGGTCGGTATCACCGCCAGCGGATCGTACTATCAGGAAGACGTCACCAATCTCGACCAGCGCGTGCGCGACATGCGCGCCGGGGTGCAGGTGACATATCCCGTCACCATGGAACTCGCACTGGTCGGGGCGGTCGGTTACGAGGACGTCGAAGTGTCGGCCCGTGACGCAGTGCGCGATGCCAATGGCGATCCGGTCATCGGCAGCAATGGCCGCTATGTCACCGACAAGTCGCAAGCGCGCAAGCTGGCTTACGACACTGAAGGTTTTACCTGGGATGCCGGCGTGATGTGGCGGCCGAGCCGCCGCACCGCGCTCTCTGCTTTCGTCGGTCGCCGCTATGACAGCACGACCTACTACGGCAGCTTTTCCTACAACCCGAACGTGCGCAGTTCGCTGACCGTTGCGGTTTACGACAACGTCTCGGGCTTCGGCGGGCAGGTGAACCGTGCACTGCGTGATCTGCCGACCGATTTCCAGGTCAACCGCGATCCGTTCAACGGCCAGATCAGCGGCTGCGCGATCGGTTCCGAATCCGGTGGCTGCGTCAACAACGCGCTGTCCTCGGTCGCGAGTTCGGTGTTCCGCGCGCGCGGCGTGAACGCCACCTATGCCCACCGCATCGGCCGCCTTCAGGCCGGGGTAGGCGCAGGCTACATCCGCCGGAAGTACATCGCGCGTGAGGACTCCGTTCTCGGCGCTGCAAACGGCGTGGTGGACGAAAGCTTCTATGTCGACGCCGGGCTCAACGGCCCGATCGACCGCCGGTCGAGCTTTGGCGTGTCGGCCTATGCCGCGTGGTTCCAATCGGGGGCGTCAAGCCTCGGTGACGTGACCACTGTCGGCGTCAACGCTGCCTACTTCCGCAACCTGACAGACCGCCTCGTGGCGACCGCAGCGGTCGGTTTGGACAGTGTTAACCGTAAAGTGATTGAAGATGAAGTAATCGCATCGGGCCTTGTTGGCCTGCGCTATTCCTTCTGATGCCCGGAGACGGCTTCGATGTACGATGAATTTTATGGACTTACCGGCCGTCCGTTCCAGCTGACGCCCGATCCGCGCTTCTATTTTGAGAGCGGAACGCACCGTAAGGCCTTGTCTTACCTCGGTTATGGCCTCGCCCAGGGGGAAGGCTTCATCGTCATTACCGGCGAGGTCGGCGCGGGCAAGTCGACGCTCGCGGCGCACCTCATGGCGACGGTTGACCGCCAGCGACTCACCGCCGCCCAGATCGTAACTTCCGCGCTCGATGGCGAGGAACTGATTCATGTCGCCGCGCGCGCCTTCGGGCTGGAAGTGGCCGGCCATGACAAGGCCACCGCCCTCGCACAGATCGAGGCGTTCCTTCATCACGAAGCCCGCGAGGGCCGTCGCTGCCTGCTGGTGGTCGACGAATCGCAGAACCTTTCGGTCGAAGCGATCGAAGAGCTGCGCATGCTTTCCAACTTCCAGTTGGGCGCGCACCCGCTGCTGCAGATCCTGCTGCTCGGCCAGCCCGAATTCCGCACGCTGATCCAGACCTCGCCCGAGCTCGAGCAACTGCGCCAGCGCGTCATCGCCTCGCATCATCTTGACGCGATGGAGCCGGCCGAAGTCGGCAGCTATGTCGAGCATCGCCTTGCTCTGGTCGGCTGGCAGGGGCGTCCGCAGTTCGATGCGCGCGTCTATGCCGATCTTGCCAAGGCCAGCGGTGGCGTGCCCCGCCGGGTCAACCAGATCGTCAACCGTCTGATGCTGATGGGCGCGGTCGAACAGCGCGATCATATCGACGCGGCGATGCTGCAAGCCGTGCTGGCAGACCTTGCCGGCGATGGCGCATTCGGCAAGCCGCAAGTCTCGGTAACACCTGCTCCCTTGGCCGAAGTGCCACAGGTTGAACCTGCCGCTGCTCCTGCTGCTGCTGCAGTTGCCGTGCCGGCCATCGACGAAAGCGCGTGGCGCGCGGCTTTGGCCGAGCGTGACGAACAGATTGCCGAATTGCAGCAAGCGATCATCGAACTGGCCGACATGCGCGCCGCGCCGGTCGCGCCACTGCCGGACTTCGATCTCGCCGCGCAGCTTGAAGAAGCCAACCGCCGTATTGCCGCTCTCGAAGCGCGTCCCGGCGATGAAGGCGTTCTGGCGGCGCTTGCCGAAGCGCAGCGCACGATTGCCGCGCTCGAATCGCGCACCAGCGAGCAGGAGCAGGCGATCCGCCATACGCTGACCATGCTGATCGAGTGGATCGAAGCTGAAGACTTCCATCGCGCCGCTGCTTGAGCGTTGCTGCAAGGGGTAGAGCAATGTCGTCCGGGGTGCTGAACGGCCGGGTACTCAACGGACTCTCGGTCGACGTCGAGGACTGGTTCCAGGTCGGCGCGTTCGAAACCGTGATCGATCGCAAGGACTGGGACGGGCTCGCTTGCCGCGTCGAGCGCAATTGCCAGCAGATCCTCGCGCTGTTCGACGAAGCGGGCGTGAAGGGCACATTCTTCACCCTCGGCTGGATTGCCGAGCGCTATCCCGCGATGATGCGCCAGATTGCTGGCGCCGGGCACGAAATTGCCAGCCATGGCTGGGACCATGCCCGCGTCTTCACCCTGGGCCGCAATGCCTTTGCCGCCGATATCGAGCGCGCGCGCAAGGTTCTGGAAGACACCACCGGGCAGCGCGTCACTGGCTATCGCGCGCCGAGTTTCTCCATCGATGCCCGCACCCCCTGGGCGCACGAAGTGCTGGCAGAGCAGGGCTACGTCTATTCCTCCTCGGTCGCGCCGATCGTGCATGACCACTATGGCTGGCGCGAGGCACCGCGCTTTGCCTTCCGTCCGGTCGCAGGCGCTGACCTGATCGAGATTCCGGTCACGACTGCTGAAGTCGCCGGCCGTCGCATGGCGGCGGGTGGTGGAGGCTTCTTCCGGCTGTTGCCTTACGCCGTTTCCCGGTGGGCGATCCGGCAGGTCAACGAACGCGATTGCCGCCCGGCCGTGTTCTATTTCCACCCTTGGGAAATCGATCCGGATCAGCCGCGTCCGCCGGTTGCGCCGCTCAAGTCGAAGTTGCGGCACTATACCAATCTCGACGTCATGGCCGCCAAGTTGGCGCGACTGGTGCGAGAGTTCCGCTGGGGTCGGATGGACGAGGTTGCGGCCAGCGAAGCTGCGCGCATTCCGGAAAGCCGCGCGGCATGAACGCGCCGTTCTTTCCTTCAAGTTCTGTCGTTCGCCTAGGCGATCCTGGTGACAGTGCGGCCATCGCCCGCTTTCTCGCGGACCATCCCGATACCACCGCGTTTCACGGGCCAGAATGGCTGGACGCGGTCGAGCGTGCGACCGGTCACCGCACCCATATCCTGATTTCGGAACAGGACGCTGCGATCCGCGCCGTGCTGCCCATGCATGAAGTCCACTCGCCGTTGTTCGGTCGCGCGCTGGTCTCTACCGGCTTTGGTGTCGGCGGCGGCGTTGTCGGCGAGGGCAGCCCGGCCCTGTTCATCGCCGCGCAGGAACTGGCAGTGCGGCTGAATTGCCCGACGCTGGAGCTTCGCGGGGGGCCTTTGCCGGAAGGTGACGGCTGGCACGTCAAGACTGACAGCCACGCGGGCTTCGTTACCGCGCTCGCCTCCGACGATGAAGCGCAACTGCTCGCCATCCCGCGCAAGCAGCGCGCCGAAGTCCGGCGCGGCCTTGGCCACGGCATGGAAGTCCGGACGGGTAACAGCGCCGATGACCGCGCCATGCACTACGCGGTCTACGCGGAGTCTGTGCGCAATCTCGGTACGCCGGTCTTTCCGAAACGCCTGTTCGATGCGGTCATGGAAGCTTTCGCTGACGAGGCCGATATCCTGACCGTGCTTCACGAAGGGCAGCCGCTTGCCTCGGTCTTGAGCCTGTATCATCGCGGCGCAGTCATGCCCTATTGGGGCGGCGGCACTTTCGCGGCGCGGACGATGCGCGCCAATGACGTGATGTACTACGCGCTGATGAACCACGCCCGTGCGCGTGGGTGTGACCGGTTCGATTTCGGCCGCTCGAAGGTTGATACCGGCGCCTATCACTTCAAGCGCAACTGGGGCTTCACGCCAGAACCGCTGGCCTATGCGACGTGGACAGCCGACGGGCAGGCCCCGCGTGACGTCAACCCGCTCAGCCCGCGCTACAAGGCCAAGATCGCATTGTGGCAGAAGTTGCCACTTGGCTTCGCCAATCGTGTCGGCCCGCTGATCGCGCAAGGCCTGGCATGAGCGAGGTCCTGTTCCTCGCCCATCGCATCCCGTTTCCGCCCGATCGCGGTGACAAGATCCGCTCGTGCCATGTCCTGCGACACATTGCTGGCCTCGCACCGGCTCACGTCGCGTGCTTTGCCGATGACGAGGGCGACATGGGGCACGAGCCGGACCTTGCCACCGTCGCCGCTTCGTATTGCCTCGTCCGGCGGTCGCGCTCGCTGAAGATCGCTGCGCTTGAGGCGCTGGCGTCGGGCAAGCCGGTCAGCCTGACGGCCTTCGCGGACAAGCGCATTTCGGCTTACGTGGCGACAGTTCTTGCCGCCCGCCCGATCTCGGCGATCTACGTTTTTTCCAGCCAGATGGCGCAGTACGTCCCTGCGGACTTTCCGGGCCGCGTCGTGATGGACTTCGTTGACGTCGATTCGGCCAAATTCGAGGCCTACGCGCAGCAGGCACGCTTTCCGCTTGGCCTGCTCTACTCTCGCGAAGCCCGTCTACTGTCCCGCTTCGAAAGCGATGTTGCCCGCCGTGTCAATGCAAGCCTGCTGGTGACGCCCGAGGAAGCCGCGCTGTTCCGCCATCGTCTTTCGCCGGGTGCGAATCCAACGGTCCTCGCGCTGGGCAACGGCATTGATACCGATTTCTTCGATCCCGAAGGGATGCCAAAGGCGCCCGAGCTTGAAGGGCAGGGGCCGCAGCTGACCTTCACCGGCCAGATGGACTATCCGCCCAACGTCGCCGCCGTCGAAATGTTCGCCCGTGAAGTCATGCCGCAGATCCGCGCGGTCTTCCCGCAGGCCCGCTTCAATGTTGTAGGCCGCGCGCCGACCCTCGCCGTTCGCGCCCTTGAAGGCGTTCACGGCACTCGCGTGACCGGTGCAGTCATCGATGTGCGCCCGTGGCTTGCCGGAGCCGACCTCGTCGTTGCACCGCTGACCATCGCGCGCGGGGTACAGAACAAGGTCCTTGAAGCCATGGCCATGGCCCGCCCGGTGCTGGCCACGCCCGAAGCCGCTACCGGAATCCCTGCGCGCGATGGGCAGGAACTGGTCGTCGCCAATGGTGCCGACGCTTTGGCAAAGGCCGCGCTCAGCCTGCTTCACGACAAGGTTCGTGCCGGGACCATCGGCCAGTCCGCCCGCGCTCTCGTCGTGGAGAAGTGTGGCTGGGCAGGGGTCCTCGCCCCGCTCGCTGGATTGCTCGGCCTTGCGGGGCCTGAGGGTTCACGTGTCGCAGCCTGATCTGACCCTGAACGCCCCGCTCCAGCGCAGGTGGGCAAATCTGCCCGCAACGTGGCGGCGCGCGCTCGCTTGCCTTGCCATTGCCTGGGCCGGCAACGTCGCACTCTTCGCTTCCGACTGGCGCGAGATGTTCCTGCAGTGGTGGGACAGCTCGACCTACAATCACGTCCTCCTCATCCCCTTCATACTCGCGTGGCTGATCTCGCTGCGCTGGCGCGAGGTGATGAAGCTTGAGCCCCAAGGCTGGTGGCCCGGTCTGGTCTTCTTCGCAGGGGCGGCGTTCCTGTGGCTGCTCGGGACGTTTGCGGGCTTGTCACTAGCCACGCAGCTCGGCGTCGTCCTGATGGCGCAGGCGAGCGCTGTGGTGCTGCTCGGCCCGAGGGTCTGCGCGGGCCTGCTTTTTCCGATCGCCTACATTCTCTTTCTGGTCCCGGCCGGCGACGAGTTGATCCCATACCTGCAGACGATCACCGCACACATGACAATGGCTCTGCTCGACGCAAGCCAGGTCCCGGCGCACATCGAAGGCGTGTTCATCACCACGCCGGGCGGCTATTTCGAAGTGGCCGAGGCCTGCTCGGGCGTCAAATTCCTCATCGCGATGATCGCCTATGGCGCCTTGGTCGCCAACGTCTGCTTCGCTTCGTGGAGCCGACGCATCGCCTTCATGGCGCTGAGCATCGTCATGCCGATCCTGGCGAACGGGGTGCGGGCCTGGGGCACCATCTTCATCGCCGAACACCGCGGCATCGAATTTGCCGCCGGGTTCGATCATATCTTCTACGGCTGGATCTTCTTCGCGCTGGTCATGGTCATGGTCATGGTCATCGCCTGGCGCTTTTTTGATCGCGCGATCGACGACCGCATGATCGATGCCGAAGCCATCAAGGCCAACCGTCTGCTGAGCGCGCTTTCCCAGTATCGGATCGGGCCGCAGAGAGCGTTGGCGGCGCTTGCTGCTCTGGCGCTGATCTTCACCGGGTGGAGCGCATGGGCCGGTCGGCTTGAGGCGACAATGCCCGCGCGCATAGAGTTTGCCCCGATCCCGGGCTGGCAGCAGATCGATTATTCACCTCAGGCGCCGTGGAAACCGCTGCACACCGGCGCATCGCACGTCCTCCTCGGCCGCTTCCGCGATGGTTCAGGCCATGTCGTAGACATTTCGTTCGCGCTCTACGCAGCGCAGGCAGATGGCCGCGAGGCGGGTGGCTTCGGTCAGGGCGCAATTCCTCTCGACAGCGGTTGGGCGTGGGAAAGGTCCGCCGTTCCGCTCGCCGGGGGCCATGCCGAGCGCATCCAGGCGGCAGGCCCGGTGCATCGCCTTGCCGAGACCTACTATCGCTCGGGTCCGCTGTTCACCGGCAGCAACACCCGCCTCAAGCTTGGCAACATCGCCGATCGCCTGCTGCTGCGGACCCGCAGCACGGCCGCGCTGATCCTGTCGGCGGAAGACGGGGTTCCCGGCCAGCCACCTGCCGAAGCCTCCCTCCGCGCAGCCATTGCCACGATCGGGCCGCTCGAAGCGTGGATGGACCGCACGGCCACAGGGCGCTAGGTCACGTTCGCATGTGCGGAATAGCCGGAATCATCCATACCGAAGGGCTCAAGCCTGTCGACCCGGAAAGGGTCCGGCGGATGTGCGATGCCATTGCCCACCGCGGGCCTGATGGCGAAGGCGTCTGGACGGCGCCGGGCGTGGGCCTCGGCCATCGCCGCCTGTCCATCATCGACCTCGCCGGATCGCCCCAGCCGATGCTTGCCGCTGAAGGCGATGCGGTCATCGTCTTCAATGGCGAAATCTACAACTACCGGGAACTTCGCGCAGATCTGACAGCGCTCGGCGCAAGCTTCCGCACCGATGGCGATACTGAGGTCATCCTCCAGGCGTGGCGGCATTGGGGCGTCGCTTGCCTCCCGCGTCTTCATGGCATGTTCGCCTTCGCGCTGCACGACTTGCGCCGGCGCAGCACCTTGCTGGCGCGGGACCGCTTCGGCGTAAAACCTCTGTTCACGGCGCGCCTGGCCGATGGCGCCGTCATCTTCGGTTCGGAACTCAAGGCGCTGCTCGCACATCCATCGCTGCGGCGCGAGATCGATCCGCTCGCTGTCGAAGATTACCTTGCCTGGGGCTATGTCCCCGATCACCGCTCGATCCTCAAGGGCGTGCAGAAGTTGGCTGCCGGGCATTACCAGTTGCTTCGAGCCGATGCGCCGCCGTCGCCGCCGGTTCAGTGGTGGGACGTGTCCTTTGCCGATCGTGCCACCGGCAGCCAGCAGGATCTCGAAGCCCATCTCCTTCACCATATGCGCGAGGCTGTCACGTCGCGCATGCTCGCCGACGTGCCCTTGGGCGCATTCCTTTCGGGCGGGGTAGACAGTTCGAGCGTCGTGGCGCTGATGGCCGAGGCAAGCACGGCACCGGTCAAGACCTGTTCGATTGGCTTCGATGTCGCCGCGCTCGATGAAACCGCCTATGCTGATCGCATCGCAGCGCAGTATCGCACCCAGCATTGGAAACGCACGGTTTCGCCCGAGGATTTCTCGCTGGTCGATCGGCTAGCGCAAATGTTCGACGAGCCTTTCGCCGATGCTTCGGCGCTGCCAACATTCCGGGTCTGCGAGCTGGCGCGCGAGCATGTGACAGTCGCCCTGTCCGGCGACGGCGCGGACGAGGCATTCGCCGGTTACCGCAGGCAGACGTTCCAGCACCGCGAGGAACAGGCGAGGGGCCTGTTGCCAGCGGCAGTACGACAGCCGGTGTTCGGGACCATGGGGCGCCTATGGCCGAAGGCCGATTGGGCGCCGCGCCCCTTTCGTGCAAAGACAACGCTGCTCAGCCTCGCCGGCAGCGGCGAAGAAGGTTACGCACGTGCTCTTGCGGTAACCTCGGCAGACCTGCGAGACACGCTGTATACCCCGGATTTCATGACACTGCGCGGCGAATACCGCGCCGAACAGCCGCTGATGGAATTGATGCGCAAGGCTCCCGCCCGCTCGGGCCTTGACCGCGCCCAGTATGCCGACCTCAAGTTCTACATGCCCGGCGACATCCTGACCAAGGTCGATCGCACCAGCATGGCGGTAAGTCTGGAAGCGCGCGAACCGTTGCTCGATCATCGGCTTGTGGAGTTCGGCGCACGCCTGCCGGAGCGAATGCGCGTGCGCGGCAGCACCGGCAAGTGGCTGATGAAGCAGACCATGCGCCGGTATCTGCCGCAGGACGTCCTGTTCCGCCCGAAAATGGGTTTCGTCACGCCGATTGCGCAGTGGCTGCGCGGCCCACTGGCGGGAGAAGCGCGCGGTCTTGCCGCCAGCGGTTCGCTGGCTGCCACGGGCTGGTTCAACAGCACGCGTATCGACGCGCTTGCCGAAGCCCATATTGCGGGCCGGGCGGATCACAGCCGATTGATCTGGCAGCTTCTCATGCTGCGGAAATCCTTGGATCGCCTTGGTTGATCGGCCATTAAGTCTATTTGCTTGGTAAGGTGATCTTCACCATTGCGGACTAATCGGGTGTGGAAACAACGCCCGTGGGTCCATGCTGAAGAAACTGCGCACCCCCCTGTACCTTGCGCTGCTGATTCCGGCGTTGCTGGCGCTTACCGATTTTTTGACGCCAATTGATCACGTGTTCTGGAATGTTCGGCACAAGCTGAACCAACACCAAGCCAACAATTCCACGGTCATCGTGGAGCTTGGGAGTGATAGCGATCACCCGGATTCCGACACGGTCGCGACATCCAGACTTGCGAGGGTTCTGGAGCAGGTTCGTCCCCAGATGCCTTACCGGGTCTATGTCGACGCACCCGTAAAGTACGGCACCGATACAGCCGGCGATCAGCTGTTGGCTGAAACAATCAGATCGTTTGGATCAGGGGTTTCCCTGGTGGCGCGTGGTCAGACGGTCGGGAGTCTTGGCCACCAGTTCACGCTTCGCGATGTGCGCATGCCGCCCAAGGCGCTGGCGGACGTGGCGCCGGTTGTTGTCTCTGTGTGGAACGGCAACTTTATCGATTATGCCGTGTCGTCTCCGTACTCGGTGAATATCGCCGGACGCGAATACGCCACGTTTGCGGCATCCCTTGCTGGGAAATACTCGGGGCTTCAGGACACTTTCGAACCCGATTTTCTGGTCGAGCCGGACACGATCCCGAAAGTCGGCGAAAGGACGCTGCTCAATGGTGCCTACACGCCTGGGTTGCTGACTGGCCGAACGATCGTGGTTACGCAGTCCCAGAACGTCCCGACAATCGGTTATTACGGCAAGGGACGCATTCACCCTCTGGCCGTCGATATCGCCGGGGCATCCGGGCTGGCCAAGCCCATCTCGCTTTCTCTCGGGCAACTTCCGCTGCTGGTCATCGTATGGTTGCTGATCAAAGCGGGATCTCGCGCAAGTTCACGCAAGTCGAAGTTCGCACTGCACGCTCTTGCAGCGCTGGCGCCTTTCGTAGTTGCTCCGGCTCTCCAGCTTATCGGTGTCACTGTCGATACTGGCGCAGCGTTCTTGTCGCTCGTGATCTATGGCTGTGCTCGCGTCTGGCAATTGCGCGTGCGCCGCGTCCAGCATACCAGCACGTCCGGGCTGCCCAACCTTCTGGCGCTTAGCGCGCAGCCTTTCGAAGTCGGACGCGACGTCATCGTCGCTGTCATCGGTCGCTACGAGGAAATTCTCGCAACCTTGCCCCGCGATCTTCATGGAGAATGCGCTCGCCAGATTGCGAGAAGATTGTCAGTCGGCTCGGGCATCGAGACGATCTTCAACGGTGAAGGTGGTCATTTCGCGTGGACCGAGGAAGCGCGTCCACTCGAGATGCAGCTGAATCATCTTGAAGGTTTGCGGGCGCTTTTTTCGGCGCCGTTGCAGATCGGTACCTACACGTTTGACACCAACATCCATTTTGGCCTCGATCGAAATGAAGGGCTGGATGCTCAGACTCGCGTTAATTCGGCCCTCGCGAGCGCGAACGACGCGCTGAGTTCTGGCCGCTCTGTGGAACTGTTCGAAGCGGAACGGCTTGCCGAAGCGAGTTGGGAGCTTTCGCTCCATGCCCGCATCGATGAGGGACTGCGCAACGGCGAAATCTGGCTCGCCTATCAGAGCCAGTGGGACATGCGACTGGGTGGCCCTTGCGGTGCTGAGGCTCTGATTCGATGGAATCACCCCACCCGTGGTCCGATCGCGCCCGATGCGTTCATACTGCAAGCCGAGCGCGCCGGGCGAATTGATGCCCTGACCTACTGGGTGGTGGACGAGGCGATCACGGCTGCACTGGCTTTGAACGCAGCCGGTCGGCCTTTTCAGATGAGCATCAACCTGTCGGCGCAGATGGTGGACAAGCCATCCCTTGTCTCCAACTTTGTCGAGATAGTCCGTCGCCGAAACATCGATGCCAGGCTTTTGACGATCGAAGTGACAGAAACGTCGAGCGTGCGCAATCGTCCGGCCGCAGTTCAGAATCTGTCCCAACTTCGGGCCATGGGCTTCCGCCTCTCGATTGACGATTTCGGGACCGGTGAGGCGAGCCTCGCGTACCTTGCAGACTTGCCGAGCGACGAACTCAAGCTTGATCGGCGCTTCGTTTCGCGCCTGCTGACTCACGATCGCGAACGCAGCATCATCAGCGCAACCATTGGTCTGGCACATGCTCTTGGCCAAACCGTCGTGGCAGAGGGAATCGAGGATGAAGCGACCTACCGCGCCCTCGTCGATCTGGGGTGTGACGTAGGGCAGGGCTACTTCCTTGGCCGGCCGCAAGCTTTTCCAGAGTTCTATCAGGGGCTTCTCAAAATGGGACAGCGCCGGATTGGTGTCGTTTAGAAGTTGTTAACCATCCAAGTCGGTGTTAACCATGTGTCTCCAATCGTGGATGGAGGCACGAATGTCCGCTGTAAACGCCGTTATCGAAATCCTGCGCTGGCTGTTCCAGTAATGTAATTTCGGCCCTGGTTTTCTTTGAAAACAAGAGGTTAAACGAAAAGGCGCTGCCCGCTTCCTAAGCGGCAGCGCCTGTTTCATTTTAGCGACCGCGAAGTCTGAACCGATTCGTGGTTAACAGCCTGCGCGTCAATGGTTGACGCTGCCGACCCGTCAGTCTTCGCCGTGACCTAGCGCCAGATAGTCCTGGCTCTGCATTTCGATCAGACGGCTGACCGTGCGATCGAACATGAAGCGACCTTCGTCGTCGCCTTTTCCGCCCCAATCGTAAAGTTCTGCCGGTTCGGCGTCAGCGGTGGCGATCAACTTCACCTTGTGCTCGTAAAGCGCGTCGATGAACGTGATGAAGCGCGCTGTCTCGTTGCGCAGTTCCGGGCCCAGACGCGGTATCGCAACGACGATCACGGTGTGGAAGTTGCGGGCGATTGTCAGATAATCCGCCGCTCCACGCGCTTCGCTGCACAATTTCTTGAAACTGAACACACCGACGCCCTTCAGGCTCTTCGGTACGTGCAGTTTGCGGCCGCCGCCGACGTCGAGGTCGCAAGACGGGACATGCTCGCTGTCCTCGGGCGGATAGTCCGTCAGCCGGAAAAATGCTTCGCGGACCTTTGCCGTCGATTCCGGACCCACCGGCACATGCCAGGTGCCGACGCCCTTCATGCGTTCGAGCCGGTAGTCCGTAGGCCCGTTCAGGGTCAGCACGTCGAGCTTGCTCCCGATCAGTGCAATGAACGGCAGGAAGTGTTCGCGGTTGAGACCGTTCTTGTAGAGATCCTGCGGCGCGCGGTTGGAGGTGGTGACAACTGTTACACCGCCCTCGACCATCAGCGCGGTAAACAGGCGGCTCATGATCATGGCGTCGGCGCTGTTGTTGACGACCATCTCGTCGAAGCACAGCACGCGCGTTTCCGCAGCGATTGCCGCGGCCACGGGCAGGATCGGATCGCCGCCTTCCTTCTTGCGCTCCTCGCGCAGGCGGGCGTGGACGTCGAGCATGAACTCGTGAAAGTGCGCACGGCGCTTGGCAGGCAGGTTCAGGTTGTCGTGAAACAGATCCATTAGCATGGACTTGCCACGGCCGACGCCGCCCCACATGTATACCCCGCGCGGCGGCGGCGCGGGCTTTGCACCGAAGAGCTTGCCGAACAGGCTGGGCGCGGGCGGCGGCGTTTCCAATTCCTGCTGCAGCGCGTCTAGCCGAGCCGCAGCGGCGGCCTGCTCAGGGTCGGGCCGCAGTTCACCCGCGGCAACCAGCTCGCGGTAGCGGGACAGGACTGATGTCATCGTCCGATCGGCTTTTTCGGACTCGGCTTGCGGATCGTGCCGTTGTAGGCGGCGATGGTGTCCTGGCCCTGGACGACGAGACCGCGCAAGAACACCAGGCGCCCGGTTTCGCGCAGCACTTCCGTTACCGCATCGAGAGGCTCGCCGATTTGGCCTGCGCCAATGAATTGGCTGGACAGGTCGAGGGTGACAGAGCCTGCAGCGTCTCCAGACAGGAGCGTGCGCATGGCGGCGAAGAGTGCGATGTCCATGAGAGCGAGCGTGACGCCGCCGTGGACGGCATCGAGCAGGTTGGAGTGCCGGCGCTCCGGGAACATGCGCAGGCGGGCGCGGCGGATGCCGTCGGCGCCTTCCTCGATCCGCGTCAGCATCCGGCCCATCGTCTGGGCGTTGAAGCGGGTCTCGTCGGTCAGGTTCCAGGTGAACCAGCCGGGGTGATCCTCGGCCGGTTCGTAACGGAAAGCTTGCGCACTCACCGGATCAGACGAGACGCTCGGCCTGCATCTTCTTGATTTCGGCGATCGCGCGCGCGGGCGAGAGACCCTTCGGGCAGACGTTCGCGCAGTTCATGATGGTGTGGCAGCGATAGAGACGGAAGGGATCTTCCAGCTCGTCAAGACGCTCACCGGTCATTTCATCGCGGCTGTCGGCCAGCCAGCGGTAGGCCTGGAGCAGGATGGCGGGGCCAAGGAACTTGTCGGAGTTCCACCAGTAGCTCGGGCAAGAGGTGCTGCAGCAGGCGCACAGGATGCACTCGTAAAGACCGTCGAGCTTTTCACGCTGTTCGGGCGACTGCAGGCGCTCCTTACCCGAAGGCGTGGGCGACACAGTCTGCAGCCACGGACGGATCGAAGCGTACTGCGCATAGAAGTGGGTGAAATCGGGGACGAGGTCCTTGATCACTTCCATGTGCGGCAGCGGGGTGATGCGGATTTCGCCCGAGAGGTCCTCGATCGCGGTGGTGCAGGCAAGGCCGTTGCGACCGTTCATGTTCATCGCACAAGAACCGCAGATGCCTTCGCGGCAGGAGCGGCGGAAGGTGAGGGTGGGGTCCTGTTCACCCTTCATCTTGATCAGCGCATCGAGCACCATCGGACCGCACTGGTCGAGATCGATGTCGAACGTGTCGTAACGCGGGTTTTCGCCGCTGTCGGGATCGTAACGATAGACCTTGAACTTGCGGATCTTGCCGTTGGTGGCCGACGCATGGTGGCGGGCCTTGCCGGTGATCGTGGAGTTCTTCGGGAGCGAGAAGGTCGCCATCGTTCTGTCCTGTGTTGCGTGCTTTGCGGCTTGCTGAGTCGTCCTTAGCGATTGCAGCGCGGGGGGCAAGAGGCTCTGAACTGCCCGTTGGTAGAGGTGCGGCGCTTCATGGATGTGATGAGGGGTTTACGGGGTTTACACTGTTCAGGGAAATTCGGTGTGGGCCGGTCCCGGGCGGTCTCGGGGGATTCCTGACGCGGCGTTCAGGTTTTGTTCGCATATGTGAAGTGGAGTTTGGGGTGGTCCCCCCCCCGTCAGTCGCTGGGGCGACTGCCCCCCCCCCATTTGTCCTTCGGAAAAATGGGGGGGATCCTTGCGAGAGGTTTCGGGCCGGAAGGCAGGCGGAGAGGGTTGGGCGCTCATTTCGCCACCATGCCATTTCGCCGTCGTGTAGGACAGCAAAGAGGGTCGGCTGTCTCCATTTGCAAAGACGCCGACCAGTTGTTCGAGGAATGTCCTTGTCGGATTGCAAGGCTCTCCACTATGAAATAGAATGTGCATCCTAATTTCTGGGAGTGGGTCGTGGAATCGCGCAGAACGTTGATAAAGCTTGCCGCAGCAGGTGCCTTGGGATCAATTGCAGGCTTGCCCGGGTCTCGCGCCAGCGCTTCCGCCAAGTCCGCGGGGGCATGTTCCGTTGGCAAATCCAAGCCTGCAGCCACACCCGTATGGCGAACTGGTATCGAAGGCCAGCGCATCGCGGACCTTGGTGACGGGCGCTATCTGAACCCGATCCTTTCAGGTGACTATGCCGATCCGTCCGTGCTCAAGGACGGCGACGACTATTACATGACGCACTCCTCGTTCGATTCTGCGCCCGGGCTGCTGATCTGGCATTCGCGCGATCTGGTGAACTGGCGTCCGGTCGGCCCGGCTCTGGCCAAGCCACTGGGGACGGTGTTCGCGGTCGACATCGCGAAGCATGACGGGCGCTATTTCATCTACATCCCTTTCATGAAAGCGCCATGGTCGGCCGATCTCCCAAGTTTCGCAAACACTTACGTGATTCATGCGCCTTCGATGGCCGGCCCTTGGAGCGATCCGATCGACCTCAAGGTTGGCGGACTGATCGACCCGGGCCACGTCGTCGGCGAGGACGGCCACCGCTACCTGTTCTTCAACGATGGCAAGCGCGTTCGCCTCACCGCCGATGGCCTTGCCACGGCCGGCCCGGTCGAGACCGTCTACGAGGCCTGGCGATATCCCGATGACTGGATCACCGAGGCGTGGTCTCCTGAAGGCCCGAAGCTGTTCCGCAAGGGCAGCTATTTCTATCTGGTCAACGCGGTCGGCGGCACCAGCGGCCCGGCCACCGGTCACATGATCGTCGCGGCGCGGTCGCGCTCGATCAACGGACCGTGGGAGCATTGCCCGCACAATCCGATCCAGCGCACGCTTTCGAAGGATGAAATGTGGTGGTCACGCGGGCACGCCACGTGCGTCGAAGGGCCGGGCGGCAAGTGGTACATGATCTACCACGGCTATGAGAACGGCTATCACACGCTCGGCCGCCAGACCCTGCTCGAACCGATCGAATGGACTGCCGACGGATGGTTCCGCGCGACGGGCGGGGACCTTTCGAAGCCGCTGCCCAAGCCTGCGGCTGCGGCAGAAGTGCATGGGATGCCGCATTCCGACGCCTTCGAGAGCGAGCGTTTCGGCACGCTGTGGAGCCTTTACGGTAGCACGCCTGCCGAGAAAGCCCGCATCGCCGTTGCCGATCGCACACTTTCGCTGAAGGCCAAGGGCACCGGTCCGTCGAACGGCGTGGTCGTCACCCAGCAGGTCGGTGACCGCGCCTACGAGGTGACCGTGGATGTCGAACTTCAAGGCCAGGTCACCGGCGGCCTTCTGCTGTTCTTTGACGATCGGCTTTACCTCGGCATGGGCATCGATGGCACGCGGATGACCAGCTATCGCGGTGGCAAGGCGTCCTATTGGCCGGAGCCTGCACCACCGGCCCGCCGCATGTTCATGCGCATCACCAACCGCGATCAGGTGGTGACTTTCTACTATAGCCTCGATGGCAAGAACTGGACCCGCCACGGGGTACGCTCGGAAGTGACCGGTTATAACGCCAACACTGTCGACAACCTGCTGAGCCTGCGGCCTGCGCTTTTCGGTTCGGGCGATGGCCGAGTCCTGTTCCGCAATTTCCAATACCGCGCGTTGGAGTGACGGACGTGCCAGCCTGTTGCGAGTTACGGGCTGGCGCGCCCTAGCTGTGCAGGAAATCTTCCGTCTAACAGACGTCGCATGATCCTGCGATAGGCGCAGGATTAGCGGGACGCGACGTGCGGGTGTGTGGTCTTGCGGGTGCCCCTCCAACACCTGCGGTGGTCCCCCTCCCCGGGGCGGGGAGGAATTGAAGCGGGGTTGCCCCTCTACCATCTTCGATGGTCCCTCTTCCTCCCGGCCTCCGCGGGGACAGGCGCACCGGGAGGAATTGGGTCAGCGCAGTTTGGTGGCGGCGCCCCATTCCATCCACGCCGCCCATTTCGGCATGCCGGGCATGTACTGGTGACCGGGGTGTTCCAGCTGGAAACCGGCGGCCAGGACCGGGGCGGTGACGGCGCGGGCGAGGTGGCAGCCGCCCATCAGGGGTTTCCAGACAGGCTCGACCCGGCGCTGCCATTTCGCCACGTCGGCATCGGGGCTGAGGCCGTGCTCGAGGAACAGCAGGGTGCCGCCGGGCTTAAGGATGCGGCGCAGTTCGGACAGGACCTTGGCCGGGTCATCGACCGAACAGAGCGTGTAAGTGCAGACGGCGGTGTCGAAGTTCTCGTCACCGAAGGGAATGTCCTCGCCCACGCCTTCGCGGATGTCGGCCTGCCAGCCCTTGCGGGCGGCGGCTTCGCGCGCATAGTCGAGCAGTTTGCCTGACGGGTCGATCCCGGCAAATCCGGTGACGCGGGCGGGATCATAGAACTGCTGGTTGAGTCCGCCACCGCAGCCGATCTCGAACACCCGGCCCTGCGCGCGGGGCACGACGCCGGCGCGAAGCTCCATGATGTTCGGCGAAGCACAGGCACACTTGATCATGCGCGGAACGACGTGCGCGTCCCAAACGGCTTTCAGTCCCATCCCGTTTCCCCGTCTGTTATCCGGGCAGACTGGCAAAGGGAGCGGCGCGGCGCAATTGGCCGCGCCCGGGCGTTTCACTTTGTGGTGCAGCCTTCCGTGCTGAGTCCCATGGCCCAGAGGATGCCCTGATCGAGCAGTTGCAGGCTTTCGGGCTGGCTGTAGTTTTCGGGCCGGTGGCCGATGGCGGTGTAGAAACTGCGGCCACGGCCCAGGCACCGGGTCCAGGCGATGGGATGGTCACCCATGGCCATCTTGCGCCCGAAGCCTTCGCCCGGGTTGTAGGTGCTCTCGTCAAGCGAGGCGAGGACGCGGGTGCGTGGCAGGGCACGCACGCTGCGATCGAAGGAATACCATTCCTCGGTCATGCGCCATTCGGCGGGCAGGGCATGGGCTGCCGGGTGGGCACGGTCTTCCATGACGACGCGGGCCTGCTGGAACTGCGGGGCCATGGGATGGCCGATGAAGCGCGCGCCGATCAGGGTATCGGCATACCAGTCCCAGAAGAATTGGGGATCGCCGCCCGAACCGTGGATGCCGGCGTAGCCACCGCCGTTTTCGATATAGCGGCGGAAGGCGGCGCGCTGGGGCAAGGTCAAGGCATCGCCGCTGACGTTGTTCCACACCACGGCATCGAAGCGGGCAAGGTCGCCTGCGTTGAAGACGCCGCCCCGGTAGGTGAAGACGATGCCCCAGCCATGGCGTGCGGCAATGCCCTTGAGCGCGGCCTCGGCAGCGTTGACCGAGGGAGAATCGCGAAAGCCGGTGATCTTGCCGAAGACGAGGATGGCCGGGCGAGGCAGGTCTGCGGGGATGGCGGGACGGTCATGATCATAGGTACGGCAGCGGGCGGCGACGTCGGCCGTGGTCAGCCGCACTTTGGCAAGGTCCTTGTCGAGCTGGGCGGCAAGCGCGGTATCGCCTTTGCCGATCATGCTCAGGACCGAGCGCGGCGTGACGATACGTTCGAAGCCGGGGGGCAGGGCGTTGCCGTTGAAGGGGTGCATCATGGCGTCGGACAGGCCGGGGGAGGCTGCCTCGACGACGGCCTTCGCCGCCGGGACGACCAGAACGTCACCCAAAGGGGACTGCGTCGACAATGGCTGCCGCCCCAGCGGGCAATCCAGCACCGGCGCGGCATGGGCCGTCGCGCTCAAGCCCAGTCCAAGGGCCAATCCGACAGCTGCTGCCGTGTGCAGGAATCCTTTGCGCATGTCCGTCTCCCTAATGTTGTTTGCGTTACCATGGCGGGGCCGACAGCGCCGGTCAACAGCGTGAGGTGGTGCGCTTACCCGATAGCAAAAGGCCCCGCCAAGACTGGCGGGGCCTTCCGGTTTGGGGCCTTGGCTTGTTGTCAGGCGCCGAAGGTGCGCTGCCACCAGCCGCGACGCGGTGCAGACTGTTCGCCTGCCTCCGCTTCGGATGCGGCGTCTTCGGCGGCTGGAGCTTCGGCGCTGACCGTTTCGGCCGGAGCAGCTTCGGAGGCGACAGCGTCGGCCTTCTTGCGGCGGGTGCGCTTGGGCTTTTCTGCCGGGACTTCAGCTTCGGCTGCCGGGGCTTCGGAGGGAGCAGCTTCAGCTTCAGGTGCAGGCGCTTCGGGAGCGGCTTCAACCTTCTTCTTGCGGGTCCGCTTGGGCTTTTCCGGCGCAGGTGCGGCGGCTTCCTCGACAGCTGGTGCAGCGACGGGAGCTTCTTCGGCTGCCAGGGCAGCTTCGGCTTCTACCGCGACGTCAGCCTTCTTCTTGCGGGTGCGCTTGGGCTTGGCCGGTGCTGCTTCTGTGGCAGGAGCGGCTTCGGCCTCGACTGGCGCTGCGACCGGTTCGGCGACGACCGGCTCGGCAACGACCGGCTTGGTAGGGGCGGGGTCTGCCGAGATTTCGGCAGGCTCGGCCTGCTCGGCACCATCTTCGGCCTGATCGCCTTCAGCGTGTTCGCCAGTGCCCTCGCCGTTTTCACGGCCACCGCGCCGACGACGACCACGACGGCGGCGCTTGCGCGGACCACGCTCGTTGCCATCATCGCCTTCATCGGTACGAGCGCCTTCGGTGCCTTCGGCTTCGCCGCCTTCAGCCTCTTCGCCTTCGGCATCGTCAGCTTCTTCGGCCGAGCCTTCGCTCTCGCCATTCTCGTCACGACGATCGCGGTTGCGACCACGGCGGCGCTTGCGGCGCTTGCGGCGGCCTTCGCGGTCACCTTCCTCACCATCGCGCGAGCGCTGGCGGGGCTGTTCTTCGGCTTCTTCCTCGTCGTCGAAGTCCTCTTCGACGAGATCGTCCTCTTCAGGCTCGATGATCGGTTCGAAGCGGGGGACGAATTCCGGCTTGGGCCCGCGCGAGGCGACGCGCATCTTGGCGCCTTCGTTCTCACCTTCGGGGATCACTTCGACGGTGACGCCGTAGCGCTCCTCGATCTCGGCCAGATCGCCGCGCTTGGCGTTGAGGACGTAGATTGCGGCTTCTTGGCTGGCGTAGAGCGTGACGACGTTGCCCTTGCCCTTGGCGGCTTCGTCCTCGATCAGGCGCAGCGCGGACAAGCCGGCCGACGAAGCGGTGCGGACGAGGCCCGAGCCATCGCAGTGCGGGCAGGCGCGGGTGGTCGCTTCGAGCACGCCGGTGCGCAGGCGCTGGCGGCTCATTTCCATCAGGCCGAAGCCGGAAATGCGGCCGACCTGGATGCGGGCGCGATCGTTCTTGAGCGCGTCCTTCATCGCCTTTTCAACCTTACGGATGTTCGATCCGTATTCCATGTCGATGAAGTCGATCACGACGAGGCCGGCCATGTCACGCAAGCGCAGCTGACGGGCGATTTCGCGCGCGGCTTCGAGGTTGGTGGCAACCGCGGTCTGCTCGATGCCGTGCTCCTTGGTGGAGCGGCCCGAGTTGATGTCGATCGAGACGAGGGCTTCGGTCGGGTTGATGACGAGGTAGCCGCCCGACTTGAGCTGCACGACCGGATCGTACATCGCGGTGAGCTGGTCTTCCGCGCCATAGCGCTGGAACAGCGGCACCGGATCGGCATAGGCCTTCACGCGCTTGGCGTGGCTCGGCATCAGGAGCTTCATGAAGTCCTTGGCGGCACGATAGCCATGCTCGCCCTCGACCACGACTTCCTCGATCTCGCGGTTGTAGATGTCGCGGATGGCGCGCTTGATCAGGTCGGAGTCCGAATGGATCAGTGCAGGCGCGACCGAGCGCATCGTGCGTTCGCGGATCTCGTCCCACAGGCGGGCGAGGTAGTCGAAATCGCGCTTGATTTCGGGCTTGGTGCGCTGGAGGCCGGCCGTGCGAACGATGCAGGACATCGAGCGCGGCAGTTCCATTTCGGAAATGATCGTCTTCAGCCGCTTGCGATCAGCCGAGGAGCTGATCTTGCGGCTGATGCCGCCGCCGTGGCTGCTGTTCGGCATGAGCACGCAGTAGCGACCGGCGAGGCTGAGGTAAGTGGTGAGGGCGGCGCCCTTGTTGCCACGCTCCTCCTTGACGACCTGGACGAGCAGCACCTGGCGGCGCTGGATCACGTCCTGGATCTTGTAGCGGCGGCGCAGGGCCATGCGCTTGGCGCGCAGCTCGTCGGCTTCCTTGCCCTGCGAGCGACCGCCCTGACGGCGACGGCCCTGACGGCCGCGACGGCGGTTGCTGTCGGCCTCCTCGCCTTCGTCCGAAGCTTCCGAGGTTTCCTCGCCTTCGTCGCCCTCTTCGCCTTCGTGGTCGAAGCCGTTTTCGACGACGCCGCCTTCGATGGTGGCGACCTGGTCCTTCTCCGACGTGTCGACCTCGGTCACGCCCTCATCGGAGTCGTAGCCTTCGCCATCGGCGTAGTCTTCGTCCTCGGCGTCCTCGGCGGCGCGCAGGGCGGCCTCTTCCTCGGCGTGGGCGGCCTCTTCGGCCAGCAGGGCCTCGCGGTCCTCCTTGGGGATCTGATAGTAGTCAGGGTGGATTTCGCTGAACGCGAGGAACCCGTGGCGATTGCCGCCGAAATCGACGAATGCCGCCTGAAGCGAAGGTTCTACGCGGGTTACCTTGGCGAGGTAGATATTGCCCTTGATCTGCTTGTGATCAGCAGATTCAAAGTCGAATTCTTCAATCCGATTGCCCTTCAGCACCGCCACCCGGGTTTCTTCCTGGTGGCGCGCATCGATCAGCATGCGCGTGGTCATTACAAATTCTCCAGCCGCGCCGCCGCTGGATTGCCTCTGGGGCTACCAATGCGTTTCTGGCGCGGTTCGTTTGGGATGCACGAACGGCAGTTGCACGGATCGCTCCGTTGCCAATGCCATTCGCGAATGCGGGTTTGCCGGATCGGAGCGTTGCGGCGCGCAGCGTATCGACTGCCTTGCCCTGTCGCTCGCCGCCCGGCGGCGGTTGGTTTGTGTCTGCTGTGAAGACAACTCGCGGCGAAGTGCGCGTGCCGGCAAGCGTCCAAGCCGCGACCGCCCCGGTGGGGCAGCTAGGCAGGAACGAAACGCGGCTCATCATCACGGCATCAACCTTGTCGCGTGGAGGAGGGCGCTTGCGCTTCTTTCTCTCCACGTTGGCGGGATCTTCACCAGCGGACTTTCCCTCGCCCACCGCGGCGCAAATGTGCGCTTTCCGGCGGTTTCGGCGTGGATGCGCCGGTGCTGGCTTGCCCCGGTAGATGGGTGCTAGCACCCCAATTGCAAACCGGCAATTAAAACAATGCCGGGAACGACCCGTTAACCATGCGCGCCTTTTCGGTCTGGACCGGCAGGGGTGGGGCGGGGCATAGACCGGAGAAGATGGAGAACAAGGGGGTCCTGATCGCGGTCTTTGCCGCGCCGGTTGCGGCGGCGGCGCTGATGTGGGCGGCGTTTTCATCGGGTCTTGCCGAGATCGAACCGCGTTCGGTGCTGCGGCTGGACATGCCGCCGAGCGGCGGGCGCGTCGGGCTTCCACCGGTTGAAGGGCCGGCCGATGTCAGCCGGCCTCTGGTGGTGATCGACGCCGGGCATGGCGGCCATGATCCCGGCGCGAGCGGTTCGGCGGGAGAGCGTGAAAAGGACCTGACGCTGTTGCTGGCGCAATCCCTGCGCGATGCCCTGCTGGCCGAGGGCAAGGTGCGGGTGGCGATGACGCGGAACTCGGACCGGTTTCTGGTGCTGGAAGAGCGCGCCGACATCGCGCACCGCCTTGCCGCAGACCTGTTCATATCGGTCCATGCCGACGCTGCGCAGAATGACTCGGCGCAAGGGGCGACGGTCTACACGCTTTCGGACAAGGCATCGGACGGCGTTGCCGAGGCGCTGGCGGCGCGGGAGAACAAGGCTGATACCGTCAACGGCGTGAACCTCGACGGGCAGGGAGCGCAAGTATCCTCGATCCTTGTCGATCTGGCGCGGCGGGAAATGCGGGGACGGTCGTTGCGGTTCGGGCAACTGGTCGTCAGGGAAGGGCAGGACACGGTGCGCTTTCACCAGACTCCGCAACGCGAGGCGGCGTTTGTTGTCCTGAAGTCGTTGGACCTGCCATCTGCCCTGATCGAAGCAGGCTATATCAGCAACGTGGACGATGCCCAGAAAATGCGCGATCCGGCGTGGCGGCGGGTCTTTGCCGGTTCGGTAGCGCGCGCGATCGCGATTTTCCTTGCCGAGGGCCAAGCCGGTACCTCTCAGGCTAACGTGCCTCAGGCGGGCGCATCTGAGGGTCCTGCGACGCGCTGAGCGGATTGGCGGCAGGTTGGCTCTGGCTTGGCAGGGCGCGAGCGTGCTAGAGGCCCTGCAACATGGCCGAAGAGACGTCCCAGCAATCCCGGTTCAAGCTCATCCGCGCGGAAGGTCGCGCACGGTGGGGCAACCTTTCCAGGTGGTATCGCGCAAAGTGGGGCGACAGCCGCCGCTTCCGCTTCCTCAACTACGCCATTGGCGCGATTCTGGTTGGCTGGTTCGTGCTGTGGGCGGCGGTGATCCGCACGATGCCTTCGGCCGACATGCTCCTGACCTATCAGCCGCCGCTGCCGACGATGGTGCGCGGCAACGATGGCGAGATCGTATCGAGCTATGCGCGCGAGCGCCGCGTGCAGCTGCGCTTCGTCGATTTTCCCGAGCCGCTGATCAATGCGTTCCTTTCCGCCGAGGACAAGACGTTCTGGACCCATGGCGGCATCGACTACCTCGGCTTTGCCGGGGCGGTGGTCGATTATGCGAGGAAGGCTGGCTCGGACGAGCGGGCCAAGGGCGGCTCGACCATCACGCAGCAGGTGGCGAAGAACATCCTGCTGGGCGACGAATACTCGATCACCCGCAAGCTCAAGGAAATGGTGCTGGCGCGGCGGATCGAGGGCGTGCTGACCAAGCAGCAGATCCTCGAACTCTATCTCAACGAAATTCCGCTGGGGCGGCAGAGCTTTGGCGTGCAGGCGGCGGCGCGGGCCTATTTCGACAAGGATGTGGGCGACCTGCAGCTGCATGAGGCGGCGTTCCTCGCGATCCTGCCCAAGGCACCGGAGCGCTATGGCCGGGCCAAGTTCGAGGACAAGGCAATCGAACGGCGCAACTGGGTGCTCGACCAGATGGTCAAGAACGGTTGGGCGACGCCGCAGCAGGCTGCCGCCGCGCAAGCCATGCCGCTGGGGCTCAAGCCGCGTCGCGCCGAGAATTACACGGCCGATGCGGGCTATTTCCTTGAAGAAGTGCGCCGCCAGCTGATCGAGAAGTTCGGCGAGAAGGCCGAGGATGGTCCGCACAGCGTCTATGCCGGTGGCTTGTGGGTGCGCACGTCGCTCGATACGCAATTGCAGACAGCTTCGCAGAATGCGCTGCGGGCGGCGCTGCTGCGCTATTCGGGCGGGCGGGCATGGCATGGGCCGATTGCGCGGATCGATGTCGACGGCGATCGCTGGCAGACCGAGCTGATCACCAGCAATATTGCGATCAACTATCAGAACTGGCGGATCGGCGTGCTGCTCTCGCGCAGCGGCTCCTCCGGGCAGGTGGGCTTTGCCGATGGCAAGACCGCCAGCCTGATCGGCCTGCCCGACGCCATCAAGCCGGGTGACGTGACGGCGGTGGCACCCGTCAACGGCTCGACTTACGCGGTGCGGACCGTGCCCGAGGTTTCGGGCGGGATGGTGGTGGAGGACCCGCAGAACGGGCGCGTTCTGGCGATGCAGGGCGGGTTCGACGCGCGGCTCGGCTCGTTCAACCGCGCGACGCAGGCCAACCGCCAGCCGGGCTCGACCATCAAGCCGTTCGTCTATGCCACTGCGCTGGACAACGGGATGACGCCGGCCTCGATGGTCGTCGATGGCACGTTCTGCGTCTATCAGGGCGCGGCACTGGGCGAGAAGTGCTTCCGCAACTTCGGCAACGAGGGCGGATCGGGCAGCCACACCATGCGCTGGGGGCTTGAGCAATCGCGCAACCTGATGACGGTGCGCGTGGCCAACGACGTGGGTATGGACAAGGTCGTGCGCACGATCCGGAATGTCGGGATCGGCGAGTATGAGCCTTACCTGTCGATGGCGCTGGGTGCGGGTGACACGACGGTGATCAAGATGGTCAACGCCTATGCGGCGCTGGCCAACCAGGGGCGTCAGCACAATCCGAGCCTGATCGACTACGTTCAGGACCGCAACGGCAAGGTGATCTGGCGCGCCGACAACCGCCGCTGCGACAACTGCGCGATGCCGCAGTGGGACGGCAAGCCGATGCCGCGCTTCAAGCCGACCGGCAAGCAGGTGATGGATGCGCGCACGGCCTATCAGGTGGTGCACATGCTCGAAGGCGTGGTGGTGCGGGGCACGGCCGTGACTCTGCGCGACCTGAACCTGCCGCTGTTCGGCAAGACGGGGACGACATCGGGCCCGACCAACGTGTGGTTCGTTGGCGGATCGCCAGACATCATCGCGGGCGTCTATATCGGTTACGACCAGCCGCGCAGCCTGGGTGGCTATGCGCAGGGCGGGCGCATTGCCGCGCCGGTGTTCAAGCAACTGGTGCAGGAGACGCGCACGCGCTGGAAGGACGTGCCCTTCGCGGTTCCCGAGGGTGTGCGCATGGTCAAGATCGACCGCGTATCAGGCAAGCGCGTGTTCGGTGGAACGCCCGAGAACGACGTGGCCAAGGCTTCGGTGATCTGGGAAGCGTTCAAACCCGACACCGAACCGCGGCGCACGGCGCGCGAAGGCGAAGTCAGTGCCAAGCAGGCGGTGATCGACGCCTTGCGCAAGGCGCGTGCCGCACGCGGCATCCCCGAAGGTGGCGCCGAGGAAGCGCCGGTCGAGCAGGACTTCCTGGAGGAACAGGGCGGGATCTACTGATCGTTGTGCGGCCTGTCCTCAAAGGCATTGGCTAGTTCGGAGAAGCTCTGTTAGCCTCCCTGCCATGACGATCCGCACCCTTGCCGCTGCCGCCGCAGCCATCGCCCTTTCCGTTTCCGCCCCGGCCTTTGCCGAATTGCCGACCGGTGCGCGCGCGCCGGATTTCGCAGCGTCAGGAGCGCTGGCGGGCAAGCCGTTCTCGTTCAAGCTGCAGCAGGCGCTGAAGAAGGGGCCGGTTGTGCTGTATTTCTACCCCAAGGCCTTCACGCAAGGTTGCACGCTGGAGGCCCACGCCTTTGCCGAAGCGACGGCGCAGTTCAAGGCGGCAGGCGCCACGGTCATCGGCATGTCGAACGACGACGTGGCGACGCTGCAGAAGTTCTCGACCGAGGCTTGCCGCGACAAGTTCGCGGTGGCCAGCGCCAGTCCCGCCGTGATCAAGGCCTACGATGTGGACCTCCGCAAGCCCGATGGCTCGTCGACCGGGCTGACCAAGCGCACCAGCTATGTCATTGCCCGCAACGGCAAGATCGTGATGGTTCATTCCGACATGGACTATCGCGACCACGTGAAGATGACGCTGGCCGCGGTGCGCAAGCTCAAGGGCTGAACGCGCACCCTGCTTAACCACTCGGCTTTTCACGCTTGGGCTTTACATGCCTGCCCGCTTCGCTAAGCGGCGCAGTTCGTTCTTGTTCGAATTGACCGGAGTTCAGCCCCATGCGTGCCGAAGGGCAGGCCCATATCGACCGCATCAACGCCGCGCTGGCGCTGGTGCGCAAGTTCCTCGACTGGGATCGCGCCGTGCGCCGTCTCGACGAGTTGAACGCCCGCGTCGAGGACCCGAAGCTGTGGGATGATCCCAAGAAAGCCGAAGAGGTGATGCGCGAGCGTCGGCGCCTCGAGGCGTCGGTCGGGACGGTGAACGAGATCGGGCAGGAAATGGCCGATGCCATCGAATTCATCGAGCTCGGCGAGATGGAAGACGACGAGGCCACGGTGAACGAAGGTCTTGCCACGCTGGCCGCGCTGGCCGACCGCGCCGACAACGACAAGGTTCAGGCCCTGTTGGCAGGCGAGGCCGACGCCAACAACTGCTTCCTCGAAGTTCACGCCGGCGCGGGCGGCACGGAAAGCCAGGACTGGGCGGAAATGCTGCAGCGCATGTACACGCGCTGGGCGGAGCGCCATGGCTACAAGGTCGATCTGGTCGATTACCACGCCGGCGAAGCGGCGGGCATCAAGTCTGCCACGCTGCTGATCAAGGGCGAAAACGCTTACGGCTATGCCAAGACCGAGAGCGGCGTGCACCGGCTCGTTCGGATCAGCCCCTATGACAGCTCGGCGCGGCGGCACACCTCGTTCAGCTCGGTCTGGGTCTATCCGGAGATCGACGACAACATCGAGGTCGAGATCAATCCGGCCGACCTGAAGATCGATACGTACCGTGCTTCGGGCGCGGGCGGGCAGCACGTCAATACCACGGACTCGGCAGTGCGCATCACCCACGTTCCGACCGGGATCATTGTTGCCAGCCAGAACGACCGCAGCCAGCACAAGAACCGTGCGACCGCGATGGGCATGCTGAAGGCGCGCATCTACGAGGCCGAACTGGCCAAGCGCGAGGCGGCGGCTAGCGGCGAATATGCCGCAAAGACCGAGATCGGCTGGGGCCACCAGATTCGCTCCTACGTGCTGCAGCCGTACCAGCAGGTGAAGGACCTGCGCACCGGCGTGGTCTCCACGAACCCGACCGAAGTGCTCGATGGCGCGCTCGATCCGTTCATGGCGGCGGCGCTTTCGCAGAAGGTCACCGGCGAGAAGGTGACCGTGGAGGACGACGATTGATGCGGCGGGCTTCGGCCCATTGTTCAGTCGCTTTCGCCGTTCTGGCATTGCTGGCGCTTGGCGCTTGCAAGCCGCAGGTGGACGACAAGCGTCCTGAAACTGCGCGCGAGTTTCCGACCGCCGACCGTCCCGTTTCCGGCGTGGTCAGCAATGCCTTTTCCAACGAGCAGGAACGTGACCGCCTGGGCGAGGCGGACATGGTGATGAACCTTGCCGGGATAAAGCCGGGCATGAGCGTGGCCGACATCGGCGCAGGCGAGGGGTACTATACCGTTCGTCTTGCCGAGCGCGTCGGGGACAAGGGACGTGTGCTGGCGCAGGACATTGACGGCGATGCCTTGCGGCGGCTGGGATCGCGTGTGGAGCATGACCGGCTCGACAACGTCTCGATCAAGCCGGGCGGTGTTGACGACCCGCGCCTGCCCGAGCGCAGCTTCGATCGCGTGCTGCTGATCCACATGTATCACGAAGTGACCGAGCCTTACGCCTTCGCGTGGCGGATGTGGCCATCACTGAAGGCCGGAGGCAAGATCGTGGTGGTCGACCTCGATCGTTCGACGGATCGCCACGGCATTCCGCCGGCGCTGCTGATCTGCGAACTGGAAGCCGTGGGCTTTCGCTTGGATGAATTTCACCGTAAACCAGAGATTGCGGGATATTATGCCCAGTTCGTCGCGGCGAAGAGCCGTCCTGAGCCGGGCGAGATAAAGCCGTGCCGTCTGAAGACGGCCAAGGGTGCGAGCGCGACAAGCGCGTTGAAAGGAAATTGATGTCTGCGTTCAAGGGGTTGAAGCCGATTCTCTATGGTGGCCGCGAGGTTTGGCCACTGGTTGAGGGCGGCAAGGGTGTTGCGGCAACCAATCACATGAGTTCGGGCGCGTGGGCTGCTGCCGGGGGGATCGGCACGGTCAGCGCGGTCAATGCCGACAGCTACGATGCCGAAGGCAAGATAATTCCACAGGTTTATAACGCCCTCACCCGCAAGGAGCGCCACGAAGAGCTGATGCGCTATGCCATCGATGGCGCAGTCGAGCAGGTGAAGCGCGCGCACGACATTTCGGGCGGCAAGGGCGCCATCAACATCAACGTGCTGTGGGAAATGGGCGGGGCGCAGCCGATTCTGGAAGCGGTGCTGGAGCAGACCCCCGGTCTGGTGACCGGCGTGACCTGCGGCGCCGGAATGCCCTACAAGCTTTCCGAGATCGCCGCGCGTTTCAACGTGAATTATCTGCCAATCGTGTCGTCAGGCCGCGCGTTCCGTGCCCTGTGGAAGCGGGCCTACCACAAGGTCCCGCAGTTGCTGGGCGCCGTGGTTTACGAAGACCCCTGGCTGGCAGGCGGCCACAACGGGCTTTCCAACGCAGAAGATCCGCGCAAGCCGGAAGACCCGTTCCCGCGGGTGAAGGCGCTTCGCGATGTCATGCGGGCAGAAGGCATCGCGGACTCGGTGCCGATCGTGATGGCCGGTGGCGTATGGTTCCTGCGCGAATGGAACGACTGGATCGACAATCCTGAACTGGGCGCGATCGCCTTCCAGTTCGGTACGCGCCCACTGCTGACCGAGGAAAGCCCGATCCCCCAGGGCTGGAAGGACCACCTGCGCACGCTTGAGCCGGGTGACGTGCTGCTGCACCGCTTCTCGCCCACGGGCTTCTATTCCTCGGCCGTGCGCAATCCTTTCCTGCGTTCGCTCGAAGCGCGGTCCGAGCGCCAGATTCCGTACTCGCGGGTCGAAGCGGGCGAGCATACCGCTCAGCTTGACGTCGGTGTGCGCGGCAAGAATTTCTGGGTGACGCCGAACGACCTTGCCCGCGCGCGCGAATGGCATGGCGCGGGGTTTGTCCATGCGCTGCGCACGCCGGATGACACGATGGTGTTCGTGACGCCGGAAGAGCGCGACGAGATCCAGCAGGACCAGAAGGACTGCATGGGGTGCCTTTCGCACTGCGGTTTCTCGTCGTGGAAGGACCATGACGATTACACCACCGGGCGCCTCGCCGATCCGCGCAGCTTCTGCATCCAGAAGACGCTGCAGGACATCGCGCACGGCGGCGACATCGACAAGAACCTGATGTTTGCAGGCCACGCCGCCTATCGCTTCAAGCAGGACCCGTTCTATTCGAACAACTTCACCCCGACGGTGAAGCAACTGGTCGACCGTATCCTTACCGGGGACTGACCGTTTCCGGCCAACGGGGCGTCCCGCGCTTTGCCGGCGCGGCGCTCCGGTCAGGCCGGGGTGCTGGATGTGCTGGCAGCGGGTAGATGCCCCTTGTCGGCCTTGCGGAATTCTAGATCCAGGAATCGTTCGAGCACGAACATCTTGACTGCGAAGCGGGCTTCGATCGGCGAAAGGTCGGGCTGCCTTGCCGCGATGCGCGTGAAATGATGACGCGCTTCGACGATGGGCATGCCGTCGGGCAGCACTGCCTTGACCTCGGTGACCAGTTGGCGAGCCGCTGCAATCTTTTCGAGAGCCTGCCCTTCGGTCAATTCGCCTGCGCGCGCCCTTTGCTGGACCCTGCAGAAGAATTTTGAACAGACAGATGGGCGCCATTGCTCGTATCGGGTGCAACAGGCGCCATCGAGGTAGTGGCAGGCAAATGCGAACGTGGGATGGCCTTGCGCATTGCGCGAAGTTGTCAGGCCGATGCTTTCGACATCGCTGATTTCGTCTTCGCGGATCTTGGCATCCTCATAGAGGGTGCCGTCACAACACAGGCCGCATGCCAGGCAAAGCCTGCTTTCCAGCGTGAGATCAGGTGCGGCGGCAGACATTCCAGCAGGAATACAGGCGACGTCGGCGTGGCGCCACTTGTCGGAAGGCAAGCGCAGCGGGGAAATTAGTCACAAAGCCGGGATAACTTTCGGCAGGAATCGACCGCAAGTTCAACTTTGCGAGGCAGCGCCATGCTGGGACGCCTGCCGCTTTTCCGCGCCGCGAAGATGCGCACGTTTGGCTCCTCTGAACTCGCTGTCGAGAAAGCGTTCGAGCACGAACATCTTGACCAGGAAGGTGGCTTCATCTGGCGCAAGATCGGGCTGCTTTGCAGCGAGATCCTTGAAGAGCCGCCGCGCTTGCGAGATTGGCACTCCGGGGGGCAGCAAGGCCTTGATTTCATCGGTCATCTGCCTGGCCCGGGCAATCATGCTGAACGCTTTTTCCTCGGCGAGTTCGTGCTTGCGCACGCGCTTCTGGACCTGACAGTAGTAGTCGCCGCAGACCGACGGTCGCCAGGACTGGTAGCGCGTGCAGGCCGTGCCATCGAGATAGTGGCACCCTAGCCGGAATGCCGGCTCATCATTGGTCGTGCGGAAGGTTTGCAGACCGATCGCGGCCGTATCCTCGACCTCGGATTCCTCGATCAGGGCAAAGCCGAAGACCGTGCCGTCGCAGCAAAGGCCACAAGCGAGGCAGAGCTTGCTTGCGATGGAGAGTTCGTCAGTTTCGGCCATTTGTCGGGATGATACCGGCGGCAAAGCAGCCTTGCTATCTACCGAAGGTCATGAGCTTCAGGAAATTTTAGCTAGAGACAGTTATAACCAAGGTTAGTGCCTAGGCCGCCGCCTGACCTGACGACCTTTGAAGAAACATCGCCTTGCGAGAATCCCGGAAGTAGCGGTCGAGCAGGAGGTCGAAGGCTGTCAGTTTAAGCAGGAAGGCCGTTTCGACCGCCGTGCGCTCGGGCTTGGCGGCGATGTGTGCGCGGCGATCGCGTGCGGCGTTGAGCGTTTCCCCTGCGATCAGGAATGGCTGCAACTGCTCACGCGCCTTCAGCATTTCGTCCACGCGCCGAAAGGCCTCGGCACTCTCGATCTCGCTGGCGCGCATGGCCTTCAATGTCTTGCAACGGAAGGTGCGGCAGGTTTCGGGGCGCATCGTATAGATCTGGCAGCTCTGGCAAACAGAGTGCGGGCAGGGCTGAAAGAAGATCGCATCGGTTTCGCGCGATTGCATGGCGAAGCGATGGCCAAGTGCCTGCTCCTCGTCGCGGGTTACTTCGACATGGGTGAACAACGTGCCGTCGCAGCATGCCGCGCAGCCCGTGCACAGATCCTGTTCGAGCAGGGGCGGGGCGTCGGCCTCAGGTACGGTCATGGCACCTGATTATGGCTGTGCGCTGGCCGGTGCAAGGCGCGACTTGACGAAGCCGCGCCTTGCCTGCGTTCGATCAGTCGAATTCCCAGGCGCGTTCGCCGTGGCTGGTGATGTCGAGGCCTTCGCGTTCCTCGTCTTCGCTGACGCGCATGGGGATGACCATGGAAACCATCAGCGAGCAGACGACGGTGGCGATGCCGCTCCATACCGCCACGATGCCGACGCCGGCAACCTGGGCCACGATCTGGCGGCCCAGTGTCATGCCCTCGGCAAAGCCAGTCCCGCCGAACGAAGGCGAGATGAACACGGCCAGCAGCAGAGACCCGATCATGCCACCAACACCGTGGACGGCGAAGACGTCGAGCGAGTCGTCAATCTGGAGCCGCTGCTTGACCAGCTGGATCATCGGATAGCAGACGGCCGCAGCGACTATGCCGAACAGCATGGCAGAACCCGGGGCGATGAACCCGGCGGCAGGCGTTACGGTTGCGAGGCCGGCGATGGCGCCGGTGGCAAAGCCGACCGAGGTGGCCTTGCCGACGCTGAGCTTTTCGATGCCGATCCAGACGAGCGCGGCGACGCAGGCGGCAAGGTGAGTGTTGATGATCGCCGAGGCGGCATCGTCATTGGCGGCGAGGGCAGAGCCTCCGTTGAAGCCGAACCAGCCGACCCAGAGCAGGGCGGCACCGGCCATCGTGAGAGCAGGGCTGTGCGGCAGCATCAGCGTCTTGGGAAAACCGGCGCGCTTGCCAAGCAACATCGCTACGATCAGCGCCGATACGCCTGCGGTGGTGTGGACGACGATCCCGCCGGCGAAATCCAGCGTGCCGAAGCGGGTTGCCAGCCAACCGCCGCCCCAGATCCAGTGCGCTACCGGTGCGTAGACCAGAAGGCTCCACAACGCGGTGAAGGCGACGACCCAACCGAAGCGCGCGCGATCGACCCATGCGCCGACCATCAGGGCGGGCGTGATCAGCGCGAAGCACATCTGGAACAGGGCAAAGGCGCTTTCCGGGATCGCGGTATTGGCGCGGACGTTGCCGAGGTTCAGGAGCATCCAGGCGTTGCCTGCGCCGAGCCAGCCGCCCGACACGTCGCCAAAGGCCAGGGTGTAACCGACCATCACCCAAAGCACCGAGGCGACTGCCGCAATTGCTCCCACCTGCACGAGCACGGCAAGGAAGCCCTTGGCTCGGACGAGACCGCCGTAGAACAGCGTCAGGCCCGGCATCGCCATCATCAGCACGAAGGCTGAAGACACCAGAATCCAGGCGGTGTCTCCGGTATCGGCAACATCCTCGACGCTGACGGCGCCTTGGGCATGGGCCAGTGCGGGCAGCAGAATCGCTCCTGCGGCGCAGGCCATCGCCAGTAGTTTACGCATGCGTGACTCTCCCCCTCGCGCAGTGGTGCTGCGCCAGATCCTCTCCGCGCGGGGCTTTAGAGCAACTTTGCGGCAGCGCACAAGCGCGCCGACAACCGTTTGTTGTGCGAAACGCGACGAACGGTTCCAGTTTCGGACAGTGGCTTTGCGTTAAACGAGGCCTTCAAGCACCTGGTCTGGCGGGCGATGACCATCCGCCCAGAAGCGGATGTTGGCGATGACCTTGTCGCCCGAAGCAATGCGGCCCTCGAACGTGGCGCTGCCCATGTGCGGCAGGATCGCCACATTGTGATGGGCCAGCAAGCGCGCATCGACCTGGGGTTCGTGTTCGAACACGTCGAGCCCGGCGCCGCCGATGCGGCCATCGACCAAGGCTGCAATGAGGGCCTCTTCCTCGATCAACTGGCCGCGCGCAGTGTTCACGATGTAGGCGTGCGGCTTCATCAGGCCGATGCGTCGCGCGTCGATCATGTGATGCGTTTCCGGCGTGGCCGGGCAATGCAGCGTCAGAATGTCCGCCTCGGCGACCAGCCTGTCGAGATCGGGTTCGAAATTTGCGCCGAACATCGTCTCGAGCGCTTCGGGCAGGCGGTGGCGGCTGTTGTACAGGACATTGAGCCCGAAAGCCCTTGCCCGATGCGCGACGGCCTGGCCGATGCGACCCATGCCGATGATGCCCAGCGTCTTTCCGGCGAGGCGGTGGCCCAGCATCGTGGATGGTGCCCAGCCTTCCCATTTCCCGGCGCGCAGTGTGCGGCCACCATAGTTCAAGCGGCGGGCGACCGAGATGATCAGGGCGATCGTCATGTCCGCAGTGTCGTCGGTGAATACGCCGGGCGTGTTGGTGACGATGATCTTGCGGGCGCGCGCGGCGGCAAGGTCGATATGTTCGGTGCCCGCACCGAAGTTGGCGATCAAACCAAGTTGCGGACCAGCTTCGGCGATCATCGCCGCATCGATCCGATCCGTTACCGTGGGGACGAGGACATGGGCCGATTGCATCGCCGCGACAAGCTGGTCACGCGACATGGCGCGGTCTTCATCGTTCAGGGAGACGTCGAAAAGCTCGGCCATCCGCGCTTCCGTTTCCGGGAGCAGACGGCGGGTGACGGCGACGCGCGGGGTGCCATCGACACGGCGGGTCGGGCGATAGTCGGCGGAACTCGGCATGGCTGCAAAGCTAGGCCGGGGGTGGGGCAGCGGTCAAGCGCGGTAAGGCCCTGCCATCGTGGACAGAGCGCTGTGCGGTGTTGCTCTTGCCGGTCATTTTTGCGACGGCTGGGACATGATCAAGAGCTACAGTCGTGCCCCTGCTGCCATCCTTGCGTCAGTCGCCTGCGCCCTGCTTGCGCCGACAGCCGTTGCGCAGGACGCAGACGCGGGCGTGCCGTACTGGGTATCGACCCGCAAGGACACTGCGAACATGCGCGTGGGCCCGGGTCGGGAATATCGGATCAACTGGACCTACACCCGCAAGGGCGTGCCCATGAAAGTGTTGCGCGTGATGGGGGGCTGGCGTCTGGTCGAGGATCCCGATGGCGCGCGGGGCTGGATGCTGGCGCAGTTCCTGAGCAGGGACCAGACCGGTATCGTCAAGGGCTCGATCACCGGCCTGCGCGAAAACAAAGACGGATCAGGGCGTCTGCTCTGGCGCGTGGCCCCCGGAGTCATGGGCAAGATCGGCGATTGCAAGGCTGGCTGGTGCAGCTTCGACGTTGACGGTCGCAAAGGCTTTATCAAGGCGACAGCGGTGTGGGGTGCGGGCAAGCCCTGACGGCGATGGCCGGTTCGTGATGCGAAAAGACCCCGGCCTTGCGGTCGGGGTCTTTCGTTGTTCCGGGCGTTGTGCCGGACTGTTGCGGATCAGACCAGTTCGATGGCCAGGGCCGTCGCTTCACCGCCGCCGATGCAGAGGCTGGCAACGCCCTTGGTCTTGCCATGCTTCTTGAGCGCGGCGATCAGCGTGGTGACGATGCGGGTGCCCGACGCGCCAATGGGATGGCCGAGTGCCGTTGCGCCGCCATGGACGTTGATCTTCTCGTGCGGGATGCCGAGGTCGTGCATCGCGAACATGGCAACGCAGGCGAAGGCTTCGTTGACTTCGAACAGGTCGACATCGGCGATCGACCATGCGGCCTTGTCGAGAACCTTCTGGATCGCGCCGACCGGGGCAGTGGTGAAGTCCTTCGGTTCCTGCGCGTGGGCGGCAAGCGCGATGACCTTTGCGACAGGGGCGAGGCCCGCAGCCTTGGCAGTGCTCTCACGGGCGAGGACAACTGCTGCCGCACCGTCTGAGATCGACGAGGAGGTGGCGGCGGTGATCGTGCCGTCCTTGGCAAAGGCGGGCTTGAGCGACGGGATCTTGTCAGGACGGCCCTTGCCGGGTGCCTCGTCGGTGTCGACGGTGACTTCGCCGGCGCGCGTCTTCACGGTGACCGGGGCGATCTCGTCCTTGAAAGTCCCGTCCGCAACAGCCGTCTGGGCGCGGCGCAGGGACTCCACGGTGTAGGTGTCCTGCTGTTCGCGTGTCAGCTGATAGGCGTTGGCGGTGTCCTGCGCGAAGGTGCCCATGGCGCGGCCAGCCTCGTAGGCGTCTTCCAGACCGTCGAGGAACATGTGGTCATAGGCCGTGTCGTGGCCGATGCGCGCGCCCGAGCGGTGCTTCTTGAGAAGGTACGGCGCATTGGTCATCGATTCCATGCCGCCGGCGACGACGACATCGACGCTGCCCGCAGCCAGCGCTTCGGCGCCCATGATGATGGTCTGCATGCCCGAGCCGCAAACCTTGTTGACCGTGGTTGCCTGGACCGACTTGGGAAGACCGGCCTTGATGGCCGCCTGGCGGGCAGGAGCCTGACCAAGGCCTGCCGGAAGCACGCAGCCCATGTAGATACGGTCGATGCCATCGGGCGAGACGCCTGCGCGCTCGACCGCAGCCTTGACGGCGGTGGCGCCGAGATCGGTGGCAGAAACGTCTGCCAAGGCTCCCTGCATCGCGCCCATCGGGGTGCGGGCATAGGACAGGATGACGACGGGATCGGCTGACGAGAACTGTGCCATGTCTTGACTGACCTTTGCATTTGGCCCTTGTGTCTGGGCGCTGATGCGCGGGCTTGTGTGCTCCCGCGTTCATCTGCGTACATAGTGCTGCACTGCAGCGAACGCAAATGGGGCATTGGTCGAACAGATGCTGGAACCTGCATTTTCGAGCCTGCCTGCAGGCGTTCCGCTGGTCGGTTCGGCCATTCTGGGCGCAATTTTCGGGAGTTTTCTGGGCGCTGCTCTGGAACGGTTGCCGTCGGGCCGTTCGATCGTGAGCGGCCGGTCGGCTTGCGAAGGGTGCGGCAAGGCTCTGACGGTGGTCGAGCTGGTTCCGGTCCTGTCGTGGCTGGTGCAGGCGGGGCGTTGCCGGACCTGCGGCTCCCGGATCGGCGGATGGCAACTGGCCTGCGAACTGGGCGGCGCGGGCATCGGCGTGGCATCACTACTGCTTGCGCGCGATGGGCTGGCGCTCGCCGCGATGCTGCTGGGGTGGCAGTTGCTGCTGCTGGCTTTGCTCGACTTGAGGCACTTGTGGCTGCCGCGGCTGCTGGTCGGCTGGCTGGCGGCTAGCGGGCTGCTCGTTGCGGTCGCGCGGGCGAGGGTGACCGACGACGCCGGGGTGATCGGAACAGCCCTTGCCGGGGGCGTGCTGGGTTATGCAATGCTGTGGCTGATCGCGCGGTTCTATCTCAAGGCTCGTGGGCGCGAGGGGATGGGCTCGGGCGATCCGCCGCTGCTTGGCGCCATCGGGCTCTGGCTGGGGCCGCTCGGCGTGGTCGAGACCATGCTTGGCGCGAGCATCATCGGCATTGCGGCGGCTATTGTCATGCTTGTCAGCAAGCGTAAGATCGATGCCGACACGGCCCTGCCGCTGGGGACCTGCCTTGCCGCTACGGCATGGCTGCTCTTCCTGCTGCAGGGACCAGGCTGAGAACGATTCGGGGAGCGGGGCGACATGTTCAAGGAAACGGCGCGCGACGAGATGATGACTGCGCTGGGCAAGCAGCGCGAGGCGTTCACGGCAGCGCGGCCCGAGCCGCTGGCCACGCGCAATGACCGTTTGGAGCGGTGCGCCAGAATGCTGCTGGCACATGGGGAGGACTTCGCCCGGGCTATGAGCGCCGACTTTGGCCATCGCAGCCACGAGCAGTCGATGCTGACCGACATCATGCCTTCGATCAGCCTGATCCGCTATTCGCAGAAGCGCATGAAGGCGTGGAGCAAGCCTGAGAAGCGCCACGTCAACTTCCCGCTGAACCTGCTTGGGGCGCGGGCCGAGGTGCGGTACGAGCCCAAGGGTGTGATCGGCATCGTAGCGCCGTGGAATTTTCCGGTGGGGCTGACGATGGGGCCGCTGGCGCAGGCCTTCGCGGCAGGCAACCGAGCGATGCTGAAGCCCAGCGAGTTTACCGAGCGGACCTCGGAACTGATGGCCGAGCTATTTCCGAAGTTCTTCGGCGAGGAGGAGGTAGCGGTGATCCTTGGGGGACCGCAGACGGGGCAGGACTTCTGCTCGCTGCCGTTTGACCACCTGCTGTTCACCGGGGCGACCTCGATTGGCAAGCATGTGTTGCATGCGGCGGCCGACAATCTGGTGCCGGTGACGCTGGAACTGGGCGGCAAGTCGCCGACCATTCTCGGTCGCAGTGCCGACGTTGCCAAGGCGGCGGAGCGGATCGCGCTGGGCAAGATGATGAACGCCGGGCAGATCTGCCTTGCACCAGACTACATGCTTGTGCCCGAGGAGCTCGAGCACAAGGCCATCGGCGCGGTGCAGGCAAGCGTGGCGCAGATGTACCCGACGCTTCTGGCGAATGATGACTACACCTCGGTCATCAACCGGCGGCACCGTGACCGGTTGGCGGGCCTTGTCGATGATGCCGTTGCCAAGGGGGCCGAGGCGATTGTCGTCAATCCGGGGAACGAGAACTTCGAGGGATCGAACGGCAACAAGCTGCCGCTGACGATCCTGCGCAACGTCAGTGACGACATGAAGGTCATGCAGGACGAGATCTTCGGGCCGGTGCTGCCGGTGAAGACCTATTCCCGGATCGAACAGGCCATCGACTATATCAATGCGCATGACCGTCCGCTGGGGCTTTATTACTTCGGCGAGGATGCGGCCGAGCGAGAGGCAGTGCTGACCCGGACGATCTCGGGCGGGGTTACCGTCAATGATGTTATTTTTCATGTCTCGGCCGATGACCTGCCGTTCGGCGGGGTGGGGCCTTCGGGCATGGGCAGCTACCACGGCGTGGAAGGCTTCCGTTCGTTCAGCCATGCCCGCGCAGTCTATAGCCAGCCGAAGATTGACCTTGCCAAGATTGCGGGCCTCAAGCCGCCTTATGGTGCTGCCACGGCGCGCACGCTCAAGATGCAGCTGAAGTAAGCAAGGCTTACGAATGGCACGGCGGCGCATCTGCGTCGCCCCGCGGTGCAAGACGGGGAAAAGGGCGGGCAATTCCGCCCTTAGTGCAATCCACCCCACTTGCGTACGGGCGCGGTCGGGACTAGGGCGCAGGCGAACCTGCAGCTTCGCGAGTCAGCCCTTTGGTCGATCTGTCTCAATACCTGCCGATCCTGATCTTCCTCGGGATCGCATTGGCGCTTTCTTCCGCATTCGTGTTCCTGCCGATGGGCGTGTCGCGCCTGACCGGCGCTCACAATCCCACCGCGGAAAAGCTCAGCGAGTATGAATGCGGCTTCCCCGCGTTCGAAGACCCGCGCAGCCAGTTCGACGTACGGTTCTATCTCGTCGCGATCCTGTTCATTATCTTCGATCTCGAAGCCGCGTTCCTGTTTCCCTGGGCCGTCAGCCTGAAGGAAACCGGTTGGGCCGGGTGGACGACCATGATGGTCTTCCTCGGCGAACTGGTGATCGGCTTCATCTACGCCTGGAAGAAGGGCGCGCTGGACTGGGAATGAGCAACATGGCCACTAACCCGCTCGTTACTGCCAATGCCGGTGCCGTGACGGCGCCGGACCAGGCGTTTTTCGACAGCCTCAATGCCGAGGTGAATGACAAGGGCTTCCTCGTCACCAGCACCGAGGAACTGTTCCAGTGGGCCCGTACCGGCTCGCTGTGGTGGATGACCTTCGGCCTTGCCTGCTGCGCGGTCGAGATGATCCACGTCAACATGCCGCGCTATGACATGGAGCGCTTCGGCGTTGCCCCGCGTGCTTCGCCGCGCCAGTCGGACGTGATGATCGTGGCCGGCACGCTGTGCAACAAGATGGCCCCGGCGCTGCGCAAGGTCTACGACCAGATGTCGGACCCGAAGTACGTGATCTCGATGGGGTCGTGCGCCAATGGCGGCGGCTATTATCACTACAGCTATTCGGTGGTGCGTGGCTGTGACCGCATCGTGCCCGTGGACATCTATGTCCCCGGCTGTCCGCCGACCGCCGAGGCGCTGCTCTATGGCGTGATGCAGCTGCAGCGGAAGATCCGCCGCGCCGGCACGATCGAGCGCTGAGGAGCAAGGGATTATGACCGTTCTCCACTCCGCGCCGCGCTGGTCCTCGAACGAGGGTGTGAAGGAAGCGCTGGCGGCTTCGCTGGGCGCGATGCTGGTCTCGGCTGACGAGGAGCATGGCGAAATCCTGCTCACCGTTGCGCGCGACAGCGTCGAGGATGCCCTGCGCCTGCTCCGTGACAATCACGAATACCAGCAGCTGATGGACATCGCGGGCGTCGACTACCCGCAGCGGGCTGAACGTTTCGACGTGTGCTACTGCCTGCTGTCGGTGACGAAGAACCACCGCGTGATCGTCAAGACCTCGACCGACGAGGCGACGCCGGTGCCGACCGTGACGACGCTCTGGCCGAACGCCGGCTGGTACGAGCGCGAAGTCTACGACATGTTTGGCGTGTTGTTCGCGGGCAATTCGGACCTTCGCCGCATCCTCACCGACTATGGTTTCCAGGGGCATCCGTTCCGCAAGGACTTCCCGCTGACCGGCTATGTCGAGCTGCGCTATTCGGAAGAAGACAAGCGCGTGGTCTATGAGCCGGTGCAGCTGGCGCAGGACCTCCGCCAATTCGACTTCATGAGCCCGTGGGAAGGCGCGGACTACGTGCTGCCGGGCGACGAGAAGGCTGTTGTGCCACCGGCAAACCCAGCGCCTGCTCCTGTCGCTACGCCCACGACGACGGAAAAGCCTGCCGATACCGGTGCGGGCGAGAAGGCCAACGCCGAGGCTGCCAAGGCTGTGCCGCCTGCGGATTCGACCAAGGACGCGCCTGCCGCGCCTGAGCCGACCGAAGATCGTCCGGCTCGCAAGCCGCGCAAGAAGAAGACCGATGGAGAAGGCGCATGAGCCTGAGCCTCGAACAGTCGCCGACCACCGGCGACGAGGTCATCACCAACTACACGATCAACTTCGGGCCCCAGCACCCGGCGGCACACGGCGTGCTGCGCATGGTGATGGAGCTTGACGGCGAGATCATCGAGCGAATCGACCCGCACGTCGGCCTGCTCCATCGCGGCACCGAGAAGCTGATCGAGCACAAGACCTACCTGCAGGCGCTGCCGTATTTCGACCGGCTCGACTACTGCTCGCCGCTCGGCATGGAGCACTCCTACGTGCTCGCGGTAGAAAAGCTGCTGAACATCGAGGTTCCGCTGCGCGCCCAGTACCTGCGCGTGCTGTTCGCCGAGCTGACCCGCATCTGCAACCACATGCTCAACCTCGGGTCGCACGTCATGGACGTCGGCGCGATGACGCCGAACCTGTGGCTGTTCGAAATCCGCGAGGACTGCCTCAACTTCTTCGAACGCGCTTCGGGCGCGCGCATGCACTCGGCATGGTTCCGCCCCGGCGGCGTGCACCAGGACGTGCCGCTCAAGCTGCTGACCGACATCGCGGACTGGATCGACGAGCGTCTGTTCCCGCTGTTCGAAGACGCGATGAGCCTCGTCGTCGACAACCGCATCTTCAAGCAGCGCAATGTCGATATTGCCATCGTCTCGAAGGAAGATGCGCTGCGCTGGGGCTTCTCCGGCCCGATGATCCGTGGCTCGGGCATTCCGTGGGACCTGCGCAAGAGCCAGCCCTACGACGTCTATGACCGCATGGATTTTGCCGTGCCCGTGGGCACCAACGGCGATTGCTATGACCGCTTCATGGTCCGTGTCGAGGAAGTGCGCCAGTCGGCCCGCATCATGAAGCAGTGCATTGCGCAGATGCCCGAAGGCCCGGTGGCCAGCACCGACCGCAAGGTGGTGCCGCCCAAGCGCGCCGAGATGAAGCAGTCGATGGAAGCGCTGATCCATCACTTCAAGCTCTACACCGAAGGCTTCCACGTTCCGGCGGGCGAAGTCTACGTGGCAACCGAAAGCCCCAAGGGCGAATTCGGCGTCTATCTGATCTCGGACGGCTCGAACAAGCCCTACCGCTGCAAGATCCGCCCGACCGCATTCAGCCACCTCCAGGCAATGGACTTCATGAGCGTAGGCCACATGCTGCCCGACGTGACCGCGATCATCGGCGCGATCGACGTGGTGTTCGGGGAGTGTGACCGGTGAGCAATCTTGACACGGCCAAGGCGATGATCGCCGCCTACAACGCGCAGGACGTGGATACTTACGTCTCCTACATGACCGACGATGCCTGCGAGGCGAACTATCGTGGGGATGTGGTGCGTGAGGGCAAGGAGGGCACGCGCTCGGGCCTTGCTGCCGCGTTTGCGCGCTGGCCGCAGAACCATGCCGAGATCAAGGAAGCGCAGGCCATCGGCAACTACGTGCTGATGCGCGAGCATGTGACGCGCGGGCCCGCCACCGATGGTTCGGCGCTGGTCGAGCCGTTCGATGTGATCGCAGTCTATTCTTTCGAGGGCGACAAGTGCTCTCGGGTGGAGTTTATCCGGTGAAGTCCACGTTTGACCTCATGCGCCTGTGGGCCATGCTGACGGGCCTCGTGCTCGCCGCGTGGTACTTCGGCGAACTGTATCTCGGCGCGCAGGCGACCGAGACGCTGCCCATGCTGATCGCCGCCATCGGCGGGTTCGAGCTGTTCCACTATGCGCAGGATATCCTGATCAAGCGGGGGCGGACCAATGGCTGATCGCTTCATCGAACCGGACAGCCCCGAACTGCGCGCGCGCTGGGGTGGCTTTGAATGGACGGCGGAGAATGCCGAGCAGGCCAAGGTCATCGTCGGTCGTTATCCCGCGGGGCGTCAGCGCTCTGCGGTGATGCCGCTTCTCGATCTGGCGCAGCGCCAGGTGGGGGCGGAGCTGAACACGCAAGGCTGGCTGCCGATCCCGGTGATGGAATATGTCGCCAAGTACCTCGACATGCCGGTGATCCGCGTGGTCGAGGTGGCGACGTTCTACACGATGTACAACATCGCGCCGATCGGCCGTTTCCACGTGCAGGTCTGCGGCACTACGCCGTGCATGCTGCGCGGGTCTGACGACATCCTCGCCGCCTGCAAGGGCAAGGGCCTGAAGAAGGGCCACACCACGGCGGACGGCATGTTCACGCTGACCGAGGTCGAGTGCATGGGCAACTGCGCCTCTGCTCCCATGGTCCAGATCAACGACGACAACTACGAAGACCTCACCGCCGCCGACATGGAGCGCATCCTTGACGAGCTGGCCGCGGGCAAGCAGCCGAAGACCGGCACGCAGCTGCCGGGCCGTCATACGGTGGAACCGGCAGGTGCCTTGAGCAACCTGACGGCGATGGTCGATGCCAACCACGACTATCGAGGGGAGTGGTAAGATGGCCCTTCAGGACAAGGACCGCATCTTCACCAACGTCTACGGCTTCCAGCCGTGGAACCTCGCCGCTGCTCGTCAGCGCGGGGATTGGGACAACACCAAGGCCCTGATGGAGCGCGGGCAGGACGCGATCATCGAGGAAATCAAGGCTTCGGGCCTGCGCGGTCGTGGCGGTGCGGGCTTCCCCACCGGCATGAAGTGGTCGTTCATGCCCAAGGAATCGAAGGACGGCCGTCCCAGCTTCCTGGTGATCAACGCCGACGAGTCCGAGCCGGGTTCGTGCAAGGACCGCGAGATCATCCGCCACGATCCGCACAAGCTGATCGAGGGCGCGCTGATCGCGGGCTATGCGATGCGTGCGCGCGCCGCCTACATCTACATTCGCGGCGAATATATCCGCGAGGCCGAGACTCTGTTTGCCGCCGTGCAGGAGGCCTATGACGCCGGCCTTATCGGCAAGAACGCGAGCGGTTCGGGCTACGATTTCGACGTCTTCGTCCATCGCGGCGCGGGCGCCTACATCTGCGGCGAAGAGACCGCGATGATCGAGAGCCTCGAAGGCAAGAAGGGCCAGCCGCGTCTCAAGCCGCCGTTCCCGGCAGGCGCGGGCCTTTATGGCTGCCCGACCACGGTCAACAACGTGGAATCGATCGCGGTTGCGCCGACGATCCTGCGTCGCGGCGCTTCGTGGTTCTCCTCGTTCGGGCGCGAGAACAACAAGGGCACCAAGCTCTTCCAGATCAGCGGCCACGTGAACCGGCCCTGCGTGGTCGAGGAAGAGATGAGCATCCCGTTCAGCGAGCTGATCGAGAAGCACTGCGGCGGCATCCGTGGCGGCAAGGACAACCTGCTCGCCGTGATCCCCGGCGGCTCGTCGGTCCCGCTGGTTCCGGCGGCCGAAATCTGGGACGCGCCGATGGACTTCGATGGCCTTCGCGCGCTGGGTTCGGGCCTTGGCACCGCCGCTGTCATCGTCATGGACAAGTCGACCGACATCGTCCGCGCGATCAGCCGTCTGTCGTATTTCTACAAGCACGAAAGCTGCGGCCAGTGCACGCCGTGCCGCGAAGGAACGGGCTGGATGTGGCGCGTGATGGAACGCCTGCGCACGGGCGATGCGGATGTCGAGGAAATCGACATGCTGTTCAACGTGACCAAGCAGGTCGAAGGCCACACCATCTGTGCCCTGGGTGACGCGGCCGCTTGGCCGATCCAGGGCTTGATCCGCCACTTCCGCCCCGAAATCGAACGTCGCATCGCCGAACGTGCGGGCGATGTCCGGGAGGCAGCAGAATAATGCCCAAGGTCAAAGTCGACGGCGTAGAACTCGAGGTTCCGGCAGGCGCTACCGTCCTGCAGGCGTGCGAGCTGGCCGGCAAGGAAATCCCGCGCTTCTGCTATCACGAGCGGCTGAGCATTGCCGGAAACTGCCGCATGTGCCTGGTCGAAGTGAAGCCGGGGCCGCCCAAGCCGCAGGCTTCGTGCGCGCTTCCGGCCAGCGAAGGCCAGGAAATCCGCACGGATTCCGAGATGGTCAAGAAGGCGCGGGAAGGAGTGATGGAGTTTCTCCTTATCAATCACCCGCTCGACTGCCCGATCTGCGATCAGGGCGGCGAATGCGATCTGCAGGACCAGTCGGTCGCCTATGGCCGCGGCGCCTCGCGCTATCACGAGAACAAGCGCGCGGTGACCGAGAAGTACATGGGGCCGCTCATCAAGACGACGATGACGCGCTGCATCCATTGCACCCGCTGCGTCCGCTTCAGCGAGGAAGTGGCGGGCGTGGACGAGATCGGCGCGCTCTATCGCGGCGAGACGATGCAGATTTCCACCTATCTGGAAAAGGCTGCGGCGCACGAGCTTTCCGCCAACGTGATCGACCTTTGCCCGGTCGGCGCGCTGACTTCTCGCCCCTATGCGTTCGAAGCGCGTCCGTGGGAGCTGAAGAAGACGCTGTCGATTGACGTTTCGGACGCGATCGGCTCGAACGTGCGGCTCGACAGCCGTGGCCGTGAAGTGCTGCGCATCCTGCCACGCGTGAACGACGACGTGAACGAGGAATGGCTGTCCGACCGTGGCCGCTACATGGTCGACGGGCTGACCCGCCGCCGTCTCGACAAGCCGTGGCTACGCCGTGATGGCAAGCTGGTTGCGGCGACCTGGGCCGAGGCTTTCGAGGCCGTTGCGAGGATCAATCCGGGTTCGTCGGTGGCGGTGATCGCGGGCGATCTGGTCGATTGCGAGACGATGTTTGCGGCCAAGAAGCTGGCCGGAGCCCTGGGTTCCACGCTGCTCGAAGGCCGCCAGACCGGTCTTGCTTATGACACGTCGAACCTTGCGGCAGTGAATTTCAATTCGACGCTGGCTGGCATCGAGGATGCGGACGCCGTGCTGATCGTGGGGTCAATGATCCGCGACGAGGCGCCGCTGCTTAACACCCGCCTGCGCAAGGCGGTGAAGAAGGGCGCGAAGGTCTTCGTGGTCGGCCCGCAGTGGGACCCGACTTATCCGGCGACGTTCCTCGGTGACGATCTGGCGGTGCTGGGCAACCTGCCTGCCGAAGTCAGCGATGTGTTCGGTTCGGCGCTGAAGCCTGCGGTCATTCTGGGCGGCGCGGCACTGGGCAAGGGCGCGCTTGGCGCAGGTCTGGCCTTTGCCGAGCAGTTCAACCTCGTTCGTGAGGGCTGGAACGGCTTCAACGTCGTCCACATGGCCGCGAGCCGCATGGGCGGACTGATGCTCGGTTACGCTCAGGCCGGCGGCATTGCCGATCTGGTTGCGGCCAAGCCGAAGATGGTGATCTCGCTGGGCGCAGACGAGGTGGACTTTACGAAGTTTGCCGACAGCATGATCGTCCACATCGGCCATCATGGCGACAAGGCGGCGCATGCTGCCGACGTGATCCTGCCGGCCGCCGCGTTCAGCGAGAAGGACGGCACTTACGTCAACACCGAAGGCCGCGTGCAGTATGCCGAAAAGGCCGTGTTCGCGCCGGGCGATGCCCGCGAGGACTGGACGATCCTGCGCGCCATGGCCGATGCGCTGGGCGTTTCGGTCGGCTTCGACAGCTTCGAGCAGCTTCGTGCCGCGATGGTTGCCGAGGTTCCGGCGCTGGGTGTGGAAGGTCTGGCCGATTATGGCGCTCTGCCTGCCGCCCCTTCGGGTGCCAAGGCCGAGGGCGTGATTGCGGGCTATCCGATCAAGGACCGCTACCTGACCAACGCCATCGCCCGTTCCAGCCCGACGCTGCAGCGCTGCTCGGCGGAACTGCTGCATGGGGAAAGCTTCGCGGAGGCCGCGGAATGACCGAGTTCTTCATGGGTCTTGGCCTCTCGTACGAGTGGGCCTGGGGCATTGCCACCATCTGCGGGATCCTGCTGATCGCGTTTCCGCTGATGCTCGGCGTTGCCATGATCATCTATGCCGACCGCAAGATCTGGGCGGCGATGGCGCTGCGCAAGGGACCGAACGTGGTGGGTCCGCTGGGCCTGCTGCAGTCTTTTGCCGACGGTCTGAAGGTGTTCCTGCAGGAAACCATCATTCCTTCGGCCGCGAACAAGGGCCTGTTCCTGATCGCGCCTATCATCACCTTTACCGTCGCGCTGATGGCCTGGGCGGTGATCCCGTTCAATTCGGGCGCGGTGCTGGCCAACATCAACGTCGGCCTGCTCTACGTTCTGGCAATTTCGTCGCTGGGCGTTTACGGCGTGGTGATCGCGGGCTGGTCGTCGAACTCGAAGTACCCGTTCTTCTCGGCGATGCGCGCCTCGGCGCAGATGATCTCCTACGAAGTCTCGATCGGCTTCATCCTGATCTGCGTGGTGCTGTGGGCGGGGACGTTCAACCTGAACGACATCGTCAAGGCGCAACAAAGCCACGTCTGGATCATCAACGGCTTCGTCGCGAACCCGCTGCTGTTCCCGATGTGGGTGATGTTCCTGATCTCGGGCATGGCTGAAACCGCACGCGCACCGTTCGACCTGACCGAGGCGGAATCGGAACTGGTTGCGGGCTATCAGACCGAATACTCGTCGATGGCCTTTGCGCTCTACTGGCTGGGCGAATATGCCAACGTGCTGCTGATGTGCGCGCTGAACGCTGTGCTGTTCTGGGGCGGATACCTGCCGCCGCTCGACATTCCGGTGCTCTACCTCGTGCCGGGCTTCGTGTGGCTGCTGCTCAAGATCCTGTTCTTCTTCTTCATATTCAGCTGGGTGAAGGCGACCGTCCCGCGCTATCGCTATGACCAGCTGATGCGCCTGGGCTGGAAGATCTTCCTGCCCGTATCGCTGCTGTTCGTGTTGCTCGTCAGCGGCTACCTCATGGCTACCGGACACTTCGCATGACCGTCGGACAGCTCATCAAGAGCTTTACCCTTTGGGAGTTCGTGAAGGCGCACTGGCTGACCTTGAAGTATCTCTTCAAGCCCAAGGCGACGATCAACTACCCGTTCGAGAAGAACCCGCTTTCCCCGCGCTTCCGTGGTGAACATGCGCTGCGCCGTTATCCCAACGGCGAGGAGCGCTGCATCGCGTGCAAGCTGTGCGAGGCGGTGTGTCCGGCGCAGGCGATCACCATCGAGGCCGAACCGCGTGAGGACGGCAGCCGTCGCACCACGCGCTACGACATCGACATGACCAAGTGCATCTTCTGCGGCTTCTGCCAGGAAGCCTGCCCGGTCGATGCCATCGTCGAGGGGCCGAACTTCGAATACGCGACCGAAACGCGCGAAGAGCTGCTCTATGACAAGGCCAAGCTCCTTTCGAACGGGGACAAGTGGGAGCGGGCGATTGCCGCGAACCTTGAAGCCGATGCGCCGTATCGCTAGGGGGCCGCGCCAATGATTCAGGTATTTGCCTTCTATCTCTTTGCCACGCTCTGCATCTTCAGTGGTGCGGTGACGATCCTTGCGCGCAATCCGGTGCATTCGGTGCTCTGGCTGATCCTCGCGTTCTTCAACGCCGCCGGCCTGATGGTGCTGGTGGGCGCAGAGTTCATCGCGATGCTGCTGGTCATCGTCTATGTCGGCGCGGTCGCGGTGCTGTTCCTGTTCGTGGTGATGATGCTCGACATCGATTTTGCCGAACTGCGCGCCGGGTTCATCAAGAACTTCCCGCTCGGGCTGGCGCTGGCAGTCGTGCTGTTCGTCGAGCTGTTCGTCGGCCTTATCGTGCGTGGCGCGGGATCGGTGGCTCTGGGCAAGGCCGATGGTTCGGCTGCGCCTGTGGCCGAGGCCTCGAACATCGAGGCGATCGGTGCGCTGCTCTACAGCCGTTACCTGTTCCTGTTCGAAGCGGCGGGCATCGTGCTGCTGGTGGCAATGATCGGCGCGATCGTGCTGACGCATCGCCAGCGCACCGACACGCGCGGCCAGAACGTCTCGAAGCAGAACGCGCGTCGTCCGGAAGAGGCGACCGTCAATCTCCAGCCTGAGATCGGCAAGGGGGTCCAGATCTGATGATCGGCATCGAACACTATCTCGTCGTCAGCTCGATCCTGTTCGTATTGGGCGTGCTCGGCATCTTCCTCAACCGGAAGAACGTGATCATCATCCTGATGGCGATCGAACTGATCCTGCTTTCGGTGAACCTCAACCTCGTCGCGTTCAGCGCGTTCCTGCACGACCTTGTCGGCCAGGTCTTCGCGATGTTCGTGCTGACGGTGGCCGCGGGCGAAGCCGCGATCGGGCTTGCCATTCTCGTCATCTACTTCCGTGGCCGCGGCACGATCGCCGTCGACGATGTCAACCGGATGAAGGGCTGAACACATGTCTTCCATCCTGATCATCGTATTCCTGCCGCTTCTGGCAGCGATCATCGCAGGGCTCGGCAACAAGAGGCTGGGCGCGGTTCCGGCCAAGGTCGTGACCACCGGCGCGCTGTTCATTTCCTGCGCGCTGTCCTGGCCGATCTTCCTCTCGTTCCTGGGCGGGCATGCCGAGGCGAGCGTGACGCCAGTTCTGCACTGGGTAAAGTCGGGCGCGCTCGACTTCTCGTGGGCGCTGCGGGTCGACACGCTGACCGCGGTCATGCTGGTGGTCATCACCAGCGTCTCGGCGCTCGTCCACCTGTACTCGTGGGGCTACATGAGCGAGGAGCCGGATCAGCCGCGTTTCTTCGCATACCTGTCGCTGTTCACTTTCGCCATGCTCATGCTGGTGACCGCTGATAACCTCGTGCAGATGTTCTTCGGTTGGGAAGGCGTCGGCCTTGCCTCGTACCTGCTGATCGGCTTCTGGTTCCGCAAGCCCTCGGCCAACGCCGCTGCAATGAAGGCCTTCGTGGTGAACCGCGTGGGCGACCTTGGCTTCATGATGGGCATCTTCGGGACGTTCCTGGTGTTCGGCACCGTGTCGATCCCGGCGATCCTTGAAGCCGCTCCCGGCATGGCCGGTTCGACCATCGGCTTCCTGGGCCATCGCTTCGACACGATGACCGTGCTGTGTCTGCTGCTGTTCATCGGCGCGATGGGCAAGTCGGCGCAGCTTGGCCTGCACACCTGGCTGCCCGACGCGATGGAAGGCCCGACCCCGGTGTCGGCGCTGATCCACGCAGCGACGATGGTGACCGCAGGCGTGTTCATGGTCTGCCGCCTGTCGCCGATGTTCGAAGTCAGCCCGACGGCGCTGTCGTTCGTGACTTTCATCGGCGCGATGACCTGCATCTTTGCCGCAACCGTCGGCACGACGCAGACCGACATCAAGCGCGTGATCGCCTATTCGACCTGTTCGCAGCTGGGCTACATGTTCTTTGCGGCAGGCGTCTCGGCCTATGGCGCGGCGATGTTCCACCTGTTCACGCATGCCTTTTTCAAGGCGCTCCTGTTCCTCGGCGCAGGCTCGGTGATCCACGCCATGCATCACGAGCAGGACATGCGGTACTACGGCGGCCTGCGGAAGAGCATCCCGCTGACCTACTGGGCGATGATGATGGGCACGCTGGCGATCACCGGCGTCGGCATCGTCGACGTGTTCGGCTTCGCCGGGTTCTACTCGAAGGATGCGATCCTCGAGGCGGCCTATGGCAAGGGCACTGAACTTGGCCACTTCGCCTTCTTCCTCGGCATCTTCGCGGCACTGCTGACCAGCTTCTATTCGTGGCGTCTGGTTTTCCTGACCTTCTTCGGTAAACCGCGCTGGGAGCAGTCCGAGCATATCCAGCACGCGGTGCATGATGCACATGGCCATGACGATCATGCCCATGGTCACGACGACCACGCGCACGCCCATCATGATGACGAGCATAGCGACGGAACGGCGGGCTATCACCCGCACGAAAGCCCGCTGAACATGCTGGTTCCGTTGGGCGTGCTGTCGCTGGGTGCGATCTTCGCGGGGTACGTGTTCCACCACGCCTTCATCAGCGAAGGCACGGGCGAGTTTTGGAAGGGTTCTCTGGTCTTTGCCGAGCATACGCTCCACGCGATGCACGGCGTGCCGACCTGGGTGAAGTGGGCGCCGTTCGCGGTCATGGCTACTGGCCTGCTGATTGCTTGGTATGCTTACATCAAGAACACGAAGTTCCCGGCGGCGTTCGTCGACCAGTTCGGGTTCCTCTACAAGTTCCTGCTTAACAAGTGGTACTTCGACGAACTCTACCACTACGTCTTCGTCGTCCCCGCGATGTGGCTGGGCCGCGTGTTCTGGAAGGTTGTCGACCAGGGCGTGATCGACCGGTTCGGACCGAACGGTGCCGCATGGGTCGTGGCCCAGGGCAGCCGCGCCGCCGCCAAGCTCCAGTCGGGGTATCTCTATAGCTATGCGCTGGTCATGCTCGTCGGCCTTGTCGGCGCGATCAGCTGGGTGATCGCACAATGACCGGTTTTCCGATCCTCTCGCTGATGCTGCTGGTGCCGCTGGTTGCGGCAGTGGCCTGCCTTGTCGTGCCGCGCGAACAGGCGCGCTCCGTTGCGCTCGTCGCTACGCTGATCGACTTCGTGCTGGGGGTGATCCTCTGGGCGAATTTCGACATCGGCGGCGCGCAGTGGCAGTTCACGGAAAGTGCTGCGGTGTTCTCGGGCTTCTCGTGGAAGCTCGGCATCGATGGCATTGCGCTGCTGCTGATTGCGCTGACGGTGTTCCTGATGCCGATCTGCATCGGTGCCAGCTGGACCTCGATCGACAAGCGCCAAGGCGAATATTACGCGGCGTTCCTGCTGATGGAGACGCTGATGATCGGCGTCTTCGCAGCGCAGGACCTGTTCCTGTTCTACATCATGTTCGAAGCCGGCCTGATCCCGATGTACCTGATCATCGGCGTGTGGGGCGGTGCTGAACGCATCTACGCCAGCTACAAGTTCTTCCTCTACACGCTGCTCGGCTCGGTGCTGATGCTTATCGCGATGTTCTGGATGGTGAACGAGGCGGGCACGACCGACATCCCGACGCTGATGGCCTACAACTTCCCGGTTCAGGCGCAGACCTGGCTGTGGCTGGCCTTCTTCGCGAGCTTTGCGGTGAAGATGCCGATGTGGCCAGTTCACACCTGGCTGCCGGACGCCCACGTTCAGGCTCCGACCGGTGGTTCGGTGATCCTTGCCGGCGTGCTGCTGAAGATGGGTGGTTACGGCTTCATCCGCTTCTCGCTGCCGATGTTCCCCGAAGCCTCGGCGCAGTTCGCGCCGCTGATCTTCGGAATGTCGATGGCTGCGGTGGTCATCACCTCGCTGATCGCGCTGGTGCAGCACGACATGAAGAAGCTGATCGCCTATTCCTCGGTCGCCCATATGGCGATCGTGACGATCGGCCTGTTCGCGTTCAACCAGCAGGGTCTTGAAGGTTCGATGCTGATCATGCTGAGCCACGGCCTGGTCGCAGGCGCGCTGTTCCTCAGCGTCGGCGTGATCTATGACCGCCTGCACACGCGTGAAATCGCCCGTTACGGCGGTCTTTCGATCAACATGCCGTACTATGCAGTGTTCCTGCTGTTGTTCACGATGGCATCGATCGGTCTGCCGGGCACGAGTGGTTTCGTCGGCGAATTCCTGTCGCTGATGGGAGTCTACCAGATCTCGAGCTGGGTGGCGCTGATCTGCACCACCGGGATCATCCTCGGTGCGGCTTACATGCTCTACCTCTATCGCCGCATTGCCTATGGCGAACAGAAGAACGCCGATGCCGCCGCGATGCTCGATCTCGACAAGCGCGAATGGGCGATGATGGTGCCGCTGGCCGCCGTGGTGCTGTGGATGGGCGTGTACCCGGAAAGCTTCATCGCGCCGATGCGCAAGGACATTGCTGCGCTCGATGCGCGCCTCGCGCAGGCCAAGCCCAAGGGCGATGCGCAACCTACTGCTGGAAAGCCGATGGCTCCCGAACACGCTATGACTGAACATGCTGCCGCGCACGGGGAGGCACACTGATGGACTTCGCCCGTTCGCTCGCGCTCACTTCGTCCGAAATCCTGCTTTCGATCTCGGGCCTGGTGCTGCTGCTGATTGCCGCATGGGGCGGTGACAAGGCCTCGCGCCTGATCTCGATCCTTGCCGTTGCTGTCCTTACGGTTTGCGCGATCCTTACTGCGCCCGCGCTGTGGGGTCAGGCTATGGGGCCGGACGTGGCCGCGTTCGGTGGCCAGCATCGTGCGGATGCTTTCGCGGCATTCGGTAAGTTGCTGATCTACGCCAGCGCTGGCGTCACGCTGATCGTCGCGCAGTCGTTCTTCGACAAGTCGCGGGCGATGCGCGCCGAATTCCCGCTGCTGGTGCTGTTCGCCTCGCTCGGCATGGGCATGATGGTCTCGGCGGGCGACCTGCTGGCGCTTTACATCGGTCTCGAACTGAACAGCCTTGCGTCGTACGTCATGGCTTCGATGCTCCGCAATGACGAGCGTTCGGCGGAATCCGGCCTCAAGTACTTCGTGCTGGGTTCGCTGGCTTCGGGTATCCTGCTGTTCGGCATGAGCCTGACCTATGGCTTCACTGGTACGACGAGCTTTGCCGGGATCAATGCGGCGCTTTCGGGCGGTCTGTCGACCGGAGCAACTTTCGGCCTGATCTTTGTGCTGGCCGGCCTTGCCTTCAAGATCAGCGCCGCTCCGTTCCACATGTGGACGCCCGACGTCTATGAAGGTGCGCCGACCCCGGTGACGACCTTCTTTGCCACGGCCTCGAAGGTCTCGGCGCTCGGCTTGCTTATGCGCGTCAGCTTCGAGGCGTTCGGCAGCCAGCCGCATGCCTGGCAGCAGGTGGTGATCTTTGCTTCGCTGCTTTCGATTGTGATCGGTGCGCTGGGGGCGATCGGCCAGAACAACATCAAGCGCCTGATGGCCTATTCGTCGATCAACAACGTCGGCTTCATCCTGATCGGTCTCGCCACGGCGACACGTGCAGGTGCGTCGGCGATGCTGGTATACATCGCGATCTATGTTGCCATGTCAGTGGCAGGCTTCGTTGCCGTCCTGCTGCTGCGTGACGAGAATGGCGAGCAGGTCGAGGCGATCTCGGACCTTGCGGGCCTTTCCAAGACCCGCCCGTGGATTGCTCTGGCGATGGCATCGGTGATGTTCAGCCTGGCTGGCATCCCGCCGCTGTTCGGCTTCTGGGGCAAGTTCGTGGTGTTTCAGGCAGCCGTGCAGGCCGACATGATCGTGCTTGCCGCGATCGGTATTGCAGCTTCGGTTATCGGTGCGTTCTACTACCTCAAGGTCGTCAAGGTCATGTACTTCGACGAACCGGCCGACGTGGTGAAGGGGGCGGGCGAGACTTCGCACACCGTGCTTCTGGTGCTTTCCAGCCTTGCAATCTCGCCGCTGGGCTACCTTGGCACCAAGTGCCTCGGCACTCTGGCGAACTACGCTGCCGCAGCGCTTTTCCCGGTCGGCTGATCACTTGATAGAGACTGTCGCCGAAATTCCCTCGACCAATGGTGCGCTACTTGCGCGCCTTGGCGGGGGAGAGGCCTTGGCCGAGGGTGACTGGCTGATTGCTGATCGGCAGAGCGCCGGACGTGGGCGAGCAGGGCGTGCATGGAGCGACGGCCTCGGCAACTTCATGGGGTCGACCGTCGTCAATCTGCGCGGTTCCGATGCCCTGCCGCAGACGCTGGCGCTGGTTGCTGGGCTGGCTGTGCACGAGACGGTTGGTGCCGTCGCCCCGGCATTGGCCGATCTCTATCTGAAGTGGCCGAACGACCTGCTTGTCGGTGAGGCCAAGTTGGCGGGCATCCTGCTCGAGCGCCAGCGCGATGCCGTGGTTATCGGTATCGGCGTGAACCTCGCGCGAGCACCGCAAGTGCCTGACCGTACCACAGTTTCGCTGCGCGATCTGGGCATCGACATCTCCCGCGACCAGTTTGCCGCTGATCTTGCGGCCCGGCTGCGCGATGCGATCGACCGGTGGCACTTTGGCGAATGGCCGCTGTTGCGCCAGCAGTGGATTTCCCGAGCCTTGCCCACAGGGACGCTTGTCTCGGTCAAGGATAGCGACCACGGCACAATCATGGGGGCTTTTGCCGGGATCGATGACGACGGTGTTGCCCTTCTTCGCTTGGCTGACGGGGCCGTCCGTGCCATCCACGCGGGCGACATAGATATGGTGGGTTCCCATGCTTCTGGCGGTTGACGTCGGCAATACCAATATCGTCTTCGCACTGTTCGAAGGCCGCGAGATCAAGTCGCGCTGGCGCGTGGCGACCGATCCGCGCCGAACGGCGGATGAGTACGCGGTGTGGCTGCTGCAACTCATGCAGTTGCAAGGCTTTGACCGGAATGCGGTGAGCAAGATCATCATCTCGACTGTGGTGCCGCGCGCGCAGCACAACCTTGAGGTGCTCTCGCAGAAGTATTTCGGGCTTGATCCGCTGATCGCCGGACAGGCGCCGGTGGAGTGGGGTTTCGAGGCGGACGTTGATGAACCACGCTCGCTGGGGGCGGATCGCGCAGTCAACACTGTCGCGGCACATGCGAAGTATGCCGGGGACCTGATCGTGGTCGATTTCGGCACGGCCACGACCTTCGACGTGGTAGACTTCAACGGCGCCTACAAGGGCGGGATCATCGCGCCGGGGATCAACCTGTCGCTCGACGCGCTGGTCACGGCGGCGGCAAAACTGCCGCGCATCGCAATCGCGCCACCGCAGGGCAATGACCGCCGGGTCATCGGTCGCAATACCGAAGACCAGATGCAGATCGGCGTGTTCTGGGGCTATGTCGCGATGATGGAAGGCCTGATCGCGCGACTGCGATCCGAGATCGGTCGCCCTGCCCGGATCATCGCGACGGGCGGCCTTGCCGTGCTGTTCGATGAGCATACCGAGATTTTCGATCACGTTGACACCGACCTTACGCTCGATGGCCTCGCGATCCTTGCTGAAAGAGTGCCTGTTTCGTGAAGCCTGCCAAGGAACTCCTTTTCCTCGCGCTCGGCGGATCGGGCGAGATCGGGATGAACGTCAACCTCTATTGCTGTGACGGCAAGTGGCTGATGGTCGACCTCGGCATGACTTTCGCCGACCCCTATTATCCCGGGATCGATCTGGTATTTGCCGACCTCGATTTCATCGAGCAGCGGCTCGATGACCTGGTGGGTATCGTGCTGACGCACGCGCACGAAGACCATATTGGCGCCGTGCCGTACTTTGCGCAGGACCTCGGCGTGCCGCTTTATGCGACGCCTTTCACGGCCAAGCTGGTCCATGAGAAGCTGGTCGAAGCTGGGATCGATGACGAGGTCGAACTCAACGTCATCGACCATCTCGACAGGTTCGAACTCGGCCCCTTTGGCGTTCGCTACGTGCCGCTGGCGCACTCGATTGCTGAAGGCAATGCGCTGCTGATCGACACGCCGCACGGCCGTATCTTCCATACCGGCGACTGGAAGCTGGACGACGAGCCGCGCATCGGTACTCCGGCGACCGAAGAAGAGTTGACCGCCATCGGTGATGAGGGCGTTCTGGCGCTGGTCTGCGATTCCACTAACGTGTTCAATCCCAAGCCATCCGGTTCGGAAGGTGAAGTGCGGGCAGGGCTGCTCGAAGCCGTTGGTGCGCAGAAGGGGCGCCGTGTTGTCGTAACCACCTTCGCTTCCAACGTGGCGCGTCTGCAGACGCTGGGCGAAGTGGCGGAAGCGACCAATCGCAAGCTGTGCGTTGCAGGGCGGTCGCTCGATCGGATCATCCGCGTCGCGCAGTCCTGCGGTTATCTCAAGAACTTCCCTGACCTCGTCCACATGGATGATGCCATGGACGTGCCGCGCGGCGAACTGCTGGTGCTGGCGACTGGAGGACAGGGTGAGCCGCGCGCTGCTCTGGCACGCATTGCCGGCGATCAGCATCCGGTGCGGCTCGAGAAGGGCGACGTGGTGCTATTCTCCAGCCGGCAGATTCCAGGAAACGAACTCGCCATCGGGCGCATCCAGAATGCTCTGGTGGAGAAAGGCGTGCGGATCGTGACCGACAGGCAGTCGATGATTCATGTCTCCGGCCACCCTGGTCGCCCCGAACTGGTGGCGCTGTATGACTGGATCCGGCCCGAGATCCTGGTGCCCGTCCATGGCGAGATTCGCCACATGGCCGAGCAGGCGCAGCTTGGGCTGGATGAAGGGATTCCCAAAACGATCCTGCAGAAGAATGGCGATCTGATCCGGCTTGCACCGGATGGTCCAAAGAAACTGTCTGAAGAACGCTCCGGGCGGCTGGTGCTTGACGGCGACATTATCGCTCCCGCCGATGGCGAGGGCGTAGTCGCGCGGCGCAAGCTTTCGCAGAACGGACTGATAACTGCGGCACTTGCGGTGCGGCACGATGGGCAACTGGTTTCGGACGTGGAGATTGCCTCGATCGGCATCCCGCTGGACGAAGACATGGAAGCCTTCGTGGCCGAGGCCAAGGTCGAGGCGGCGCAGGCTGTGCGCAATCTCAAGGGCGATCGCAAGCGTGATCGAGTGGCCGTGGCGGAGACCGTGAGGCTGGCGGTGCGCCGCACCGGACAACGCTGGTCGGGCAAGAAGCCGGTCGTGCAAGTGCTCCTGCGGGAAAGCTGATGCCATGAAGATCACGTCGATCATTGCGATTTACGGCCTGTTCTGGGTCATGGCGGCGTTCATCGTCCTGCCCTTCGGCGTGCGCACGCATGACGAGCTCGGGCAGGAGAAGGTGCTCGGCCAGGCTGACAGCGCGCCCGGCAACTTCGATCCGCGCAAGATTGCGATCCGCGCGACGATCCTTTCGGCGGTGATGTTCGCGTTCTTCTACGCCAACTATTTCAATGGCTGGATCACCGTGGCCGACCTCGATTTGACGACATATTTCCCGCACTGACTGTGGCTGGGGGGGCTGGCACGAGTGGGGAGATAAGGCAGCGTCGGATCGACCCGGCGCTGGCGTGGTTGCTCGTCCTCGCGCTTGGCTTCCGCATTCCGATCTCGCTGTTCACCGTCTATCACCACGCTGACGAGATCTGGCAATATATCGAGCCGGCTTACGGCCTGATCACCGGCGACTGGATCCGTACATGGGATATCCGGCTGGGTATTCGCAGCTGGTTGATCCCGCTGGTCATGGTCGGGCCGGTCTGGCTCGGCCATGCGCTCGATCCCGCGGGCGAATTGCATCTGGTGCTGCCGCGCCTGTGCATGGCGCTTGCATCGCTGGGAACGGTCTGGGCCGGGTGGTCGCTCGGCCTACGGATCAGCCGGAAACATGCGATAACCGCTGCGTTCGTTGCCGCAGTCTGGGTGGACTTCGCTTACTTTGCCTCGCGCACGTCTAGCGATACCTTTTCCGTTCTCGCCATCCTTCCCGGTCTCGCCATGCTGGTGCGCTTTCGTGACCAAGGCAATCGCCGCGACGCGCTGATCGGCGGGTTCCTCCTGGGTCTTGGCTTCATTACGCGGTTTCCGCTTGGCCCGGCCTTGGTAATCCCGTTCCTTTGGACCGGCCGGACTGATTTCCGTCGCGCCTGGCCACCGCTTGTGCTCGGCGCGGCAGGAGGCATCTTGTGCGATGCCTTGGCCAACCTCGCGATGGGCGAAATTCCACTGGTGTGGATCTACAACAACGTCTTTGCCAACGTGGTGGCCAATCGCAGCCATGCCTACGGCGTAGAGGCACCGGAGTGGTATCTTCAGGTGCTGATCTGGCAGTGGCAGTGGATTGCGGTGCTGCTCGTGCCGTCTGCGCTGCTGGGATTGAAGCGATATCCGATGCTTGGCGCGACGGCGATTGCCGTGATCGCAATACACTCGGCGATTGGCCACAAGGAGTATCGCTTCATTTTGCTTGCGGTTCTCTTGATCGTGCTGTTGTCGGCGATCGGCTCGGTGGATCTGGCACGGCTGATCGCAACCTGGCGCAAGCGGGAGCTTGGCCGGATGGGCGTTGGTCTCATGCTCGGCCTGTGGCTGGCGGCATCGGTTCAAGTGTCCGCGACCGAGCCTTTCGTCATCAATTGGGGCGTTGGCAAGGCACCGCTCCGGGCGATGCGGACCGTGCGCGGCCAGCCGAACTTCTGCGGCCTTGCGACCTATCGCATCCGTGACGTCCCGTTCGTGTCGCGCGCGGTCCTCAACCGCAAGGGGCAGACGCTCCTGATCGAGGGTCGACAAGCGCCTCGTATCGCGGAGCAGGCGCAGGCGCGCTATAACGTCGCTGTGGCGCCGGCAGAGCACATGGGCGAGCTGCCCCCGGCCTATCGCTTCGTCGGCTGCATGTCTCCGAAGAAGCCGCTGTTCGAGCAGCAGTATTGCGTGTTCAGGCGGGAAGGGCCGTGTACCGAACCGGCGGGCGATCTCGATTACAACGCCGTGCTGATCCGCATAGACAAGTAGCGATCAGACGCCTTCCAGCGCATATCCTGCCGAGCGTACGGTGCGGACCGGATCGGCGGCACCGGGGATGGCGATGGCCTGACGCAAGCGGCGGATGTGAACGTCCACCGTGCGCAGTTCGATGTCGCTGCCGCTGCCCCATACCGCGTCGAGCAACTGCCCGCGCGAGAACACGCGACCGGGATGTTCCATGAAGTGCTTCAGAAGGCGAAACTCGGTCGGACCGACCTTCATCGGCATGCCGCGACGCATCACGCGGTGAGCGGTCGGGTCAAGCGACAGGTCGCCGACAGTGATCGTCTCGCCGGCAAGGGCCGGGCGTACGCGGCGCAGTACCGCTCCGACGCGCGCGATCAGTTCGCGCGGGGAGAAGGGCTTGGTGACGTAATCGTCCGCGCCGATCTCCAGCCCCCGAATGCGGTCGTCCTCGTCCGAACGGGCGGTGAGCATGATGATCGGAACGTGCGCCGTTTCCTTGTTGCGACGCAGGCGACGGCAAACTTCGATTCCGCTGGTGCCACCGATCATCCAATCGAGCAGCACGAGGTCGGGCGCATCTTCGGCGGCAAGGAGCAAGGCCTCGTCGCCATCGTCGGTGGTGCGCACATCGTAGCCTTCGCCGCGGAACCGGTATTCGACCAGTTCGGCGAGGGCGGTGTCATCTTCAACCAGCAGCAACTTCGGAGCAGGCACGCAAACCTCCTTGACGGTCAGTTTGCCAAGACACGACCAATGTTACCGCCTTGTGACGAAACCCGAAAAGGGATTCACGCTGGCGGCAGCACTTCCTCACGGTCCGGCAGGTTCATGCCCGTTGCGGCATAGTAGACCATTTCGGCGATATTGGTGGCATGGTCGCCAATGCGCTCGATATTGCGTGCGACGAACAGGAGCTGTGCGGCGCTGCTGATCGTGGCGGGGTTCTCGACCATGAACGAGACGAGGTTGCGGAAGATCGAATCGTAGAACGCATCGACCTTGGCATCACGCTGGACGATCTCCGCCGCGGCAACCGGATCACGCGCGGCGAACGCTGTCAGCACATCGTGGACCATTTCGGCCGCGAGGTCGTTCATGGCCGGGATCAGCGTCAGCGGCTCGAAGCGCTTGCGCCCTTCGATGATGCCGACGCGCTTGGCGATGTTCTTGGCGTAATCGCCGATGCGTTCGATCACGCCGGCGATCTTGAGTGCGGCGATCACTTCGCGCAGGTCGTCGGCCATCGGCGCGCGCAGGGCGAGGACGCGGATTGCAAGTTTGTCCACCTCGGCCTCGAGTTGGTCGATGCGCTTGTCACGCGCAATTACGCCGGCGGCGAGGTCATGGTCGCCACGCAGCAGCGCATCCATGGCTTCTGACACGGACAATTCAGCGAGTCCGCCCATTTCCGCGACCAAGCCGCGCAGCCGGGTGATGTCCTCGTCGAATGCCTTGACGGTATGTTCGGCCACCATGTCTTCCCCTTACCCGTAACGCCCGGTGATATAGTCCTTCGTCCGTTCCTCGCGCGGATTGGTGAAGATATCCGAAGTCTTGCCGTATTCGACGATCTTGCCAAGGTGGAAGAACGCCGTACGCTGCGATACGCGCGCGGCCTGCTGCATCGAGTGGGTGACGATGACGATGGCGTAGCGGCCACGCAGTTCGTCGATCAGTTCCTCGATGCGCGCCGTGGCGATGGGGTCAAGCGCCGAGCAGGGTTCGTCCATCAGGATCACTTCGGGGTCCACCGCAATTGCGCGGGCGATGCACAGGCGCTGCTGCTGGCCACCGGAAAGCGCGGTGCCGCTGTCGTTCAGGCGATCCTTGACCTCGTCCCACAGGCCGGCCCGGCGCAGCGACTGCTCGACGATTTCGTCAAGTTCCGCCTTGCTGCCGGTGATGCCGTGGATCTTCGGGCCGTAGGCGATGTTCTCGTAGATCGACTTGGGGAAGGGGTTCGGCTTCTGGAACACCATGCCGACGCGCGCGCGGAGCTGCACCACGTCCATTCCCGACTTGTAGATGTCCTCGCCGTCGAGCAGGATGTCGCCTTCGACCCGCGCGCTGGCGATAGTGTCGTTCATCCGGTTGAGCGTGCGCAGGAAGGTTGATTTGCCGCAGCCCGAGGGGCCGATGAACGCGGTGACATAGCGCTGCGGGATCTCGATCGAGACGTCGTCAATCGCGCGCTTTTCGCCGTAGAACACCGAGACGTTCTTCGCGCTCATCTTCGAAGGTGCGTCGAAGTAAGGCTTGTCGTCCTGCTTCACTGCAGTCTGGATCGCTTCAGCGTTCATTTTACCACCGCTTTTCGAAACGGTTGCGCAGGTAGATCGCAAGGCCGTTCATAAGGAGAAGGAAGACGAGCAGGACGACGATCGCGGCGCTGGTGCGCTCGACGAAGCCACGGTCAATCTCGTCGGACCACAGGAAGATCTGCACCGGCAGCACCGAAGACGGCGCGGTGAAACCCGAGGGCGGGCTGGCCACGAATGCGCGCATGCCGATCATCAGCAGTGGGGCGGTTTCGCCCAGCGCGCGGGCCATGCCGATGATCGTGCCGGTGAGGATGCCGGGCAGGGCAAGCGGCAGGACGTGGTTGAACACCACCTGCACCTTGCTCGCGCCGATCGCGAGCGCGGCATCACGGATAGAGGGCGGGACGGCCTTGATCGCGTTGCGACCCGAGATGACGATAACCGGCATGGTCATCAGCGCCAGCGTCATGCCGCCGATCAGCGGAGCCGAGCGATAGTGCGGGAACAGGGCGAGGAACACGGCGAGGCCAAGCAGACCGAATATGATCGAGGGCACGGCAGCGAGGTTGTTGATCGAAATCTCGATCCACTCTGTCCAACGGTTCTTCGGTGCATATTCTTCAAGATAAAGCGCCGAAAGCACGCCGACCGGGAAGGCCAGGATCAGCGTGATGAACATCGTCAGGATCGAGCCCTTGAGGGCGCCCCAGATGCCCACCGATTGCGGGCTTGTGGCATCCGACCGGCTGAGGAATCCCTTGTCGAACGTGCGGACCAGTTTGCCTTCCGATACGAGCCTCTTCGCAAGCTGCTGCATGGCCGGCTCGCCTTCGCCACGCTGTGCTGCGGCAACGTCATCGCTGGCTGGAAGCGAGGCGCTGTAGGTGCCACCCAGCAAAGAGGGGTCCTCGACAATGGCAGTGGCCACTTCGCGCCAGGCTCCTTGTCCGACAAGGTCATCGGCTTCGGGGCCGAGCGCCGCCTTCGCTGCGCCCTCGACCACCTTTTCGAGTCCGGCAAGTTCGAGGCCGCCCATGGGATCAGGCTGGGCAAGGCGCTTGGCATCGATCTGCATCGCGCCGGCTAGCGGAACGTCAAAGCGCACCTCGCTGCGCTGGAAACCGGCAATGCCGGCAGAGCTCATGTTGATCAACAGGAATGCCAGCATCAGCGCCGAAAAGGCGACTGCGGCAAACCCGAGCCAGCGGAAGCGCCTGTCAGCGGCGCGGCGGCGCGCCAGCCCCTTGTCCATCAGCGCCCGCCTGCGCGCCTGCACGTCAGAAGTGGTCTCGGTCATTGCAGGCTCACTCATAGGCTTCGCGGTAGCGCTTCACCACGCGCAGTGCGATGAAGTTCAGCGTCAGGGTGACAAGGAACAGGACCATGCCAAGCGCGAACGCGGAAAGCGTTGCGGGATGGTCGAAGCTGCCTTCGCCGGTCAGCATGGCGACGATCTGGAACGTCACCGTGGTCATGCTTTCGAACGGGTTGGCGGTCAGGTTGGCCGAGGCGCCTGCGGCCATGACAACGATCATCGTCTCGCCAATGGCGCGGCTGACCGCGAGCATCACACCTGCGACGATGCCGGGCAGGGCGGCCGGGATCAGCACCTTGCGGATCGTTTCCGAAGTCGTCGCGCCCATTGCAAGGCTGCCGTCGCGCATCGCCTGCGGCACGGCGGCGATGGAGTCATCCGCCATCGAGGAGACGAAGGGGATGATCATCACGCCCATGACGAGGCCTGCCGCCACCGCGCTTTCGGTCGATGCGCTGGATATGCCGATGGCCTGCGCGGCGTCGCGCACCATCGGAGCAACGGTGAGTGCCGCGAAATAGCCGTAGACCACCGTCGGCACGCCCGCGAGGATCTCGAGCAGGGGCTTCAGCACCTTGCGCACGCCATTGCTTGCATATTGCGTGAGGAAGATCGCGCTCATCAAGCCGAGCGGGATAGCGACGATCATGGCGATGATCGCGCCGATGTAGATCGTGCCCCAGAACAGCGGAATCGCGCCGTAGTCGGCTCCATCCGGCGTGCCCGAGCTCATCGGGTCTGGCGACCAGTGCGTGCCGAACAGGAAGTCCAGCGGCGAGACCATGCCGAAGAAGCGCACGGTCTCGAACACGAGGCTGACGATAATGCCGATCGTGGTGAGGATCGCCACCAGCGAGGCGATCAGCAGCAAGCCCATGACCGCGCGTTCGACACGGGTGCGGGCGGTGAAATCGGGCTTGAGGCGCAGGAAGGCAAAGGCGCCGCCAGCAAACGCGACGAGGATCGTGACGACCAGGCCGATCGAATCATAAAACGTGATGGCTTCGCGGTATGGTGCGATGAGGCCCTGCGCTTCTTCATTGAAGACGCCGAAGGCCCGCCCTTCGGCAACGGCGCGGGCTTCAGCCAGCATCGTCTCGCGCTCGAAGCCGAAGCCCGGCAGCAGTGATGCAGCAGGGTCGGCCATGACCTGGCTGGTGATCAGCATCGGGCTGATCGCGTTCCACAGCACAGCGAAGAGCAGGGCTGGGACGCCGATCCAAAGGGCGACGTACCAGCCGTGAAAGTTGGGCAAGGAATGTAGGCGGACGCCGGGCGCAGACTTGCGGAACGCCCAGGCGCGGGAGCGTGCCGCCAGCCAACCGAACAGGCTCAGCCCGAAGGCGAGCAAAAGCAGGATGGATGGCGACATGACCCCCGACTTACTCCAATTCTTACTTCAGCTGCGAACCATCAAGAACGGGAAGGTCGTTAACAGCCTTCGCGCTCCCCGCAAGCACATCGTCAGGTGCAACCACCATGCCGAGCTTGGCAAGTGCGCCATCCTTGCCCCAAAGCTTTGACCATTCGGTGACAAAGCCCTGCAGGCCAGGAATTGCCTTGAGGTGTGCCTTCTTGACGTAGATGTAGAGCGGACGCGCACCCGGATAACTGAAATCCGAGATCGTGGCATAGGTCGGCTCGACCCCCTTCATCGTCAGGCCCTTGATGCGGCCCTTGTTCTCTTCGAGATAGGAATAGCCGAAGATGCCGATGGCCTTCGGGTTCGCCTCGATCTTCTGGACGATCAGGTTGTCGTTCTCGCCCGCGTCGACATAGGCGCCATCGTCACGCACTTCGCTGCAGACCTTGTCGTGCTTTTCCTTGTCGCTGTCCTTGAGCGCCTTCATTTCGGCGTTCTCGTCGCAGCCCTTGGTCAGGATCAGTTCCTTGAGCGCGTCGCGCGTGCCGGAAGTCGACGGCGGGCCGTAGACGAGGATTGGCTCGTTAGGGAGCGACGGATTGACGTCCTTCCACGTCTTGGCGGTGTTGGGCTTGCCATAGGGGTTCTTGGCGAGCGCCTTGTAGACGTCTTCCGGAGTCAGCGCGATGCCGGGGCCGCCCTGCGCCTCGGCGAAGGCCACGCCGTCGAGACCAACCTGGATCTCGACGATGTCCTTGACGCCGTTCTTCTGGCAGTCCTCGAACTCGGACTTCTTCATGCGGCGCGAGGCGTTCTCGATGTCGGGGTGCTGGGCGCCGACGCCGGCGCAGAACAGCTTCATGCCCGCGCCCGTGCCGGTCGATTCGATGATCGGCGACTTCAGCGACGGATCGGACTTGGCGAGCGATTCGGCGACGGCCTTCGCAAAGGGGTAGACGGTGGACGAGCCGACCGCGCGAACCTGGTCGCGGGTGGCCGCTTCCTGGCTGCCGCAACCGGCAAGAGCAAGTGCGCCGAGAGCGGCGGCGGAAAGCGAAATGGTGCGAATCATCGACATTTGTCCTGAGCCTTCATCCGTGTTGGCAAGGGCCCAATGCGACGGTTCCGTGACAGGTTTATGACAAGGTCGGAAACGCGCGGTCAATCTGCAGAAACATTCGCCGCTGGCGCAAGCGGGATGCGCACCGTGACGGTCGTGCCGACGCCCAGGGTCGATGCTATATCCAGCTTGCCGCGATGGCGTTCGACAATGTGCTTGACGATGGCGAGGCCGAGGCCGGTGCCCCCTGCCGCCCGGCTGCGGCCGGGATCGGTGCGATAGAAGCGGCGAGTCAGGTAGGGCAGATGATCGGGGTGGATGCCTTCGCCGCTGTCGGTCACGACGAGTTCGGCCTCGCTGCCATGGACGGCAAGATCAACACTGACCGGCTGCGCCGGGTCGCCATATTTCAGGGCGTTGTCGATCAGGTTGCGGACAAGCTGATCGAGTTGCTGACGATCGCCAAGGACCACACCTTCGTCGGCACGCACCACGACACGGCCTTCGCCGATGGTCATGGCCGTTTCGCTGGCGATGCTGCCGACCATCTGGCCCAGATCGATGCGGTCGCGCGGAAGTTCGTGCTTTTCGGCTTCGATTCGCGAGAGCGACATCAAATCTTCGACGAGGCTCTGCAGTCGGCGAGCTTCGCGCAGCACGGTCGCGTGGAATCTGGCGGCCGTCGCTTCGTCCACCTTCGCGTCCGGGTCGGCCAGTGTTTCGATGTAACCGATGATCGAGGCGAGCGGCGTGCGCAGCTCGTGGCTGGCGTTCGCGACGAAATCGGTGTGCGAGCGGCTGATGTCCGCTTCGGCAGTGCGGTTGACCATCTCGATCAGCGAGAACCGCTCGTCGATCGGCACGCGGCTGACCTGCCAGATCGAACGTGCGCCGGTCAGCCCCCGAACCAGAGCTCGCCCTTGTGGCTTCTTGAGCAGGTCGATGGCCTCGGGGTGGCGTAGCGCGACGCGCGCGTCCTGCCCGACGATGTGTGCGCCCAGTTCCTCGCGCGCGGCGGCATTGGCGGCTGCAATGCGCTGTCCATCAAGCATGAGGACGGGAAGGCCGAAGGGCTCGACCAGTTCCACCATGGCCTGGCGTGACACGCTACCATCGTCGCGGTCGAGCGTTTCGACCACGGGCTCGGGGCGCGCCAGCCACAGTGTTGCCAGCCAGACGACCAGCACGGCGAGCGACATCCAGAAGCCTGCCCCGCCCAGAAACATGACGACGCTCGCGCACAGGGCGACGAAAATGCTGGGAAGTGGCAGCGACAAACCCTTCATCGAATCATGCCGTGTGGATTGTTGTTGCCCGCGAATCGCCGATCCATGCGTCGGCTTCGTTGCAGCGCGGATAGGCGAGAGCAGGCAGGGCGCGCAAGCGCGGGGCGTGGTAAGTCACAATTGGTATGTGAGATGTGCCTGCTGATGAACTTCAAAATTCCACCACAAACGGTGGTGACCCCTACGGGAATCGAACCCGTGTTTCAGCCGTGAGAGGGCCGCGTCCTGACCGCTAGACGAAGGGGCCATTCCGCTGGAAGGCCTTTGCGTTGCGCCGCCGCTTCACCTCCCGAAGGAGGGAAGCAAGTGGTGACCCCTACGGGAATCGAACCCGTGTTTCAGCCGTGAAAGGGCCGCGTCCTGACCGCTAGACGAAGGGGCCACTGGGCTTGCGCCGCTGGGCAGGTCCGCGCCTCTAAGGGGAGGATGGCGGGGCGTCAAGCGGCGAATTGCAGAAAAATTTCAGTCGGCGAATGCGGCGTCCTCCACATGGAGTTCTGCAGCGGGGCGGCTGCCCCAGTCGTCGATCTTTGCACGCCCGGCCAGCCAGAACTGTCGGCCCCGCGAACCGTGCAGCAATGCCTGGCCCATTTCGCTCTGCGCGGCGCGAAATGCGATCGCCTTGAACGAGTGGCCATCCGCGCCTGCCGCCACCATGCGCACATGATCGGTGCCGACCAGATCGCATTTCACAAGCCTTACGGGACCAACGGCGACACGCGGGCCGGGCCAGCCTATTCCGAAGGGGCCAGCAGCGTCGAGCGTTTCGACCAGCGAGGGACGCAAGCCGCCGGGCGCCAGCGACAGGTCCAGCAGCAACGATTGCGCGCCTCGCGCCCCCGTCACGTCGCGCGCGAGTCGCTCGTCCAGCCAGTCCGCCAGCGCATTGAGCCGCGCCGGATCGATCGTCAGCCCGCAAGCCATGGCATGGCCGCCGCCTGCGACGAGCAGCCCGGCCTCGCGCGCTGCTATCACTGCAGCGCCCAGGTCGACCCCGGCGATAGATCGGCCCGAGCCTTTGCCCATGCCTGCCTCGTCTGCATCGAGAGCGATCACCAGCGAAGGCTTGCCGGTCTTTTCCTTGATTCGCCCCGCCACGATGCCGATGACGCCCGGATGCCAGCCGCGCCCGGCCAGAACCATGACGGCACGGTTATGCTGCGCCGCGATCTGTGCCTCGGCCGCTTGCTGCACTTCCTGTTCGATCGCGCGCCGTTCATCGTTGAGCCGGGACAACTGCGCCGCAATCTCCCGAGCCTCATCGGGGTCCTGGGTGGTCAGCAGGCGCACGCCAAGCGTGGCTTCACCCACGCGGCCGCCTGCGTTGATTCGCGGGCCCAGCGCAAAGCCGAGGTCGCTGCATGTCGGCGCGCGCGACAGGCGGCTGGCGTCGATCAGTGCGGAAAGGCCGATGTTCTCCCGGCGAGCCATGATCTTGAGACCTTGCGATACCAGCGCGCGGTTGAGGCCCTTGAGTTGAGCCACGTCTGCAACGGTGCCGAGTGCCACAAGGTCGAGCAGGCCCATGAGGTCTGGCGCCTTGCGGCTTTCGAAGTAGCCGCGCCCCCGCAGCTCGCGGACCAGGGCCACGGCCAGGAGAAAGGCCACGCCTACGGCAGCGAGATGGCCATGGGCAGCAGCCTCGTCGCATTCGTCGAGGCGATTCGGGTTCACCAGCGCAGCAGCGCGCGGCAGCTCAGGCGAGCATTTGTGGTGGTCGACAACGATGACGTCGACCCCGGCCTGCGCTGCCGCATCAAGCGCTTCATGCGCCATTGCCCCGCAATCGACGGTAACGATCAGCTGGCTGCCCTGCTGGGCGAGGCGGACGAGCGCTTCGCCTGAGGGGCCATAGCCTTCGAGCAGCCGGTCCGGGATATAGTGGCCGGCGCTAACACCGAGATCGCGCAGGAGCAGGATCAGCAGTGCTGCGCTTGTTGCGCCGTCTACGTCGTAGTCCCCGTAGATCGTGATCTTCTCATTGCGCAGGATGGCGTCGGCCAAGCGCCGCGCAGCTTCGTCCATGTCCCGAAACAGCGAAGGGTCGGGCAGGAAATCACGCAGGGTAGGGCGGCGATGACGTTCGAGATCGTCGGGGGAGACACCACGCGAAAGCAGCAATTGCGTGACAATGGCCTCGTCGCCGTCTCGGCCACTGCCGCTCTGCCCGAAATCCATGTTGCCGCCGCGCCAGCGCCAAGCCTGGCCCGAAAGGGATCGTGTAATCGCAGTGACTGGAATCATCCGTTTGCGCTATACCATGGCGCTCTCTGCGGAAAGGGGAAGGGAGTGTGCGGTGCCGCACCGGCCTGTACGAATCCCCGACGCATAAGGTCGCATCGAATCCGTGGCGGCAGTTCTCTGTCGCAAGTCCTTGAGGAGGATGCAGGAATGCGTGTGATGACCGGTTCTGTGATGGCAAGCGGACTGATGCTTGCGGGCGTTGCTGCGGGAGTGGTGGCGCAACAGGCAACCGCCCCCGTCGCCAGATACGAGATGCGCGCCGAGACGATGTCCGGTTTTGGCGGTATGGGTGGCGGTGGCGGTGGCGGTGGCGGCGTCGGCGCGGCCATGGCGATGGCCATGGGAGGCTCACCAAAGGCGCAGCACATGCTCTGGCTCGATCTCGGAACATCGCGTGCCGCGGCAGATGGCAAGCCGAAAGCCGAGCATTTCATGCCGGCAGGCGCAAAGCTCGGGAAATCGGTCCTGCTCAAGACACCGGTGAGCAAACCTGTCGAGCCCGGGACGACAGAGTTCCAGCGGCCCAAGGGCCGAATGCTGATCTTCTGGGGGTGCGGGGAACACGCGCCGAAGGGGCAGCCCGTCGTCATTGATTTCAGCAAGCTCGCCGCAGGGCAAGTCCCGCCGGGCCTATGGACCACGACCGTTCCCGTCGACCGCTGGGTCTCGCCTTCGTCGGCGCGGACCTACGGCACGTGGCCCAGCGATGACGGCAAGTCCGCCAAGCCGGATTCGTCGCTATTGGGCGCGCACCGTATCGTATCGAACTATTCGCCGGAGCTGTCGTTCAGCCTGGCCAAGGACTTCATGAGCCCGCTCAATGCGTCGAACAGTGCAATGGGCAGCGGCGCCACTGTGCTGCGCTGGGGCGCAATTCCCGACGCTACGGGTTACTATGCCATGATCATCGGCGGAAAGCAGGCGCCCAAGGGGCAGGATATGATGGACATCGTGTGGTGGTCATCGAGCGCTGCGCGTCAATTCGGCGGCGGACTGTCGGACTGGCTGGCACCGCAAACGGTGGCGAAGCTGGTGGCTGACAAGACGGTCATGTCTCCGCAGACCACAACCTGCACCGTTCCTGCAGAGGTAAAGGCGGCGGCGCCCGACTACATGTTCGGCACGCTCCATGCCTATGGGCCGGAAGAATCCTTTGCCTATCCTCCCCGCCCGGCGGACCCGAAAGTCAAATGGGTGCCGGAATGGACCGCGCGTATTCGCCATCGTTCCACCACGGGCTTCCTCGTTGGAGTCGAAGGCTTTGGTGGCGCCTCCGCTGCGAGCCAGCAGGAAGCGCCCAAGCCGCAATGCAAGCCCAAGAAGAAAGGGCTGGGCGGATTGCTCGGAGGCGCGATCGGCGGCGCCATCGGCGTGCCGACGTCTGGCGGGGATGGCTGCTGAGGGATGGCAGGTGGCCTCGCCGTCATCTGGCACAGTCGCACCGGCACAGCACGGGCGATGGCCGAAGCTGCTGCCGGTGGGGCCGAAGCCGAAGGTGCCTGCCGACTGATCGAAGCAGAGTTTGCGGTGCCAGAGGACTTGCTCGAGGCGGCGGGTTACCTGTTTTGCTGCCCTGAAAACCTTGGTTCGATGACCGGAGAGATGAAGGCGTTCTTCGATCGCTGCTATTACCCACTGCTCGGCCGGATCGAAGGTCGAGCCTATTCGGCGATGGTTGCGGCCGGCACGGATGGAAGCGGCGCGGAGCGTCAGCTTGACCGAATCGTCACCGGTTGGAGGCTCAGGCGGGCGGCAGCAACGCTGATCGTCAAAACAGGCGCGCAAACTCCCGAAGAGATCCTTGGCCCCAAGCGCGTGCCGGAGGCACTTTTGCAGGATTGTCGAAATCTGGGACGGGCCATGGCGGCCGGTCTGGCGTTGGGAGTTTTCTAAAGCTTTCGAGCTTATGGACCAAAACCAAGCTTTCCCGGATGCAGCGTGACTCGACGCATCCTGAGGACTGTGCAAATTGGGGCCGTGGCTGAAAGGTGGGCAAGTGGACGCGAGTGACCGGTCTGCAGTTTGCGCACCCCTTGCAGCACTTCTCTACCGGGCCGAAGCGCTGCCAGCTCTGGCCGATGTCCTGAATGGGCCCAAGCGCGGCTTCGGATATTCGGTATCGCATGCGCCCGATGCTTCGGAAGGCTGGGTTGAACTTCTAGCCAGCGGACTGACATTCGATCTGCACGGGCTGAAGGACGGGCCTTCCGCACCAGCATCACCCATCGCCACTACGATCGGGCTGTCCCAACCAGATATCGGCGAGATGCGCTGGCTTACGCTTGCTCCAGGGCCGCATCTCGCCGGTGCCGGCGGCCTCTTGCCGGTTATCCGAGTCGCGGCGATGCTTCTGATCGAGCTTGCGGAAATGAGCCAAGCGGAAGGGATTTCGTGGATTCCCGCCCATCTGGTTCTAAAACCGGGATTATTCGGGCAGGCCGTGCTGCCGTGGCTGGAGGGCGGACCTTTCCCGGCTCCGGCATTTGTCGCGATGCATCGACTGGATGATGGCTCCATGGCTTCCAGAGGGCTTAATCTATTGATGGGGCAGGAGTTTATACTGCAGCCAGGCAAGTCCGAAGATGCTTCGCTGCTGGCTCGCACCGCCGTTCGGCTGGTTGACTGGCTGGTTGCGCACGGCCCCGTCCTGCAACCGACGCGGGCAATTCTTGCCGGAACGGGGGCAGTCAGTCTTGAGGCGCAATTCGGGAGTCCTATCCTTGCGCGGTGCGACTGAAACGGAACCAATCTCAACCTGAAAGGGCCTGTCTGCCGTTCGGCAGCGTCAACGTCCCTGGCCAGGCAGGATATTGCCCGGACCAGCAGCGTCATCACCTCGTTCCCCGTCAGGTCCTGAGCTTTCCGGCTTTCCGGAAGATGATCGACACGCTTGGCCACGATCGGCTCGGGGTTCACGACTTTCGCCGCAACGGACAGTTGTTGCCGGGGTCCGAGCATGCCGCGCTGCGTGCCGGTCTGCCCCTCCATCGCGGCCCTCACCGTGCCTACAACGAATTGGTTATCGAGCGAATCGGGCAGATCGAGGCGGACTGGTCCCAAGCGCGACGCAAGGGGTCGGTGACGGCCGATTTCACGGCCCTGATGCGCTTTGACTTGCTGCAGCGTGCCTTGCGCCGACGCTTTCTCGATCCACGCAATTGGTCGCGCTTGCCGTTGAACACGCGCGACCCGTCGCTCGATTTCAGCCATCTCGATGACATGGCCGAGCTGTTCTGGACAGATACTGCGGCCGTGCAGCGGGCGAACTAAACCTGCGTCAGCGCAGGAACGATGCAGAATTCTCCGTCAGTCTTGCCGCTGCCTCACGATATTCGCGCTCGAGACGGTCCACTCGGCTCGCGACCGGTTCTACAGCAGTGACGGCGCCGATGCCTTGGCCGGAACCCCAAATATCCTTCCAGGCCTTGGCGTCAGTATTGCCGCCCGATCCAAAATTCATCTTGCTCGGATCACTTTCGGGAAGGTTGTCAGGATCGAGCCCTGCGTTGACGATCGAAGAGCGCAGATAGTTGCCGTGCACGCCGGTGAAGAGGTTCGAGTAGACAATATCGTCCGCGCGGCTGTCCACGATGGCCTGCTTGTAGGCAGCATTGGCATTGGCTTCTTCGGTCGCAATCCAGGCAGAGCCGATGTAGGCAAAGTCAGCGCCGAGCGCCTGTGCGGCAAGCACCGAACGTCCATGGGCAATCGCGCCCGACAGTGCGACGAGGCCGTCGAACCACTCGCGGATTTCCTGCATCAGCGCGAACGGGGATTGCGCCCCTGCATGGCCGCCTGCGCCGGCGGCAACCGGGATGAGGCCATCTGCGCCCTTTTCGATTGCCTTGCGGGCGAAGCGATCATTGATCACATCGTGCAGGACAATGCCACCCCAGCCATGGGCCGCGTTGTAGACATCCTCTCGCGCGCCCAGCGACGTGATGAGCATCGGCACCTGCCACTTCGCACAGAGCGCCATGTCTTCGTCGAGGCGGTTGTTGGTCTTGTGGACGATCTGGTTCACGGCAAACGGGGCAGCCGGGCGGTCGGGGTTAGCGCGGTTGTGGGCGGCCAGCTCCTCGGTAATCTGATGCAGCCATTCGTCGAGCTGGCTGATCGGGCGCGCATTGAGCGACGGGAACGACCCAACGATGCCTGCCTTGCACTGGGCAATGACCAGCTCCGGGCAGGAGATGATGAACAGGGGCGATGCAATAACAGGCAAGCGCAGGTTAGCGAACAGCGGAGGCAAGGGCATTCGGCTCGTGTCCTTCAACGGAGGCTTAATCGAACGGTTAAAGTGCTAGGTGATGACAAGCCGCCTGTCTAGGGGAGCATGTCCTCAATGCCGTAGAAGCGGGCCGCAGTGCCGGCAAATAGCGCGCGCTTCTCGCTCTCGGGCGCGCCTTGGGCCAGCCGCTTGAAGGCGTTCCACAGCACGGTATAGCTGGCACCCCATTTGTCGACGGGGTAATTGCTCTCGAACATCGCACGCTCCGGGCCGAATGCCTCGATGCAGGTCTCGATGTAAGGGCGCCACATGCCGGCCAGCGTCTCCGAAGACAGCCCCGCCATGGGACCCTGTTCCGGCAATGCGCAGAACGACATGGCAAGGCCGCCAAGCTTGATCGAAACATTCGGGCATTCGGCAATCTGCCGGATCATGTTGCGCCAGCCATCGAAGCGTTCGTGCAGTTTGCCGTGATAGCTCGCCGTGCCAAGCGGTGTGCCGCAGTGATCGAGGCAGATCGGCTGGTCCGGAAAGGCGCGGGCAAGGCTGAGCACGTCACCCAGTTGCGGCTCCAGCAGCCAGGCATCGAAAGTGAGGCCAAGCTCGCCGAGATGGCGGAAGCCCTCACCGAACTTGTCCGAGAGATAGAGTTCCGGCGGCGCGTGGAACGGCGGACCTAGCACGTCCGGATTTGCGTCCCAGGCACCTTGGTGGCGGATGCCGCGAAAGCGCCCGTTTCCTGCCTGCATGAGCGCTTCGAGGACAGGGCGCGCGGCATCGCCCAGTTGCAAGTCGGCGTGGCCGATGATGGCGGCACAAGGACGGAAGTCTCCATAGAGACCGCTCGCACCCTGTGCGGCGACGCCGTTGACGTACTCGACTTCGCCCACCGGCTTCATCGCCGGTTCGGCACTGGCGCGGTAGAAGGCACCGCATTCCATGTAGACGGTGGCCACCACGTTGTGCCCACCACGCGCATCGGCCAGCAGTTGGTCGAACGTGTAATAGGCCGAATGCGTCAGCGTTTCGATGAAGGGATGGCGGGGTTGCGGAAACGCTGCGATCAGCGGGCGCAAGTCCCACAAATGGTGATGCGGATCGATGATTGGCAGATCGGGTTCGAGAATCGCTTCGTCGGCCATGATGTCCTGTCCCTTTGCGCGCCTCTTCCGGGCACGGGCAGAACTATGGCGCAAGGATTGTTGCGAGCAAGCTGGTATTTAAGCGATCGGTTGAACGGGCGGCCGCAGAGGCCGCCCGTATAACGATCATGCTGCAGCGTTTGCTGCGCTCAGAACTGCACGAACCGATGCGGTCGCCACGTCCTCGTCGATGCCAACGCCCCAGATGGTGCGGCCATCGGTGGTCTTGCATTCGACATAGGCCGCCGCGCGGGCGTTACTGCCGGCGCCCATGGCGTGTTCCGAATAGTCGGTGATGTCGATGTCGACGGCGAATCCATCCTTGAGCGTGGCGACGACCGAAGAGATCAGGCCGTTGCCGCGGCCCGAGACCGACTGGACCTTGCCATCGACTTCAATCTTGCCAGCGAAGATGCGCGTGCCATCCGGGCCGCGCGCTTCCTCGTAGTCGACCAGTTGCAAGTGCTGTGGTGCATCAAGGCGATAGGCCTTGCGGAACACGCCCCAGATATCTGCCGCCTGGAGTTCGCGACCGAGTTCGTCGGCCAGTTCCTGGACATGGCGCGAGAAATGCGCCTGCATCTTCTTGGGCAGCTTCAGGCCCTGGTCCTGTTCCAGCACCCAGGCAAAGCCGCCCTTGCCGGATTGCGAATTGACGCGGATCACCGCTTCGTAGCTGCGGCCGAGGTCAGCCGGATCGATCGGCAGGTAGGGGATCGCCCAGAGCTCGTCATTGCGCTGTTCCTGCGCGGCGAAACCCTTCTTGATCGCATCCTGGTGGCTGCCGGAAAACGCGGTGAAGACCAGTTCGCCGCCATAGGGGTGGCGGGGATGGACAGGCAGCTGGTTGCAGTATTCGACCGTCTGGATCACTTCGTCGATGTCCGAGAAGTCCAGCTCAGGGTCTATCCCCTGCGTGTACATGTTGAGGCCAACGGTGACGAGGCAGCAGTTGCCGGTACGCTCGCCATTGCCGAACAGGCAGCCCTCCACGCGATCGGCCCCGGCCATCAGGCCAAGTTCGGCCGCTGCGACGCCAGTGCCGCGATCGTTGTGGGTGTGCAGGCTGATCACCGCTCGATCGCGGTTCGGCAGGTTGCGACAGAAGTACTCGATCTGGTCGGCATAGATGTTGGGCGTTGCCGCCTCGACCGTGGCCGGCAGATTGAGGATGATCGGCTTGTCCGTCGTCGGCTGGAGAATCTCCATCACCGCCTCGCAGCACTCGATGCTGAAATCGAGTTCGGCAGTCGAGAAGGTCTCCGGGCTGTATTCGAAGTGCCAGTCGGTCTGCGGGAAGCGTGCGGCCTGATCGCGCAGGTGCTTGGCTCCGGCGATGGCGATCTCGCGCACGTCCTTGCGGTCCATGCCGAAAACCACGTTGCGCCACAGCGGCGATACCGCGTTGTAGACGTGGACGATTGCCTGCTTGGCTCCGGCCAGGCTTTCGAATGAGGTCTTGATCAGGTCCTCGCGCGATTGAGTCAGGACCTGGACGAAAACGTCATCTGGAATGCGGCCGGCATCGACGAGGCCACGGATGAAATCATACTCGGTGGCTCCGGCAGAGGGGAAGCCGACCTCGATTTCCTTCAGGCCAACCTTCAGCAAAAGGTCGAAGAAGCGGCTCTTCTTTTCCGCATCCATCGGGTCGATCAGCGACTGGTTGCCGTCGCGCATGTCGGTAGACAGCCAGCGCGGCGCCTTGGTGATCGTCTGGCTGGGCCATTGGCGATTGGGCAGGTCAATCTGCGGGAACGGACGGTACTTGGCCGAAGGGTTCTTGAGCATGGTCATGAAGGTGCACTCGAATTTTCTGGATTTTGGCGGTTGTGCTTCTGATCCCCTGGGCGCCGTGCGCGCCGGGAGATCCCGCGCGTCAGCTCACGCCCAAGGGCGGATAAGTCGCAGGGTAAGGTCCAGTCGAGCGGTCATGCCACAAGCCTATGGTGAATCGTGGGCCACTTGTCCAGAATGAATGCAAGCAGACAGGGAGAGGAAGGCCATGAATATTGCGCCGTTCACCGTCGAGATACCCCAATCCGCGATCGCAGACCTGAATCGGCGCATCGACATGACGCGGTGGCCCGAGAAGGAAACCGTCGACGACTGGTCGCAAGGGGTGCCGCTTGCCGCCCTGCAGGACTTCGTTGCCTACTGGCGGCATGGCTACGATTGGTACGCCTGCCAGCAGATGCTGAACTACTGGGGCATGTTTGAAACCGAGATTGATGGCCTGATGATCCGGTTCATCCATGTACGCTCGTCCCACGCAGGCGCGCGGCCGCTGCTCCTGACCCATGGCTGGCCCGGCTCGATCCTCGAGTTTCGCCGCTGCATTGCCCCGCTGACTGAGCCGGAGCAGCATGGCGGTTCGGTGCAGGATGCCTTTCATGTCGTGATACCCTGCCTGCCCGGCTACGGGTTCTCTGGCAAACCCGTGACCAAGGGCTGGAGCGTCCAGAAGATCGCGCAAGGCTGGGGTGAATTGATGAAGCGGCTGGGCTATGACCGGTGGCTGGCGCAGGGTGGCGACTGGGGCTCGGCCGTGACGACTGCGCTCGGCGTGCTGAAGGTCGAAGGGTGCGCCGGCATCCATCTCAACATGCCGATCGCAAGACCGCTGCCCGAGGATATGGCCGCACCCCAGCCCGACGAGGCGAAGGCGCTCGAGCGTTTGCAACATTACCAGGACTGGGATTCAGGCTACTCCAAGCAGCAATCCACGCGTCCACAGACGGTCGGCTACGGACTGGTGGATTCGCCTGTCGGCCTCGCTGGCTGGATTTACGAGAAGATGTGGGCCTGGACCGACAATGCCGGGCGTGCCGAGGACGCCCTCAGCCGCGACGACATGCTCGACAATCTCATGCTTTATTGGCTGCCGGCGGCCGGGGCATCATCAGCCCGTCTCTACTGGGAGAGCTTTGGCAGCTTTGCCCCCGCGCAGATCGACATCCCGGTCGCTGCTACGGCGTTTCCGAAGGAGATCATCCCGGCCCCGCGCAAGTGGTTCGAGCGGACATGCTCGAATCTGGTCTATTGGGGCGAGCAGGAGAAGGGCGGGCACTTCGCTGCCTGGGAGCAGCCCGAAGCTTTCGTGAAAGAGCTTCGGGCTGCGTTTTCGCTGATGCCTTGAGAGTTTACTTCTTTTCGAAGGCAACGGTGATATCGAGCTTCACTTCATCCGAGACGAACGGAAGGCCGTACTTGACGTTGAAGTCCGAACGCTTGAGCGTTGCCTTGCCGTGGAAGCCCAGCGTGGCTGCCTTGCTGAAGGGGTTGGTTCCAGCACCGGCAAACGTTGCGTCAATGGTTACCGGCTTGGTGACGCCATTAAGGGTCAGGTCGCCGGTGATCTTCGCGCTCATGCCATCGGCGCCAGGTGCAACACTGGTCGAAACGAACGTGGCGTCGGCAGGGGCTGCACCGAAAAAGTCGGCGGGCTTGCCGTCAGCTGCCGGCTTGAGCAGGTGGGCGGTAAGTCCGGTGCTGGCAGTCATGACCTTGCTGACCGGAATCTTGACCGAAACCTTCGCTGCGGCGGGATTGGCCGGGTCGATGTCAAGCGTGCCCGAAACGTCGCCGAACAGGCCGAAGTAGTCGTTGAAGCCGAAATGGCTCACGCGCCACCCTACCAGCGAGTGGCCGGCATCGGCAGTGTAGGAGCCAGCCACGACACGCGCCTTGTCGGCCTTGCCGGGAACTTCGGGCATCTGCGCAACCATCGGCGCAGCCGCAGCGGCGAGAGCTAGAGGAAGGGCAAGCATGAGGGCACGCGGCATACGCGAGAGCTTCGGCATCGGGATCTCCTTGGGGAGGATGAGGAGCACCTTGGTTGCCAAAGTGCTACGACCGAAGCAAGCAAAACTCCGGCTGTCGTAGGGTAAACCCGGCCGCTCTATCCGCAGCGCGCTGCCACGAGTCGTCCGGAATCGTCCACGATCAGGTTGAGGCGGTCCGGGCGCACGTCTTGCGTGATCACGGCGCCGGGGCGAACGATGCGCATGCGGTCATGCCTGATCGACTTCTGCAATTCGGTACGAGCTTGTGGCGTTACAACCAGGCCCATCAGGCGCTGTGCCGCTTGCTGACCGCACGTGTCAAGCTGCGCCCCCTCATTGCGGTTGACTGGCTGCACTGGCCTGGACGCCATTTCCTTGCCGCCGGCAACCATGGCGGCTGGCGTCAGGCACAAGGCTGCCGTGTAAAGCAACAGCCGTGACGAAGGGCGAGATAGTGTGATCATTGTCTCCGAAACGGAGTGATATAGATCACAATCTTTTCGTCTACTCCATTCGTCGACGGGATTGGTCTGTTAATGGAAAGGGCGGCCGCAGCCGCCCTTTCACGTTTTTGCAATCAAACCGACCGGGATCAGTTCTTCGACTGATCGACCAGCTTGTTGGCACCGATCCACGGCATCATCGCGCGCAGCTTGGCGCCGGTTTCCTCGATCTGGTGGCGCTTGGCGAGGCCGCGGGCTGCCTTGAGTTCAGGCTGGCCAGCGCGGTTGTCGAGCACGAAGTTCTTCACGAAGCGACCCGACTGGATATCTTCCAGCACGCGCTTCATTTCCTTCTTGGTTTCGGCGGTGATGATACGCGGACCGGTGGTGATGTCACCGTATTCAGCCGTGTTCGAGATCGAATACCGCATGTTGGCGATGCCGCCTTCATACATCAGGTCGACGATCAGCTTCAGTTCGTGAAGGCATTCGAAGTAGGCCATCTCAGGGGCGTAGCCAGCTTCGACCAGCGTTTCGAAACCGGCCTGGACGAGGTGCGTCGCACCACCGCAGAGAACGGCCTGCTCGCCGAACAGGTCGGTTTCGCATTCCTCGCGGAAGTTGGTTTCGATGATGCCGCTTCGGCCACCGCCAACGCCCGAGGCATATGCAAGGGCGACATCATGGGCGTTGCCCGTCACGTTCTGGTGAACGGCAATCAGGCAGGGCACGCCGCCGCCACGCTGATATTCGCTGCGCACGGTGTGGCCCGGGCCCTTCGGCGCGATCATGATCACGTCGATGTCGGCGCGCGCTTCGATCAGGCCGAAGTGGATGTTGAGGCCATGGGCGAATGCGAGCGCAGCACCCGGCTTCATGTTGGCGTGCAGGTCCTCGGCGTAGATCGCGGCCTGATGTTCATCGGGAGCAAGGATCATGAGCACGTCGGCCCATGCTGCCGCGTCGGCATTGGCAAGGACCTTGAAGCCGGCGGCTTCGGCCTTCTTCGCGCTGGCCGAACCCGGACGCAGCGCGATGGCCACTTCCTTGATGCCCGAATCGCGCAGGTTCTGCGCATGGGCGTGGCCCTGCGAACCGTAACCGAGGATCGCGATCTTCTTGTCCGTGATGAGGTTCAGATCGCAGTCTGCGTCGTAATAGACCTTCATGTCGTTCCCAATCTTTGATGAATTCGTGAAAGGATAAGCGGTGAAATTCAGGCGGCAGTGGCGCCGCGGATCATGCCGACGATGCCGGTGCGACCAACCTCGACCAGGCCAAGCTCCTTCATCAACGCGACGAAGCTGTCGATCTTGTCGGGAGCGCCGGTCAATTCGAAGACAAAGCTCGAGGTCGTGGTGTCGACCACCTTGGCGCGGAACACATCGGCCAGGCGCAGCGCCTCGACGCGGTTCTCGCCCTTGCCGGATACCTTGACCAGCGCCAGCTCGCGCTCCACGAACGGGCCCACTTCGGTAAGGTCGGTCACCTTGTGCACCGGCACCAGTCGCTCAAGCTGCGCGCGGATCTGGTCGATTACTGGCGGCGGACCGTGCGTCACGATGGTGATGCGGCTGACGTCGTGGCCGTCGGTGATGTCGGCCACGGTCAGACTGTCGATGTTGTAGCCGCGCGCGGTGAACAGGCCGGCAATCTTGGCGAGAATGCCGGCTTCGTTATCGACCGTGATGGTGAGGACGTGGCGCTCCTGCGCCTCCTGAGCGATGTGCATCATTGTTCCAGTGTCCCTCAGACCAGCGCCTTGGCTTCGTCGTCCATCGTGCCGGCGACTTCGTCCCCGTAGAGAATCATGTCGGTATGCGCAGCCCCCGACGGGATCATCGGGAAGCAATTGGCTTCCTTGGCGACAAGGCAGTCGACGAAGACCGGGCCGTCATGGTCCATCATCGCCTGGATGCCTGCGTCCAGCTCGCTCTCGTCGGTGATGCGGATGCCCTTCCAGCCATAGGCTTCCGCCAGCCGCACGAAATCGGGCAGGCTGTCCGAATAGGAGTTGGAGTAGCGGCTCTCGTAGGTCAGCTCCTGCCACTGGCGGACCATGCCCATCCATTCGTTGTTGAGCACGAAGACCTTGACCGGCAGGCGATATTGCGTGGCCGTGCCCAGTTCCTGGATGTTCATCTGGATCGACGCATCGCCGGCGATGTCGATGACCAGCGTGTCGGGGAAGCCGGCCTGCGCGCCGATCGCGGCGGGAAGGCCGTAGCCCATCGTACCGAGACCGCCCGAGGTCAGCCACTTGTTTGGCTTCATGAAGTGGAAGTACTGCGCCGCCCACATCTGGTGCTGGCCGACCTCGGTCGAGATGATCGGCTCACGATGCTTGGTCAGCTCGTAGAGGCGCTCGACCGCGTACTGCGGCATGATCGCCTTGGACTTGCGCGGGTAGGCGAGGCTCTTCTTGCCACGCCAGCCATCGATGCGCGCATACCAGCCCGTCAGGTCCTGCGCCTTGTAGCCGCGTTCCAGCCACGCTTCGATCAGCTGCCCGAGAACCTTGCCGCAATCGCCGATCACCGGCAGGTCGACCGCCACGGTCTTGTTGATCGAGGCACGGTCGATATCGATGTGGATCTTCTTCGAATTCGGCGCGAAGGCATCGAGGCGGCCGGTTACGCGGTCATCGAAGCGCGCGCCCACACAGACGATCAGGTCCGCCTGGTTCATCGTCAGGTTGGCTTCGTAGGTGCCATGCATGCCAAGCATGCCGAGCCATGCCGGATGATCCGCCGGGAAAGCGCCCAGACCCATCAGGGTCGAGGTGACCGGCGCGCCGGTCAGCGCTTGCAGCTCGCGCAGCAGGCGCGCAGCTTCCGGCCCGGAATTGATCACGCCGCCACCGGTGTAGAACACCGGCGCCTTGGCCTTGGCGATCATTTCGATCGCCTCGGCGATCTCGCTGGCGCCGCCTTCGGTCTGCGGAGCGTAGCGGTTGCGCTGCTGCGGTGCCGCGCTGCTCCACGTCGCGGTTGCGATCTGAACGTCCTTGGGAATGTCGATCACGACCGGACCGGGACGCCCTTCGGTGGCGATGCGGAACGCCTCGTCAATCGTCGCTGCTAGCTGCGAGGGGTCCTTCACCAGATAGTTGTGCTTGGTGCAGTGGCGCGTGATGCCGACGGTATCGGCTTCCTGGAATGCATCGGAACCGATCAGGCCGGTGGGGACCTGCCCGGTGATCACGACCATCGGGATCGAATCCATGAAGGCATCGGCAATGCCGGTGACGGCATTGGTTGCGCCCGGACCTGAGGTGACGAGCACGACGCCGGGCTTGCCGGTGGCGCGGGCGTAGCCTTCGGCGGCGTGCGCTGCGCCAGCTTCATGGCGGACGAGGATGTGGCGGATGCGTTCGTCGCCGAACAGCGCATCGTAGATCGGCAGTACCGCGCCGCCGGGATAGCCGAACACGAATTCGACGCCCTTGGCGACAAGGCTTTCGACCAGGATCTCGGCGCCGCTGCGCTCGCTTGTCACGTTACTTCATCCTTCTTCGCGTGGCCGGGCCGATAGACCCGATGCTTCGCTGAAAAAACAAAAAACCATCAAAAATTTCTGCCCGGCTGTAGCTTGGCTACGCCGGCCAAAAACCATCAAAAATTTCGGCCCGGCTGTAGCTTGGCTGCGCCGGCCAAAACCTTCAAAAATTTCGGCCCGGCTGCAGCTTGGCTGCGCCGGGCCGTCTCTCCCTCTCGGGTGCTTGATCGCATGCAACATGGATCAGGCAATTGACGGCCTGCTACTTGACATAAAATGTGGTGTCAAGCGGCTAAGTGCGCAATAAACTTGCTGCATAGTCGAAGTCAATGGAATTTTCGTACACCAAGCGGGGCCAGTAGCCGGGATTCTGGTTCTTCAGCCACGTGTACTGCCGCTTGGCGTAGTTGCGCGTCGCCTGCTGCCCCGCGGAAATGGCCTGGTGCCGAGACATTTCGGCACGCAGGAATGCCGCGATCTCCGGCACGCCGATGGCTCGCATGACCGGTGCCGATTCGGATAAGCCCCGCGCGAGCAGGGCTTTTACTTCGTCCAGCGCGCCACCTTGCCACATCAGCTCGAAACGCAGATCGCACCGGCGATAGAGCCACTGCCGCTCGGGCAGGAGAATGATTGGCGTGAGGTATACCGTCTCGCCGATGCCGCCGACACGCTGTTGCTGCCAATGCGCCAGCGAATGCCCTGTCGAACGCACCACCTCCAGCGCGCGGGTCACCCGTTGCACATCGGCGGGGCCAAGCAGGGCAGCGCGCGCCGGGTCCTCTACTCGCAACGCAGCATAGGCCGTCTCGACAGGCAAGGCCCGCACTTCCGCGCGAACGATCGGGTCGATTTCCGGCACCGGCGCAATGCCGTGGAGCAGCGTATTGATGTACATGCCGGTCCCGCCGACCAGGACCGGCAGCGCATTCCGCGCATGTGCCGCAGCGATCTCGGCCTTGGCCGCATTCGCCCAGTCCGCCGCCGAACAGGCCTGCGCGCCATCCCACGCGCCGAACAGGACATGCGGCACGCCCTGCATCTCTTCCTCTGACGGCCGTGCACTCAGCACGCGCAGATCTGCATAGACCTGCGCGCTGTCGGCGTTGATAATCACCGCCTCCCTACCTTGCTCTCGCAGCCGGAGGGCGAGTTTCACTGCGAGATCGCTCTTGCCGCTTGCCGTCGGCCCTGCGATTAGCGCCACGCGCGGGCAGTGCACCGCGCTTTCAGAAAAGGATTCCCCGTTGATCATCGCGCGCCTGATAGCAGACCCTGAGACGCTTGGTGACAATCTCTCGCTTGCGATGGAAATGATCGAAGCGCGCGATTGGGAAGTGGCAGGCGCTGGCATGCTCGACTTCTGTGAAGACGTGCTCGAACTCGAAGTGGTCGAGGGCAATCCCGCAGGCATCCGCAAGATCCTCGACCAATGCTTCCCCGATAGCGACCTTCTGCTCTCCAATGGCCTGATCGAAGTGCCCAACCTCTTCGTGTCCGACATGGATTCGACCATGATCGAGCAGGAGTGCATCGACGAACTGGCTGACTTCGCCGGGCTCAAGGACCGCATCGCTGCGATCACCGAACGCGCGATGCAGGGGGAACTCGATTTCGAATCCGCCTTGCGCGAACGCGTCGGCCTGCTCAAGAACTTGCCTGAGGCCGCAATCGCCCAGTGTCTCGAAGAGCGCATTCGCCCGATGCCCGGCGCCCGTACGCTCGTCTCCACGCTCAAGTCCCACGGCTGCCATACCGTGCTGGTCACCGGCGGCTTCCATTCCTTCGCCGATCCGGTGGCTGAACTGCTCGGGTTCGATCGCGTGGTCGGCAACCGCCTCGGCCTGCATGAAGGCATGCTGACCGGCGGCCTGGTTGGCGGGATCGTCGACAGTTCGGTGAAGAAGAAGGTCCTGCTCGAAGAGACCGAGCGGCTTGGCGCTGAGGTGTTCAGCCTTGCCACCGGCGATGGCGCCAATGACATTCCGATGATCGAAGCCGCAAGCTACGGCATCGCCTATCGCGCCAAGCCCAAGGCCCGTTCTGCGGCGGACGGCTGGATCGACCGGGGTGACCTGACCTCGATCCTGTCGCTGCTGGGCATTGCCCGTCAGGACTGGGTCTTCGACTGATCAGGCGAATGCGGGCATGCTGCGTCGTCTGTACGCCATCACGCGCAGCAGCAGCGCTGCCGAAGCGAAGGTCGTCATAGTCAGCCCGACGGCGCGTGTCTCCGGCACCGGAATACGCTTGGCATAGGCCAGCGTGAAGATCAGCCAGATCACGTGAATGCCCACCGTGTGCAGCCGCTTCCAGTTCCGGCCAAGCGCGCGCATCGCTGCGTTGCTCGATGTCAGCGCCATGGCAAGGATGAACAGGTAGGCGAGGCCGCCCGGCACCAGCGATGCCAACGTGCGTGGTTCCGGATCGAGGCTGACCGCCACGACCAGCGCCACGAGGTGGATGGAATGGCTTACCGCAAAGCCGAGGCCCCACCACCTGCGATCACGCGCCAGCGCCCGGCTCCATGGGGCAGGGGACAGGCGAAAGAGCGAGGAGGCGAGGTAAGTCAGCAGAAACACCGGGAAGCCCACGCGCGCGGTCCATCGTGCTGCCAGGTGCCAACTCTCCAGTTGCGTCGTCCCGGCCGCCAGACCCGCAGCCAGTGCCAGCAAGGAAAGCGCCAGCCCCAGCGCCATCGGCCACTTGCGTGCCATGTTTCCGTTCTCCCCCTGTGTTTTTGCAAGTCTGCACTGCACCGTCGCCGCTGGCAAGCAGTGCTCCGGGCAGGGCGATTGACGATCTATTTACAGTGCTGTTAGTATTTGCCGGACACGAAGACCGGGAGAATCGACGTGAACGCCATGACCGGTGCGTTGAGTGCCGACCTGCCAATCTACGACGAGCGCCGTCCGCAGATGCGGATGCAGCCGCTCAAGGCATGGCACCATTTCCAGAACCTCCTGAAGGACAAGGAAAACACCGAGGAGGTGTTCCACATCTTCGAGGCGCTGCCGTGGCGGAACCTGCGTGAGCGGGCAGAGGCTTTCCTGCGCAGTGAGCGCGGCCAGGCCCTACGTGTGACAGAGCCCTATCTCCCGGCGATTCTCGACGATCACGCTGCCCTGCGCCAGACGCCCAAGGGATCTCTGGCCCACGCCTACTGCGATTTCATGGAGAGCGAGGGCTTGACCGCCCAAGGTCTGGTCGACGAGTTCGATCGTTTCGCCGCCAAGCGTGAGCGTTTCGAGGACCAGTTCCTGTGGTACCTCAACCGCATGCGCGATGTGCACGATATGCTGCACGTGCTGACCGGCTACGGCCGCGATGCGCTGGGTGAGGCCTGCGTCCTCGCCTTCACCTACAGTCAGCAGCCAAGCCCGGCACATCTGTTCATCGGCTACCTGGCTGGCATGAACATCAACCGCCAGACGAAGCGCAGCGCTCCGGTGCTGCGTGCGGTGCGGGAAGGCCAGCGCCTCGGCAAGGCCTGCCCGCGCCTGTGCGAGCAGTCGATCAGGGAACTCCTGCCGCTACCGATCGAAGAGGTCCGCGCACGCCTGAACATCACCCCTGCCGCGCGCTACAAGCAGGCGCATGGCATCTGGCGCGGCATGGGCATCGACCCTTATGACCTGCTCGGCAAGAACGCCGCCAAGCTCGCGGCCTGAAAACATCTTGATCCTCCCCGTTTTTCCGTTGGACAAACGGGGAGGTGGGCTGCCGCAGGCAGGTCGGAGAGGCTGTTAAGCCTCCATCCAGTCCCGGAAGAACGCCTCGTTCGCTTCACGCAGCACGGCAAGTTCGACGCCCGCCACCTGTGAGCCACCGACCGTACCAAGCTTGGTCGCGCCTTCGAGCACTTCGCCGGCCTTGGTTGTGACCACATAGCGCGACTGGTCCTCGCCGAACGCCGCAGCCGTAGTCAGGCCCACGTCAAGCGTGCAACCCTTGCCTCCAGCCAGCGCCATCTCGGTCAGCGCCACCAGCAGGCCGCCATCCGAGATGTCATGGACAGCGGTCAGCATGCCGGCAGCGATCCAGTCGCGCACCTGCTCGCCATTCTTGCGTTCCACCGCCAGATCGACCGCGGGCGCCTCGCCGTCTTCGCGGCCAAGCACTTCGCGCAAGTACAGCGACTGGCCCAGATGTGAACCTTCGCCACCGACCAGCCAGATCACGTCGCCCTCGTTCTTGAATGCGACCGTGGCCATCACCTCGTGATCGAGCATCAGGCCCACGCCGCCGATCGCCGGCGTCGGCAGGATGGCCGAGCCACCACCGGTCGCCTTCGATTCGTTGTAGAGCGAGACGTTGCCCGAAACGATCGGGTAATCGAGCGCGCGGCACGCATCGCCCATGCCGTTCAGGGCCTGGACGATCTGCGCCATGATCTCGGGGCGCTGCGGGTTGGCGAAGTTGAGGCAGTTGGTGATCGCCAGCGGGCGCGCACCCACCGCGCAGATGTTGCGCCACGTTTCGGCCACGGCTTGCTTGCCGCCTTCATAGGGATCGGCATAGCAATAGCGCGGCGTGCAGTCGGTGCTGATGGCCAGCGCCTTCTTCGAACCATGGATGCGCACTACAGCAGCATCGCCACCAGACTTCTGCAGCGTATCGGCACCGACCTGCGAATCGTATTGCTCGAAGATCCAGCGACGGTTGGCGAGGTCCGGGCAGCCAATCAGCTTGACCAGATCAGCGCCAATGTCCGCGCTCTCCGGTACCGATCCCAGTGGAGCGACATTCGCCCAGGCCTTGTAGTCTGCCAGCGACAGGGCAGGGCGGTCATAGAGCGGCGCGTCTTCGGCAAGCGGCCCGAGCGGAATATCGCAGACCGTCTCGCCCTTGAACTTCAGCACCATGTGGCCGGTGTCGGTCACTTCGCCGATCACGGCAAAGTCCAGCTCCCATTTGCGGAAGATCGCCTCGGCCATGGCTTCCTTGCCGGGCTTGAGCACCATGAGCATGCGCTCCTGGCTTTCCGAGAGCATCATCTCATAGGGCGTCATACCCTCTTCGCGGCAAGGCACCTTGTCCATGTCGAGGATGATGCCGGCCTTGCCGTTGGTCGCCATTTCGACCGACGAGGAGGTCAGGCCCGCAGCGCCCATGTCCTGAATCGCGACGATGGCATCTGTGGCCATCAGCTCGAGGCAGGCCTCGATCAGCAGCTTCTCGGTGAAGGGATCGCCCACCTGCACGGTCGGGCGCTTCTCGTCCGACTTCTCGTCAAAGTCAGCCGAAGCCATGGTCGCGCCGTGGATGCCGTCACGGCCGGTCTTGGAGCCGACGTAGACGATCGGGTTGCCGAGGCCCGTGGCGGCCGAATAGAAGATCTTGTCGGTATCGGCCACGCCCACGGTCATCGCGTTGACGAGGATGTTGCCGTCATAGGCCTTGTGGAAGTTGGTCTCGCCACCCACCGTCGGCACGCCGACGCAGTTGCCATAGCCACCGATGCCCGCGACCACGCCCTGCACGAGGTGCTTCATCTTCGGGTGATCCGGGCGGCCAAAGCGCAGCGCGTTCATGTTCGCCACCGGGCGCGCGCCCATGGTGAACACGTCGCGCAGGATGCCGCCAACGCCCGTCGCCGCGCCCTGATAGGGCTCGATGTAGGAGGGGTGGTTGTGGCTTTCCATCTTGAAGATGGCGGCCTGCCCGTCACCGATGTCGATCACGCCCGCATTCTCGCCAGGGCCACAGATCACCCAAGGCGCCGAAGTGGGCAGCTTCTTGAGGTGGATGCGGCTCGACTTGTAGGAGCAGTGCTCCGACCACATCACCGAGAAGATGCCGAGCTCGACAAGGTTCGGCTCGCGCCCGAGCGCGTTCAGGACGCGCTGGTACTCTTCCTCGGACAGCCCATGGGCGGCGACGACATCTGGCGTGATTTCGGACATGGCGCGCGCCTTAGCGATGTGGGCGCGTGTAGGCTAGTCCTGTCAGGCGAATTTGAGCGCAACCCATGTCGCCGCCGTAGCCGCCACCGTCGTCGCGAACGTCCCCCAGATCACGTCGATCACGGTAACGTGCACCGGCCAGCGTGCCAGCACGGCTTGGCTGGTCAGATCGTAGGTCATGTAGCACATCGCACCGAGGATCGCGGCGTTCAGCGCCGTGGCGCCCAGACCTTGCGACAGGCCCGGCCGCACCGCGAACCACATCATGCCGGCAAGGTAGAGCAGGTAGAACACGATCGCTGGCCCCGCCCGGAATTGCGGCGCCAGCAGATCGCCCAACGCCGGACGATAAAGCTTCGACCCGGCCCAGCCCAGCCACACGGCATCCATGGCGCCGAACACCACGGCGGCTGCCACATAGGCGATTACGTATTGCATGAAGTGCAGGTCCCCGGCTTGTTGCGGATCGAAGCTTGACCGCGCCCCATGGCCCCGTCAATGCTGCCCCAATGGGAACCGCACCTGATATCGCACCAAGCATCGCTGGCCTCAGCTTCGAAGAGGCTCTGAAGGAACTCGAAACAGTCGTGCGGCGGCTGGAAAGCGGCGATGCCCCGCTCGATGAATCGATCGATCTCTATGCGCGCGGCGATGCCCTGCGCGCCCACTGCCAGGCGCGGCTGGATGCCGCGCAGGCACGGATCGAGGCCATCGTGGCCGATCGTGACGGCAAGCCGCAGGGCCTTCGCCCGTTCGACGAAACCCAGGGCTGATCGGAGCTCCCGTCATGTCCACAACCGGTCTGCTGAAGCCTGCGCTCAAGGCCATCGCCGAAGACATCGACCAGAGCTTCGACCTGCTCCTGCCCATTCCCGGTGACCCGCGCGACAGGCTGGTGGAGGCCATGCGCTATGCCACCATCGGCGGTGGCAAGCGCGTCCGCCCACTGCTGGTCTGCGCAACGGCTGCACTGTTCGGCGTGTCACGTGAAGCGGCGGTCCGCGTCGGCACCGCGATCGAGGCAATCCACGTCTATTCGCTGATCCATGACGACTTGCCGTGCATGGACAATGACGCCTTGCGGCATGGCAAGCCCACCGTGCATCTCGCTTTTGACGATGCTGCGGCAGTGCTTGCTGGCGACGCACTCCACGATTTCGCGTTCGAGGTTCTGTCGGATCCTGCCACCAGCGGCGATCCATTCACCCGTATCGAACTCATCCGCACGCTTGCCACAGCCAGCGGCATGAACGGCATGTGCGGCGGGCAGATGATGGACATCGTCGCCGAAACTTCGAGCTTCGATCTGCCCACGGTCACGCGCCTGCAGCAGCTCAAGACGGGGGCGCTCCTGTCCGCCTCGGTCGAAATGGGCGCGATCCTCGGCAAGGTGCCGCCTGAAGGCCGCACGCATTTGCGCGGCTATGCCCGCGACATCGGCCTTGCATTCCAGATCGCCGACGATCTGCTGGATGCCGAGGGCGATGAAGCGGCTGCCGGCAAGGCGCTGCGCAAGGATGAGGCCCAGGGCAAGGAAACCTTCCTGTCGCTGCTGGGTGCAGACCGCGCTCGCGAACAGGCGCGCATTCTGGTCGATCAAGCGATCGAGTTTCTGGCGAGCTACGGCCCCGAAGCCGATCTTCTGCGCGAACTTGCGCGCTTCATTGTCGAGAGGAATCACTGATGACGCAGCGTATCGGCGTCTATCCGGGCACGTTCGACCCGATCACGCTCGGCCACCTCGATATCATCCGGCGCGGGGCCAAGCTGGTCGACAAGCTGATCATCGGCGTCACCACCAATCCTTCGAAGAACCCGATGTTCACGCCGGATGAGCGCATGGCCATGGTCAGCCGCGAAGTTGCCGATCAAGGCATCGATAACGTCGAGGTTGTGGGCTTCAATGCGCTGCTGATGAAGTTCGCCCGTGCGCAAGGTGCTTCGGTGATCGTGCGCGGACTGCGCGCCGTGGCCGACTTCGAGTACGAATACCAGATGGCCGGCATGAACCAGCAGCTTGATGCCGAGATTGAAACGGTGTTCCTCATGGCCGACGTCAGCCTGCAACCGATCGCATCGAAACTGGTCAAGGAAATTGCCCTGTTCGGCGGCGAGATCGCCGATTTCGTGACTCCGATGATCCGCGACGAAGTTGTCGCCAGGGTCGAGGAGCGTGGTCGTCTGGGCGACTACTGAAACAGAACGGCAATCGTTCATTGCAGCGACAGCGCGAGAAGCCTATCGGCGCTGCAGGCTATCCGGAGTTCGACTGTTCCATGGTTTCGCGCTTTCTCACCGCACTTGCGCTTGGCGCTGCCCTGATTGCCTCGCCGGCCATGGCGAAGGACAAGCAGGAAGAAGCTGCCGCGCCTGCGCCAAAGCCCTTGAACTACGTCGTGAACGCCGACCAGACGGCGGATCGCGAGAACATCCTTTATCTCGATCTTTCCAATGGTGGGCGCGTTGCCATACGGCTCATGCCGGAGTGGGCGCCCAGCCACGTCGAGCGGATCAAGACGCTGGTCCGCGAGGGCTTTTACAACGGCGTTATCTTCCATCGCGTGATCGATGGTTTCATGGCGCAGACCGGCGATCCGACGGGCACAGGGCAGGGCGGTTCGCCACTTCCTGACCTCAAGGCCGAATTCAACGCGGTCCCGCACGTCCGCGGCACCGTGTCTATGGCCCGCACGAACGAGCCGGATACGGCGAACAGCCAGTTCTTCATCGTGTTCTATCCGCGCTTCGCGCTCGATCACAAGTACACCAACTTCGGTCGCGTGATCGCTGGCATGGACTATGTCGATGCGATCGTGCGCGGGGAACCGCCGCAGAACCCGACCAAGATCGTCCAGGCTTCGATTGCCGCCGACAACAAGGCGGCCCCGGCTCCGGTCGCGCCAGCAGCGCCGGCTGCGATCACGGCGGATATGCTCAGCAATTCTACGTCAAACTAAGAGGTCTCGAATCCTCGCCCGATTGCGGCTAGGGCGCGCCCATGCGCGTTGACCTCTTCGACTTCGAACTGCCTCAGGAAAACATCGCCCTGCGTCCCGCCCGGCCGCGTGATTCGGCGCGGCTGCTTGGTGTCGGCACAGACGGGCCGTTCCGCGACCTTACGGTGCTCGATCTGCCCTCGCTGTTGAATCCCGGCGATGTGCTGGTGTTCAACGACACGCGAGTGATTCCGGCCCAGCTTGAAGGGCAACGCGGTGAAGCACGCATCGGCGCGACGCTGCACAAGCGGATCGACCTGCGCCGCTGGCAGGCCTTTGTCCGCAACGGCAAGCGCTTGCGCGAGGGCGATGAAATCATGTTCGGCGCCGGCGTGACCGCCTTTGCCGAAAGCCGCTTTGCCGATGGCAGCTGGACGCTGTTCTTTCCCGGCGAAGAGCCGGTCGAGGTCCTTCTGGAGCGGGCAGGGCAGATGCCCCTGCCGCCCTATATTGCCGGCAAGCGCCCGACTGACGAGCAGGACCGCGAAGACTACCAGACCATGTTCGCTGCCAAGGACGGCGCTGTAGCGGCTCCCACTGCCGCACTGCACTTCACCCCGCGCCTGATGGATGCGATCGCCGCACGGGGTATTCGCACGGAAACGCTTACCCTCCATGTCGGCGCGGGCACGTTCCTGCCGGTCAAGGCCGACGACACGGCCGATCACCAGATGCACGCCGAATGGGGCACGATCGACGCTGCCACGGCAGACCGTCTCAATGCCGCCCGCGCTGCAGGCAACCGCGTGATTGCGGTGGGGACAACCTCGCTGCGACTGCTGGAAAGTGCGGCGGGCGAGGACAAACGCATCCGTCCGTTCGAAGGCGACACCGCAATCTTCATCACCCCCGGTTACACTTTTCGCGCCATCGACGGGTTGATGACCAACTTCCACCTGCCCAAGTCCACGCTGTTCATGCTGGTCTCCGCGCTGATGGGGTTGGAGCGGATGCAGGCGGCCTATGCCCATGCCATTGCCAGCGGCTACCGCTTCTATTCCTACGGCGATTCCAGCCTGCTCCTGCCATAAAGCGCAGTTTGCGCCGGCCTTCCTCGCGCTAGCCTTGCCTCCAACAAGATTGGGAGGATGGCATGATTCCGGCGCACGTTCCGACCGACCGCGTGGTGGATTTCGATATCTTCAATCCGCCCGGCGTCGAGACCGACTACTTTGCTGCCTGGAAAACGCTGCTTGATGGCCCCGGTCTGGTCTGGACCACGGCCAATGGCGGCCATTGGATCGCTGCGCGGGGTGATATTGTCCGCCAGCTCTGGGGCGACGCCGAAAGGCTCTCCAATCAGTGCCTTGCCGTCACGCCGGGCCTTGGCGACGTCATGCAGTTCATTCCGCTGCAGGAAGACGGCGCAGCGCACAAGGCCTATCGCATGCCCGTGATGAAGGGCCTCGCCTCCCGCTTCGTCGTCGCGCTTGAACCCAAGGTGCGCGAAGTGGCGCGCGAACTGATCGAAGGTCTGCGCTCGCGCGGAGAGTGCGATTTCGTGAGCGACTTTGCCGAAATACTCCCGCTCAACATCTTCCTCACCCTGATCGACGTTCCGCTGGAAGACCGTCCCAGCCTGCGCCAACTCGGCGTCCAGCTTACGCGCCCTGACGGCTCGATGACGGTGGAGGAGCTCAAGCAGGCGGCTGACGACTATCTCTGGCCGTTTATCGAGAAGCGCATGGCGCAGCCCGGCGACGATCTGTTCAGCCACATCCTGTCGGAACCGGTCGACGGCAGGCCGTGGACAGTGGACGAAGCGCGGCGGATGTGTCGCAATCTTCTGTTCGGTGGGCTCGATACAGTGGCGGCGATGATCGGGATGGTTGCCTTGCATTTGGCGAGGCACCCCGAGGACCAGAAATGGATGCGCGACAACCCCCGGGAGTTGCCCGGAGTTGCCGATGAGTTGATGCGTCGCTACCCGACAGTCGCCGTGAGTCGCAATGCAGTTGGAGATATCCAAATTGACGGCGTGACCATACGCACGGGCGATCTCGTCTACCTTCCCAGCGTGCTGCATAACCTTGATCCGAAAAGCTTTTCTGCTCCGGAGGAAGTGCGGTTCGACCGTGGCATGGCGCCGATCCGGCATACCACGATGGGCGTCGGCGCCCACCGCTGCGTCGGTGCAGGCCTTGCTCGCATGGAAGTGATTGTTTTTCTTGAGGAATGGCTTGCGGGCATGCCCGAGGTGAGGCTCGATCCAACCAAGCCGGTCACCATGAAGGGCGGCAACGTTGGCGCCTGCACCGCAATTCCGCTGGTCTGGAATCCCTAGGAAAACCAACCCCATACAAGTCGAACCGTAAGCCCGATGCTAACTATGACGAGCAGCGGGCGAATGACTTTCGCCCCAAACTTGGTGGCATAGTGCGAGCCGATCCACGCGCCGGTCATGGCGCCCACGCCCATGCAAGCCCCGAGAACCCACATCGCCTGGCCACCGATGCTGAACACGATCACACTGGCTATGTTGCTGGTGACGTTGAGAAATTTCGTCAGGCCGGTGGCGCGGGTGAGTCCCATGCCGCGCAATCCCACCAACGTCGTCGCGAAGAACTGCCCCGCGCCGGGACCGAAGAATCCATCGTAGAAGGCGACCCCGGCGCCCACAGGCATGTAGCCGCGCTCCGACAGGTGGCCGTGGCGATCCTCGTCCGTCATGCCCGGTGAAAAGACCGTGTACAGGGCTACCGAGATCAGCAGTACAGGCACGACCAGTTTCAGGACATCGGCGCTAAGATGCTGAATTGCCAGCGATCCTGCCATTGCGCCGGCAAAGACTATGGCCGCCGTTGGCGCGTTCTTGCGGAAGCTGAACAGGCCGGCCTTGTGATAGCGCCAAGTCGCCATCGAGGTGCCGCACATCGACTGGATCTTGTTGGTCCCAAGCACAACGTGCGGGGGCAGGGGAGTGGACAGCAGCACCGGCATCATCACCAGCCCGCCGCCGCCCGCCACGGCGTCGATAAAGCCTGAAAGCACCGCCACGCAGGTCAGCGCCGGATAGAACCAGAGATCGAGGTGGGCAGGTTCAATCATCAGCAGGTCTGGCATTTGCGCGCTTTGGCGATTGCGCCTAAGGGCCGCAACACTCTTTTTGCCGAGATCTCCGCACGATGACCCGTTTTGCCTTCGATATCCACGCCACCGACGGAAAAGCGCGTACCGGCACGATCCGCATGATGCGCGGCGACATTCGCACGCCGGCGTTCATGCCGGTGGGTACTGCCGCGACGGTCAAGGCGATGAAGATGGAGGACGTGCGCGCCAGCGGAGCGGACATCATCCTTGGCAACACGTATCACCTGATGCTCCGGCCCGGAGCAGAGCGCGTCGCGCGGCTTGGTGGCCTGCACAAGTTCGGCGGCTGGGACCGTCCGATACTGACCGACAGTGGCGGTTACCAGGTCATGAGCCTGTCGGAGTTGCGCAAGATCACCGAGGAAGGCGTGACTTTCGCCAGCCACCTCGATGGCTCGCGTCACCTGCTGAGCCCGGAACGATCGATGGAGATCCAGCGCCTGCTCGGGTCCGATATCGTGATGTGCTTCGATGAGTGCCCGCGCGCTGACCAGCCGCGCGATGTGATTGCCAAATCGATGGAAATGTCGATGCGTTGGGCAAGGCGCAGCCGTGACGCGTTCAATGCCGGCGGCGAACATGCCGAACGCTCGGCGCTATTCGGCATCCAGCAGGGTGCGCTTGACGAACGCTTGCGCAAGGACAGTGCTGACGCCCTGACCGATATCGGTTTCGACGGCTATGCCATCGGTGGCCTTGCCGTGGGCGAAGGGCAGGAAGCCATGTTCGCCACGCTCGAATTCGCGCCGCAGCAGTTGCCTGCAGATCGGCCGCGCTATCTGATGGGCGTTGGCAAGCCCGACGATCTTGTCGGCGCGGTCGAGCGCGGGGTCGACATGTTCGACTGCGTCCTGCCGACGCGTTCCGGTCGCAACGGGCAGGGCTTTACCTGGAATGGCCCGGTGAACATGCGCAACGCCCGACATGCGGAAGACACCGGCCCTCTCGACGAACGATGCCCGTGCCCGACCTGCACCAAGTACAGCCGCGCCTATCTGCACCACCTCCACAAGTCAGGCGAGATGCTGGGCGCCATGCTGCTGACCGAGCACAACCTCTGGTTTTACCAGCAGCTCATGGCAGGCATGCGTGCGGCGATTGCAGAGGGGCGCTTTACGGGCTTTGCGGCTGATTTCAGGCGGGACTACCTCGCGCGTTAGGCGGCAAGGTCCTCCGCACCGTTCTGCATCATGGGATCGTGCGTCTCCAACCGCGTGTCCTTGTAGGCGTAGAATTCGCCTGTTCGCTCATCGAGGAAGCCTGCTCCGATTGCGAAGGCCTGGCGCTGTGCGGTAAGGAGGTCCGGGTACCATTTGCCGATGCGATGGGGGGTGACGAAGCGATAGAGAGACATGCTTTTCTAATCGCCACGGGCCTTCATAGTTCCCCGCGCAATCGCAAATTTTGCCCGCAAAACAAAACGCAACAGCCTGTTTAAAAACGCGAAAAAGGCGGAGCTTGCGCCCCGCCTTCGTCGTGTTCTGCAGTGGTTCTGAAACCGATCAGCGCGAATAGAATTCGACGACCAGATTCGGCTCCATCTTCACCGGATAAGGCACTTCGTCCAGCGTCGGAACGCGGGTGAAGGTGGCCTTGTCGCCTTCGGTGGCGACATAGTCGGGAACTTCACGCTCGGGCAGCGACTGTGCTTCGGCGATGAGAGCCATTTCCTTGGCCTTCTTGCCGAGGCTGATCACGTCGCCGGGGCGAACGCGACGCGAAGCGATGTTGCACTTCACGCCGTTGACGTAGATGTGACCGTGCGAAACGACCTGACGGGCCGAGAAGATGGTCGGCGCAAACTTGGCGCGGTACACGACCATGTCGAGGCGCTGTTCGAGCAGGCCGATCAGGTTCTGACCGGTGTCGCCCTTCATCTTCGACGCTTCCTGGTAGGTGCGCTTGAACTGCTTCTCGGTCACGTCGCCGTAGTAGCCCTTGAGCTTCTGCTTGGCGCGGAGCTGGATGCCGAAGTCCGAGACCTTGCTCTTGCGGCGCTGGCCGTGCTGGCCGGGGCCATACGAACGGCGGTTCACCGACGACTTGGGACGACCCCAGATGTTCTCGCCAAGACGGCGGTCAATTTTGTACTTGGATGCCTTGCGCTTGGACATGCGCTGCCTTTCAATTTGCAGTACACCGGCAAACGCGCCGATGCTTCAAGTCCCGGACACGCACCATTCCACCGATTGCGAAATGCGGCCGCCGCTTCACCGGGAGTGCGAGGCCAATTGCGAAGCGCGGCCAAGAACAGACAATTAGCGCTTTGTCAAGGGCAGCGGCCATAGACAGGGTAGTGATTTTAAGGTGCTATCGAAAATGATGCACGAAGGGCCGCCTCGTCCTGACCAGTCGCAGCCGTTGGAATGTGCTTCCGGCGGCCTGGAGGCGATCGACCTTCAAATACTTTCGCTTTTGTCTCAACGGTTTGGATTGGCTGCAAGCACTGCGGCCCAACGAGAGCTTTCTGATGATGAGCGCAAAGCCCAGCTCACGGTGATTCGTCGCCGCGCGTTCGAGCTCGGTATCCCGGTCGGGCTTGTGACCGATTTCTGGGACCGGCTGATCGACGCCGCAGATGCCATACAAGCCCAGCGCAGCAACCGAGCGATCAACGACTGAAGGTCAACTGCGCGGCTCGTCGCCCGGCTTCGAGCCTTCCTTGCGGCGAAGAGCGCTCAACACTCCGCGCATCGTGCGCACTTCGAGATGGTTCCAGCCCGGCTTGGTCAGCATCGTGCGCAATGTGCGCCGCGTGGCGGCTGCCCGAGCCTCAGGCTCGAAATAGCCACGCGGCTCAAGCATCGTGCAAAACTGTTCGAACATGCCTTCAAACTCTTCCTGCGGAGCAGGGGGCAGCATGTCCTCTACAGTAGGCTGAACCAGATCGACGTGCTTGGACCATTCATACGCGCACAAGATGACAGCCTGCGCGAGGTTGAGCGAGCCGAATTCGGGGTTGATCGGCACGGTGATGATGGCGCGGGCAAGTGCCACGTCGTCCGTTTCAAGGCCTGACCGTTCCGGCCCGAAGATGATCGCGCTGCGGCCCTGCGCGGCAATGATGTCCTTCGCGGCCTGCTCCGGCGTCAAAACCGGCTTGGTTACGCCACGTTTGCGCACGGTGGTGGCGTAGACGTGGCTGCAATCGCTGACGGCGTCGGCGAGTGTCTCGAAGACCTGTGCCTTCTCGAGAACCCTGTCGGCACCAGCGGCGGCGGGACCGGCGGATGGATTGGGCCAGCCATCGCGCGGAGATACGAGCCGCATCTCGGTGAGGCCGAAATTGAGCATGGCGCGGGCGGCCTTGCCGATGTTTTCGCCCAACTGAGGGCGGACCAGCACGATGACCGGTTGGCGCTGTTCTGTGTCACTCATGGTCAGGCGCGGCCGCTCATTTCCTGGACGCTCGAGGCGAATTCCTCAAAGTCGCGCGCTTCGGTGAAGTCGCGGTAGACGCTGGCAAAGCGGATGTAGGCCACGCTATCTAGCTGGCGCAGGCCTTCCATGACCATCTCGCCGATGACCTTGGACGGTACTTCTGAATCGCCCATGGTCTCGATCTGGCGCTGGATGCCCGAGACGAGCTGGTCGAGCCGTTCCTGCGCGACCGGACGCTTGCGGCAGGCGAGCGACACCGACTGTTCGATCTTGAAGCGGTCGAACGGTTCACGTCGCTCTCCGCTTTTCACCACGACGACCTCACGCAACTGCACGCGCTCGAACGTGGTGAAGCGCGCCCCACAGCCTTCACACTGACGGCGCCGGCGGATCGAGGTGTTGTCCTCGCTCGGCCGGCTGTCCTTTACCTGGCTGTTGTCATGGGCGCAGAACGGACAACGCACGGCTCAGCGCTTGATCCTCTGCCAGAAGGCAACGCCAGCACCCACGGCAAGGCCGAGTGGCAAGGAAACGACCGGGAGGAGAACGCCCGCGACCGCGCCGATTGCCGCACCGGTGAGCACCGGCTTGGTCGATGGGTGGGCAAGCCCCTGCTTGGCCATACCGGACAGCTCGTCCTTGGCGCGGGCGGCGAGATCGTTCTGGTCGTTCATAGGCTTACAGCTCCGGATAGATCGGGAACTGCGCGCAAAGCTCCGCGACGCGATCGCGCACGCGCTGTTCGACCTGACCATCGCCCTCATCGCCATTGCGCGCAAGGCCATCGACGACTTCGACGATCAGCTTGCCGATGGTGCGGAACTCTTCCTCGCGGAAACCGCGGGTGGTGCCGGCCGGCGTGCCGAGGCGGATGCCCGAAGTGACGAAAGGCGAGCGCTTGTCGAACGGAACGCCGTTCTTGTTGCAGGTCAGCCAGGCGCGATCGAGGCCCTTTTCGGCGGCCTTGCCGGTCACGTCCTTCGCGGTCAGGTCGACCAGCATGAGGTGGTTGTCGGTGCCGCCCGAAACGATGCCCAGGCCTGCGTCCTTGATGCTTTCGGCAAGCGCCTTGGCATTGGCGACGATCTGGTGGGCATAGGCCTTGAATTCAGGGCGCAGTGCTTCACCAAAGGCAACGGCCTTGCCGGCGATGACGTGGACCAGCGGACCACCCTGGAGGCCGGGGAACACGGCAGTGTTGAACTTCTTGGCCAGATCCTCGTCATTGGTGAGGATCACGCCGGAACGCGGGCCGCGCAGGCTCTTGTGCGTCGTGGTGGTGACGACGTGAGCGTGCGGGAAGGGCGAAGGATGCGCGCCACCGGCAACGAGACCCGAGATGTGCGACATGTCGACCAGCAGCCATGCTCCGATTTCGTCGGCGATGGCGCGGAAGGCGGCCCAGTCCCAGGTGCGCGAGTAGGCGGTGCCACCGGCGATGATCAGCTTGGGCTTGTGCTCGCGGGCAAGGCGGGCAACCTCGTCCATGTCGATCATGTGATCGTCAGGGCGTACGCCGTAGGGGATCACATTGAACCACTTGCCGCTCATGTTGACTGGCGAGCCGTGGGTGAGGTGACCGCCCGAATTCAGGTCGAGGCCCATGAAGCTGTCGCCCGGCTGCAGCAGGGCGAGAAACACGGCCTGATTCATCTGGCTGCCCGAGTTGGGCTGGACGTTGGCGAAGTTGCAGCCGAACAGTTGCTTGGCACGCTCGATCGCCAGATTCTCGACGATGTCAGCGTACTCGCAGCCACCATAGTAGCGCTTGCCCGGATAGCCTTCGGCGTACTTGTTGGTGAAGACCGAACCCGTGGCTTCGAGCACGGCGCGGCTGGTGATGTTTTCAGATGCGATCAGCTCGATCTTGGTCTGCTGGCGGTGCAGTTCGCCCTTGATCGCGGCGAACACTTCGGCATCGGCCGTTTCCAGATGCTCGGTGAAGAAGCCGGCTTTGCGGATTTCCGGCGCTGCTGTGGCGGTGGTCATCTCTGGGGCTCCTTCAGATTGCGGGGTTGGAAAGCTTTTCGACGCGGCCGGCATGGCGGCCACCGCCGAATTCGGTGGAGAGAAATGCGTCGAGGCAGGCCTTGGCCATGTCCTCGCCAGTCAGGCGTGCGCCCATCGCGATGACGTTCGCGTCATTGTGTTCGCGTGCGAGCGCAGCAGAAAGCGGTTCGGAAACCAGCGCGCAGCGGCAAGCCGGTTCGCGGTTTACCGCGATCGAGATGCCGATGCCTGATCCGCAAAGGGCAACGCCACGCTCGGCAATGCCCTCGGCGACTATCGAGGCCAGCTTGTAGCCATAGTCAGGATAATCGACGCGATCGGCCGTCTCGGGACCCAGGTCGGCAACTTCATGGCCGAGGCCGATGAGGTACTCACGCAGGGCGGCCTTCAGGTCGACAGCGGCATGATCGGAAGCGATGGCGATACGCATGGGGATCGTTACTCGACGACGGTATTCGGGGATTCGTTGGCGCGCCTTTAGGCTCTTGCAGCGCAACAAGCCACCGCAAATCGCTGCGGGAAATCTGCCCGATGGGGCTCATCCTAACAGCTGGGAGCGTCATCGCGGTTGCGACCGGATCGTGCGATGCGTAAAGGCCCGGCAATCAGGATCGGACGGGACGAACGGAAATGCCGCAGGAACACGTGCTCATCGCCGGGGGCGGCATTGGCGGACTCACGCTTGCACTGACGCTGCACCAGATCGGCGTCTCTTGCACGGTTTTCGAGTCCGTTCGTGAGTTGAAGCCGCTTGGCGTCGGCATAAACCTCCAGCCCAACGCCGTTCGGGAACTCGAGGACCTCGGCATTGGTGAGGCCGAGATGGATGCGGTTGGCATCCCGGCGCGGGAGTGGGCTCTGGTCGGTCTCAATGGGCGAGAGATATATTCCGAGCCGCGTGGGAAGCTGGCGGGATACAACTGGCACCAGTATGCAGTGCATCGGGGCGAATTTCATATGCTGCTCTACCGCAAGGTGATCGAGCGCATTGGCCCACAGGCGGTAAGACTGGGCAGCAAGGTCACCGGCTATCGCAAGGAAGCGGATGGATCGGTTACCGCGCTGGTCGAGGACCGTTCGGGCAAGGTCGAGGAGGTGGCGGGAACGCTGCTTTTCGGCGCCGATGGCATACATTCGGCGATCCGTGCGCAGATGCACCCCGATCAGCCGCCGATCCATTGGGGTGGGACGATCATGTGGCGCGGGACCGCCAAGGGCGTGCCGATCCGTTCGGGTTCCTCCTTTGTCGGCCTTGGCACGAGCCGGCATCGCGTGGTGATCTACCCGATCTCGCACCCGGATGCTGACGGCTTGTCCGATATCAACTGGATCGCCGAGCAGACTTACGACACCAGTCATGACTGGACCAAGTCGGGGTGGTTCAGGCCTGTCGAGATGGAGGAGTTCGCGCACGAGTTCGATGGGTTCGTCTACGACTGGCTTGATCTGCCGGCGTTGCTGGCAAAGTCTGACATGGCTTACGAGAACCCGATGATCGATCGCGATCCCTTGCCGACCTGGGTCGATGGACCCGTTGCGCTGATCGGGGACGCGGCGCATCCGATGTATCCCACGGGGTCCAACGGCGCGTCTCAGGCAATTGTCGATGCTCGCCACATCGGGCGCATCATGGTGGAGCGGGGCGTTACGCCCGATGCGCTTGCCCAGTTTGACGGCGAGTTCTGTGGCCCGATCGGGCAGGTGGCGATGCGCAACCGCGGGGCTGGGCCCTTTGGTTTGCTGAATATGGTGGACGAACGCTGCGGCGGACAGTTCGAAGATATCGACGATGTCATTCCGGCGGCGGAGCGCAGCGCGTTCATGCTGGCCTATCAGCAGGCTGCAGGCTTTGCCAAGGACCGCCTGAACGGTGCGCCAAGGACGATCCCTGAAGGTGCCCAAGTTGCCCGGGTGCCCGCGTGAGCATTGCGCTGACCCATGTGACCGATCTGGTTGTCGAACTGTGCAAGCCCCATGAGATGGGCGAATGTCCAATGGGTGCCCGGCGGATCATCCCGATTGTGGGGGGTAACGCGGAGGGTCCGCTGCTCCGCGGTCGCATTTTGCCGATCGGGGCCGACTGGCAGACCGTCTCTCGCGAAGGGATTGCAGAACTGGACGCGCGCTATGCGGTCGAGACCGAAGACGGCGCAGTGATCGAAGTCATCAGCCAGGGCATTCGGCATGCAACGGCAGAGGTGCATGCGCGCATCGCCGGGGGCGAGGAAGTCAACCCGGCCGAGTATTACATGCGCACAGCAATCCGGCTCGAGACCGGTCATGCCGGATACGATTGGGTGAACCGAGCCCTGTTCATCGCAAAGGGCGGGAAGGTCGGCAATACTGTGCGCCTTGCGGTCTACAGGATTGACTAGGCGGCGTGGACAAATTCCACAACGCCACGGCTGGAGGCAAAAACCGCCAGTTCAAGGAGGCGAGGAAGCGCAATATCGGGAATATTGTGCGACGAGCCGACGCCGAAATGGCGGTTTTTGGTCCAGCCCCGCAGGGGTTGCCTTGTAAAAGGCCTTGGCAGCGTTGCTCGGCCTTGAAAGAGGCCCCACTCTTCCTGCGCCCTCGCGCCTCGCCAAGGCCTTTTACAGGGCAACCGTGGCGTTGTGGAATTTGTCCACGCCGCCTAGCAGCCTTGGCTACCGGTCCGGAAGTCAATCCAGCAAGGCGCTGTGTCGGCCGGAGAGGAAGATCGCGTTTTTCCGGGTGAGATCGCCCGACACGAGGCGTTTCCCGTTCCAGCCATAAGGCGCCAGGCCCAGCTTGCCGAGGACTGCGACAGCAGACGCCTCGGGCCGCTCGATGATGATCGCAGGCTGATGCGTGGCGATCGTCTTGAGGCCACCGCCGATGACTTGCGATTCGAAGCCCTGAACGTCGATCTTGATGAGATCAGGGGCCAGTTCCAGCACGTCGAGCGTCTCGATCCTTACCTTGTGGCTGTCGACCACAAGCCGATCTGGTGTGAACCGCGCCATCCGCCGCTCATCAAGCCAATGAAGCGCAGCTTCGCGGTCTAGCGAGGCAATGCCGTCATAGATGAAGTTGCGATAGCGCGGCACGTGGATGTGCTGTTCGCCGCTCGCCGGACCGAGCGCCATTTCCCGCACATCCACGCCGCTGTCCCGGGAAAACTGCTGGCGAAGTTGCTGCGCCAGCGTGGGGATCGGTTCGATGGTGATGATCTTTCGAGGCCGTGCATAGCGCTGCAAGGCGACGACGCTCTGCCCCCAATTGCCGCCTACGTCGATCGCGAGGCCCAACGGGGCGAGCTTGCGCAGCAGACGAATCTCGGGGTCAACAAACAGGCCAAGGTGGCGCGTGGCCAGGTTATAGGCCGAGAACTTTGCGCGACGCATCGCGGGAAAATGCGTCTGCAGATCCCGCAACTGCCGCCGCAGTTCGCGCATTGGCCAACTTTCGGGACGATACCCCCATTCCAGAACCGGTCCGGGGGCAGCGCCTTCCATCAGCGGATCGCTTACTGGTCGAGGAACGAGCGCATCTTGCGCGAGCGCGACGGGTGCTTGAGCTTGCGCAGCGCCTTGGCCTCGATCTGGCGGATACGTTCGCGGGTGACCGAGAACTGCTGGCCCACTTCTTCCAGCGTGTGATCGGTGTTCATGCCGATGCCGAAGCGCATGCGCAGCACGCGCTCTTCACGCGGGGTGAGGCTGGCGAGGACGCGGGTGACCGTTTCCTTGAGGTTCGCCTGGATCGCCGCATCGACCGGAATGATCGCGTTCTTGTCCTCGATGAAATCGCCGAGGTGCGAATCTTCCTCGTCACCGATCGGCGTTTCGAGGGAGATCGGCTCCTTGGCGATCTTCATCACCTTGCGGACCTTTTCGAGCGGCATCGACAGACGCTCGGCCATTTCTTCCGGCGTCGGTTCGCGGCCCTGCTCGTGCAGGAACTGGCGGCTGGTGCGGACCAGCTTGTTGATCGTCTCGATCATGTGGACCGGGATGCGGATCGTGCGCGCCTGGTCGGCGATCGAACGCGTGATCGCCTGCCTGATCCACCAGGTGGCGTAGGTCGAGAACTTGTAGCCGCGGCGGTATTCGAACTTGTCGACCGCCTTCATCAGGCCGATGTTGCCTTCCTGAATGAGGTCGAGGAACTGCAGGCCGCGGTTCGTGTACTTCTTGGCGATCGAGATCACGAGGCGCAGGTTGGCCTCGACCATTTCCTTCTTGGCAATGCGCGCTTCGCGCTCGCCCTTCTGGACCATGTTCACGATGCGACGGAATTCGCCCAGCGACATGCCGGTGGCGGCTGCGATATCGGCGATCTCGGCGCGAATGCGTTCGACCGGAGTGGCTTCGTTTGCGGCAAACGCAGCCCACTTCTTGTCGCGACCAGCCAAGGCCTGCAGCCAGCCGTCGTCAAGCTCATGCCCGACATACATGTCGAGGAAGTCCTTGCGCGAGACCTTGTGGCGCTCGGCAAGGCGCAGCATCTGGCCGCCCAGCGTCGTCAGACGACGGTTGAAGGCGTAGAGATTGTCGACGAGGTATTCGATCTTCGAGGCGTGGAACTGCACCGATTCGACCTGCGCGGTCAGGTCTTCGCGCAGCTTCTGGTACTGCGCTTCCTTGGCGGCGGGGAAATCGTTGCCCATGCCGAGCGCGTCGAGACGCTCTGCCTGGATCTTTTCGAAGGCACGGAACAGCGAGGTGATTTCGGCAAAGCGTTCAAGCGCGGCCGGCTTCAGCTGTGCTTCCATCTGGGCGAGGCTGAGAGTGTTGTCTTCTTCCTCTTCCTCAGCCGGACGGGCACGGCGCTCGCGCAGTTCGTCGTCCTCGTCGTCGGAGGATTCTTCCTCCTCGACGTCCTCTTCTTCCTTGAACGTCGGACCGGCGGTAGCTTCGCTGATCTCGGGCTCGGCCTCTTCACCGTCCTCGGAAAGGTTTTCGGGCTGAGGCTCCTTCGAAAGCATCGCGTCGAGATCGAGGATCTCGCGCAGCTGCATTTCTCCGGCGTTGAGCGCGTCGGACCACTGGATGATGGCGTGGAAAGTGATCGGGCTTTCGCACAGGCCCATGATCATGGTGTCACGCCCTGCTTCGATGCGCTTGGCGATGGCGATTTCGCCTTCGCGGCTGAGCAGTTCGACGGCGCCCATTTCGCGCAGGTACATGCGCACAGGGTCGTCGGTCCGCTCGACCGTTTCCTTGCGCTTGATGACGTCGGGGCGATCTTCGACGGTCTCGGCTTCGTCGAGCTCGTCGTCCTGCGCCTTCTCTTCCGGATCGACGGCGTCCTCGTCGCTCTCGACGATGTTGACGCCCATCTCGGAGATCGCCGCCATGATGTCCTCGATCTGCTCGGAAGACATCTGGTCCTGGGGGAGGGCCTCGTTCAGCTCGTCATACGTGATGATCCCGCGGCGCTTGGCGCGCGCGATCAGCTTCTTGATCGATGCATCGTTGAGGTCGATCAGCGGAGCGTCGCCGCTATCGGTCTTGTCGTTCGAAGCCATTTAACCCAGGTACCACCATCTGAGAGCCGGGCCTTGGCAGACCCGGTTGCGCCTATTGCTATAATTATAACGCAGCACGAGCACGGCCCATTTGCCCCAAACGGGCACGCAACGCCATACTCCGCGCGATCAATCTTTGCTGTTCAGCGAAGTTTTCTTCCGAAAGTTCGGTTTCGACGCGCTTGTTTGCCTCTGCAAGCGCCTCTTCAACCGCCGGCCACTCGACCAGAATGGCAATTGCCTCGGCCAGTTCGTCTCCCGCCGAATCACCACCACTGACCAAAAAGCCGAATCGCATTCCGGCATAGTCCTGCGCTGACGGGGGCCGAAGCCCTCGTTCCAGCAATATGGTGCGCAGGGTCTTGCTTTCAAGCGGTTGCCCCGCATCGGACAAGACGAGCAGGGCATCAATAAGGGCGCAAGTATCTGGATTGTCTGGCTGAAGCCGCGCGAGCGCGTCCGCGTGGCGCGAAATGTGCTGGGGGTGGCAGATCAGGCCGTCCAGTACCGCAGCGAGCAGGCTGCTGCTGGGGCCGGTTCCGATCCGCAGCATCCGCGCCTTGTCCTGTTCCGCAAGGGGGGCGGGCGCAGGCTTCCACGGCTGGCCCTTGCCGCGTGGGCCGGTGCCTTGCCGCGACTGGAACGGCGCCCGCTCTTTCCGGGCAAATGCCAGTTCGCCAAATCGCTCGGTCAGCTCGCGGCGGTAGAGCGACTTGATGTCGGGGTGCTGGATCGTCTCGCAATGCGCGAGCAGCCGTGCCTTGAGGCCTGCCTTGTCTTCGGGAGTGGTGAGGGGCGCAGAGTTGCGTTCGGCTTCCCACAGGACATCGACCAGACTGCGCGCTTCGGCGAGAAGCTGTTCCATCGCTGCGGGGCCTTGCTTCTTGACGACATCGTCCGGGTCCATGCCGGCTGGCAGGGTGACAATGCGCAATGAGTGACCGGGGCGGAGCAGGGGGAGGGCGCGGGTGATGGCGCGCATAGCCGCGCGCTGCCCGGCGCTGTCCCCGTCGAAACACAGAGTGGGTGTTTCGACGAGGCGCCACAGACGCTCGATCTGATGCTCGGTAAGCGCGGTGCCGAGCGGGGCGACGGCCTCGCCGATGCCTGCCGCTGCCAGGGCGACGACGTCCATGTAGCCTTCGACCACCACGACGCGCCCGTTCTGGCGTGAGGCAGGGCCGGCACGGTGCAGGTTGTAGACGGTGCGGCCCTTGTCGAAGAGCGGGGTATCCGGCGAGTTAAGATACTTCGGCGCGTCAGTCTTTTCGGCTGTCAGGATGCGGCCGCCAAAGGCGATCACGCGTCCGCGCGGATCGAGAATTGGCAGCATGAGGCGTCCGCGAAAGCGATCGTAGGGTTCCTTACCCTCGACCACGATACGCAGGCCGGCTTCGATCAACATTTCGTCCGGAAACGCCGAGAGCGCTTCCTTGAGCGCTGTGCGGCTGTCTGGTGCAAACCCAAAGCCGAAATCGCGCACGATCTGCGCAGGAAACCCGCGCGAGGCGAGATAGCGCCGGGCCTCGCTGCCGCGATCCTCCGCAAGGCAGCGCACGAAGAAGTCTTGCGCCGCCTGCATCACGTCGTGCAGCGACTTCTGCTGCTCGGCTTTCTTGGCGGCGCGCGGATCGGGGGCAGGGACTTCCATGCCCGCCTGCAGCGCCAGCTCCTTCACCGCATCCATGAAGGGCAGGCCCTGATGGTCGGTCATCCAGCGGATCACGTCGCCATGCGCGCCACAGCCGAAGCAGTGGTAGAAGCCCTTTTCGTCGTTGATCGTGAAGCTGGGCGTCTTCTCGTTGTGGAACGGGCAGCACGCCTTGAACTCTCGCCCCGCCTTGGTCACGCGAACGCTCCGCCCGATCACGCCCGAAAGCGAGATGCGGGAGCGGAGCTCGTCCAGCCATTGTGGGGAGAGGCTCATTGCGCGATCAGGCCGAAAGCGCCGCCTTCACCAGCCCGCTGGCCTTGCCCATATCGAGCTGCGTCCCGTGCTTCGCCTTCAAGGCCGCCACGACGCGCCCCATGTCCTTCATGCCCGCAGCGCCGGTTTCGGCGATGATCGCGGCGATTGCGGCCTTCACCTCGTCCTCGCCCATCTGCTGCGGCAGGAATTCCTCGATCACCGCGAGTTCGGCCTTCTCGACGTCGGCCAGTTCCTGCCTGCCGCCCTGTTCGTAGAGCGAGATCGATTCGCGGCGCTGCTTGGCCATCTTCTGCAGCACGTCGGTCACCAGCACGTCGTCTTCCGGCACGGCCGAGGCCGTGCGCAGTTCGATGTCCTTGTCCTTGAGCTTGGCGAGGATCAGGCGGACGGCGGCGAGGCGGGGTTTATCACCCGCTTTCATGGCAGAAACCTGCGCGGCCTTGATGGTATCGCGGATCATGTAATCGTATTTCCCGTGGAGTTCTCCGCCGTCATGGCGGGAAACCTTCCATGTAGGGCAAACTTTCGGGAATCGCTAGGTTGACGCTGCGTCGAGTCGGGTCTAGCAGCCGCCCCTTAGCAACATCGCCAGAACACCTGCCAACGGAGCGCCCCATATCATGGCCGACCCCGCACTTTCGCACGCGCCTCAACCAGATGGCGCGACGGGAGTCCTTGTACTTGCCGATGGGTCTGTTGCCTGGGGACGTGGTTTCGGCGCTGCCGGTGCAGCCGTGGGCGAGGTGTGTTTCAACACCGCGATGACCGGCTATCAGGAAGTGATGACCGATCCGTCCTACGCGGCGCAGATCGTGACTTTCACCTTCCCGCATGTCGGCAACGTCGGCACCAATCCCGAAGACATGGAAAGCCATGACACGCCGGGCGCCGTCGGCTGCGTGGTGCGCGAGGACGTGACCGCGCCTGCCAACTTCCGCGCCGCCGGAACCTTCCAGCAGTGGATGGAAAAGCAGGGCAAGATCGGCATCGCCGGTCTCGACACTCGCGCGCTGACCCGGCGCATCCGCATGAGCGGCGCGCCCAACGCCGTGATCGCCCACGATCCCAAGGGCGAATTCGATATCCCCGCATTGATCGAGCGCGCGAAGACCTGGCCCGGACTTGAAGGCATGGACCTTGCCCGCGTCGTCACGCGCGACGGGCAGGAAAGCTGGGAAGGCTCGGTCTGGCATCTCGGCAAGGGCTATGGCCGCTCACCACATGACAAGCGCCCGCATGTCGTCGCCGTGGACTTCGGCGCGAAGGACAACATCTTCCGCAACCTCGTTAAGGCAGGCGCGGCGGTGACGGTGGTTCCGGCCGAGACCTCGCTGGAAACGATCCTTGAACTGAAGCCCGATGGCGTGTTCCTGTCGAACGGCCCGGGCGATCCGGCGGCAACCGGCGCTTATGCCGTGCCGGTGATCCAGAAGCTGCTGGAGCAAGACGTGCCGATCTTCGGCATCTGCCTCGGCCACCAGATGCTCGCGCTCGCCGCCGGTGCCCGCACCACCAAGATGCACCAAGGCCACCGCGGCGCCAACCACCCGGTCAAGCGCATCGAGGACGGTGTTGTCGAGATCACCTCGATGAACCACGGCTTCGCGGTCGACAACGCACCGGGCGCGCTGGGCGACAACGTCATCGAAACCCACGTCTCGCTGTTCGACGGCTCGAACTGCGGCATCGCGGTGAAGGGCAAGAAAGCCTTCGGTGTGCAGTATCACCCGGAGGCTTCGCCGGGCCCGCAGGACAGTTTCTACCTGTTCGAGAAGTTTGTAGCGTCGCTCGGTTGAGCGGCTGACACCCTGAGATTTCCCTCTCCCGGCGCGTTTGCACACGTCGGGGGCTGAAACACGAGAGCGATAATGCCCAAACGCACTGACATCTCCTCGATCCTGATCATCGGCGCCGGGCCGATCATCATCGGCCAGGCTTGCGAGTTCGATTATTCGGGCACGCAGGCGGTGAAGGCGCTCAAGGAAGAGGGCTATCGCATCATCCTGGTCAACTCGAACCCGGCGACGATCATGACCGATCCGGACATGGCGCACGCGACGTATGTCGAGCCGATCACGCCCGAAGTCGTCGCCAAGATCATCGAGAAGGAGCGCCCCGATGCGCTGCTCCCGACGATGGGCGGGCAGACCGCGCTCAACACCGCGCTGGCGCTGTTCAACGATGGCACGCTCGAGAAGTTCGGCGTGCAGATGATCGGCGCCAATGCCGATGCGATCGACAAGGCCGAGGACCGCCAGCGCTTCCGCGAGGCGATGGACAAGATCGGCCTCGAATCCGCGCGCTCGGGCGTGGCGCACACCATCGACGAGGCGCTGGAAATCCTCGAGCGCACCGGCCTGCCTTCGATCATCCGCCCCAGCTTCACCATGGGCGGGACCGGCGGCGGCATTGCCTACAACAAGGAAGAGTTCGTCAAGATCGTGAAGGGCGGCCTCGAAGCTTCCCCCACGACCGAAGTCCTGATCGAGGAATCGCTCCTCGGCTGGAAGGAATACGAGATGGAGGTTGTCCGCGACAAGAAGGACAACTGCATCATCATCTGCTCGATCGAGAACGTCGATCCGATGGGCGTCCACACCGGCGATTCCATCACCGTCGCCCCGGCGCTGACGCTGACCGACAAGGAATACCAGATCATGCGCAATGCATCGATCGCGGTGCTCCGCGAGATCGGCGTTGAAACAGGCGGTTCGAACGTGCAGTTTGCCGTCAATCCGAAGGACGGCCGCCTGATCGTCATCGAGATGAACCCCCGCGTGTCGCGCTCATCGGCGCTGGCCTCGAAGGCCACCGGCTTCCCGATCGCCAAGGTCGCGGCCAAGCTCGCCGTGGGCTACACGCTTGACGAGATCATGAACGACATCACCGGGGCAACCCCGGCAGCGTTCGAGCCGACCATCGACTACGTCGTCACCAAGATCCCGCGCTTCGCCTTTGAGAAGTTCAAGGGTGCTGAGCCGCTGCTGGGCACGGCGATGAAGTCGGTCGGCGAGGTCATGGCGATTGGCCGCAACATCAAGGAATCGATGCAGAAGGCCCTGCGCGGGCTGGAAACCGGCCTCGATGGCTTCAACCGCGTCGTCGGGCTTGAAGGTGCGAGCCGTGACGAGATCACCGCCGCGCTCGCCCGCGCCACGCCCGATCGCCTGCTGGTGATCGCACAGGCCTTCCGCGAGGGCCTCTCGGTCGACGAAGTCCACGCCGTCACCAAGTATGAGCCGTGGTTCCTGCGCCATATCCACGAGATCGTGGAGGCTGAGAACGCCGTGCAGCGCGATGGCCTGCCCAACGATGCGGCCGGTCTGCGCCGGCTGAAGGCGATGGGCTTCTCCGACAAGCGCCTCGCCACACTGGCCGTGCGCGGCATCGGCGTTGCCGGTGGTCTGGGTGAGACCCAGGCCAAGCGCTCGGGATTGCTGCACGATGCTCTGCGCGCAATGGCTGGCGCCACCAGCGAAGCCGAAGTCCGCGCCCTGCGCCACAAGCTCGGCGTGCGCCCAGTGTTCAAGCGCATCGACAGCTGCGCCGCCGAGTTCGAAGCGGTGACGCCCTACATGTACTCGACCTATGAAGGCGCGCTGTTCGGCGAGCCGGAGAACGAGGCATCGCCGACCGACGCCCGCAAGATCGTCATACTCGGCGGCGGCCCGAATCGCATCGGGCAGGGCATCGAGTTCGACTACTGCTGCTGCCACGCCTGCTTTGCGCTGGGCGATGCCGGGTTCGAGACCATCATGGTCAACTGCAACCCTGAAACCGTCTCGACCGACTACGACACCTCGGACCGCCTCTACTTCGAGCCGCTGACGGCTGAAGACGTGCTGGAGATCCTCGCGGTAGAGCAGTCGAAGGGCGAACTCGTCGGCGTGATCGTGCAGTTCGGCGGGCAGACCCCGCTGAAGCTGGCGCAGGCGCTGCAGGATGCGGGCATTCCGATCCTCGGTACCTCGCCGGATTCGATCGACCTTGCCGAAGACCGTGAGCGTTTTGCCGCACTGGTCGCCAAGCTTGGCCTCAAGCAGCCGCAGAACGGCATCGCGCGCAGCCGTGACGAAGCCGTCGCCGTGGCCAGCCGCATCGGCTACCCGGTGTTGATCCGTCCTAGCTACGTGCTTGGCGGGCGTGCCATGGAAATCGTCGACAGCCAGGCGCAGCTTGACGACTACATCGCCACTGCCGTGCAGGTCTCGGGCGACAGCCCGGTGCTGATCGACCAGTACCTGCGCGATGCGATCGAGTGCGACGTCGATGCGCTGGCCGATGGTGACGACGTGACCGTCGCCGGCGTCATGCAGCACATCGAGGAAGCCGGCATCCACTCGGGCGACAGCGCCTGCACCCTGCCGCCCTACAGCCTTCCGCCAGAGATCATTGCGGAGATGGAGCGTCAGGCAGTCCTGCTCGCTCGCGGACTCAACGTGCGCGGGCTGATGAACATCCAGTTCGCGATCAAGGACGGCGAAGTCTACCTCATCGAGGTCAACCCGCGCGCCAGCCGCACCGTGCCGTTCGTCGCCAAGGCCGTGGGCACGCCGATCGCCAAGATCGCCGCGCGCGTCATGGCCGGTGAGAAGCTGGCCGATCTCCCGGCAATCAAGCGCGAGATCGACTACATGGCGGTCAAGGAAGCGGTGTTCCCGTTTGCGCGCTTCCCCGGCATCGATCCGGTCCTGTCGCCGGAAATGAAGTCGACCGGCGAGGTCATGGGCGTCGACAAGACCTTTGCGGTCGCCTTCGCCAAGTCGCAGCTGGGTGCGGGCACCAAGTTGCCGCAGGGCGGGACGATCTTCGTCTCGGTGAAGGACAGCGACAAGGCGGTGATCCTGCCCGCCGTGCGCAAGGCTATCAGCCTCGGCTTCAAGATCGTCGCGACCGGTGGCACGGCGCGCTATCTGCAGGATGCCGGTGTGATCGTCGAACGCGTGAACAAGGTGGCCGAGGGCCGTCCGCACATCGTTGACCGGATCATCGATGGCGACATCGCGCTGATCTTCAACACCACCGAAGGCTGGCAGAGCCACAAGGACTCGCAGTCGATCCGTGCTTCGGCGCTCAATTCGCGTGTTCCGTACTTCACTACGGCGGCGGCTTCTGTCGCGGCGGTGGAGGCGATCGAGGCGCTCCGCTCTGCCGAACTTGAAGTGCGTTCGTTGCAGGACTATTATGCTTGAACCTTATTAGTCCCCCGGCATTGTCATGAGACTGGTCCGGCTCGGCGCATTCGGCGCCGGTCGGCGAGGGCAGGTTTTCCCTCGGGTGCCGTAACGGCAACCGGGGTGTGACAGGAAAGTGAGTTTGCGAATGGCGAGTGTGGAAAAGCTGCCGATGCTTGCGGAAGGCTACGAAAAGCTGACTGCCGAGCTGAAAGCGCTGCGCGAGGAGCGGCCGCGGATCGTCGACGCGATCGAGGAAGCGCGCGCCCATGGCGACCTTTCGGAAAACGCGGAATATCATGCGGCCAAGGAGCGTCAGGGCCAGGTCGAAGCGACGATCGCCGATCTCGAGGATCGCGTCAGTCGCGCGCAAATCATCGACCCGACGACCCTTTCGGGCGACAAGATCATCTTCGGCGCCACGGTCACGCTGCTCGACGACGACGAGAAGCCGGTGAAGTACCAGATCGTCGGCCCCTATGAGGCGGACGCCAAGAAGGGAATGATCAGCTACAACTCGCCGCTGGGCAAGGCTCTGATCGGTCGCAAGGTTGATGAGGAAATCGAGGTGACCGTGCCCTCGGGCGACAAGTTCTACCTCGTCCAGAAGATCGAATTCATCTGAGGGATTGATTGCAACAAACGAAAAAAGGCCCCGGAGCGATCCGGGGCCTTTTTTGTTGGCTTGCTCAGTCCTTCGGCAGTGCCGGTTCGAGCAGGCGATGAAGATGCACGATCACGTAGCGCATCTCGGCATCGTCCACCGTCTTCTGGGCAGCCCCGCGCCAAGCTTCTTCAGCGCTGGCATAGTCTGGGAACACACCGACAACGTCGACAGCCTTGAGGTCTTGGAATTCGAGGCCTTGGGGGTCTTTGACCCGCCCGCCCATCACGAGGTGCAGCTTTTGCATTGGCGACTTTCCTTTGGGGAGGATTCATGTGCGCCACTGACAAAAAGACGAGCCGCGCGCAAGTCATGCGAACGGCTCGCCCGAGCCCTTTTTAAGGCTTGATGCGCGAAGTGAGCTCGTTCACCTTGCGCAAGGCCGCTTCGCTGGCCTCGATGGCGGCAGAGCGAACGATCTCGGACAAGTCGACAGCCTTGCGGCGGGCCTCGTCACTGCCGTCGGCAATTCTCTCGCCAACCGTGCCACTGAGTTCCTCGACCTTGTGCAGCCCGTCACGACCAGCTTCCCGCGCCCGGGTCGCATAGTCTATGGCCAGCTTGCCGGCGACTGCCGCCAGCCCTGACGCACTCTTGCGCAGCGAACTGGCCGCATCCTCGGCCGCACCTTTGGCCTTGTTACTGCTCCGGCCGACAGAGGGCAGCGCCTTGGCAACGAGCGCGCCAAGAAGAATGCCCGCCGCGACGGAAGCCACCGGGTGTTCTTCAATCAGCCCCTTGACGGTCTGGACCGATTTGGAGCTGGCAGTGCGTTCCGCCAGACGGGACTTGGCCGCGTCAACCTTTTCACGCAGCGTCTCTGCGCCGTTCACTTGCAGTTCTTCGCTCATCTCAATCTCCGGATCGGACTTTGTCGATCACGCGCTCGGCCAGTTGCTGGAGTGGCTCGCGGAAGAACCATCCAAAGAGTGCAGCGACGGTTACGCCGATGACCACCTTGTTCTCGTCGGCAACTGCACGAGCGCTGTCGAGCATTTCAACGGCTTCCTCCACCGCGCGTTCCTTCACGCGCCCTGGAGAAAGCTCCAGCTTGGCGATTTCAAGGTCGCCCTTGACCACGCTCAACGCTTCATCACGAAGCGCCCTTGCGGCAGTCAGCTCGAGAGGAGCAGTCATGGCTTCCCTCCCGCGCTGAGCGCCGCCTTGGCAGCGCGGATGCGCTTGCTCGCTCGCGCCAGACACACGATGGCCAAAAGCGCCAGCGCCCCGCCGACGATGGCGAGTGCTCCCCACACGCCGACGTAGTGGGCAAGGGCAAGCAGCAGCCCGACGACGATTGCCAGCAGCGTGAAGAAGCCGAATGCCAATCCGAGAAGCAGAAAGACGATGATCGCCTTTGCTTCGCCCAAGCCATATGTAGCCTGGGCTTTCCTGTAAGCGATTTCGGCTTCGAGGAGAGTTTGCCCGTCTTCAATCAGGGCCTTGATGGCCGCGCCGATCCCCGCCTCAGACGGTGAGGGATCGGGCGTCCAGGTGGAGTTATGCTCGCTCATCGGGCCATTACCGCCGCGTTCTGCGCGGTCAGTCGTCCGATCCGCCCGACAACAAGCGCGCGATCGCAAAGCCGGCCACTGCGGCAACGCCGATCGCGACACCCGGGCTCTTGCGCACGAATTCCTTCACATCGTCGCCCAGCTCACCAAGGTCCTTGGCCTCAAGCTTTGCCGCGGTCTCCTGGATCGAACGCGCTGCGCTGCGGGCATAGTCGCCGTACTGCACGCCCAGCTTTTCATCGATGGTTGTCGCAGTGTCCGAAATGGTCTTGCCGAGCACTCCGAGTGCGTCGCTCGCGCGGGCCTTGCCTTCAACGGCAAGAGCAGCGCCTTTTTCCTTTGCCTGTCCGGCGTAAACCTTGGCTTCATCGACCCAGTCAGCGGTCGTACCGCTTACCTTGGCCTTGTAGGCAGCGCCCTTTTCCATTGCTTCACCCTTGAGCGCTTCAGCACCGGCCTTCGCTTCCTCGATCGCCTTGGTAAAGCGACCCTTCGCAGAATCTGAGGTGCTTTCGCTGGTTTCAGTTACTGTGGCGACGACATCGTCTGCCGCCTTCGAAGCGCGCTTCTTGGGGGCGTCGGCGGGGGTCATCGTTGTGTCGGCCATGTTTGTTTCCCTTCGGCAATTCGCGCGGGTTCTGGACCCTCGATATGGGCGGTCTTGCGCATCTTGCTAGACCCTCGTGGTTGAAAGCAAGAGCCTTGGCGCACAAGACCAGCCCGGATAGGTATGTTGCACTGCAAACGCGGCTTGCTTGCCACGGTTCCAGCCGATAGGAGCCGCGCCAACCTTGGCGCTCAATTCTCGCCGAACTGCAGGGAGCAGATAATGACCGCGATCATCGACATCCATGCGCGTGAAATTCTCGACAGCCGTGGCAATCCCACCGTTGAAGTAGACGTTCTGCTGGAAGACGGCAGCTTCGGTCGCGCCGCAGTTCCCTCGGGCGCTTCGACCGGCGCGCACGAAGCGGTCGAACTGCGTGACGGCGACAAGGCCCGCTACCTTGGCAAGGGCGTCACCAAGGCGGTCACCGCGGTCAACTCCGACATTGCGGAATGCATCCTCGGCATGGATGCCGAAGACCAGCGCGATATCGATCTCGCCATGATCGAGCTGGACGGTACCGAAAACAAGGGCCGCCTCGGCGCCAATGCGATCCTCGGCACCAGCCTTGCCGTTGCCAAGGCAGCTGCCGACGCACGTGGCCTGCCGCTGTACAGCTATGTCGGCGGTGTTGCTGCTCACGTGCTCCCGGTGCCCATGATGAATATCATCAACGGCGGCGAACACGCCGACAATCCGATCGACTTCCAGGAATTCATGATCATGCCGGTCGGCGCGCCGTCGCTGGCCGAGGCCGTGCGCTGGGGAGCGGAAGTGTTCCACACCCTCAAGAAGGGTCTTCATGAAAAGGGCCTCGCCACGGCAGTCGGAGACGAGGGCGGGTTCGCTCCGAACCTCGCCAGCACGCGCGATGCGCTCGACTTCGTGATGGCCTCAATCGAGAAGGCAGGCTTCAAGCCCGGCGAAGACATGATGCTCGCACTCGACTGTGCCGCAACGGAATTCTTCAAGAACGGCAAGTACGAAATCAGCGGCGAAGGCCTTTCGCTCTCCCCCGAAGCCATGGCTGATTATCTCGCTGCGCTTTGCGATGCCTATCCGATCATCTCGATCGAAGACGGTATGAGCGAGGATGATTTCGAAGGTTGGGCCGCACTCACCGCCAAGGTCGGCAAGCGGGTCCAACTGGTTGGCGACGATCTGTTCGTGACCAATCCGAAGCGCCTGGAAATGGGCATCGGCAAGGGGCTGGCAAATTCACTGCTGGTGAAGGTCAACCAGATCGGCTCGCTCACCGAGACGCTCGAAGCCGTGTCGATTGCACAGCGTAACGGCTACACCGCTGTGATGTCGCACCGTTCGGGTGAGACCGAAGACGCCACCATCGCGGATCTCGCGGTTGCCACGAACTGCGGCCAGATCAAGACGGGATCGCTCGCCCGCTCGGATCGTCTCGCCAAGTACAACCAGTTGATCCGCATTGAAGAGGAACTGGGCATTTCGGCGCGTTATGCTGGAAAGGCTGCCTTCGGACGTCTTGGTGCCTGATTGCTGAGTTAGCGTGGAGGGAGGGGGAGCCTCAATATGCAGGCTGCGCCTCCCACACCTGAGTTATTGCGCTATTTTCAGTGAGCGCTGCACGATGTCCTCGTCACTCTGCATGTCGCCAGCGACATTCGAGAAGTAGGCCACCATCTTTTCGTAACCATCGCTAGAAAGTCTTACGAACACCCGGCGAGCATCAGTCGAGTCGGCTTCACGGACGATCAGGCCTTTGTCTTCCAGCACGGTGAGCCAGCGCAATGCAGTGGTGGCAGGCACGGCAGCGCCGATGCAGGCGCTGGTCACGGGCAGGCGCTTGCGCTCTTTTGCTGCGATGAAAAGATCCAGCATGATGTCCCACGCCGGTTCACCGAACAGCGTCGCGTCTGCAAAGATATCCGACCGCCTGCGCCTGTCGCGATAGGCGCTTCGAGCCACTTCCGCCCACACATGACTGTCCTTCGGGATGGCGATTGGCTCCCGGTCGGACTGGGGATCACCCTCTTTCAATTCCAGTTCATGCGCCATCGCGAGCAATTCGTTGGCGACTGAAATCAGTCGTCTTGCCCGCGACCTCATTTGTTCTCTGCCCATCCCTTAACCCCTGTTGTGCGCCCCCAAAGCGCTTCACGGGACCGGTCCGCCATCGGTCTTGTTAGCGTACTGAAATGGCAGGAGCGCGTGGTGCGGCCATTCGGCGCTCCACTAAGGGTTTGCTCTTATCGGCTTGGTGAAGTCCGCAAGAAGTCACGACGTTTCAATCACATGCTTCTGTGGACATGCCGATCATTCCTCCGTAGTCGAACCAGAATGGAGCAGGTTGATCGGGCTCATGACGACCGTTTGCGCGCGGGTGAGATCAGATAGCGCCAGACTCCCCAGGCGTTGATGATCAACAGGGCTCCGTTCTGTATGACAAGCGAGCCAGAATTGCCCTTCACGCCTGATATGATCCACGTGATGGCCACGGCCATGAACAGGACGAATCCCCAACCTGTCCAACGCCGCCCAAGGTCAGCGGCCACGAGACTTGCTGCGAGAATCGTGCCCATGGCTGCAAACCATTCGAGAGGGCCATCCACGTCTCTGTCCTTTCTGGTCCTTCTTGTGTCGGTTTGCCAAAGCAGGGAGTGGCAGGCCGTTCCCTCGCATTGATTTAATCGGTCATTTGAATTGCACTTCCAAAGTCATGCGGTCTCTGTCAGCCTTGCTGCGGGAGAACGAGATGGCTGATTTTCCGACGCGCGCGGACGAGGTCGATGCCGCATGGCTTGAGGTGCAACTCGCCCAGGCTGGCGTGCTGGGTGACGCTCGGATCGCGGAAATCGAGTGGCAGGCAATCGGCACAGGCCAGGTGGGTGATACTGCCCGTTTCTCACTGCGATACAAAAACGAAGCATCTGGAGCGCCTGCCACTGTAGCGGCCAAGTTTCCGTCGAGCGATGCCACGAGCCGCCAGACGGCGGCACTGTTCTCGCTCTATTCGCGCGAAGTCATGTTCTATCGAGAAGTCGCATGTCTCACGCAGATGCGGGTGCCGCAGGTTTATGCTGCCATGCTCGACGGCAACGGTTGCGATTTCGTGCTGCTCTTCGAAGACCTCGGTCCTTGCAGCGCTGGAAACCAGCTTGTGGGATGCACTTTGGCGCAAGCGCAAGCGGCCATGCGGCAGGCTGCGGCATTGCATGCGCCGACGCTGGACCATCCTGTGCTGGACGCCGCGTGGTTGCAGCCCGACCCGCAGGCGAGCCAGATGTTGCGGGACCTTTATCCGAAAGCCCAGGCAATCTTTCGTGAACGCTATGCCGATGCCCTCGCGCCTGATCTTATGGCGGTTTGCGAGGCGTTGAACGAAGATCTCGACCTGTGGTTCGAACGGAAGCATTCGCGCCGGTCCTTCCTTCACGGAGATTTCCGCCTGGACAACATGCTCTTCGGCATAAACGGCGGCCAGCAGCCGATCGCCTTGGTTGATTGGCAGACGGCGGCGGCAGGATGCGGTCTGACTGACGTCGGATACTTTCTGGGCTGCGGCATCGGCTCGGAATTGCGTCGTCCCAATGAGCGTGCCCTGCTCGACATCTACTGCGCCGAAATGTCCCGGCTTGGCGTGCCGCTCAATGTGGAAGATGTCTGGGATGACTACCGCATTGGAGCGCTTCACGGGGTGTCGACTGCCGTATTCAGTGCCGCATTCGTGGTGCGCACGGAACGCGGTGATGCCAACTTCCTGTCGATGGCACGCGGCGCCTGCGAACTCGCTCTTGAGCATGACAGTCTGGGGGCGCTGAAGCGCCGGATGGAGCTTTGATGATGTTGACCAAGGGAGATGACTTTCCGCTGCACCAGACGCCAGAACCGATTGCCTACGCTGGTACGGACCGCAACTTCTACGATCGCTATTTCTTCAACGGCTATGCACCCGACGGCTCCGGCTTCTTCGCCCTTGCGCTTGGCATCTATCCACACCTGAATGTCGCCGATGCGCACTTCTCCTGCATCCGGGGTGGGGTGCAGTACAATCTCCATGCCTCGCGCGAACTGAACATGGAGCGGTTCGATCTTGCGGTCGGGCCGGTCAGCATTGAAATCGTCGAACCGTTGAAGGTTCTCAGGGTGCGAGTGCGCGGGGAAGGGCTGGCAGCCGAGCTTACCTTCACCGGCCGTGCCTTTCCGATTGAGGAGCCGCGGTTCGTCCATCGCATCGGCCCGCGGACGTTCATGGACTACACCCGCCTGACGCAGAACGGCCGCTACACGGGCTGGATTGAGGTCGATGGCGAAAGGATTGATCTGGCCGCAGGAACTTGCGGCACGCGTGATCGCAGTTGGGGGGTGCGCCCCGTTGGCGCGCCTGACGCGCAGCCTCATGGGCATGGCGTGGTCTCGTCGTTCTTCTGGCAATGGACGCCTGTTAATCTGCCCAACCGCAGCCTGTTCTTCCACATCAACGCTGATCGCCATGGCGCGCCGTGGAACACGCGGGCCGTTATCGCGCCTGACGGCGGTGACACGGAATCGTTCTTCGAAACCCCCTCTGCCGCTATGGTTTCGCCCATGCAGCCCGCCACGCGTTGGCCCGCCGGCGGGACTTTGACGATCCAGCGACCCGAAGGACCACTGGCGCTGACGTTTGAGCCGCTCGTGAGATTTCAGATGAGGGGGCTTGGCTACACCAGTCCCAAGTGGGGGCATGGCCTTTATCATGGGCCGCTCGCGGTCGAGCGCGAGGACTTTGTTCTGGCTGACCTCGACCCGATGGCTCGAGCCCTCGACAATCTTCACGTCCAGATCATCTCCCGCGTGACCACCAGCGATGGCGAGACAGGGATAGGCGGGTTCGAGCAGCTTGTTATCGGGCCGTATGAGCCGTGGGGCCTCACCGAGTACTTCGATGCCGGTGCGTAGTCCTGCAAAGATCTTCGGAATGATCGCCGTGGCCACGATCGGTCTTGCGGTCGGTGCTGCTTCGGCTGTTGTGTCGCTAAAGCACGTCGGAATGGGCGGCGAAGAGCACATGGGCTGGAGTGGCAGCCGCGTTACCGGATCGACCGAGGCGGGGCCCGTGCTGCGTGCGAGAGTCGCGTTGACCGGTCTGCTGGCGCTTAACCGCAGCCAGGCCATCTATTTTACTCGCACGGTCGATGATCTCGGTGAGCCTTTGCGGGAGGAATGCCATTACCGGCTGGTCGGCGGGCCGCTGCCGGGGAAATGGTGGTCGATCACTGCTTATGCTTCGGACGACTACCTTCCGCAAAACGAGGACGATGCCCTTTCCGTCGACGCTTCAGAAGTCACGCCGGACCCGCGCGGCCTATGGCAGGCTGAAGTTGCACCATCGCCCAATCCGGCCATGCCCTGGCTGTCGACCAGGCACGCGGGCAGTTTTGATCTCACCTTGCGAATCTACAATCCTTCTCAACAAGCGCAGCAGGACTTCGGCTCGATAGCCTTTCCCAAGGTCGAGCGCATTTCGTGCGGAGACAGCCGGTGAGGGGCGGCCTGCGCTACGCACTGGCCTTCGTCGGCGCAGCCGCCGTTGGTCATGTGGCAACGATACTTTTGGCGCCGCAGGTCATCATGCACATCGCCATGAACAGACTCTCCGGCGACGGAGACGACGTAAACGTTTTCCGTTTCGCAGATCGCACGACAGCAGCTTCCAGGCAGATCGTCCGGCCATCGCCAGACCTCGCCTACGCCAGCTGTGTCTATGACTTGTCTGCTGGCCCCATACTTGTCGATGTTCCGCCGAGCCCGGACAAGGGCTACGTTTCGGTGTCTGTCTTCGCTGCGAATACCGACAACGTCGCGGTGATGGACTCATTGCGCAGCCCGGAAGGTATCCGTTTTATCCTTCAGCAGGAGCGCAAGCTTGTTCATCCCGGCGACCTGCCGGTCATCTACACGCCAACGGAACGGGGCATCATTCTCGATCGTAGGCTGGCGCCTACGCAGGCAGAATTCGATCGGGCCGACAAGGCGCGCCGCGGGGACCGCTGCGCGCCCGTTGGCTGATCGGTCAAGCCCAGCGCTCACGTAGCGCGAGCAAGGCGAGTGCAGCCTTCGCCGCTTCGCCGCCCTTGTCCTTCTGCGCAGGATCTGCGCGCACGATGGCCTGGGCTTCGTTTTCGACAGTGAGGATGCCGTTACCGATGGCGACGCCATCCATTGTCAGCGCCATGATGCCGCGTGCGCTTTCCCCGGCGACGATCTCGAAGTGATAGGTTTCGCCGCGAATGACCACACCGATGGCGACGTAGCCGTCGAAATTGCCCGATTCGTCGGCCAAGGCGATCGCGCCGGGGATCTCGAGGGCTCCGGGCACGGTCAAGACTTCCGCCTCGTGACCAGCGGCCTTGAGCGCGGCCTTGGCGCCTTCAATGAGCATGTCGTTCAGGTGGTCATAAAACCGGGCTTCGACGATCAGAAACTTGGCCATTGGAACTGGATCCTTCAGTGTTTGCACATCTGCAGTGCGCTTGGGCCCGCCTTAATGCGAGCGTCGTTCGAACGCCACCGTCGCCATGCAACGGTTGGCGATTCTCTTTCTGATTCGCCGAGCAGGTCATTAGAGCCTAAAAGCGGCTTTCGCACATCATAATGTCGAGCTGCGCATAGTTCTAATCATCGAAATGTCATGCATTTTCATGCAAAAGTTTCGAAATGGTCTCGACTGCAACGAGGTTCCCCTACGGAAACGCCCATTTTTAATTATCCGGTTGACAAAGAATTGCTGAAGTTATGTCCTGTCCACCAGGTCACCCGCGGTTAATGACGGGGGCCGCTGGAGAGAGAGGTCTGACTATGAGGGGCAAGCTTTCCCTGCTTGCGGGCGTGTGTGCCGCAGCCGTCGCAACACCGGTTTTCGCCCAGAATGCACCGCAGTCCGCCGATGAAGGCGTTGGTCTGCAGGAAATCATCGTTACAGCGCAACGCCAGGCCCAGTCGCTGCAGGATGTGCCGATCGCGGTCTCTGCATTCTCGGCCGAAAACCTGACCAAGCAGCAGATTCAGAACTCTTCTGACCTGCAGCTTTCGTTGCCCAACGTCACCTTCACCAAGACGAACTTCACCTCGTCCAGCTTCACGATCCGCGGCATCGGCGATCTTTGCGTCGGCGTCTCGTGCGACTCTGCTACCGGCATCCACCTGAACGATATGCCGATGGTGCAAAGCCGCCTGTTCGAGACCGAGTTCTTCGATCTTGAGCGCATCGAGGTCCTGCGTGGTCCGCAGGGCACTCTGTTCGGTCGCAACGCAACCTCTGGTGTGGTTAACATCATCACCGCCAAACCCGATCTTTCCGGGTTCGGTGCTGCCGGTGAGGCCGACTACGGCAAGTACAATTCTGTCCGCCTGAAGGGCATGGTCAACGTGCCGCTTGGCGAAACGCTCGGCGTTCGCGTGGCCGGCATGTACACGCGCCGCGACGGGTACACCTACAACCTCGGCACCAACAGCCGCATCGACGGGCGCGATATGTACGCGCTGCGCGGTTCGCTCCGGTGGGAGCCGAGCCCAGACACCACGATCGATCTGTCCGCCTACTACTTCCGTGAAAACGACAGCCGCAGCCGCGTCCAGAAGCAGCTCTGTCATCGCGATCCAACGGGCATCCTGGGATGCTTGCCCGACAAGCTTGCCAACGAAACGACGAACGCAGACTCTACCTTGGCAGCGCTGCTGACCTCGCGTGAATTCTTCGGCATCGCAGTTTCACCGACATTCCGCCCACTCGGTCTCGGCAGCATCTACGCTGACGATGGCGACAACTTCTCGGGAGCGGTCAATCCGACCGATGTCCGCACTGTCAATATCGACTACCTGCCGACCTATTTCGCGGAAGAAGAAGTCTACCAGGGCAAGCTGCAGCAGGCTCTTGGCGACAGCCTTACGCTCAATGTTACCGCGGGCTATTCGCGAAACGAAGTTCGCAGCCGTACAGACTACAACCTTGCCGTCGAACGCAGCCTCGTTGGCAATCCAGGTTTGTTCGCCCTTGCTGCCTTTGCGCAGAACCCGGCGCTCGGATTCGCATTCGCACCAATTGCTGCTCGCCTGATCCCCAACGGTCCGACTGGCAAAATTTGCCAGTCCGATATCGATCCCAACAACGTTGGCGTTTACGGTGCGGGGAACAAGGCGATCTGCGCCAACACCTCACTCGACTTCGATGAATCGAGCCAGACCTACAAGCAATATGCTGCCGAAGCCCATATCGACTCCGACTTTGACGGGATGTTCAATTTCCTGATCGGTGCGAACTATCTTCGCGGCATCACCACGAACAACAGTTACTATGTGAACTCCTTCGGTCTGGATTATGCCTCCGGCCTTCTTGGAGCCGCTGCGGCTGCAAGTGGAGCGTTCGGTCCACGGGCCGTTTTCCGCCCGTCGCCGTTCTTCCGCAGCAATACCGACCGCGGCACACTCGACAGCTACGGAATCTTCGGTGAGACGTACTTCCAGTTCAACGACAAGGTGAAGCTGACCCTCGGCCTTCGTTACAACCACGACAAGAAGTTCACGCGCGCTCGCACGACCCTGCTTAGCGACGGACTTTCGAGCGAGTTCGCCGGCGGTAATGCGATCTATGCAGTAGTGGGGGCTGAATCACTCGAGAAGGCTTTGAATTTCGCTACGGCTGACTTTGACAAGGGCACCCCGCTTGTCCAACCGTTCCAGGAGCGTTCCGTCAGCTTCGGACGCTTCACCGGACGCGCCGTGCTTGATTACCAGATCAGTCCGGACAACCTCATCTACCTGTCGTACTCGCGCGGCTACAAGTCAGGTGGTATCAACCCGCCGCTTTCGGTCGGCTCGGTAAATGACTCGTTCAAGCCGGAATCGGTCGACTCCTTCGAAATCGGTTCGAAGAACCGGTTCGGCGCGCTGCAATTGAACCTCTCGGCGTTCTATTATCGCTACAAGGATCTGCAGCTCAGCCGCATCACAGCGCGTACATCGGTCAACGACAACATCGACGCCAACATTTACGGTCTAGAAGCCGAAGCCATCATGGCGCCAACGCGCAACTTGCTGGTCAACGTGTCGGCAAGCTACCTCAAGTCCAAGGTCGTTGGAGATCAGTTCTTCGTTGATACCCGCGATGTCTCGGCCGGCCGTTCCGATACGGTGATTATCAAGGACATCACGCTTGGTTCGAACTGTGCCGTTACCGGGGCTAGTGCAGCTGCCGCGAACGGCTTCGTCAATGCGGTCAACGCTGGCGTCGGTCTACGGCCTACAACACCTATACCGGGCACCAACACCACCGGTGCCTTCTCGATCTGCGGTGCTCTTGCGGGTGCGGCAGCCGGTCCGGCGGGCGCTGCTTTCGGCGGCATCCGCGTCAGCTCGGGCATCGAAAAGAATGTCCGTGGTAATCAGTTGCCGCAGGCGCCTGAGTTCAAGTGGTCGGCCGGTATCCAGTACACGATCGAGATGGGCGATATGTCGATCGTGCCCCGCTTCGACATCAACTACACCGGTGAGAGCTACGGCACGATCTTCAACGGCAACATCAACCGGATCAAGGGCTACGAGGTCATGAACGCCCAGATCCAGCTCAACGGCCGTGACGATCGCTGGTACCTGCGTGGCTACATCCAGAACATCACCAACAACAACGCGACTACCGGTCTCTACGTGACCGACCAGTCTTCCGGTCTGTTCACCAACATCTTCACGCTGGAACCGCGCCGCTACGGTGTGGCTGCCGGTTTCAAGTTCTAAGCTTCGACGTCGAACCAGACGCGAAAACCTTGCGCCGGAACCTTCGGGTTCCGGCGCTTTTTATTGAAAATCAGTCGAACGCCGCCTGCGGGACCCCGCTGCCGTCGTACACCGGCTGTTTCTGGATCACGCGATACTTGTCGACTTCAGCGCCGGTCATCCCCGCTTCCGCAAGGTAGCCCGCCATGGAATGGTAGAGCGGCCCTTCAAGGTGCTCGGCCAGCGCATCGACGCTATCCCACTCCTCGAATACCCAGATACGATCAGGCTTCAGCGGATCGGCGTTCCAGACATAATGGATACATCCGCGCTCTTCGTACGTAGGCAGTATGAACTGCGCGCCGCCACGGACAATCGCTGCCGCATCTCGGCCTTCAAAGTCTATCCATCCCCACAGTGTCACCCGCTCCACGCATGCTCTCCTTGTTCGTGATGACAAGAATCTACGCGTACGCACGCCAAGGCGGAATTGGCGTTTCCAACAGGTTTGGTTGGCTGGGAGGTGGTGGACGCACTAGGGCTCGAACCTAGGACCCGCTGATTAAGAGTCAGCTGCTCTACCAACTGAGCTATGCGTCCGTACCCGGCAAGAAACCGCTTGGTGGCGGCGAGGGGAAGGCGATGGTGGTGGACGCACTAGGGCTCGAACCTAGGACCCGCTGATTAAGAGTCAGCTGCTCTACCAACTGAGCTATGCGTCCATGCCATCAGGCATTCCCGTTCGGGAGCCGCCCCAATAACGATTTTCTCAGCCCTGCCAAGCCCCAAATTTGCGTTTTTCAGGACAGGCTTCGCGGACCCGACCGGCTCCAGCGTTCAACCGCCATGATCGATCCTATGCAGATCATGTTTGTCATCATGGACGACCCGCCATGGCTCATCCAGGGCAGCGGAATTCCGACCACCGGTGCCAGGCCCATGACCATCATCAGATTGATGCACATGTAGAAGAAGATCGTCATCGTCATGCCGGCAGCGAGCAGGCGCGAGAAGCGATCCGGCGCCCTGTTGGCAACCTTCAAGCCCCAGCGGAAAATCAGGCCAAACACGATGAGCACGAACAGGCCGCCCAGCATGCCCCACTCTTCCGCCATCGTCGCAAAGACGAAATCTGTGTGCGCTTCCGGCAGATAGTTCAGGTGGCTCTGCGATCCGTTGCCAAATCCCTTGCCGAAGATCCCGCCCGAACCAATCGCGATCTTCGACTGCGTGATGTGATATCCCGTGCCAAGCGGGTCACTTTCCGGATCAAGGAATACCAGCACGCGGTTGCGTTGATAATCGTGCAGCAGGAAAAAGAAGGCGATTGGCGCGGCAACAAGACCGGCCGCACCTGCGCCAAGGAACCAGCGCAACGGCAGGCCAGCCAGAAACATCACGATCACTGCGCCGAAACTGATCGCCAGGCCGGTACCAAGATCGGGCTGCAGCATGACAAGGCCTGCCGGGACAGCAAGCAGGATCACTGCGGGCAGGAGTCCCCGCCAGCCTTGGGTTTCGCCGATGGGCAGAACGGAATAGAACCACGCCAGAACCAGCACGATGCCGGGCTTCATCAGTTCCGAGGGTTGCAACGTCATGAAGCCAAGGTTCAGCCAGCGCTGGCTGCCACCGCCGACGCCGCCGATCAGTTCGACGAGAACCAGCAGCAGGCATAGGACCACGTAGACCGGCATGGCCATGCGCCTGAACAATTCCTGTGGCAGACGGGCGATGACCATCGCCATGATGAGGAAGACTGCAAAGCGCAGCAAGTGCGACATCGACCAGATTTCGAAGCGCCCTCCCGCTGCCGAATCCAGCACCGCCGCACCGAAGGTGACCAGAGCAATCAGGGGAAGCAGGACGCCCCATGGTTGCCTGGCAATCGCCGCCGGTACGTAAGCGCGAGGCATCACTGTCCCCCTGTCGTTACAGGGGGCGCAGCGGTCGGCGCTGCCGGTTGCATGACAATCATGGGCGCGGGCTGTTCAGGCTCCGGCCGGGGCGCCGCAGCGTCAGTCTGTGCCGTTGCGGGCTCTTCGGTTGTCTTGCGGCCATCCTCTACCCGTTCGGTCAAGGCCTCGTCGTCCGGGACGGTCTTCGGCGCGGTCTCACCATACTTGGCGGCAAACGCGTTGTATCGTGAAGCCATGCGCTGTTGCACGTTGCCACCCCACTGCTTCTCGAATTCCTCGAGCACGGCCATCGCCTTGTCCGGGGCGAAGATGTACGTCATCACGTCTCGTGCGATGGGATAGGCAGCCGCCGAACCGCCGCCGTGTTCGATCACCACTGCGCAGGCGTATTTCGGCTTGTCGAACGGTGCGAAGCAAATGAAGTGCCCATGGTCGCGGTACTTCCATGCCCCGCTCTTCCCATTGGCGATGTTGAGACCGACGACCTGCGCTGTGCCGGTCTTGCCGGCAAGGAGCACATCGTCAACCGGCAGCCGTGCTCTGCCAGCCGTGCCACGGCCGTTGACTACTTCGCTCATGGCAGCGTGGATGTAATCGAGGTGCTCCTGCGAGAAACCCATTGACTTCACAGGTGGCGCATTACGATCCAGCAACAGCCGCGGCATGACCTCACGCCCTGATGCAATGCGCGAAGCCATGACGGCCTGCTGAAGCGGATTGACTAGCATATACCCTTGGCCGATCGTCGCGTTCACAGTGTCGTAGAGGGCCCATTCCTTCTTGTATTTGCGAAGCTTCCACGCGGGATCGGGAACCGTACCATAGGATTGGCCGGGGTAGGGCATCGGGAATTCCTGCCCAAGTCCCAGCCTGCGTGCCATCGTGGCGATCTTGTCCATCCCGATCTGTTGAGCGAAATGGTAGAAGTACACGTCGCAGGACTGGTAGATACCCTTGGCCATGTCGACCGTGCCGTGGCCGCGCCGGTTCCAGCAGTGGAACACGCGATTGCCGACGCGAAGGCCGCCACCGCACCCAACGCTCGCATTGGGATCCAGCCCGGCTTCGAGGAACGAGAGTGCCACCATCGGCTTGACGGTCGATCCCGGCGGGTACAGTCCGCGGAGCACCTTGTTGCGCAGCGGCACGTGGTCATCCTCGGACAGCATCTTCCATTCGACACGGCCGATGCCGTCAGAGAAGCTGTTGGGATCGAAGCTTGGCATCGATGCCATGGCAAGAATGTCGCCAGTCTCGCAATCCATGACCACGACCGATCCGGACTCCAGGCCGATGCGCCGGGCTGCGTAGTCCTGAAGGCCCGCGTTGATCGTCAGGGCTATCGGCTTGCCGGGCACATCTTCTCGCGTGCCGAGATCGCGTACGATGCGTCCTGACGCGGTCGCTTCGACACGACGGGCTCCGGGGACACCGCGCAGCCTTGCCTCGAAGTGCTTTTCCAGACCGTCCTTGCCGATCTTGAAGCCCGGAGTGATCAGGAGCGGATTGCGCTCCTTTTCGTAATCCTCTGCCGATGCGGCGCCCACATAGCCTACTAGGTGTCCTACCGAAGCGCCGGCGGGGTAATACCGGGAGTAGCCTCTCTGCGGGATGACGCCGGGCAGTTCCGGCAGACGGACCGAAACCGCTGCGAACTTGTCCCAATCAAGACTGGAGGCGACTTCGACGGGCTGGAACCCCCGCGCCTTGTCAAGCTTGTCGCGGATATCGCGCACCTTGTCAGGCGGGAGAGACAGCAAGCCGGCCAAGGTGGCCATTGTCTTGTCCGGATCGTCCACGCGGTCAGGAATGAGATCGACGCGAAAATCCGCGCGGTTGGCGGCAAGGGCCTTGCCGAACCGATCCAGCACCCAACCCCGGCGTGGTGGGATGAGCGTGAGGTTCACGCGGTTGCTCTCGGATGCCGCCTGATACTTCTCGTTCTGCGCCACGGCCAGATAGCCCAGCCGCGTCGCCAACAGCAGGCCCACACCGCCTTGCAGCGCACCCAGCACGAAGCTTCTTCTCTCGAACCGGTTTGCCAGGATCGCCGAGGTGACCGGCAGCTTTTGCCGCATGGTCAGATCCTCTTCAGCGGAAGCAGGCGGATGCGGTCTAGCAACGCCACCAGTCGCGTAATGACCGGATATAGCACCACCGAAATCAGCAACTGAGGCACGATCACTGTCGGCAGAGGATAAGCGACTGCAAGGCCTGCCAACGTGGATGTCAGGAACAGATATGCGGCGATCAACGCGCTCGCGGCAAGCCAGTCCTGCACAAAGCCACGCCACAGGAACTTTTCGTCAATCAGTTCCATGACGAGCATCGTCGCAGACCACAGAACGATGCCCGATCCGAACGGCATGCCCGAGTAGAGATCATCGAACAGTCCAAGCGGCAGGCCGGCCCACAGTGGCAGCATGCCGGGGCGCATCATGCGCCAGGCAAGCAGCATCATGTAGGCGAATGGCGGCATTACCGGCGCTGAGGCTATAACTGGCGAAAAACTCGCCATCGAAGCCAGCATGATCGTGGCCCATGGAAGCCCGATTGCGAGGACCGGCCAAGGCTCGCGATTGATCCGCTTGCGCGCGATCTCTTCGGGCGTTCCGCGCAGCGGGCCGAGCACTATGGCTCCCCTGCGGCGCTCTTGGCGCCACGTTCCTCGATTGCTTCCATCTCTGCACGAGCAGCCGCGCTGTAGGCGGGCTCGACAATGACGAATTCGTTGTCCGCGGGATCTGCGGCAAGGTGCCCGATAGCGCCGTCGCGATGCGGCTCTGTTGCCACCGCCACCGGGATGCCGGGCGGATAAAGGCCGCCGGATCCCGACGTCACGAATACATCGCCAGCCTTGACCGGATTGATGCCCTGATTGATCAGGCGGATGTCTATCCGGCCGTTGGAGGCCCCCTGGACAAAGGCGGTCAACCCATCGCGGGCCCTCTTTACGGGAACGACGTTTTCGGGATCGGTGACGAGCAGAACGCGGGCCGTGCCCGGACCAGCTTCCACCACGCGGCCGATCAGGCCTGACGCCGCCCGTACCGGAAGCCCTGGGCGCACACCACTCGATGTTCCGGCATCGATGATGGCATAGCGCCGCGTGCTCGCCGCGGTCGATCCGATCAGCCGCACAGTCGCGACGGGTTTGCGTTGCGGATCGACGATACCAAGCAGTGACTTGAGCCTGCGGTTCTCATTCTGCAGCGATTGCATCGAAACCGCGTTGGCTCGTGCTTCCTCCACCTCCCGGCGCAGCTCGGCATTTTGGCGACCCGCATTGAAGTAGGCTCCAATCGCAGCGAACACGCCCTGACCGGTTGTGCGCCCGGTCGCGCCGGCCCTACCGACTGGCCGGGCGACTTCGGCAGCCGCGCTTCGTGCAAAGGAGAATGCATCCGGATTTACGAGCGAAGTGACTAGCACGGCAACACCCGCCACGACGCCAAGAATGGCGACAACGTAGCCGGTGAAGATTCCGTACTGCGCCCTGCGCGAATAGCCCGGGCGCCGGTCCTGCGACCGCGCCATCCGTTCAACCCCTTCAATCCGGCGCATGGAACCGCGCCGCGATGCAACCCGTGTGTGTCAGCAATACCTGAATTGCCTCAGGCGGTCATCAGCACGCCGCGGTAGATCTGGTCTTCCATGGCGCGCCCGGTGCCGAGCGCGACGCACGACAGCGGATCTTCAGCGACGCTGACAGGCAGGCCGGTTTCCTCGCGCAGATGCTCATCGAGACCGCGGATCAGTGCACCGCCACCAGTGAGCACAATGCCTTGGTCGACAATGTCGGCAGCAAGTTCAGGCGCCGTGTTTTCGAGTGCGATGCGCACGCCTTCGACGATCGCGCCGATCGGTTCGGACAGCGCTTCGGCGATATTCGCCTGCGTTATCGTGATCTCCTTCGGCACGCCATTTACCAGATCTCGACCCTTGATGTGGATCGTCTCGCCGATTCCATCGGCCGGGGCCGTGGCGATGCCGTAGTCCTTCTTGATGCGCTCCGCCGTGGCTTCACCGATCAGCAAGTTGTGATGACGGCGGACGTAGGACACGATCGCTTCGTCCATCTTGTCGCCGCCCACGCGTACCGACGTCGTATAGGCAAGGCCACGCAACGAAAGTACGGCAACCTCGGTGGTTCCACCGCCGATGTCGACAACCATCGAGCCGACTGGCTCGGTCACGGGCATGTCCGCGCCGATCGCCGCCGCCATTGGTTCAAGGATAAGGTAGACCTGGCTCGCACCGGCATTGCTGGCCGCGTCACGAATGGCGCGGCGTTCCACGCTGGTGGAACCCGATGGCACGCAGATCACGATTTCGGGGTAGCGCAGGAGGCTCTTGGATCCGTGCACCTTGCGGATGAAGTGCTTGATCATTTCCTCGGCGACTTCGATGTCGGCGATCACGCCGTCCCGAAGCGGGCGGATGGCTTCGATGTTGTCGGGTGTCTTGCCCATCATCATCTTGGCGTCGTCGCCCACGGCCTTGACCCGCTTGATCCCGTTGATCGTCTCGATGGCGACGACTGAAGGTTCGTTCAGCACGATGCCGCGATCCTGCACGTAAACCAGTGTGTTGGCCGTGCCGAGGTCGATCGCGATGTTCTGGGAACCGAACTTGAAGAATCGGGAAAAGATCGAAGCCATCTAAGAATCCGTGATAATCTGCGGTTTGGCGCACGGGCACGCGCCAGACCCCTCCAGAAAGTGCGCCCGGGAAGGCGGCTTCCTAGCAGGCGGTTGTCGCAAAGCCCATGGGTTTGTGCGGGATTGGACGGATAACTTCACCGCTTGTCTCGAAATAAATCGGCTTCGGCGCTAGTTGTGACAGGACCATGCGAGTCATCCGCCGCCTTCCCGAAACGCTCATCAACCGCATTGCTGCCGGAGAGGTGGTCGAGCGCCCCGCAAGCGCGCTCAAGGAGCTGGTTGAAAACGCCATCGACGCAGGCGCAAGCCATCTCCACGTGCGCTTGTCCGAAGGCGGATTGGCCTTGATCGAGGTGTCCGACGACGGGTGCGGCATGCGCCCCGACGAGATCGAGCTGGCACTCGAACGCCATGCCACGTCCAAGCTTCCGGACGAGGCGATCGAGATGGTCGAAACCCTCGGGTTTCGAGGAGAAGCCTTGCCGTCGATCGCCTCGGTCGCCCGCGTCACCATCGAATCCCGGCCGCAAGGCTGCGCCGAGGGCTGGAAGCGCGTGGTCGACAATGGCACGCTCGTGGCAGAAGGACCCGCGGCGCTTCCCCCGGGTACCCGAGTGCGCGTGGAGCAACTGTTCGAGAAGATTCCTGCCCGCCGCAAGTTCCTGCGCAGCCCGCGTTCGGAATGGGCGGCCGCGTCCGACGTTGTTCGTCGCCTCGCCATGGCCCGGCCCGATCTCGGCTTCACGCTCGAACACGATGGGCGCCGGGCGCTGCATGTGCAGGCCGGAGACACGCTCGAAGCGCGCGTCGCTCAACTTGTTGCCCGAGAGTTGTCCGGTAATTCCGTCGAGGTAGACTTGTACCGGGGCGACTACCACCTCACTGGCATTGCCGGGTTGCCGACCTACAATCGCGGTGTTGCCGATCACCAGTACCTGTTCGTCAATGGTCGCCCGGTGAAGGATCGCCTGCTGATCGGTGCGGTGCGCGGAGCCTATGCCGACATGCTCGCACGCGATCGCCACGCGGTGCTCGCACTGTTCCTGCAGGTCCCGGCGACCGAAGTCGACGTCAATGTCCATCCCGCCAAGTCCGAAGTCCGCTTCCGCGATCCGACGCTGGTTCGTGGTATGGTGGTTTCAGGCCTGCGTCATGCCTTGTCCACTGGCGACCAGCGTAGTGCACAAGCCCCTGCGGCGAGCGCGATGGCGGCATGGCAGGCGGAGCCGATCGTGCCGTCACCATCACCTGGCTCCCAGGCAAGCATGTTCTCGCAACAATGGCATCCCGAGCCGCGCGTGAGCGAGGCTGGGCAAGCGTGGCGTGGCTACGAGCAATCCGTTCTCGCGCCGCCACAGGCGCGAGCCGAAGTCGCCATCGAGCCGGTTACCGAATCCGCGCAGCACCCCCTTGGCGTTGCCCGGGGACAGATCTCCAACACTTATATCGTCGCAGAGGCGGAAGACGGTCTTGTAATTGTGGACCAGCACGCGGCGCATGAACGTCTCGTGCTCGAACGGCTGCGCGCGGCCGGGGCGGGGCAGGGCACCGCGCCTGCCCAAGCGTTGTTGATCCCGGAAGTTGTGGAACTCGAAGAAGTCGCGTGCGACAGGCTGGAAGAAGCTGCTCCCAAGCTTGCCGAGTTCGGTCTCGCGCTGGAGCGCTTCGGGCCGAACGCCATGCTGGTCCGCGCGGTGCCTGCGGCTCTGGCAAAGGGCGATCCGGCAAAGCTTGTTGCCGACGTCGCCGACGATCTCGCGCATCATGGCGATGCACTGCTCCTGGGCGAAAAACTCGATCTCGTATTGGCGACGATGGCCTGTCATGGATCGGTGCGGGCAGGGCGGACACTGTCAGTCGCCGAGATGAATGCACTGTTGCGCGAAATGGAAGTGACACCCCGTTCGGGGCAGTGCAACCATGGCCGCCCCACTTGGGTCAAGCTGGCCCATGCTGACATCGAAAAACTGTTCGGGAGAAAGTGATGCTGCACGCTCGGGGACGGATTGTCGCGCTGTTCGCCATGGCTCTTTCGCTCGGGTCCTGTGCGGACGACGCGCCGACTGACGCAGAGGCGATTGCTGCAGTGGAAGCCGCGCAGGACGGCAAGCCACCGGTCAAGCCATTGGCACTGCAGCCCATCCTCTACCCCGATATCAGTCAGAACAAGCTTCACGGCACTGGCTGTGCCTTCGTTGCCGAAGGCGGCGGCCTCGGCGCTGTCCTGCTGGCGCAAGATAAGCGCGGCGTTATCAAGTACGGCGATCACATCCAGGTTCTTGCGCCTGATACAGGTTCCGCAAAAATGCCGAAAGGCAGCTTTTCGCGGTATACGGGCAAGGAAAATGCGGTGACGCTAACTACTGACGGCCCAGTCAAACCCGTAGGCACGACCGAACAGTTCAAGGGCAAGATGATCGTGACCGACGCTTTCGAACGCCCTGTCTTCGAAGCGAGCGGCGACGTTCAATGCAAGGCGATCTGATCAGGTAGCTGCGTTCTGGTCCCGCACCCGGATGAGGCCGATGGACTTCATCGTCATCACGACCAAGCCATCCTGATTATACACCCTGACGTTCGAGCGGAAGCTCCCCATTTCCGGACGCGACGAGCTGCGCTTCTTGTCGACAATCTCGGTTTCGACGCTGAGCGTATCGCCGGGATAGACCGGCTTGAGCCAGCGGATCTCGTCGAGGCCCGGCGAGCCAAGCCCCGCCTGCTTGCGCTCCTTCAGGTTCTCCACCAGCATCGCCATCGTCATGGCGCAAGTATGCCAGCCGCTGGCCGAAAGCCGCCCGAAATGGGTCTGGGCCGCGGCTTCGTCGTCAAGGTGGAACGGCTGGGGATCGTACTTCGATGCGAAGTCGATCACTTCCTCGCGGTTGACGGCATAGCTTCCGAACCGCTGGACTGCGCCGGGTTCGATATCCTCGAAATATATCATTTCGGCAGGCTTGCCGCTTGGACGCACAAAGTCAATCGCGCGCTTAAATCGTGATCGTCCGCAGACCCTTGGCAGGCGGGGTAGGGTCCGGAATGATCCGGTATCGCGCGGTGATGATGCTGAAGATGCCGAAGAGCAGAAGTCCTGCTGCCACGAACTGGAAGCCAGTCTCCATGTCTCGCAGATTGTTGATGGCTTTGCCCAGCGAGACGACTTCTTGGCTCTCGCCGAACCACGCGGTGCGCAGCAGTGACCACCCGATGAGGGCCATAACCACAGCTCGCGCAGCATGCCCGGCACGGCCGATCCAGCATGTGAAGCTGGGCGCGTGCGAGGAAATGTGGCGCATAAAACCCGCCGTCACGGCGCTGCGTGCCTGGAATATTGCTGCAATCAGGATACCCACGCCGATAACGCCCAAAAGAGTGCTGCCGAAGGGGAAATCAAGCACGCCACCAGCCATCTGTGCGGACGAATCTTCACCTGCACCACGTGCGCCGCTGGCGATCCGTGCGGCTGTCCAGGCAAGACCGAGATGGATCACAGCGCTGGCGAGATAGCCCACCCTCAATGCACGCCCCTTCCAGGAAGTGCCCTTGCGCTCGATATCGAAGAGCGCCGCAGAAAGCCGATACATCGCGTAACCTACCAGGCCTGCTGCTGCGACATACAGGACAACGGGGCCTCCCGGGATCGCGTTCAGCACCCAAAAGATATCGCCGGCGCCATCATCGATGTCAGACTTTTCCGCTGTCAGCGCGAGATATCCCAACAGGACGTAGACGAGGCCGCGTGCGGCAAATCCCACTCGCGCCAGCCACACCACTTTCTCCGACTTGTCGACCACCAGCGCGTTCCTTTTTCCTGTTCGGGCATGGAACGCGCCGGAGGCCAACCGGTGCCGGGCAGTCAGCTCATCGTCGGCATGAACAGCATCCACAAAGCCATGCCAACCATCACCACATTTTCGGTGAGCGAAACAAACCCCAGCGGAACGCGCCCCGACCCGCCTACGCAGGCACACTTGAGCTCGCGCCGCTGGACATAGACTGCGTAGAAGACCGAGATGCCGCCGATGGTACCGATGAACAGGGCAATCGGAATGGACAGCCAGGGCAGCGCCCGCGCTGCCATCAGAACGCCGGCAAGCGCTTCCCCAAATGGATAGAGATAGGCGTAAGGAACCCATCGCCGCGCCAGCAAGTCGTAGCCCAGGAACATCGTCGCAAACCGGTCGACGTCCTGTAGTTTGAGCATCGCGAGAAGGGCCATGGCGAAGGCGATGAACCATTCAATTGCCCTTTGCGTGAAGGGCGTGCCGAACATGGCATGACTGACGGCAAGAGCCAGGGCCCCAGCGATCGCGAAAACGGCCAGGACGGGAACGTAACTCGTCGCATCAGGATCGGCCACTTTCAGGCCAAGGAAGCGCCGCGTGTCGTCGTGCCCGCCAATGCGTTGTCCGTTGATGAACACTTGCGGAGTAGTCTTGACGTCATGTGCCTGCTTGAAGGCATCGGTTTCTTCTCGTGTCCGCAGCCAGTGGTCTTCCACCTCATAACCTTGGCGCTCGAGCAGGTGCTTCACCTTCACGCCATAGGGGCAGATGTGTTTGGGCATGACCATGCGATAGAGCACGGCGGTTCGATTCGGGGTCTGGGCGTTTGTCATGCAAGGACCTATAACCTGCGTACCATGGTACGGAGTCAAGCGATATGGCGATGACGATTTCCGAGCTCGCCAGAAGCGCCGCCGTCGGCGTCGAGACGGTACGCTTCTATCAACGCAAAGGCTTGCTGGACGATCCCCGGCCAACCCGCAGCGGCAGGGAAGGCCACAGGCATTACGGCGAGGACGATCTGCGGCGCCTCCGCTTTGTGCGCAGCGCCCAAGGCGCCGGCTTCACGCTGTCGGAGATCGCCGAATTGCTCGCTCTCGATGCCGGACACGACCGACCGCGCGCGCGACAGATGGCAAAAGCTCGTCTCGAGGCGATCGAGCATGAGATCGCGCGGCTGGAGGCAGCGCGACAATCGCTTCGCAAGCTTGCCCGCGAATGTGCGAAAGGCGACGCCGGCCCTTGTCCGATCATCGCCGCCTTCGAAAATTGAGGCTTAGACGTTGAATTTGAAGTGGAGGACGTCACCGTCCTTCACCACGTATTCCTTGCCTTCCTGCCGCAGCTTGCCTGCGTCGCGCGCCGCACTTTCGCCCCCGAGGCTTACGAAATCGTCATAGGCGATGGTCTCGGCGCGGATGAAACCGCGCTGCATGTCGGAGTGAATTTCGCCCGCCGCTTCAGGAGCCTTGGCGCCGAGATGCACGGTCCAAGCGCGCGCCTCCTTGGGGCCGACGGTGAAGAAGGTGATCAGGTGCAGCAACTCATACCCGGCGCGGATCACGCGGGCGAGGCCGGTTTCGTGCAGGCCCATTTCCTCGAGAAACACCGACCGCTCTTCCGGATCCATTCCGACAAGTTCGGACTCGATCGCGGCCGAAACGATCACCGCATTGGCGCCCTCGGCCTTTGCCTTCTCGAACACCCGGGCGGAGAAGGCGTTGCCCTCCGCTGCGCTCTCTTCCTCGACATTGCAGACATAAAGCACGGGCTTGGCGGTCAGCAGCTGGGCCTGCTTGAACACGCGGGCTTCCTCGTCATCCTTCGGCTGGGTCAGCCGGGCAGGCTTGCCTTCGCGCAGCAGTTCGAGCGCTTGACCCAGGACCGAGGCAATGACCTTCGATTCCTTGTCGCCCGCCTTGGCCTTCTTCTCGGCAGCTGGCACGCGCTTCTCAAGGCTCTCGAGGTCCGAAAGCATCAGCTCCGTCTCGACCGTTTCAGCGTCCGAGATCGGGTCGACCTTGTTGTCGACATGCTGGATGTCATCGTTCTCGAAACAGCGCAGCACGTGAACGATGGCGTCCACTTCACGAATGTTGCCGAGGAACTGGTTGCCAAGGCCTTCACCCTTTGACGCGCCACGCACGAGGCCGGCAATATCCACAAAGCCCAGTTGCGTCGGAATGATCTTCTGGCTGCCCGCAATCTTGGCGAGAGTGTCAAGACGCGGGTCGGGGACGCCCACGTTGCCGACGTTCGGCTCGATCGTGCAGAACGGATAATTCGCCGCCTGCGCCGCCTGCGTTTCGGTCAGTGCGTTGAACAGCGTCGACTTGCCGACGTTGGGAAGGCCGACGATCCCGCAACGAAAACCCATCTTCAAACTCCTTGGCTGGCCGCGCCTTTAGCGGGGCGCGGCGGATTTGGAAACCTTCACGGAAATTTCAGGGATTGAGCGCAGTAAGCGCTTCAAGCGTGGAGAGATTTGCGATGAAGAAGCTGGCGTTCCTGACCTTGCCGCTGCTGCTGGCAGCCTGCACCGACAGTCCGCAGGAGCGAGCCGATCGCGCGCGCAAATCTTTCCAGGCCCATGACTATCGCGCCGCGCAGGTCGATCTGGCGGCTGCACTCGAAGCAAATCCACAGGATCCTGCGCTCCTTGAACTTCATGCCCGCAATGCCCTTGCCATGGGCGATGGCATTGCCGCTGGCGCTTCGTTGGGGAAACTCCCCGAGAGCCGGCGCCCCGCTGATTTTGCGCTGCTTACGGCCGAGGCGATGCTGCTGCGCGGTCTTCCGGATGAGGCAATGGCGGCTTTGGGTACGGACACTTCGGCTGCCGCTAACCGCATTCGCGCTCTTGCCCTGCTGGGTAAGGACGACCGGGAGGGGGCTGCGAAAGCCTTTGCAGCGGGGGCTGCGGGCAAGGCCGATGCGCGCCTGCTGGCAGATTATGCGCGCTTCAGCCTGATGGGCGGAGATATCAAGCAGGCTCGCTCATTGGTGGATCGCGCGAAGGCGGCGGACGGCGCGATGATCGATGTTCTTCTGGCAGAGGCTGAGGTGGCAACGGCCGAAGGCAGGCTGGCTGAAGCGCTGGCGGCCTACGACACGGCAACCAAGGCTTACCCGGGCAATCTTGCCGCTCTTGCTGGCAAGGCCGCAGTCCTCGGCGATCTCGGGCGTGCGAAGGAAATGGACGAGGTCCTGAAGTCGCTGGCAGAAGTGAAAGGCGGGGGGCAGGTCGCCTACCTTCAGGCGCGTGCCGCCGCATCGCGCGGTGATTGGGGCGCCGTCCGAAGCATTCTCCAGGCAAATGAAAGCCAATTGGCCGACAAGGAAGAAGCGACAGTGCTTTACGCACAAGCACTCGTAGCCTTGAAGCAGCCCGAGCAGGCGCGGGCCAAGTTGCAGCCTTTGCTCACCCGCAATCCCGGCAGTGCAACACTCCGTCGTGAACTCGCCAAGGCGCAACTGGCTGCTGGCGACGCTCGTGGCGCGGTTGAGACGATGCGCCCCTTCGCCGAAATCCAGACAGCCGACGCCGAAGATCTGCGTCTTCTGGCGAAAGCTGCAGAGGCTTCGGGTGACCCGGCAGCGGCCAGGCTGGCGGAAAAGGCGAAGTTTCCGTCAGCACAGGCGCTGGCGGCAACGCTGGCTCAGGCCGACACGGCAATGAAGCAGTCCAACTGGGGCAATGCCATTGCCGCCTACGAGCGTCTGCTTGCCGTGACGGATGGGAAGAACCCGCTGATCCTCAACAATATGGCCTATGCCCAGGGGATGGTCGGCAACAAGGCCAAGGCGATAGAGTTTGCCGAGCGTGCCTACAAGGCCGCGCCGACGAGTGCATCGGTCCTCGATACGCTGGGCTGGCTTCTGGTCGAGAGCGGCAAGGACCGTTCTCGCGGGCTGACCCTTCTGCGCGAAGCCGCCGCCAAGGCTCCAGACAATGCCACCATTGCAGGGCATTTGCGCAGCGCCGAGAAGGGCTGAACGCAAACGAAAAGGGAGCCCGCGTCTGCAGGCTCCCTTCCGCGAATTTCCGCTGCTGTCAGGCTGCGAGTGCGAGAAGGCGCGGCGCAGTCTGGCGACGGCGTGCCATGGCGAGGCCGACGAGTCCGATGCCAAACAGGCCCAGCATGCCCGGCTCGGGAACAGGTGTACCGCCCGTAGATCCGCCCGTGCTGCTCAGCGTGCCCGATCCGCTGGCCGAGCTGATGCCCGGTACGCCGCTGATCGACTGGTAGCGCACATAGAAGTCGCTGAGCGTCAGCGAGCTGACCGGCTGCGAGAAGCTCAGCGTGAACGAACCGGTGCCGGTTTCGCCAAGCGTCAGACCGCCGCTGCCGCCGCCGGCACAGCTACCGGTCTGGGCATCCTTGAAGCACACGTCGACGGTGCCAATGCCGTTCGGATAGTTCGAGTTCAGCGTGGTGTACGAGAATGCACCGGTGCTGGCGGCCGACGAGATGGTGGGATCGGTGTTGAACGCAAAGCTCGAGATGCGCGAATCCGTCACCGGCGATGAGCTGGTGTTGGAAACGCTGTAGTCGAACGTATAGTCGTTGCCGGAGATGCCGGTCAGCTTGAACGTGGTCGAGCCGGTAAGGCCGTTGATCGTCGTCCCGCCGGAGAATCCGTCATAATTCAGCGTGAAGCTGTTGCCGATATCGCCCGAGCCGAGCGTAACGGAATCGGCAAAGGCAGGTGCGGCTGCCATCATTGCTGCGCTGGCAGCGAGGCCCGCGAGAACTTTTCTGAAGGTCATCGAAACTGCTCCCCTGAACCGAAATTCGGTTAATTGTCAGGAAAGCAATCACTGTGCCAATTACGGATTTCAGCCATTTGTAATGATTAACAACGTCGCGGGCGTAAGATTTCTCGACAGGCGCGGGCGTTGAATATGCCCCGCTTTCACCAAAGATTCAGCGGTGCATGGCATCTAACGCTCATGACGTCCCGCCTAGCACTTGCCCTCCTTCTTGCCCTCACTGGTTGCGGTGATGATGCCGCTGATCGTTTGGCTCGCGCAAAACGTGAGATTGCGGGAATGGAACTGGGCGCAGCCAAGGTTGACCTCACGGCGGCTCTGGCCGAAGCTGGTGACGATCCGGCAATTCTTCGCATGCTTGCTTCAGTGCAGCTCCGGTTGGGCGATGGCGAGGGAGCAACCGCCACGGCCTCACGCTTGGAACGCTCGGGCGGATCACAGGCCGAATTGTCGCTGATCCGTGCCGAGGCGGCCGTCTTGCGTGGCAATGTGGACGAGGCGCTGGCACTTCTCGGGCAGGATGCGTCGTCTGCCGCAGAGCGGGTCAGGGCCGCCGCGTTGTCTGTCAAGGGAGACTCAGCGGGCGCGTTCGCTGCCTTGCAGCGGGGCGCAGCAGCGGGGGGCGATGCGCTTCTCCTTCGCGACTATGCGCGCTTCCTCATCACAGCGCAGGATCTCGACGCGGCATCACGGCAGGTCGAAGCTCTGTCGAAGTTGGATGCAGGGGCATTCGATGCATCGCTGATCGGCGCTGACATCGCTGTAAGACGGGGCAAATTTGCAGTAGCGCACGCAATTCTCGAACAGATGGCCGAGAAGTATCCGCGCGTGCCCGACCCATGGATTGCAAGGGCAAACGCTTTCGATCTTCAGGGCAAGGTCGACGATGCGCTGGCCATGACTTCGCGGGCCGCTGCGATTGCGCCAGATGATCCGCGCGTGCAGGATCTGCAGGTGCAGTTTGCGTCGATGAAAGGCGAATGGGAAAAGGTTCGTTCGCTGCTGGCAAAGCAGGAGCGGGATCTTGATCCCCTGTCCGCCAACGGGCTCAGCTATGCCGAGGCGATGTTGCGGACCGGACATCCCGAACAGGCCAGAGCGATGTTCCAAAGGGCACTGACGCGGTCGCCGAACAATCCTTTTGCCCGCATCATGCTGGCCGAAGCGCAACTGGCGACCGGAGATTCGCTTGCCGCTTTCGGAACGGTACGGCCTCTTGCCGACAGCCAGCTGGCTGGTCCGCGCGAGCTCGAGCTGGCGGCAAAGGCGGCCGAGGCAGCGGGTCTTGTTGATGCAGCGCTGCTGCGCGCGCGGTTGCGTGCCGCCCAGGCGGGACAGATCAAGACATTGGCAGCTGAGGGTCAGGCGGCATTGGCGCGTGAAGATTGGAGTGCCGCTGCGGAGGCCTATGCGCAGCTCGCGCATTCAGGTGACGACGCAGAAGTCCTCAAGCGACTGGCGCTTGCCCTCAGCCATGTCGGGAAAGGCGAGGAAGCGATCAAGGCTGCGGACAAGGCTCGCGCCTTGCGTCCCGATGATCCTGATACGTTGTACATGGCAGGCTTGGTCCGCGCCCGGGCTGGAAGGGATATGCCCACGGCAATCGACCTGCTTCGCAAGGCAAGTTCGGCCGAGCCGACCAACGCCGTATTTCGCAGCACTTTGGCCCGCTATCAGGCGCAGACCGGCACCTGATAGCGGGATAGCGTCAGGCGCGGGGCTTGTTCTTGCGCGAGCGTGCAAAACCGATGCCGAGCAGGCCGAGAGTCATCATGCCCAGCATGCCCGGCTCCGGCACTGCCGTACCGCCCGAAGTGGTGGTCGTGCCGCCCGAGGTCGTCGTGGTGCCCCCCGACGTAGTGGTGGTGCCGCCCGAAGTCGTTGTGGTGCCCCCCGAAGTGGTGGTCGTACCACCTGAAGATGTCGTGCCCCCGCAGAGCGAGGAACCGCCGCTGTGCCCACAGTTGCAATAGTGCTTGTGCGTAAGCCACCAGGTCGCGTTTGCCGGCGAAGCGGCAGACAGGCCCGCAGTCGCTGCAATGGCGATGGCGATTGAGCGAATGTTCATGTTAACCCCCGTTGGTTAATTGCAGTCTGCACCTTGCTAAGCAAAACCGGTGCCAACTTCATATTTACAGGGCGTGGCGTGGTTAACGGCCTTTGGGCCGACGGAAGATGTAAAGAGGGACGACGGAATGTGTTTCCCGTTTGTTTCCAGACAATCACCCCTTCTGCCGCATGGCAACGTCGTTCATGAAACGAACGTCATCTTTCGAAGCAAGCCAGCCCGCTTCAGAAGCAATGGCTCCCAGCATCTCGATCAGGTCATCCTGCTCTGCCTTGGCAAATCCGCCCAGCACATACCCGGTTACGCGGTCCTTGTGCCCAGGATGGCCGATGCCGAGCCTTACGCGCCGGAAATCGGCCCCCAGATGCTGATCTATCGAGCGCAGGCCATTGTGGCCGGCCGTGCCGCCGCCCTGCTTCACCTTCACTTTGAATGGCGCAAGATCGAGCTCGTCATGAAACACCGTCAATGCGTCCATGCCCAGCTTGTAGAAGCGCATCGCTTCGCCCACGGATCGCCCGCTCTCATTCATGAAGGTCGCGGGCTTGAGCAGCAGGACCTTGTGGTTGCCAATCCGGCCTTCCTGCAGCCAGCCCTGAAACTTCTTCTGCACCGGCCCGAAGTTGTGGACCTCGGCGATCGTGTCGAGCGCCATGAAGCCGACATTGTGGCGATGGAGCGCATATTGCGGTCCGGGATTACCGAGGCCAACCCAGAGTTGCATGTGCGTGGGGTTCCTTCGTTCGATAGTGCTTGAGCGGCGAGCATGCCCACCCCGTCCGACTAAGCCTTGCTGCGCAAGGCCAAGTCTCCCGGCCCTCCCGCTTGCGGGAGGGCCGGGAGAGCACTTATACCCCTCCCGCAGGCGGCAGGGCACCATCTTCTTCACCCCTCCCGCAGGCGGGAGGGGTTGGGGGTGGGCATGGGCATAGCGCAAACCCGTCACCCAAAAAAGAACCCCTCCCGCGCGCAGCGAAAGGGGTATCTCTTTAGCGCGCCTGCCGGAGCAGGGCCAAGTGGGGCTATCAGCCCTCCTTGGTGGTGTCGCCTTCTTCGCTCTTCAGCGAGGAGGGGGCCACGATCGTCGCGATCGTGAAATCGCGGTCCGAGATCGCGGGCTTCACGCCTGCGGGCAGGGTGACGGCGCTGATGTGGATCGAATCGCCAACTTCGTAGCCGGCAACGTCAACGATGATGTCGTCGGGGATCGCGTCAGGAGCGCAGATCATTTCCAGCTCGTGACGGACGACGTTGAGGATGCCGCCCTTCTTGAGGCCCGGCGACTTCTCTTCGTTGATGAAGGCCACCGGCACGTCCACGTGCACGACCGAGTCCTTCGAAACGCGCAGGAAGTCTGCGTGCTGCGGACGGTCGGTCACCGGGTGGAAGGCGACGTCCTTGGGGAGGGTGCGGATGGTCTTGCCACCGACAGTGAGCTCGACGACCGAGTTGAAGAAGTGGCCGGTGCCCAGCGCCTTGTTCAGCGCCTTTTCTTCAAGGTGGATCGCGATGGGTTCTTCGTTGCCGCCGTAGATCACGGCGGGGGTGCGGCCTTCGCGACGCAGAACACGGGAGGCTCCCTTGCCAGCCCGTTCGCGCGTCTCGGCCGACAGATGCAGCGTTTCGCTCATTGTCAGTACCTTCAGCTGAGTTAATCACACTTCCTCCGCCACGCCTCCAGGGATGACCATGACAGGGAAGCGGCGGCCCTTAGCGGGTTTGGGCGGAAATGCAAGGAATCAATGGAAGCTCAAGGCACCCGCCTGATCGTCCACCCACGCGCCATCATCAGGCGCTGCAAGCTGTCAGACCCCGCCAGATGCGCCGCGCCTACTGCCACGAAGGGCTTGGCACCCCCCTTCAACATCGCGTCCAGCTGATCGGCCCAGTCCCGGTTGCGATCGGTCAGCAGCGCCTGATGCAGGCCGGCGTCGGCCAGAAACCCCTCATTCGCCTCGCGTGCAATCCCAAGGTCATCGCCCTTGAGCCACAGCGCGACCATGTCGGCTTCCTCGTCCTTGTCGCTCGCCGCCTCGACCGTCACTTCCTGCAACAACACTTGTTGCTGGCGTGCGGGCAGGGCGTCGAACACGCCGAACTGGCTGTGGATCGTCTCGAACCCGGCAACGGGCTTGTTTCCGGCCAGCTTGCGCAAGGCAGGTTCTGCCCCGCTGTCCGGATCGGCCCCGGCCTTCTGCCCGGCAATCGCCGCCAGTTGCAGCGCCACCGCCCAGCTTTCGGTATCGGCAAAGTCCGCATCCGACAGGCCCAGCTTGCGATAGACCTCGGCCAACTTGTCTCGGTACGCCGGGGCAAGCCGCTGCGAAGGCGGGGGCAGGCCTTCCGTCCCCGCCAGATCCGCCAACGCCTCGCCCGCCACCGTCTGGTTCAGCGGCTCGGCAATCTCCAGCACCAGCCGATCCGCCTTGGCCAACGCCTCGCCGATGGCAGGCCGCAACCATTGCGTTTCCGGCGGCAAGGCGTGGACGGTGCCGAACATATATCCCCGCACCGTCCCGGTCTTGTCCTCGATCTGCCACAGCGCCACGCGTGTGTCCGGCGCAGGGGCAGGCTTGCCACGCTCGATCCAGGCAACGGCCATGCCCAGCAGCAATGCCGGTATCACTGCCCACAACAGGCGCGGGAGGTAGCGCAACAGCTGCATCATTGGACGCGGGTGCTGACCACGCCCTGCTGTTTCAGCACATCCTGCACGCTGTTCACACCGGCGAGATGCCCGGCGCCCACAGCGATGAACACGGTCCCTGGCTGTTCGAGCCGCTTGCGGACCCACGAGGCCCAGTTGCGATTGCGCTGGTAGAGCAGGGCTTCAGCCAGCTCCGGATCGTCCATGTTCTCGTTCATCAGCTTGCCCAGACCTTCAGGGTCACCCGTGCCCCACTCGTCGGTCATCGAACCGATGATGGCAAAGCTCTTGTCGAAATCGCGTACCGCTTCGCCAAGAAACTTGAGCTGCGCCTCGCGCGGCAACTGGTCGAACAGGCCAAGTTGGAAGTCGACCGTTTCGAGCGCGCCGAGCTTTTTGCCCTTGGCCACTGCGGTCTTGCGCAGCACAGCCTCCGCGCCGCTGTCGGCGCCGTAACCCGCCATGGCATAGGGCATGACGCCCAGCGTGATCCCGGCAAGCCATGGCTCGAGCGGATCGAAGGCCTCCGCCGGTATCTTCAGCTTCGTCAGCAGCGCTTCATAGGCCGCACGGTCGTTATCGTTCATCAACGAACGCAGGGTTTCCCCCTTCAGCAGTCCGATGGCCATGACGGACTTCTGCTGTTCGGCTGCCGGAATCTCCGGAATCTCGGTGACGAGTTCTTCCGAGCCATCCAGCGCTTGCCCGATCGGCCCGTCCAGCCAGACCAGGCCCTTCGGCAGAGCATGGATCGTGCCGAACAGGTAGATGGTGGTGTCGGCATCGGCCACTTTCCACAACGCAGGCTTCAACTGCCTTGGCGCAGGTGCCTCCGCTGCAGGCTTGGCAGCAGGCGCCTCGGCTTGGACCGTTCCGGCAAAGGCGAAGGCGGCGAGGGCGACCGTGGCGGCGAATGTACGATAGGCGCGTTTCATCATCAGGCTCCTTGTGCCCGTAAACAGGTTGCAGGGAAATGAAGGTGTGAAGGTGCGGCGTCAGAGATGGCGCTGGCGGAACCAGACCACACCCCAAATCGCCATGGTGGCAAGGTAGATCGCCATTCCATCAACCGGCGGCAGAAACCCGCCGCGATGGCCCAGCCACCAGATCGGCGCTGCGGCGCTGTAGAAGTAGAGCGCGATCAACGCCCCGGTGCGATAGGATTGCTCCTCGTGCTCGTCGATGTTGCGGTGCCAGAACCACGTGATCGGCGCGATCACCAGCACGATGATGGCGATAAGTGCGGCAGCAACGCTCGGCTGCAGAGGCCCGGCGGCCACATCAAATGGCTGGCTGTGCACGTCGCCCGCCACGCTCATCCACATCCCCAGGACGAGGCCGATACCGCTTGCCGCTATGGCGCTGATCGTTGCGCGACGGGCGCGAGGCGTGAGTGGACCATTCTCGCGATAATACCGGCGCGCACTGACCCAGGCGAACCAGAATGCGGCCAGGGTCAGGGCGGCAAACACGCCCATGATCACCCATCCGATCGGCTTGACCGGCTCTCCCTTGCCAAGCGCGCCGATCAGGCCAGCCGCCGCGCCGGAGAAGAACACAGCCGCCACCGTCGCGCCAAACATGCGCATGGCAAGAGTGCCAAGGCTCATGGCCGGCGGGTCAGTCTGATCGTCAGTCATGTTGGAAACCATCATCGAAGATCTCCTCGATACGAAGCTGGAACAAGCGCGCGATGCGGAAGGCAAGGGGGAGTGAAGGGTCGTGCTTGCCCGTCTCGATCGCGTTCACCGCCTGGCGCGACACGTCGAGTTTCATGGCAAGATCGGCCTGGCTCCATTGTCGCTCGGCGCGCAAAACTCTCAATCGGTTGTTCATGTCATGCTCACCTGTCCATATGTCAGGTTATGCTGACAATATGTCGCGATTCACTGACTGTGTCAAGAAGACCTGACATGGCGGCCGACGTGGTGGTTCCCGGTTGATTTGGCGGCCCTCATCGGCCAAAGCCGCGCGACCATGGCCGACACAAAACTCATGCCTCCCCGCGCCCCCCTGAGCCTGCAGGACATGATCCTGCGCCTCCACGCTTTCTGGAGCGAACAGGGCTGCCTGATCCTTCAGCCTTATGACATGCGCATGGGGGCAGGGACCTTCCACACCGCCACCACCCTGCGCGCTCTGGGGCCAGAGCCATGGAATGCTGCCTTCGTGCAGCCCTGCCGCCGTCCGACCGACGGCCGCTATGGCGAAAACCCCAATCGCCTGCAGCACTATTACCAGTATCAGGTTATCCTGAAGCCGAGCCCGGAGAACCTTCAGGAGCTTTACCTCCAGAGCCTCGTCGAGATCGGCATCGACCCGCTGGTTCACGACATCCGCTTCGTCGAGGACGACTGGGAATCCCCGACATTGGGCGCATGGGGCCTCGGCTGGGAAGTCTGGTGCGATGGCATGGAAGTCACCCAGTTCACCTATTTCCAGCAGATGGGCGGCTTCGATTGCAAGCCCGTCGCGGGCGAGCTGACCTACGGCCTCGAACGCCTCGCCATGTACATCCAGGGCGTCGACAACGTCTACGACCTCAAGTTCAACAACCACGGCGTTACCTACGGCGATGTGTTTCTCGAAAACGAGAAGCAGATGTCGAAGTGGAACTTCGAGGTTGCCGACACTGACAGCCTGTTCGAAGGGTTCCGCCGCGCCGAGGAAGAGTGCAAGCGCAGCCTCGAAGCTGGCGTGCCCATCGCCGCTTACGAGCAGGCGATCGAAGCCAGCCACCTGTTCAACCTGTTGCAGGCGCGCGGCGTGATCTCGGTGCAGGAACGCGCCAGCTACATGGGCCGCGTTCGCGATCTCGCCCGCGGTTCGTGCGAGGCCTACATGGAAAAGAACGCCGATCAGTGGGCGGCCAAGTATCCGGAGTGGAGCAAGTGACCGATTTCCTTCTCGAACTGCGCAGTGAGGAAATCCCGGCCCGCATGCAGGCAGGTGCCCGCGCCGATCTCGAAAAGCTGTTCCGCAAGCAGTTGGACGCCGCTGGCCTCAAGGCTGGCGAGATTACCGTCTGGTCCACCCCGCGCCGCCTCGCCTTGATCGCTCGAGATCTGCCATTGGCGACCGAGGCCGTGTCCGAGGAAACCAAAGGCCCGAAGACCTCAGCGCCTGAACAGGCGCTCGAAGGCTTCCTGCGCAAGACCGGGCTCACCAAGGACCAGTTGACCGAGCGTGATGGCGTTTGGTTCGCCGTCACCGAAAAGCCCGGCCGCGCCACAAAGGACGTGCTCGCCGAAGCCATCCCCGCGATCATCCGCGCCTTCCCCTGGCCCAAGAGCCAGCGCTGGGGCGCAGCCTCGCTCTCCACCGAAAGCCTGCGCTGGGTGCGCCCGCTCTCCGGCATCGTCGCCATCCTCGGCGAAGATCTGGTCGAGTGTGAGATTGGTGGCATCAAGTCTGGTTACGCCACGCTCGGCCATCGCTTCCATCACGCGGGCGAGATCACCATCGGTGGGGCGAGCGATTACGCCGAAAAGCTCCGCGCCTGCCACGTCATCGTCGACCATGTCGAGCGCGAGGCGCTGGTGCGCGAAAAGGCCAAGGCTGCCGCAGAGGCCGCCGGTCTCGTGCTGGTCGAGGACGAAGGTCTGGTGATCGAGAACGCCGGCCTCACCGAATGGCCGGTCCCGCTGCTCGGCCGCTTTGACGAAGCCTTCCTCGACGTGCCGCCCGAGGTCATCCAGCTGACCGCGCGCGTCAACCAGAAGTACTTCATCTGCCGCGACAGCGCCGGAAAGCTAGCCAACGCCTTCGTCTGCACCGCCAACATCGAGGCCAAGGACGGCGGCGCCGCCATCGTCGACGGCAACCGCAAGGTCCTCGCCGCGCGCCTGTCCGATGCCCGCTTCTTCTGGGAGCAGGACAATAAGAAGCCGCTGGCCGAGCAGGCCCAGAAGCTCTCGCGGATCACCTTCCACGAAAAGCTCGGGACCGTCGCCGACAAGGTCGAACGCGTCGCCAAGCTGGCCCGCTGGCTGGTTGAAGAGGCCATCGTAAAGCCCTCTCCCCTTGAGGGGAGAGGGTTGGGAGAGGGGGAGGTGCGCGCCGCCCTCGCAGACCAGGCCGAACTCGCCGCCCGCCTGTGCAAGGCCGATCTCGTCACCGAGATGGTCGGCGAATTTCCCGAACTCCAGGGCCTGATGGGCGGCTACTACGCCCGCGCCGAAGGCCTGCCGGATAACGTAGCCGACGCCATCCGCGATCACTATAAGCCCGTGGGGCAGGGCGATGAAGTGCCCACCGCGCCGGTGACGGTGGCCGTGGCGCTGGCGGACAAGCTGGATACGCTGGTTGGCTTCTTCCTGATTGATCAGCGCCCCACAGGATCGCGCGACCCATTTGCACTTCGACGTGCGGCTCTTGGCGTGCTCGAACTTCTCAACCGGGGTTCTCTGCGCGTCTCGATGTGGAAGGCGATTGCGAAGGCTCTTGCCGGATTCACGAAGCAGCTTGTTTCCGACGACATGTCGGAAGCTTCCTATGAAGCTTTCCAAACAAACCAAAAGGCAGTGTTCACAACACTTCCTGACTTCTTCGCCGACCGCCTCAAAGTCCAGCAACGCGAAGCAGGCGTCCGCCATGACCTGATCGACGCCGTGTTCGCGCTCGGTGGCGAGGACGATCTCGTTCGCCTGCTCGCCCGCGTCCACGCCCTGCAGGCCTTCGTCGGCACCGAGGATGGCGCCAACCTGCTGGCAGGCTACAAGCGCGCCGCGAACATCCTCAAGAAGGAAGGCTTCGCCGCCAACCCCAACGCCGGGTCCGAAGGCGAGGGCGTCGTGCCCCCAACTGGCGAGGAAGACCCGCTTGTGCTGGTCGATGATCCCGCGCTCGAAGGTGTCGCGGCGCAGTTTGCGCATCCCGAATGCAACTATGCCCGCGAGCCTGCCGAACAGGCACTGGTCGATGCGCTGAACTCGGCGGAACCGCAGGCCACTGGCGCGATTGCTGCAGAAGATTTCACTGCAGCGATGGCGGCACTGGCCACCCTGCGCGGCCCGATCGATGCGTTTTTTGATCAGGTGACAGTCAATGACGCGGACGCGAACAAACGGACAAGCCGTCTCTCGCTGCTTGACCGTTTCCGTGCTGCAGTGCACAAAGTTGCGGACTTTTCGCGCATAGAAGGCTAAGAGCGGGCCGACTCCGGGCCCGTTCCGGCAAGAACAAGCACACGCAGGGAGCCTCGTTGGCGGCATGAGCGCATACGTATTCCATTTCGGCGGCGGCGCATCGTCTTCGGACGCGCGGGCCAAGGACAAGACTATCGTTGGCGGCAAGGGCGCGAACCTTGCGGAAATGGCCGGGATCGGTCTGCCGGTGCCCCCGGGCTTCACCATCAGCACCGAAGTCTGCACCGCCTACAATGCGAGCGGCAAGACTTTCGACGATGCCTTGCGTGCAGGCGTCGCCAATGGCGTTGCGCATATCGAGAAGGCCACCGGCCGCACCTTCGGCGATGCGACGAACCCGCTGCTCGTCTCGGTCCGCTCGGGCGCGCGCGTCTCGATGCCGGGCATGATGGACACCGTCCTCAACCTCGGCCTCAATGACCAGACCGTCGAAGGCCTCGCCGCAGGCTCGGGCGATCCGCGCTTTGCCTGGGACAGCTACCGCCGCTTCATCCAGATGTATTCCGACGTGGTGCTCGGCCTCGACCATCACCGGTTCGAAGATGCCCTGGAAATCGTCAAGGAAGACAACGGCTTCTTCAACGATGTCGAACTCGGTGCAGAGCACTGGCAGGCGCTCGTCGGTGAATACAAGGCCATCGTCGAAGACCAGCTCGGCCGCCCGTTCCCGCAGGACGTCCACGAACAGCTCTGGGGTGCCATCGGCGCCGTGTTCGACTCCTGGGAGTCGGATCGCGCCAAGGTCTACCGCAAGCTCAACGACATCCCGCATGACTGGGGCACCGCCGTCAACGTGCAGGCGATGGTCTTCGGCAACATGGGTGATACCTCGGCCACCGGCGTCGCCTTCACCCGCGATCCCGCGACCGGCGAGAAGGCCTATTACGGCGAATGGCTGGTCAATGCCCAGGGCGAGGACGTCGTCGCCGGCATCCGTACCCCGCAGTACCTGACGCTCGCCGCGCGCGAACGGGCAGGGGCCAAGCCGCTGTCGATGGAAGAGGCGATGCCTGCGGCCTACGCCGAACTCGCCGCCGTCTTTGAACTGCTCGAAAAGCACTACAAGGACATGCAGGACATCGAGTTCACCGTCGAGCAGGGCAAGCTGTTCATGCTGCAAACCCGCTCGGGCAAGCGCACCGCCAAGGCCGCGCTCAAGATGGCGGTGGACATGGTGGCCGAGGGCCTGATCGACGAGGCGACCGCGATCAAGCGCATCGACCCGATGGCGCTCGACCAGCTGCTGCATCCCACGCTTGACCCGAAGGCTCCGCGCGATGTGCTGACCAAGGGCCTCCCCGCATCGCCGGGCGCGGCTTCGGGCGCAGTGGTGTTCGATGCCGATACCGCGCAGGCCCGCGCCGAGCGGGGCGACGCCGTGATTCTCGTCCGCGTCGAAACCTCGCCGGAAGACATCCATGGCATGCATGCCGCCAAGGGCATCCTCACCGCGCGTGGCGGCATGACCAGCCACGCCGCCGTGGTCGCGCGCGGCATGGGCCGGCCTTGCGTCTCGGGCGCCTCGGGCGTCTCGATCGACATGGCCAGCCGCACCGCCCGCATCGGCAACCGCGAGATCAAGGAGGGCGACGTGATCACCCTCGATGGCTCTAACGGCGACATCATGGCGGGCCTCGTGCCCACCGTGGAGCCGGAACTGGTGGGCGATTTCGGCACGCTGATGGTCTGGGCCGACAAGCACCGCCGGATGAAGGTGCGCACCAACGCGGAAACGCCGCTCGATTGCCAGGTCGCGCGCCAGTTCGGCGCCGAGGGCATCGGCCTGTGCCGCACCGAGCACATGTTCTTCGAAGCGGGTCGCATCAGCGCGGTGCGCCAGATGATCCTCGCCGAGGATGAGGCTGGCCGCCGCGCTGCCCTCGCCAAGCTGCTGCCCGAGCAGCGCAGCGACTTCCAGTCGATCTTCGAGGTCATGGCGGGTCTGCCCGTCACGATCCGCCTGCTCGATCCGCCGCTCCACGAGTTCCTCCCCCATGCTGACGCCGAGTTCGCGGAACTCGCCGAAGCCACCGGGCTTGGCGTCGAGCATCTCAAACGGCGCGCTGGCGAACTCCACGAATTCAATCCGATGCTCGGCCACCGCGGCTGCCGCCTCGGCATCACCTTCCCGGAAATCTACGAGATGCAGGCCCGCGCCATCTTCGAAGCGGCCTGCGACGTTGCCGAGAAGAGCGGCGACGCGCCAATCCCCGAAGTGATGATCCCGCTGGTCGCCACGCGCAAGGAGCTGGAAATACTGCGCGCGCTGGTTGACCGGGTCGCGCTTGAAGTCTTTGCCGAGAAGAGCCGGACTCTGGAGTATATGGTCGGCACCATGATCGAACTGCCGCGCGCTGCGCTGATGGCGGGCGAGATCGCCGAGGAGGCCAAGTTCTTCTCATTCGGTACCAATGACTTGACGCAGACGACCTTGGGCGTGAGCCGCGACGATGCCGCGCGCTTCCTCAACCCTTACGTCGACCAGGGCATCTACCCGCGTGACCCGTTCGTCAGCCTCGACATCGAAGGCGTCGGCCAACTCGTTGAATTGGCTGCAGAACGTGGCCGCAAGACGCGGCCTGACATCAAGCTCGGCATTTGTGGCGAACACGGCGGCGATCCGGCCTCGATCGCGTTTTGCGAGAAGACTGGCCTCGATTATGTCTCTGCCAGCCCCTATCGCGTGCCGATTGCACGGCTTGCAGCGGCGCAGGCGGCGTTGGGCTGATAACCTATCTGGAGTGTTTCCCCGGGGAAACACTCCAGCATGGCGTTCTCTTCAGTGGGTGGGCGCGCTCAAAACTTGGGCGGGCGTACCGCCTTTGCCCAGCCGCTCAGCGTCAAGATCTCGAACCGCTCGGTCACCTTGCCGTCCGCATCCCGGCGGGCATCGAAAGCCTCCTGCGCGCGAGCGCGAGCCGCTTTTCCCAGCGTGTTACCTGGGCGGGCGAGGCAATTGCCAAGGCCTTGCGCCCGCAAGTCTGCGATCATCCCGGCGAATGAGCGGAAGCGCACGTCGATGTGGTGGCTGTCGATCACCGGGTCGGCGAACCCGGCCCGCTGCAGCAGCTGCCCGCCGGCGCGGACATCGACTTGCGGATGGATGCGCGGGGAAGGGCGCTCGCCATCCGCTTCCAGCATGATCTGACGCAGAACCGGCAGCGATCCGGCGCCAAGGAAGCAGGCGATCATCAACCCGCCATCGGCAAGGGCACGGCGCAGGTGTACCAGTGCGCCCGGCAAGTCATTGACGGTATCGAGCGTGCCGAGGCTGGCGATGAAATCGTAACCGGCGGGCGCTGGGTAGGGCAGCTCTTCATCAACCAGGAGCTGTCCCAGCGCTGGATCGCGGCTGTCGACAGTCGCGCCCGCGGCCGCCAATGCCGCACTGATCGCGTTGGTCCAATCACCGATCATGAGCGCCCGACGGGGTTCGTGGCGGAGGAATGACAGGCGTTCGAGCACGTCCTCGACCATGTCGTCGATGACGTAGCGCGGTGCATCCGGAGCCGATTGCAGCTGGACCATGCGGCGGCGTACGGCATTCCGCCGATTTCGAGCAAAAATAACAGGGGGAGTAGTGGCCATTCCCGGGCAGTGCCCGTGTCCGCCGGTCTTGCCAAGAGGGGCGTTCGTGCGACGATGCAGCGATGCCAATGTCTGCCGCGCAGCTTTCCGCAGTGTTGACGCCAATCGTCGACTTCGTGTTCCCGCCGCGCTGCCCACTGTGTGGCAGCCCCGTCGCGGCGCATGGCGGGCTTTGCCTGGCATGTTGGGCCAAGATCGTCGTGCCCTCCGGCACCTGCTGCAAGCTGTGCCAGCGCCCGATGGGTGAACTTTATGGTGCAGAGGCAGAAATGGTCTGCGCGCCGTGCATGGCAGAGCCGCCCAAGCATTCCGGCATCGCCGCTGCCACGCTCTACAACGAACCTTCACGCGCGCTGGTGCTGGCTCTCAAGCATGGGCGGCGGATCGGGCTGGTGCCGATGATGGCGCGGATGATCCTGCCAAGGCTCGGCGGGCTTGAAGGAGACTGGCTCGTCGTGCCGGTGCCGCTCCACCGATGGCGGCTGATGCGGCGCGGGTTCAATCAGTCGGCCCTGCTGGCGCGGGAGCTGGCAAGGCTGACAGGCAAGCAACTGATGGTGGACGGACTTGTCCGCCCGAAGGCAACGCCGTCACTCGGCGGTCTCAATCGCAAGTCTCGCGCCCGGGTGTTGACCGGCGCAATCCAGCCAAATCCGCGCCTTGCACATCGCCTGACCGGAGCGCGTGTACTGTTGGTCGATGATGTGATGACCAGCGGCGCTACCACTGATGCCTGCATGGTGGCCCTGCGCCGTGCCAAGGTGGCAGAGGTGCGGATAGCCTGCTTTTCGCGCGTGCTTGACGAAGCTCTCGATGGTCTGCGCGTTTCGCCGGAGCCGGACGCATAGACTGAGGTGCGCCAGAAAAGGAAACGCCCGAAACCGAAGTTCCGGGCGCCCTCGTGACGAAATTGCGCGGAGTCCGCGTTGACCGCGATACCGACGGCCCCCTGACCGTCCCGCTTTTACCCTCACCATCCGGTCTCGCTTCGCGCGGCCCCTTTGGGCCTGCTGCGAGGCAGCCAACCGGCCCCTCATCAAGTGTCCCTGAACATTGGCGCTACGTCCACTGCCGCCCGGTTGCGGGCTGGCGGTTCAGTTCGCGGTTCCCTCAAACCGCTGAGCCTTAATCACCCATTCATGCTTCCGACGGAAGCGGATTGTGCGCGGTGTTATGGATTTTACCCGCCTGTGTGGTTATCCTGCAACAAATCCGCCACGAAGCGGCAATCCGGAAAAGGCAGCGACCACTTTGTCAACCACCAGCGACACCGCTTTGCGCGAGCAGGGCACTGAATTGATGCCGAAGTTCGACTCCAACGGGCTACTGACGGCTGTGGCGGTGGACCATGGCACGAATGCACTCCTGATGCTGGCGCACATGAATCGCGAAGCTCTGGATCAGACGCTGGAGACCGGCTTCGCACACTTCTTCTCTCGCTCGCGGGGGAAGCTGTGGATGAAGGGTGAAAGTTCTGGGCACGTGCTAAAGATCGTCGAGATTCGCGTGGATTGCGATCAAGACGCGCTGGAACTGCGTGTCGAGCCCGCAGGTCCTGCCTGCCACACGCTAGCGCCGACCTGCTTCTATCGCCGCATTACACCGGAAGGCTCTTTGCAACGCATCGTCGATTGACGCTTACGTAAAGGTTAGATAGCTTGGCGACATGTCACAGCATGCCGCCACAGCGACTCGCGATCCGTCTGCACAGAACGAGCACACCGGGCATCTCGATCAGCCCGATGCGCTCAAGCGTGACCAGTTCACTATTTCCGACCTCTCAGGCGAGTTCGGGGTGACGGCGCGCGCGTTGCGTTTCTACGAGGACGAAGGCCTGATTGCGCCCGAGCGTGTCGGTCTTTCGCGCATCTATTCCAAGCGGGACCGTGCGCGGCTCGCCTGGATCATGCGCGCCAAGAACGTGGGCTTCAGCCTCGCAGAAATCCGGGACATGATCGATCTTTACGACATGGGCGACGGCCGCGCGGAGCAGCGCCGCGTCACCATTGCCAAGTGTCGTGAGCGGATCGAGAACCTGCGTCGCCAACAGGCGGACATTGCTGCGACCATCGATGAGCTGACCAGCTTCGTCGATCTCGTCATCGCCAAGGAGCGGTCCGAAGGCCGCGATCCAACGGCCTGAAGGCCGAACGCTTAAAGGGACAGGACAAATGCCGATCTATAACGCGCCGACCCGCGACACCCGTTTCGTCGTCAACGAACTGATCCGCCTTGAAAGCTACGGCAACCTGCCCGGCTTCGAAAGCGCCACGCCCGACATGACCGATGCGATCATCGAGGAGGCAGGGCGCTTCGTTTCCGAAGTCATCGCTCCGCTCAATCTCTCGGGTGACAAGGAAGGTTGCACGCGTCACGCCGATGGCAGCGTCACCACGCCGACCGGTTTCAAGGATGCCTATCGTCAGTACGTGGAAGGCGGTTGGGGCACGCTCTCTGCGCCCGAGGCATACGGCGGTCAGGGCCTGCCGCACGTGATGGGCTTCATCATGGAGAAGTACCTCGCCACCGCCAACCAGGCTTTCGCGATGTACCCGGGTCTTGCCAACGGAGCGATCTCGGCGATCATCGCCAAGGGGTCGCCCGAGCAGCAAGCGAAGTACCTGCCGAAGATGGTGACCGGCGAGTGGCTCGGCACCATGAACCTGACCGAGCCGCATTGCGGCACCGACCTCGGCATGATCCGCACCCGCGCCGAACCGCAGGCCGATGGGTCCTATGCGATCACCGGCACCAAGATCTTCATATCGGCGGGCGACCATGACCTGACCGAGAACATCATCCATCTCGTGCTCGCCAAGACGCCGGGGGCGCCGGAATCGAGCAAGGGCATCTCGCTGTTCATTGTCCCGAAGTTCATCGTCAATGACGATGGCTCGCTCGGTGAAAAGAACGGCGTTTCGGTCGGCTCCATCGAAGAGAAGATGGGCATCCACGGCAACGCCACCTGCGTCATGAACTACGATGGCGCAAAGGGCTGGATGGTCGGCGAGGAAAACAAGGGTCTCGCTGCCATGTTCATCATGATGAACGCGGCGCGCCTTGGCGTGGGCATGCAGGGGCTGGCACAAGCCGAAGTCGCCTACCAGAACGGCCTCGCCTATGCGCTCGACCGCCGCCAAGGCCGCGCGCTGACCGGGCCGGTCGATCCGCAGGCCAAGGCCGATCCGATCATCGTCCATCCCGACGTGCGCCGCATGCTGATGGACGCCAAGACGTTCATCGAAGGCATGCGCGCGTTGTGCCTGTGGGGTGCCTTGCAGGTCGACCTGTCACACAAGGCGGCAACGGCGGAAGAGCGCCAGATGGCCGACGACCTGATCAGCCTGCTGACGCCGGTGATCAAGGGCTATGGCACCGACATGGGCTATAAGGTCGCCACCGACATGCAGCAGGTGTGGGGTGGCCACGGCTACATCGCCGAGAACGGCATGGATCAGTTCGTGCGCGATGCGCGCATCGCAATGATCTATGAAGGCACCAATGGCGTGCAGGCGATGGACCTCGTGGGCCGCAAGCTGGCGCAGAACGGCGGCCGTGCGATTCAGGCGCTGTTTGCGCTGATCGACGCGGAATGCGCCGAAGAGTCATCCGACGAGGCGGTGAAGCTCGTCGCCGAGCGTCTTGCCAAGGCCAACGGCGAACTGAAGGCCGCGACGATGTGGTTCATGCAGAACGCCATGGCCAATCCGAACAACCTCGGCGCCGGCGCCTATGCCTACATGACGCTGACCGGCATCGTGTCGCTTGGCCTGATGTGGCTGCGCATGGCCAAGGTTGCGGCTGCGGCAATTGCGGACGGCACTGAGGACACGGCGTTCTACGAAGCCAAGCTGACCTGCGCCCGCCACTGGGCGACGCGCTACACCACCGAGGCTGGCGCGCTGCGTCGTCAGGTGGAAGCAGGGGGCGAGACGATCATGGCGCTGACGCCTGAGCAGCTCGCCATCGCGTGATCAGGTGAGGGGAGGCGACGAACGCCTCCCCGATCAACCCAGTACCTCGTCGAGCAGGCCCATCAGCGCTGCCCAGCTCTGGCGGTCGGCGCTGGCGTCGTAGCCGACTGCGGCCATGCCGCGCTCGTCGCTGCCCGGGTCGGTGAAGCCGTGCTTTACGCCACTGTAGCTGTGGAAGTGCCAGTTGGCTCCGGCAGTGTCCATTTCCTCCCAGAACGCATTGACTTGCGAGCGCGGGACCATGGGGTCGGCATCGCCGTGGCAGACGAGGATACGTGCTTTCACTGCCCCTGGTGAGGCGGGGGCTTGCGTATCGAGCAGGCCGTGAAAGCTGGCTGCGAGGACAATGTCGGCCCCATCGCGCGCCAGTTCGAGTGCGGCTTGCCCGCCCATGCAGAAGCCGATGGCTGCAACCGGCAGGCCTTGTGCCTCAGGTAGTGCGGTCAGCGCAGCCAGGCCTGCGTGCAGGCGCTGGCGGTAGCCATCGGCGCTGGCGCGCAGGGGTCCAGCGAGTTCGCGCGCATGGTCGAAATCGCGGACCTGCACGCCGTAGAAATCGGCAATCATCGCCAGATAACCCGCCTGCGCCAGCATGTGGGCACGGCGGATCATCGGCGTGTTGCAGTTGGCGATCGTTGGCAGCACCAGCACTGCGGCGCGGGGGTGACCCTCAGGCTTTACGAGAAAGCCGGTGAGGGCCACGTCATCATCGGCGTAATCGAACTGTTCGACCGCCATCGGATTTACTCCGGCAGGAAGTCCGGCACCGAGAGATAGCGTTCGCCGGTGTCGTAGTTGAAGCCGAGCACGCGGCTGCCGACAGGCAGGGTTTCAAGCTTCTGGGCAATCGCCGCCAAGGTCGCGCCTGAAGAGATGCCGACAAGGATGCCCTCCTTGGCCGCGCACTGGCGAGCCATTTCCTTGGCGTCGGCCGGATCGACGGTGATGGCGCCGTCGATCGACTTGGTATGCAGGTTGCCCGGGATGAAGCCAGCGCCGATGCCCTGGATCGGGTGGGGGGCAGGCTGGCCGCCGGAGATGACCGGCGAAAGCGTCGGCTCGACAGCGTAGGCCTTCATCGAAGGCCAGTGCTTCTTCAGCTCCTCGGCGCAACCGGTGAGGTGGCCGCCCGTGCCGACGCCGGTGATCAGCGCGTCGATCGGTTCGCTGGCGAAGTCCTTGAGGATTTCCTGCGCGGTTGTCCGCACGTGGATGGCGACATTGGCAGGGTTGTCGAACTGCTGGGGCATCCACGCGCCCTCGGTCGATTCGACGAGTTCGCGGGCACGTTCGATCGCGCCCTTCATGCCCTTTTCGCGAGGGGTGAGATCGAAGGTGGCGCCATAGGCGAGCATCAAGCGGCGCCGTTCGAGCGACATCGATTCGGGCATGACGAGCACGAGCTTGTAGCCCTTGACCGCCGCCGCCATTGCAAGGCCGATGCCGGTGTTGCCCGAGGTCGGCTCGATGATCGTGCCGCCGGGCTTGAGGCTGCCGTCAGCCTCCGCAGCCTCGATCATGGCGAGGCCGATCCTGTCCTTGATCGAGCCGCCGGGATTGGCGCGCTCGTTCTTCACCCATACCTCGTGGTCGGGAAACAGGCGGGACAGGCGAACATGCGGGGTGTTGCCGATAGTGGCGAGGATGGAATCCGCTCTCATGTCGCTTGCTCCTTGTGGTGAAGGGATTGGTTGGAGTCTTGAGGACAACCTAGGACTATCTGTACCGCGCTGCAAAGGTTCGCGCGTTCTTCAGTTCCGGGAAAAGGAAAAACCATGCCGCTGTCACGGCGATGGCGCTGATGCCGCCGAAGATCACGGCGCCGACGGCACCGATCAGGGCCGCGGCCACGCCCGATTGCATTTCGCCCAGTTCGTTGGAGGCGGAGATGGCCAGGCCGGAGATGGACGAGACTCGTCCACGAACGTCATCCGGGGTGTGCAACTGCACGAGCGTGCTGCGGATGAATACCGAAACCATGTCTCCTGCGCCGATGCCGACGAGCATCAGCAGCGACAGGTAATAGTTCGTCGAAATGCCGAAGCCGATGGTGAACAGGCCGAAGATGACGACGCCCAAAAGCATCTTGTTGCCGACATTCTGGGTGATCGGCTTGCGCGCCAGGACGAACGCGACCAGCGCCGCGCCGAGACCCGGCATTGCGCGCATCAAGCCGAGACCATCGGCGCCAACTGGTTGCCCGTCGATGAAAAGAATGTCTCGGGCGAAGACTGGCAACAGGGCGGTGGCCCCGCCAAGGAGTACGGCAAAAAGATCGAGAGTGACGCAACCAAGCAGGAACCGGTCATTCCACACGAACGAGAGCCCTTGGAGAATCTGGCGCAAGGGATGCGTGTTGCGGTTGCCTTCCGGCGGCGGAATCCTGCGGATGCCGAAGATGCAGAAAGCGCCCAGCGCCAGGAGCCCGGTCGACAACCAATAGGGCAAGGACGGGTGCCCTGCAAAAAGCAGGCCTGCGATCGCCGGCCCGCCGACCGAGCCGGTCTGCCACGCCATCGAATTGATCGCCACGGCCTTTGGCATCAGTTCTGCAGGTACGACATTGGGGGCAATGGAGGACAGCGCAGGGCCGATAAAGACGCGCGCGGTTCCATGGAGAGCGCCAAGCCCGAACAGCAGCGGTAGCGACAGGACATCGGCATAAGTGCAGGTTGCGAGTGACAGGGCGACCATCAGGTCGATGCACATCGCAAGCCCGGCGACGTTGCGCCGGTCGAACCGGTCGGCAACCACTCCTGCCACGGGCGTCAGCAGAAACAGCGGCAGAAACTGCGCAAGTCCGAGCAAGCCAAGCTGAAATGCGGCTTGGGCGATCGACATCCCGTATTGTCCGCGGGCGACGTCATAAAGCTGGTATCCCAGGATCACCACCATTCCCGATGTCGCAAGCACCGAGAAGAAGCGGGCGATCCAGAAGCGCCGGTAATCGGGAATGGCAAGCGGCGAGGATGGCGAAGCCGAAGTTGCGGAATCAGGAGAAGCTGTGGTCACGGCCGGTGCAATGCCAGCCGACCGTGAAGTTGCCAAGAAAGCAAAATTTGGGTCCGGCGCAGCAACCGGGCTGCGACGCTTCCCAAGGGCGCTACGTCAGCCCTGGCTGCGCGATCGGGGGCCGGGCTGCATGGCGCGGATCAGCTTGTTGAAATCATCAAGTCGGATGATTCGTTCGAACTGGAAACCGGCGCGATCGCCGTCGGTCCACACGAGGAAGGCCTCGATGCGTCCGATGACCGGGAGCCGCACCGTAACGCGTTCGCCCCGGCCAAGATCACTGCAGCCAGTGGCCATGAACCCGGTTGTCGAGATATTCGCGAGGTGAAGCATGATATCGCCGCGCGCGCGATGCTCGCCGATGATCGGCAGATTCACGGGGTGCCGGGTCGAACGACGCAGGTCGGTGACTGAAAGCTGTGCTCCGCCGCGCATCGTTCCTCCTGGCGCATGAGTGACTATGCCGGAAGATATAGAACCGAAATGGCGAACAATTCGTAAAGCCGCGGCAAAGGCTTGCCGGAACCGGCAAGCCTTTGCCGTTATTCATCCCGTAAGGTTGACGGCTGGGCGTGTTTTCAGGCGCGGCGAAGGATGCCGTGCTTCTTCTTGCCCGACGAAATGCGGATCTCTTCGGACGACAAGGCAATGCGATAGCTGTCGTCGGTCACAGACTCGCCTGCGACTTTCGCCCCGCCACCGGCGACAAGGCGCTTCGCTTCCCCTCGGCTGTTCGCAAAGCCAAGACCCACAAGCGCGTCGATGATCCCGATGCTGTCTTCCGTTGTTGCGAAAACGGGAAGATCCTGGCCGAGTCCGCCGCCAGCGAAGGTTGCCGATGCGGTTGCTTCGGCGGCCTTCGCAGCTTCTTCGCCACGCACCAGACGGGTCACCTCGTTGGCCAGAACCACCTTCGCGGCATTGATCTCGCTGCCTTGGAGTGCCTCGAGCCGCTTGATTTCGTCGAGCGGAAGATCGGTGAACAGACGCAGGAACTTGCCGACATCGCGGTCATCCGTGTTGCGCCAGAACTGCCAGAAGTCCCAGGCGGGCAGGGCGTCCTCGTTAAGCCACACCGCGCCCGCCGCAGTCTTGCCCATCTTCTTGCCATCGGCAGTGGTGAGCAGCGGCGTCGTCAGGCCGAAGACTTCCTTGCCATCCTTGCGGCGCGTCAGTTCGATACCGTTGACGATATTGCCCCACTGGTCCGAGCCGCCCATCTGCAGGCGCACGCCCATGTCCTTGTTGAGGTGGCGGAAATCGTAGCCCTGCAGGATCATGTAGTTGAATTCGAGGAAGGTCATCGGCTGTTCGCGCTCAAGCCGCAGCTTGACCGAATCGAACGTCAGCATGCGGTTGACCGTGAAGTGCGTGCCGACTTCCTGGAGCAGCTCAATGTAGCCGAGCTTGCCCAGCCAATCGTGGTTGTTGACCATCACGGCGTCGGTCGGGCCATCGCCGAACTTGAGCAGCTTCGAAAAAACCGTGAAGATCGAGGCGATATTGTCCTCGATCGTCTGGTCGGACAGCATCTTGCGGCTCTCGTCACGTCCGGTGGGATCGCCAATGCGGGTTGTGCCGCCACCCATCAGCACCACCGGCTTGTGCCCGGCCTGCTGCAGGCGGCGCAGCATCATGATCTGCACGAGACTGCCGACATGAAGCGACGGCGCCGTCGCGTCGAAGCCGATATATCCCGGCACCACGCCCTCGTTGGCCAACTTGTCGAGCCCTTCGGCATCGGTCAGCTGATGGATGTAGCCGCGCTCGTCGAGCAGGCGAAGGAGGGTGGAGCTGTAGTTCGTCATAGTGCGGCGCGCCTAGCACGCCGGCACGAGCAAACAAAGTGCCTGGCTTGGGTTCGAGGCCCGGATTACTGGCCGCCCGTTTCGAAGATGGCGGCAACTGCTTGCTGATGACTGGCGCTCTCGCAGCTTTCAGAGGCGATCGAGACGTTGTGGATCGCCGCGCCGAGCCGGATGGTGCCGGTGGTGACGCAGCCTGTGGGGTAGCCTGGTGCGACGTTTAAACCCGCCCCAGGCCTGGGATGGAGCGTGACATAGGCCCGCACCGTATCACCCTTGCGATGGATCGTCGGAACAGGCTGTTCTTCAGCGGCCTGTGTCCCGTAGATCGTCTTGGCGGCTTTCACGACGTTGGCGCCGTCGTCGACCGCGATGTCCTTGGCTGGCTTGTCGGTCTTGAACTTCATGTAGGACACGAGCACCCCAGTGCCGGGTCTGCGCAGACGGCTTTCGGTGGCTTCGTCCATCATGTCTTTCATGCCGCCGAACTTCATCGCCGGATTCTGCATGGAAGTTCCGGTCCACGTTTCATCCAGTGTGACACTGATCCCGCCGCCGATGGAAAAATCGCGCGCGCTGGCCTTTCCTGCAACCAACAACACCGCGGCCATGCCGAGAATGGTGCTCCTGCGAAGTGCCGTCATTGCATTCCCTCCCGTGCAGCGGTTAGTCCGGCTTCATGCCGAACTTGTCTAGCCACCCCGCGCATCCCCCTGCAACCGTAACCTCCGTCGAGGCCCGAATCCTGTCGGTCGACAACGTCTGGATGACGCTGCGTTGGCGGGTGGAGGGCACGCAGCGGCTTGTCGTCCCACCCTTCGCGGGCAAGGTTCGCGCCGATGGGCTGTGGCAGACGACCTGTTTCGAGCTGTTCGTGAAGCCGGCCGGCGGCGATGCCTATGCCGAGTTCAACTTTTCACCGTCGCAGGCGTGGGCGGCCTACGATTTTTCCGGCTATCGCGACGGGATGATTGAGCGCGCCGTGCCCCGTCCACCGGTCTGCACGCCACGCCGGGGACAGTCAGTGCTGATCTTCGATGTCGCGCTGCCCACCGCGGCTCTGCCCGCGCTGCCGTTCGCCTATGGATTGACCGCGGTGATCGACGAGGAAGGTGGGCACAAGTCCTACTGGGCCATCGCGCACCGCGAGGATCGGCCAGACTTCCACCACGCATCTTGCTTCGCAGCTTCGCTTGAGGCACCGCGCTAGCCATGAAATTCGGCATCGACCGGCTGCTCGCCGACCCCGCACTCAGAAAGCCACTCGAAGGCAAGCGCGTCGCGCTGGTGGCCCATCCCGCCTCGGTGACCGAGGGTCTGGTTCATTCGCTTGATGCGCTGGTTGCTGCCGGAGTGAACATCACCTCGGCATTCGGTCCGCAGCACGGCCTCAAGGGCGACAAGCAGGACAACATGGTCGAGACCGCCGACGAGCTCGACCCGACCTACGGCATCCCGGTGTTCAGCCTCTACGGCGAGGTGCGCCGCCCGACCGCAGCCATGATGGACACGGCAGACGTCTTTCTGTTCGACCTGCAGGACCTTGGCTGCCGCATCTACACCTTCGTGACTACGTTGCTCTATCTGCTTGAAGCCACCAGTGGCACCGGCAAGGCGGTGTGGGTGCTTGACCGACCCAATCCCGCCGGGCGCCCGGTCGAGGGCACCACTCTGCTGCCGGGTTGGGAGAGCTTCGTCGGTGCGGGGCCGATGCCAATGCGGCACGGCATGACGCTGGGCGAGATGGGCGCGTGGTTTGTCGATCACTTCAAGCTCGACGTCGACTACCGCGTGATCACGATGGAAGGGTGGGAGCCGGAAGGCCCCGGCTTCGGTTGGCCGCCGAGCCGGATCTGGATCAACCCTTCGCCCAACGCGGCCAGCCTCAACATGGCGCGAGCCTATGCCGGGACGGTGATGATCGAGGGCGCGACCTTGTCTGAAGGGCGCGGCACGACGCGGCCGCTGGAAGTGCTGTTCGGTGCGCCTGATATCGATGCCAAGGCTGTCCTTGCCGAAATGCGCAGCTTCGCGCCGCAGTGGATGCAGGGCTGCGCAATCCGTGAATGCTGGTTCGAGCCGACATTCCACAAGCATGCCAAGAGCCTGTGCAGTGCGCTGATGATCCATGCCGAGGGCGCATTCTACGATCACCATGCGTTCCGTCCGTGGCGGCTGCAGGCGTTGGCGTTCAAGGCAATCCGCAGGCTCTATCCGGATTACCCGATCTGGCGCGATTTTCCCTACGAGTACGTGTTCGACAAGCTGGCGATCGACGTGATCAATGGCGGCACGGCGCTACGCGAGTGGGTCGACGACGTGGCCAGCGCTGCGGGCGATCTCGACGCCTTGGCAGGAGCCGATGAAGCGGCGTGGATCGAAGAGCGGGCGCGCTTCCTGCTCTATTGATTGGTGGGGGGGGCGGATCAGGCGGGGGCCGCCGCTGCTTTCCTGGGCGCACTTTCGTGAATCAGGAACATCGCGAGCAGGGCCACCGCGGCGGCTGATACCATGTATCATGCGACCGCCATCGGTTCTCCGGTGACCTTGAGCAGCCAGGTGATCACCAGTTGCGTCGATCCGCCGAGGAACGTGACGGGCAGGGCATAGACCAGAGCAAAGGTGCGGGCACGGCTTGCCTTGGGAAGGCTTTCGGCAACTGCGGCATAGACGGCCCCGCTGGGAAGGGTCGAGACGAAGGCGAGCAAGCCGTTGACGACGATGAACATCACCGGGTCATGCGCGCTGGTCAGGGTGATGTAGGCGGGAACGATGGCCAGGGTGAAGGCCAGGGTTGGCCAGATCATCAGCGGCCGCCGCCCGAACCGGTCGCTCATCCAGCCGCCGAGAAGGATCGAGAAGAACCGCGCGACATTAACCGCCAGCGTGCTGCCCAGCGAGATGCTGGCCGAATAGCCGAGCGTGTTCTGGCCATAAGTCGCCATGTAGTTGAACAAGTACGTGGCGATGGTCGCGCCCGAGATCATCATCGCGCCGAGAATTACCGTGCGCCAGACCCCGGCAGGAACATGGCCGGCAGGCAAGTGGTCGGGCGCGTGGATCGTTTCTGGCAAGGACCGGCGGATCAGCAGCGAGAACGGCACGATCACCGTGCCCAGCAGCAGGGCCACTCGCCACCCCCAGTCGGTCAACTGGTCCGGCGTGAGGACAAGGCTGAGGCCAAGCCCGACGAGCGATCCGGCCGAGGATGCGATGGCCTGGCTGGCGCCCTGCCAGCTGATCGACCAGCCGCGCCGGTGTTCTTGCGCGGTTTCGAGCATGTAGGTCGTGGCCGAGCCCACTTCGCCACCCAAGGCAAACCCCTGCAGCAGGCGCGCCAGCACGACGATCACCGGTGCAGTGGCGCCGATGGTGGCATAGGACGGCGTGAGTGCGAGGACGGCGACCGAGACGCCCATCAGGGTCATGCTCAAAAGCATTGCGGGCTTGCGCCCGTGCCGGTCTGCCCATGCGCCGATCGCCCAAGCGCCAAGCGGGCGGCCGATAAAGCCGACGCCGAATGTCGCCAGAGAGGCCATCAGGCTGACGAATGGATCTTCCGACGGGAAGAATACCTTGCCGATCTGGATGGCAAAGAAGCTGAACGTAATGAAGTCGTAGAATTCCAGCGCGTTGCCGGTTGTGGCGGCAATCACCGCGCGGCGGGCAAGCTTACGCTCTTCAACGGTATGCCCTGCCACGATCACCCCCGCCGATCGGTTCCCGCTCAAACGCTGGCAGATGCGGGGGCGGTGTCAAGGATTTCGCAGACAACTTCAGTTTGCCTTGGCCGGGACAAGCGCGTCCCACTTTTCCCAACTGATCGTGCGGCCGGGGTAGGCCACCTTCTTGAATGGCCAATCACGGGCAATCCATTGCATGACCCACGCCTGCAGGTCCTTGTCGAAGCCGGCATCGTACTCTGTCTTGGTTACCCACATCAGAACGGCGGCATCATAACCCGCGACCGGGCTGGGCTGCACATAGACACACCCACGCTCGCGCTTGCCGTCGGGCGTGAGCACGGCGTAGGCAAACGACTTGCGCTGCGCGAAACGGGCCTGCTCGGTCTGCATATCAGTCATCGCCTCGGCGTCGGTTATCCCGGCGTGCGGCCATGACGTGCTGCGCGTAAAGGTCTTCTGCAAATGCTCGATCGACGACATGTAAGCGTCGTAGTCGATCTTCGCGAGTGCGGGGCCGAGTGGTACGAGCTTGAAGTCTGGCGTTTCGACCCGGAGCGGGGGCGCAACGCCTTCAGGTAGCAAGACAGTTGTCCGCGCTTCTATCGTCGTTTCTTGCGCGTTGGCACATGGCGAAAATCCAGCAGCTGCGATGAGGGCGGCCAAAACCAGCGATACCTTTTCAATGCGTGGCAAGGCTCGTCTCCATGTGGTGAATGCGCGCGATTCTCGTGCTTGATGCTCTGCGCGACGAAACTGGGAAATACGCTTTTCGCGTCAAAAGGAGCCGTGTGGAATCGATGCGTCCGCGCAGAGAAGCGTCTGGTCCGGATGTTATGCGGATCTATCGCGGCGAAGGTTATGTCCGCGTGCTAACAGAAGTTCGAAAGTCGGCGCGGCTGGCCATCTTGTCGAGACATTTCCGAACTGGCGCAGCTGACTGTGGTAAAACAGGGATTGCTGAATGGCGCTGCGCGGTTGGGTTTTGCAAATCGTACATTATGGGACCGTGCTGACGATCTTGAGCGTTCTAGTGATCGGTGGCTTCCTGACATTGCTGAAATTGGGCGGGCATCCGCAGATTGCTCTCCTGGCTAGCAGGCTGCTCGGACTGCCGTTCGACTTCGCGATGTGTCGCAAGGTTACTTTCGTCGACGGATCGTTTTCGAAGCGTCGTTATCTGCTCGCGTACGGGGGCACTTGCGCTGTCTCCGGTATGGCGCTCGAAACCTTTGGGGGGGCTTTTGGCGACGTTCACCTCGCTGGCATGGCCTCGATTGTACTCGGACAAGGTCTGCATTTGCTTGCCATGCGCAAGCTTGTGGTGCGGGCAAGCTATCCCAGCATCGATCTTGATGCGTTCACCCCCTATCCCATCCACTGGCATGACAGCCCGGAGTGGGTGCTGTTTATCAAGGACATGATCCGGGACACCGTGCTCAGCCTTGGGCACCGGTTGGTTGAGCTTCCTCTGCTATGCAGTCTTTGGCGCGTCCTGTTCGGCCTGAAACTCGAAAGCAGCATTTTGCGCGCAGGGATGCTTTTCGTGCACATCCCAAAGGCGGCGGGGACATCGGTTTCGGCTTTGTTATATGGCCGCAATCTGCCGCACCTGCCGATGATATCGTTGCGTCGTCGGTTGCTTCCGGACGTAACCGCGCTTCCAAGCTTTGCGATCGTCAGGGATCCGGTCGACAGGTTTCTCTCGGCCTACCACTTTACACTGATGGGCGGCACGGAGCTCATGCTGACCTCCCGATTTGAGCGTTGGCGCCTGGGGCGGATGATGCCGCTTGACCGTTTTCTCGACACGCTCGAGGCTTCACCGAAGCTTCTGCACACGGTCAAGCAATTCATTCCGCAAGTGGATTTCGTTCTCGACGCCAAAGGCGAGCTCGCGGTTGACCGGCTGTTTGCGATCGGTCGCGATGGACAGTTGCCGGCAAGTCTGTGGACATGGCTTGAAGTGGACAAACTGCCCCGACTCAACAGTACTCCGCAGGCCATGCCTCGCCTGTCTGCTGCGACCCGCGAAAGAATAATCAGGCTCTATCGGGCCGATGTTGAGTTGTATGAACGGGTCTTGCGTTCGGGTTCGTACCTGACTGCCGGGAGCGGATCAGATTATCGTGCAGAGGTTGCCTGACAGCTTACTGGTACGCCGACAGACTTGAAAATCCGTGCTTCTGGCAGGTGATTTCGCGCATGACCCCGTCGATTCCTTCGAGAGTGAGGGAATACATGCTGCCACCGATCACGACGGTGATGGCCACCAACTGTGCAACCGTGCCCAAAGTCGCAGCCTTGTTGGGGAGAACGTCGCGGCGGACGAAAGCCGATGGACCAGCGGGCGCCTTGGCAACCGGCACTCAATTCCTTCGCCAGAATGGTCTACGCTTTTCGAGAAAAGCATAGATCCCCTCGTCGGTGTTTTCGTCCATCATGTTTTGCGCCATGACTTCGCAGGCGAGAGCATATGCTTCGGTGCGGGAACATTCGCGCTGGGCGTTGAACAGGGCTTTGCCCCGGCGGATCGCATCGGGGTTCTTGGCGAGGATCGTGCCAACCAGATCGTCCGTGGCAGCATCGAGAGCCTCGGCTGGAACGACGGTGTTGACAAGGCCCCAGTCCGAGGCGGTTCGGGCATCGATGAACTTTCCTGTCACCAGCATCTCGAACGCACGCTTGGCAGGCACGTTGCGGCTGAGTGCCACGGCGGGGGTTGAGCAGAACAAGCCGACGTTGATGCCCGAAACGGCAAAGCGCGCGCTTTCGGAGGCGACGGCGAGGTCACAGGCCCCGACCAGCTGGCAACCTGCGGCGGTCGCAACGCCATGAACCTTGGCGATGACCGGCACGGGGAGGGCAGCGATGGCCTCCATCACTTCGGTGCAGGCGGCAAACAGCGCGCGGTAGACGGCGAGATTGCGGTCAGCCTGCATCTCGGCGAGATCATGTCCGGCGCAAAATGCCTTTCCGGCACCGGACAGCACGACGACGCGCGCGTCCCCGTCTGCCGCGATGCCCGAAAGCTCGGCCAGCAGTTCGGCAAGGAGGGCTTGCGACAGGGCATTGAACTTGTCGGGGCGATTCAGCACGAGGTCGTAGCGACCCTCTGCCGTCCGCTGCGCGAGGATCGTCTTGCCCATCGTCTGCCTCCTTGGAGTCAGTGCTTCTTGCGGGTGAGTTCGCGCATAGCCCCGTCGAGTCCCTCGAGAGTTAGGGGGTACATGCTGCCACCGATCAGGTCCTTGATCATCTTGGTGGATTGCGAATAGGTCCACTGCTTCTCGGGTACGGGATTGAGCCAGACCGTGGCGGGATAAGTCTGCGCCACGCGATGCATCCAGACAGCCCCCGCTTCCTCGTTGAAATGTTCGACGCTGCCGCCGGGGTGGCTGATCTCGTAGGGGCTCATTGCCGCGTCGCCAACGAATACCACTTTGTAATCGTGGCCGAACTTGTGGAGGATGTCCCAGGTCTTGGTGCGTTCCGACCAGCGGCGCTTGTTGTCCTTCCACACACCTTCATACAGGCAGTTGTGGAAATAGAAGAACTCCATGTTCTTGAATTCGGCGGTTGCCGCGCTGAACAGTTCCTCGACGAGCTTGATGAACGGGTCCATCGATCCGCCGACATCGAGGAATAGCAAGAGCTTGACCGCATTGCGCTTTTCCGGCCGCATCCGGATGTCCAGCCAGCCCTGGCGCGCAGTGCCTTCGATCGTGCCGTCGAGATCAAGCTCGTCTGCTGCCCCTTCGCGGGCGAAGCGGCGCAGGCGGCGCAAGGCGATCTTGATGTTGCGCGTGCCGAGTTCGCGGGTGTTGTCGAGGTTGGCGAATTCGCGCTTTTCCCAGACCTTTACCGCACGCTTGTGCTTGCTCTCGCCGCCGATGCGGACGCCTTCGGGGTTGTAGCCGGAATTGCCGAACGGGCTGGTGCCGCCCGTACCGATCCACTTGTTGCCGCCCTGGTGGCGCTTTTCCTGCTCTTCGAGACGCTTCTTCAGCGTCTCCATGATCTCCTCCCACGAACCGAGGGACTTGATCTTCTCCATTTCCTCTTCGGACAGGAACTTCTCGGCCACGGCCTTGAGCCAGTCCTCGGGGATATCAACCGGACGCTGTCCGTAGTCGGTGAGCAGGCCCTTGAAGACCTTGTTGAACACCTGGTCGAAGCGGTCGAGCAGCCCTTCGTCCTTCACGAACGTCGCGCGGCTCAAGTAATAGAAGGCCTCCGGGGTCTGCTCGATCACGTCCTTGTCGAGCGCTTCGAGCAGGACGAGGTGCTCCTTGAAGCTCGCCTGGATGCCTGCGGCACGCAACTCGTCGACGAAATTGAAAAACACGGGCCGCAGCTCCTCTGACTTAACCGAGTGATTAAGCGCTGTGGCAGCGATCGGCAAGGGCTGTTGCACGATAGGCGGTTGAGCGGAAGCGGCAAACGGGTAAGTCATGAAGAAACATGGTTAAGGGCAGTTTACCATGAGTCGCGTCACGAGTGCGCTTGCTATCCTTTTGCTTCTGCTGGGTGTGGCAGGTCTGGGCCTGACGTTGCTCGGCCGGGAGGCGCGGGCGGATGCGCAGGAGGCGGTGATCCAGCAGATCGCGCCACCGGCCATCTTCCAGCCAATTGTGCAGCCTGTCCGTCCACAATCGCCTCCGCCGGTGCCGGACGTCCTGCAATCGGGCGTGCTTGTCGTGGTGAGCAAGGCGTCGCAGCGGATGCACGTGTTCAAGAACGGCGAACATTGGGGTTCCTCGCCGGTCTCCACCGGCAAGCGCGGGCATTCGACGCCGGCGGGGGTTTTCCCGATTCTGCAGAAGCGGGTGTTTCACCGCTCCAACATCTACAGCAACGCGCCGATGCCCTACATGCAGCGGCTGACCTGGCGCGGCATTGCGATCCATGCCGGCCATGTCCCGGGCTATCCGGCCTCGCACGGTTGCATTCGCTTGCCACGCAGCTTTGCCAAGGCGCTGTTCGACTTGACGCGGGCAGACCGGACGACGGTGGTGGTCACGAACGCGCCCCTTCGATCGGAGGAGGGAGCGGTGGCGCTGGCGCTCAATTCGCAAGCTCCGGCGGGACAGCCCGCAGCAGTCCCGAGCGTAGTGATGGCTGCAGCAGCACCGGTCCAGACGATCCAGCTCGCCGCAGCGCTAAGCCCTGCCGAGGCAGATGCGCATTGGCAGGGGGCGGTCGCGATGTACCCGCAACTGGCGAGCTTCCAGAAGGCCGTGGTTCCGGCAGTGGTCGGACAGCGTCGTTATTGGCGGTTGCGAGCCAGTGCTCCCGGCGCGCATGCGGTGTGCGGGTTGCTGAAGCGTGCGGGGCAGGACTGCTTCAACGTGATCTGACTTGAGCAGTTGTTGGCCTTGAACTGCCCTAAGACCATGCCAACCCCGTGGAAAGCGTTGATGCCTCAACCGACGGGCGGCGGGGCAGGGGGCTGTTGCGGCCAGCTTTCGAGCGAAGGGTCAAGCATGGCCCAGGGCGGCGCATCCTCGGTCCAGATGATCGCTTCGGGACGCAGGCCGTGGCCCGCGTCAAGGGCACCGAGGCGCACCGTCTTGAGGTGGAGGCGCGCCGAGCTTTGTGCAAGGATCTGCGTGCCGCAGGCGCGGCAGAAGTGAAACGTCAGGGTATTGCCACTGGCTGCCTTCCATTCGCGATGGGCGAGCGTTCCAGTGATGCTGACGTTTTCCGCCTTGAAAATTGCGTTGTTGGTCGGGCCTCCGGCGGCAATCTGCTGGCACTGGCGGCACCAGCATTGGCGCGTCGCAATGGGTTCCCCGGCGATCTTGAGGAAGACGCAACCGCAAGCACATTGACCGGAATAGGGCATGGAGGTGTGCTTCCTTCTGGTTTTTCGCGATTGGGTATTGTTAGTGTTACATACAATTGTCTATGGTGCTTCCACTTGGAGAGGATAACGCCATGACACTCAAGCTCTACAGTTTTGGACCGGCTGCCAACTCGATGAAACCGCTGCTGACGGTGTTCGAAAAGGGTCTCGATGTCGAGAAGCATAGGCTCGATCCCGCCAAGTTCGAGCATCACACTGACTGGTTCAAGGCCATCAATCCGCGTGGTCAGGTTCCAGCGCTGGTGGATGGCGACAAGGTCGTCACGGAATCGACGGTCATCTGTGAATACCTCGAGGACGAATATCCGACCGAGGTGACACTGCGTCCGGCGGACAGCTTTGGTCGCGCGCAGATGCGGATCTGGACGAAGTGGGTAGACGAATACTTCTGCTGGTGCGTCTCGACCATTGGCTGGCACCGCTATGTCGGAAACATGGTCAAGGGCCTTACCGACGCCGAGTTCGAGGAGAAGGTGAAGGCGATCCCGGTGGTCGAGCAGCAGGTCAAGTGGCGACGCGCCCGCGAAGGCTTCCCGCAGGACCTGCTCGACGAGGAAATGCGCAAGATCGGCTACTCAGTGCGAAAGCTGGACGACCATCTGGCCAATCACGAATGGCTGGTGCCGGGGCAATATACCCTCGCCGACATCTGCAATTTCGCCATCGCCAACGGCATGCCTTTTGGCTTCAAGGAATTGGTCAACAAGGAGGATACGCCTCATCTCGTGCGCTGGATCGACCAGATAAACGAGCGGCCGGCAGTAAAGGCGATGTTTGCGCAGGTGGAACTGGAGAAGTTGGGCCCGCGGGAGTGAAAGGCCCTGCCATCTGCAAGGTCTGCACGCTCAACTGACCGGCGGCGGACCTTTCGGGTGACGCGGGAGATCTTCAGGAATTGGCGCCCAACTCGGTGCGCTGTCGGCCCAGATGATTGCTGTGGGCGGCGCGAGTTCGGGGTCGTCGAGCGTGCCGGCACGGATGCGCATCGGCAGGCCGGTCGGCGAAACAGTGCGACTGTAGATTTGCGCGCCACAGGCCTTGCAAAAGCCGCGTTCCACAGTGTTGCCGCTGTCGGCAATCATCGAGAACGATTCGAGTTCGCCTTCGATCGCCACGGCGGCTTCCGGAAACAGCACGTTAACCGTAGCCGATCCGCTGGCGATCCGTTGGCAATCGCGGCACCAGCACATGCGCGCGCCCAACGGGTCGGCGGAGATCGCATAGCGCACTGCGCCGCAGAGGCATCCGCCGACGTGGGGCATGTCAATCTTCCTCAGTTGCCCGGACGACGAGCCATGAATGCGAGGCGTTCGAACAGCATGATGTCCTGCTCGTTCTTGAGCAGCGCACCGTGCAGCGGCGGGATCGCCTTGGTCGGATCGCGGTTCTGGAGGACGTCCAGCGGCATGTCCTCGTTCAGCAGAAGCTTCAGCCAGTCGAGCAGTTCGGATGTGCTGGGCTTCTTCTTGAGGCCAGGCACTTCGCGGATTTCGTAGAACACTTCCATCGCCTTGCTCACCAGCGTCTTCTGGATGCCGGGGAAGTGGACGTCGATGATCGCCTGCATCGTGTCGCGATCGGGAAACTTGATGTAATGGAAGAAACAACGGCGCAGGAAGGCGTCGGGGAGTTCCTTCTCGTTGTTCGACGTGATTACGACGATCGGGCGTTCCCGGGCTTCGATGCGCTCTTGCGTCTCGTATACGTCGAAGCTCATGCGATCGAGCTCCTGCAGGAGGTCGTTCGGGAATTCGATGTCGGCCTTGTCGATCTCGTCGATCAGCAGCACGGGCAGGGTCGGGCTGGTGAAGGCCTCCCACAATTTGCCCTTCTTGATGTAGTTGCGGATGTCGTGGACACGCTCATCGCCGAGCTGCCCGTCGCGTAGGCGGGCGACGGCGTCGTACTCGTAAAGGCCTTGCTGCGCCTTGGTCGTGGATTTCACGTTCCATTCGATGAGCGGCGCGTTCACTGCCTTGGCGATTTCATGCGCAAGCACGGTCTTGCCGGTGCCGGGTTCTCCCTTTACCAGAAGCGGACGGCGCAGCAGGACGGCTGCGTTGACGGCGACCTTGAGATCTTCGGTAGCGACGTAGTTGCTGGTGCCTTCAAAGCGCATCGGCGGTTCCTGTGTGCTTAATCGTTCGGTTAAGCGATAAGGCTGTGGTGCGTTTGGCGCAAGGGGGTTGCTGAACTGACGCCTGCGTCACTTATCCCATGAATACTTGACGCGTATGTCAGTATCACGAGCCTTTGATGACGCGCTAGTCAGGTTGGCGGACAGTAGTTGACGCGGCGGTCAGGTATGTGGCGTGTCAAATTGTCGCTACTGCGTGGGCAATAATCTCGGCGATTGAAGTGCCGGTGGCCCCCGTGTAGCGAGGCGGGAATGGTCGCATCCCGCAATGTCATGGCGAAGCAAGGCTATCAGGCATCGCCGCGGGAGCGGGCCGGAGCGATGGCGTTTGCCGCCGTCACGACCTTGCTGGTGTTTTTGATCATGTGGCGCATGGGTGCCGTAACCGGCTTTGGCGATGGCAAGGGCACTCGTCTGACCGCGATCGACCTTTCCGCTGAAGGTCAGGACAAAAAAGAGGCACAGAAGCAGGACCAGAAACAGCAGAAACAGGCGCAATCGGCCGAGACCGCAGCGAGCCAGCCGGTCACCGCGCCGCCTCCCGTGCCGGTGCCTGGCAAGGTCGAATGGCCGGAAGGATTCATCGAGCTTTCGCGCAACGACTATCGCGCGACCGACATAAGCAACATGAAGCGGGCGGAATCCGGTGGCGGGCAGCAGGCGAGTGCGGGAAGTCCTGGAGATTCGGCCAGCGTCGGGCAAGGTCCGGGCGGCGTGCGGCTCTACGCCGCGCAATGGTATCGCGAACCCACCGATGCGGAAATTGGCCCCTATCTGCCACAGCGCAGGATGCAGGGCGATTGGGCAATGATCGCGTGCAAGACCATCGAGAAGTACCACGTCGAAGATTGCCAGGAGATCGGCGAAAGTCCACCGGGATCAGGCCTGGCGCGCGCCATCCGGCAGGCCAGCTGGCAGTTTCTGGTACGGCCACCGCGCGTGAACGGAAAGCCGCAGATCGGAGAATGGGTGCGGATACGCTTTGATTTCAGGGCGAAGAAGAGTGACACAGCTGTCGAAGCGGCAGGCTGAGCTTGGGAGGCAATGGTCTGCCGCAAAGCCATTTTTCGGGGAGGGACGCATGATCATTGTCACCGGCAGCGCAGTTGTTCTGCCCGATCGGCTTGATGAGGCGCTTGCGGTTGGGATTGCGCATTCGGTCAGGTCACGGAGTGAGCCCGGCTGCCTGAATCACAACTGCCATGTGGATGCTGAGGACGAGAACCGGATCGTCTTCGTTGAATACTGGGCTGACATGGCGGCGCTCCAGGCGCATTTCGCCGTGCCGGAATCAAGTGCCTTCGTGCGCCAGATGACAGCTCTTGCGGTCGCACCACCGAAGATCCAGCTGTTCCAGGCTCAGGAAATACCGATGGGCTGACGCCTCAGGCGTCAATCAATTCCGGATCGATCTCGCTCGCGCGGTTCTGGATGAACATGAAGCGCTGGGCGGGATCGCGGCCCATCAGGCGGTCGACGAGTTCCTTCACTGCCGCGCGGCCTTCGTATTCTGGGGGCAGCGTTATGCGGATCAGGCTGCGGGTGGCGGGCGCCATGGTGGTTTCGCGCAGCTGCTGCGGATTCATTTCGCCGAGGCCCTTGAAGCGGCCGACTTCAACCTTCTTGCCCTTGAACTTGGTGGCTTCCAGCTCGGCACGGTGGGAGTCGTCCTTGGCGTAGGCCGAGGTGCTGCCGCTGGTCAGGCGGTAAAGCGGAGGCTGGGCGAGGTAGAGGTGGCCGCGGCGGACGAGCTCGGGCATTTCCTGGAAGAAGAACGTCATCAGCAACGTGGCGATGTGCGCACCGTCGACGTCGGCGTCGGTCATGATGATCACGCGGTCATAACGCAGCGCGTCCGGGTTGCAGTCCTTGCGCATGCCGCAGCCGAGGGCGAGCGCTAGGTCGGCGATTTCCTGGTTGGCGCGGATCTTGTCAGCCGTGGCGCTGGCGACGTTGAGGATCTTGCCGCGGATCGGCAGGATCGCCTGCGTCTTGCGATCACGCGCCTGCTTGGCGCTGCCGCCTGCCGAATCACCCTCGACGATGAATAGTTCGGTCTCGCCTTCACCTTCGCCCGAACAATCGGTGAGCTTGCCGGGAAGGCGCAGCTTGCGTGCGTTGGTGGCGGTCTTGCGCTTGACCTCGCGCTCCGCCTTGCGGCGCAGACGTTCGTCCATGCGCTCCATCACTGCGCCGAGCAGGGCCTTGCCGCGCTCCATGTTGTCGGTGAGGAAGTGGTCGAAATGATCGCGCACGGCGGCTTCGACCATGCGCGCAGCTTCCGGACTCGTGAGGCGGTCCTTGGTCTGGCTCTGGAACTGCGGATCACGGATGAACACCGAGAGCATGATCTCGCTGCCGGTGATCATGTCCTCGGGTGCGATGTCCTTGGCCTTCTTCTGGCCGATCAATTCGGCAAAGGCGCGGATGCCCTTGGTCAGCGCGGCGCGAAGACCCTGTTCGTGGGTGCCGCCATCGGGCGTGGGGATGGTGTTGCAGTACCAGCTGTATGAACCGTCAGACCACAAGGGCCAGGCGATGGCCCATTCGACGCGGCCATTCTCTTCGCCATTGAGTCCAAGCGGAAAGTCCTGACGGCCAGCAAAAGGCACCGAGGTGACGCACTCACGGCCAGAGACCTGTTCGGCGAGGTGATCGGCAAGGCCACCGGGGAACTGGAATACCGCTTCGGCCGGCACGTCCTCGCTGGCGAGCGATGGGGCGCACTTCCAGCGGATCTCTACACCTGCGAACAGGTAGGCCTTGGATCGGACCAGCCGGAACAGGCGGGCTGGCTTGAACTTCGCGTCCTCACCAAAGATTTCAAGATCCGGGATGAAGGTAACCTGCGTGCCGCGCCGGTTGGGGGCATTGCCGATCTTCATCAGCTTGGTCGTCGGGTTTCCGCGCGAGAACTCCTGCGCGTAAAGCTCCTTGTTGCGCGCGACTTCGATGCGGGTGAGCGAGGACAGCGCGTTGACCACCGAGACGCCGACACCGTGCAAACCGCCGCTGGTGGCATAGGCCTTGCCGGAGAACTTCCCGCCTGAGTGCAGCGTGGTGAGGATCACCTCGAGCGCGGACTTGCCGGGATACTTGGGATGTTCGTCCACTGGGATGCCGCGACCATTGTCCGAAATGGTCAGGCGGTTGCCTTCCTCCAGCTGCACTTCGATGCGGTTGGCGTGGCCGGCGACCGCCTCGTCCATCGCATTGTCGAGCACTTCGGCAGCGAGGTGGTGCAGCGCACGCTCGTCCGTGCCGCCGATGTACATGCCGGGGCGGCGGCGGACCGGTTCAAGGCCCTCGAGAACTTCGATGGCGGAGCCGTCATAAGCCTCGGCTGCGCTGGTGGCGGGGAGCTTGTCGAAAAGGTCGTCGGACATGCGAACGGGTATAGAACACGCGCTTGCCTGCGCAAGCGGGGATGGCGCCTTATCCGGCGAAATCCCCCGCTTTCAGGCGTTCAGAACTTGGGCGGCGCGGGTGATACGGTGGCGAAGGTGCCAGCGCCGACCTCGCGCACTTCCATTGCCCGCTCAGCCATGCCGCTTGCGGTGAAGCGGAACACACCGTCGAGCCCGATGAAGCCCTGCGGGTCATAAAGCTTTGTGGTAGGGAAGGTCGTGCCCGGCTTCCATGTCCGCGCGATGTTGAGCGTCAGCAACACACTATCGTAGCCCAGGGTCGCGAGGCGCGATGGCGTTGCGCCAAACCGCGTGGCATAGCTCTTTTCAAATTGGCCGAAGCGCTGGTCGGAAACGGCAGCGAACCACGCGCCGCGCATGGCGGCAGATTTTGCGATTGCGCCTTCACCGCTCCACAATTCGGTGCCCAGAAGCTTGACGCCTTTTCCGGCGAGCGGACCTGCCTGAAGCGCGATGCGGCTACCATCCGCGATCAGGAGAGCATCGAAACGCCCCTTGTCCTTTGCCCGGCGTACGGCGCTGGCAACGGATGTATTGCCGCGATCATAGGTCTCGATGGCGGTGACGGTGACGCCGTTGGCCCGCGCTGCCTCGGTCAACCCTGCGGTGGCCCGCTGTCCGTAATCACCGGTCGGGATGATTGCGGCAACGGATTTGATACCACGCGACTTGGCAAAACCGAGAACGCGGGTGATCGATTGGCCGGGAGCCTGCCCCATGACGAAGACATCGCGCGAGGCGACGGCACTGTCGTTCGAATAGGTAATCATCGGGACTTTGGCCGGGCGTGCGACATTGGAGACCAGCACGACATCATCGGACAGCAGGGGGCCGAGGATCAGCTTGTTGCCATCGGCGATGGCGCGGGCCGCCGCGCTGCCAGCGCCCGTTGCAGTGTCATAAGTCGTGATGCGCAGGTTCGCCGCGCTTGTATCGAGCACGGCCATCGTTGCGGCATTGGCTATTGATTGACCGACGGATGCATTGGGCCCTGTCATTGGCACCAGCAATGCGACGCGGTGGCGACCGGCATCGGTAGGCAGCACGTTTGCGTCAGGCGCTTTTTCAGTCGGCTCGGCAATCGGGCCGGTGCCCTTAGGGATGACAGTGCAACCTGCCAGCAGGGCCAGCGTGCCGGTGACAAGCCATCTGCGGGAGCGGCGCAAGCCAGTTTCGCGCCAGTCGCCCGATTGTCCCTCGATCATTCCCTGCACACCCTCTTGTCGCTCTGTCATCGCCGGTCCATGGAAATGCCATGGATACGTCGCCTCTTGCACCCGGTCTCTATATTGTTGCCACGCCTATTGGCAATCTTGGTGACATGACCCGTCGCGCCACAGACACGCTTGGGCGCTGTGATCTGGTCGCCTGCGAAGATACGCGGGTGACAGGGAAATTGTTGAATCTGCTTGGCCTTCACAAGCCGATGCGGCGCTATGACGATCATGCCAGCGATGGCGCAAGGGAAGCGCTGCTGGCGGAAATGGCAATCAAGGCGGTTGCACTGGTGTCGGACGCAGGAACGCCGTTGATTTCCGATCCGGGGTACAAGCTGGTGCGAGAAGCGCGGGCGCGTGGTGTCACTGTAACCTCGCTGCCGGGCGCGAGCGCGGTAGTGACGGCATTGTCGATGGCGGGGCTGCCTACGGATCGGTTCCTGTTTGCGGGGTTCCTGCCGAACAAGGAGAAGGCGCGCGGCGATGTCCTGACCGAACTTTCCGGCGTTCCGGCTACGCTGGCGTTCTATGAGACGGGGCCGCGCCTCGTCGCTTCGCTTGAAGCCATCGCCGAGCGCTTGCCACGGCGCGAAGTTGCCGTTGCACGAGAGCTGACCAAGCTGCACGAGGAGTGCCGTACCGGTTCTGCAGCAGAGCTTGCGGCACACTATTCGGCACAGCCGCCGAAGGGTGAGATCGTGCTGCTCATTGCTCCGCCCGGTGAAGCCGAGGCGCCAGATGATGATGTCATCGACGCAGAGCTGCGCGCAGCGCTCACCGAGATGTCGACATCGCAGGCGGCGGGCAAAGTGGCCAAGGCGCACGGGCTGGACCGCAAGGCGCTTTACGCACGGGCCATGGCACTGAAGGAATGAAGCGGGCCGAGGCCGAGCAGCGGGGGCGACGGGCGGAAGTGCTGGCGGCGTGGTGGCTGCGACTTCTCGGCTGGCGCATTCTGGCGCAGCGGGTGAAGCTCAAGGCAGGCGAGGTGGATCTGATCGCGCGAAAGGGGCGGACGGTTGCGTTCATCGAAGTGAAGTGGCGCAAGGACGCCTGGCAACTCGGCGCGTCGATTGATGCTCACCGCTTGCGCCGTGTGGCACGGGCTGCGGAGGTGCTCGCCCCAAAGTATGCCGGGCCGGGGGACGAACTTCGGATTGACGTGATCCTGATGGCCCCGGGAAAGTGGCCGCGCCGGATTGCCAACGCCTGGCAACCCGGCGCCTGACCGACGCTTAGTGGGCGGGCTTGTGCTCTTCCTTGTGCTCGCCGTCCTTGTGCTCGTCGTGATGCTCGTCTTTCTTGTCTTTCTTGTGATCGTCATGCGGGGCCGAGGTCGGGTGCGGATCGGGGTTGGCGATGCCTTGCGACGACCAGCCGAGAACGGCGATTCCAGCAACGGCGACAGCGAACAGTTTGCGCATCAATGGCTCCTGAGTGGTGAGGCGCCCGGTTGGCGCGCAGTGAAAATGGTCGCGCAGCCGATAAAGTGGCTTTAAGGCGCTGGTGAGAGAAACCCCTGAGGATCGGTGCAAGCATGACACTCCGCGTCGCGGTTCAGATGGACCCGCTCCACTCCATTAATATTGCTGGAGATTCCAGCTTTGCACTGATGCTTTCGGCGCAGGAGCGCGGGCACGAGGTTTACCATTACGACGTTGGCTCACTGACGCTGGACGAAGATGACCGGCTGATTGCCCATGCCCGCCCGGTCACGGTGCAGCGCGTGGAAGGCGACCACTACAAGACCGGCGACCTGCGCCGGCTCGATCTTGGGCGCGATATCGATGTGGTCCTCATGCGGCAGGACCCGCCGTTCCATATGGGTTACATCACGGCGACGCATCTGCTTGAGCGGATCGAGGGCGAGACGCTGGTCGTCAATAACCCCCGGAGCGTGCGCAATGCGCCTGAAAAGGTCATGGTGCTGGACTACCGACGCTTCATGCCGCCGACCATAGTGACCCGCTCGGTCGAGGAAGTGCGGCTGTTCCAAAAGAAGCACGGCGCGATCGTCGTGAAGCCGATCCACGGCAATGGCGGCAAGGCGATCTTCCGCGTCGGACCTGAAGGGGAAAACCTCGGCGCGCTGTTCGAGGTGTTCAACCAGACCTGGCCCGAACCGCACATGGTGCAGGCATTCCTTCCCGAAGTTGCCAAGGGCGACAAGCGCATCGTCCTGGTCGATGGCGAGATTGCCGGCGCGATCAACCGCAAACCGGGTGAGGGGGAGTTCCGCTCGAACCTTGCTGTCGGCGGCTATGCCGAAAAGACCGAACTGACGCCCGAAGAGCAGGAGATCTGCGCCGCACTCGGGCCGGAATTGAAGCGTCTCGGCCTGATCTTCGTCGGCATCGATGTGATCGGCGGCAAGTACCTGACCGAGATCAACGTCACTTCGCCGACCGGTATCGTCGCAATCGACAAGTTCAATGGCACCGATACGCCGGGAATGATCTGGGACGCGATCGAGGCGCGGCTCTAATCGGAAGGCATAGCGCTCCGGTGCAGGAGCTTTTGACCGCTTGCAGGCGTTACCCTTTTCATGAATGACTGGATCGTCCACCTGATCGAAGGCGGCGGCTATTGGGGCATCGCGTTCCTGATGGTCATTGAAAACGTGTTTCCGCCGATACCGTCCGAAGTGATTATGGGCTTGGGCGGCATTGCTGTTGCGCGGGGGCGGATGGAGTTCTGGCCGCTGATGCTGGCAGGAACGGTCGGCTCGACGTTGGGCAATTACTGCTGGTACCTGCTTGGCCGATCGCTTGGCTATCAAAGGTTGCAACCGTTCGTGAACCGGTTCGGGCGATGGCTTACCGTGGAGTGGGAGGATGTCGAGGCGATTGTCCGGTTCTTCCGGCGCCATGGCCAGTGGGTCGTGTTTGCTGTCCGGTTTGCGCCGTTCATGCGAACGATGATCTCCTTGCCAGCGGGCCTCACGCGCATGGGGCATACCCGTTTCCTGCTGTTCACTTTCGCAGGCGCGGCGATCTGGAACGCAATCCTCAGCGGTGCGGGCTATTACCTCGGCCGCAATTTTGGCGAGATCGAGAGGTACACCGGCCCGATTGCCACGGCGACACTGGTTATCGTGGCAATAGCCTATGTGTGGCGCGTGCTGACCTGGAAACCACGTGGGGGTTGACTAACCGCGGCGAGGCGGCTTTGCCTTGCCCTCCGCTTCGTGCGGTCTGTGCTGTCAATCTATCAAACCAAGGTATTCCAATGGCTGTAAAAGCGATGTGCATTGTCACCAGAAGCGAGGAAGGGCGCGGTGCCTATGCCGTGCGCATGGACAACGACGAGAACGTCTATTTCCCGCTCAGCGTGACCGAAGCGCTCGAACTCGAAGAGTTCGACGAGGTGGAGGCGATACTGGTGAAGAACGATCGGCCCGAGCCGGCCTGGCGGGCTATTCGCGCGCGATTGCCGGTCGTTGACTGAGCAGAACTGAAAAGCCCCCGCACTGCGGGGGCTTTTTGTTTGTGCCGATGGTGGCTCAGGCGTCCTTCGCCAGCCACTCTTCCAGCCATTTGATGGTATAGTCGCCAGAAAGGAAATCCGGCTCGTTCAAAAGACGCTGGTGTAGCGGGATCGAAGTCTTTGGGCCTTCGATGACCATTTCCTCGAGCGCCCGCTTGAGGCGCATGATGCAACCCTCACGGGTGCGGCCGTAGACGATCAGCTTGGCGATCATCGAGTCATAGTACGGCGGGATCTTGTACCCGGCATAGAGCCCGGAATCGACGCGAACGTGCATGCCGCCTGCCGCGTGATAGCTCTTCACCAAGCCGGGCGAGGGCGCGAACGTGAACGGGTCTTCCGCATTGATGCGGCACTCGATCGCGTGGCCCTTGAACTCGATCTCGTCCTGGCTGACAGACAGCGGCTTGCCATCGGCAATGCGGATCTGCTCGCGCACCAGATCGACGCCGGTGATCGCTTCGGTAACCGGGTGCTCCACCTGCAGGCGGGTGTTCATCTCGATGAAGTAGAACTCGCCGTTTTCCCAGAGGAACTCGATCGTGCCGGCGCCGCGATAGCCCATGTCGGCCATCGCCTTGGCAACGATGCCGCCCATGCGGTTGCGCTCTTCGGCCGAAATGACCGGCGAGGGCGCTTCTTCCAGCACCTTCTGGTGGCGGCGCTGCAGCGAGCAGTCACGCTCACCAAGGTGGATCGCGTTGCCATTGCCATCACCGAAGATCTGGAATTCGATGTGGCGCGGATTGCCGAGGTATTTCTCGATATAGACCGTGGCATCGCCAAACGCGGCCTTGGCCTCGCTACCGGCCTGCTGAATCAGCGTTTCGAGCTGCTCCGGACTGTTGCAGACCTTCATGCCGCGACCGCCACCGCCCGAAGCGGCCTTGATGATCACCGGATAGCCGGCCTTCTCGGCAATCGCCCTGGCTTCTTCGAGATCCGAAACCGCGCCGTCCGAGCCGGGCACGAGCGGCAGGCCGAGCGCGCCAGCAGTGCGCTTGGCCTCAATCTTGTCGCCCATCGTGCGGATGTGCTCGGGCTTGGGGCCGATCCAGGTGATGTCGTGCGCTTCGACGATCTCGGCGAACTTGGCATTTTCCGATAGGAAGCCGTAGCCCGGGTGGATCGCGTCCGCGTGGGTGATTTCGGCTGCCGAAATGATCGCCGCGACGTTGAGGTAGCTGTCCTTGGCCGCGGGCGGACCGATGCACACCGCGTGGTCTGCCAGGCGAACGTGCATCGCGTCGGCATCGGCGGTGGAGTGCACCGCCACCGTCTCTATCCCCATTTCGTGCGCGGCGCGGTGGATGCGCAGCGCGATTTCGCCGCGGTTGGCGATAAGCAGGCGCTTGATGGCCATCAGCGGACCTTTACGCGATCACGACCAGCGGCTGGTCGAACTCGACCGGCTGCGCGTTCTCGACCAGGATCGCCTTGACCACGCCAGCGGCAGGGGCAGTGATCGGGTTCATTACCTTCATCGCCTCGATGATCAGCAGGGTGTCACCTGCCTTCACAGTCTGGCCAACCGAGGCGAAGTTCGGTGCGCCCGGTTCGGCGGCGAGGTAGCAGGTGCCGACCATGGGCGACTTCACGGCGTTGGCATGGTCGTCTGCCGGAGCCGCGGCGGGCGCAGCGGGTGCCGCTGCCGCAGCAGGGGCAGCCACCGGAGCCGGAGCCGCAACCGCAACCTGAGCGACAGGCGCAGCCGTCAGCTGACGGGCGACGCGGATCTTGCGCTCGCCATCCTCGACTTCGATTTCAGAAAGTCCGGTTTCGGCAAGAAGCTCTGCCAGTTCGCGCACAAGCTTGCCGTCGATCGCCATGTTTTCGGCCTTGTCGCCGCGTTCGTGACCCATTTGAATTTCCTCGCGGGGTAAGAATTCTGACCGCGCGCCATGCCCCCAAGACGATGGACTGGCAAGTGGCAGCGATCAGTGAAAGTGGAAAAACGCCCGTTTCAAAGGCGCGAAACGGCATCCAATGCCGCAAGGTAGCTGTTTGCGCCGAAGCCGCAGACAGTCCCAAGCGCTGCCATGCCGACATAGGAATGGTGGCGGAATGCCTCGCGCTTGTGCGGGTTGGACAGGTGAACCTCGATTACCGGCACCTTGATCGACTTGATCGCATCATGGATCGCCACGGAGGTATGGGTATAGGCGCCGGCATTGAGCAGCACAGCCTTTACGCCTTCGGCCTGGGCCTCGTGCAGCCAGTCAATCAGGTGGCCTTCATGGTTCGACTGGCGCATGTCGATCTCGAGGCCGAGCTCACGGCCACGGTCTTCCAGCATGCCCGCAATGTCATCCAGTGTCTGCGAACCGTAGATTTCCGGCTCGCGCAGACCGAGCAGGTTGAGGTTGGGGCCGTTGAGCACGTAAACAGTTGTGCCTTGGCCGGAAGCTTGTGTCATCAGATCCCCCGAACGCGAATGCCTGCCGTGATAGACGTTGCATGCAAAGTCGCAAGGGCCAGAGGGGGACGCCCTTTAAAAGCCGGGAGCGATCGGTGGTCCGGCTGGTGCCTCGATGGTGTTTTCGTATATCGCGCTGTCAGCCGAGCCATCGGTGACTTCGTCCGACGATGAGGGCTCGCCGAAGCTGTCGGTCGTCCCGCTCTCGACAACCGGGGCGGGATTGTTCGTCGCCGCCATGCTCAAGGCTTGCCGCGAGCGCTTTTCGGCCGCGTCTGCCTTGGCTTCGAGCGCTGCCAACCGTGCCTCAAGCTTTTCGTTGTCAGATGATCCGCATCCGCCAAGCGCAAGGATCAAGCCGAGCGGCGCGAGGCCGGCCACAAGCGGCGAGAGCCTGCCTGCGGCCAGCGATTGCGATGATAAGCGGTCCAACCTCGATCTCATGCCTGCTTCCATATCAGGCGGAGGTTACCAGAAACTAACCAAGGTGTTGCGCTTTCAGCGGTCGGTTCCCCGGGCCTTCCCCCACTGCCGCGCAGCAGTATAGCCAAGATAGCCGGTGGCGAACAAAGCGTAGAGCGGTTCGGGCAGTCCCTTGAGATAGGCGCTCGTCGCAGTCATGATCGCCTGTGCAGCTAGTGGATTGAATCCGGCCAGCAGGCCCATGGGCAGGGCCCACAGGATCACCGCATACATTACATAGAGAAAGCCGGGGCGCGCTCTCCGAGTCCAGGGATCGTTAGCACTGGATTCTGCGAGAATCGCCGAAATGCGGGTTTTCAGTGGCTTGAATTCTCGTGCGCTCTCAAGGCGAAGCAGTTCGAGCTTTGCCTGATCGCGCAGGCCGGCATCGGGGATGATCTTGTCGATGATTGCGGAGACTGATGAAATCAGGGCTTCGGAGTTTGCCATGCTTGCGTCCTTCCGAGTTATGGGACGCAGGGACATATAACCACAAGGCGCGGTGTAGGAAAATGAACACAGCAAAAAGGCCCGCGAGCGCAAAGCGCTTCGCGGGCCTTTTGAATTGGTCGGGACGAGAGGATTCGAACCTCCGACCCCCACACCCCCAGTGTGATGCGCTACCAGGCTGCGCTACGTCCCGACCGGAAGCGCGCCTATAGGCAGCACTTTTCAGGATGGCAAGCACGAGATTGGCGAAAGGTTAGGGGGACCGGCTGCGGCGTGCCGAGGCGCTCTGCCAGCGCCTCAGATTGCCTTGCGCAATTCAAACTGCTAACCGCGCCGCTTGTCCATGCCGGAGCAACGAAAAGCGGGTAAACCGCAGTCGCTCCGGTTGTAATCCCTGCCTTGCGATCCCAGAAACGGACCCATGATGCTGAGCACTCTTTCCGCCGCCGCCGCCAATGCCGGTCAGCCGCCTGCCTGGATGACCTTCATGCCGCTGGTGGCGATGGGCTTCATCTTCTGGTTCCTGATCCTGCGCCCGCAGATGCGCCAGCAGAAGGAGCACAAGGCCAAGATTGCCGCGATGAAGAAGGGCGACATGGTCGTTACTGCCGGTGGGCTGATCGGCAAGGTCATCAAGCTCGATGATCATTACGTGGAACTCGAACTCGGCCCGAACGTCCGCGTCAAGGCCGTGCGCGCCACCATCGGCGACATCGTGCCGCCTGTCGGCTCCTCGCCTACGAACGACTGATCTCACTTTCCTGAAGGCTGAACGCCCATGCTCGAATTTCCGCGCTGGAAGGTGATCTGGCTTTGGCTGATAACGCTGGTTTGCGTTGCTGCCGCGATCCCGTCGCTTACTGCTACCATGGGCCTGAATTGGCCGACGTCGCTCCCCGAACCCAAGGTCAACCTCGGGCTCGACCTTGCGGGTGGCAGCCATATCCTGCTCGAAGCCGATCCTGCCCAGGTGCGCCAGCAGCGCATCGAAGGCATGGAGGAATCTGTCCGCAACAAGCTGAAGCAGGATGGAAAAGACATTCGCATCAGCGACATTTCGAACCGCGATGGCGCGCTGACGTTCGTTGTTGCCGATGCCTCGCAGGTCGATGCGGTGCGCGAAGCGGTCCTGCCACTGACCAACGGCGCTGGGCTTACCGGCCAGCGCGATTGGGACATCAACGTCGTCGATGGCAACCGCTTCGTCTTGAAGCCGACCGATGCCGGTGTCCAGCAGGCTGTGACGCAGGCGATGGACACGGCCGTCGAAGTCGTGCGCAAGCGTATCGACGCCCTCGGCACCAAGGAGCCGACGATCATCCGCTCCGGCCCGACGCGCATCGTCGTGCAGGTTCCCGGCCTGCAAGACCCGCAGGCGCTCAAGAACCTGCTGGGGCAGACCGCCAAGCTCGAGTTCAAGCTGGTCGACACTTCGGCGCTGCCGTCGGACGTGGCGCAAGGCATCGCGCCTCCGGGCAGCGAGATCGTGCCGTTCGTAAGTGCCGCAGAGGGGGGCGGCGTACCATCGATCGCAGTAAAGCGCCTCGGTGGCATCCGCGGCGATCAGCTGACCAACGCGCAGCAGACAAACAACCAGCAGACCAACGAGCCCGTCGTCAACATCACCTTCAACACTGATGGTGGCGCAAAGTTCGCGAAGCTGACAACGCAGAACGTCGGAAAGCAGTTTGCCATCATCCTCGACGGCAAGGTCCTTTCCGCGCCGACGATCAATGAACCGATCCTCGGGGGCAGCGCGATTATCTCGGGCCGCTTTACCACCGAAAGCGCCAATGCATTGGCCATCTCACTGCGTTCGGGCGCGCTGCCGGTGGATCTGAAGGTTGTGGAAGAGCGTACCGTCGGACCTGACCTCGGTGCGGATTCGATCCGCAAGGGCGCAATCGCGATGGGTGTTGGCACGCTTGCGCTCGCCGTTTTCATCCTCGTCACCTACGGCCGCTTTGGCGTCTATGCGAACCTCGCCGTGATCATCAACGTGATCATGATCCTCGGTATCATGGGCATCATTGGCACCACTCTGACGCTGCCGGGCATCGCCGGCTTCGTGCTGACTATCGGTGCCGCGGTAGACGCCAACGTGCTCATCAACGAACGCATCCGTGAAGAACGACACCGTGGGCGCAAGGTCGTCCAGGCGGTGGAGCTGGGCTACAAGGAAGCCAGCCGCGCGATCTTCGACGCCAATATCACCAACGTCATTGCCGCCGTGCTGATGTTTGCCTTCGGTTCGGGGCCGGTGAAGGGCTTTGCGGTGGTTCTGATGATCGGTATCGCGACATCGGTGTTCACCGCCGTCACCCTTACGCGCATGTGGGTCGCACAGTGGCTTCGTCGCGCCCGTCCCACCGACATTGCCCTTTAAGAGGAGGACAGACCGATGAAACTCCTCAAGCTCGTACCCGACAACACCAACATCCATTTCCTCAAGTGGCGCGTGCCGTTCTACGTCATCAGCATTATCCTGATGGCGGCATCGTGGGGTCTGGTGCTGACCAAGGGTCTCAATCTCGGCGTCGATTTCATCGGCGGCCAGATGATCCGCGTGACGTTCGAACGCAGTGCCGAAGCTCCAGTCGGCGAATTGCGCGAGGAAGTCGCCAAGCTCGGATACGGTGAGCCGATCATCCAGCGCTACGGCAAGCCCAACGAAATCTCGATCCGCATGAAGCTGCCGGAAGGCGCAGGCCAGGAAGCGGCGCTTGCCGACAAGATGGCCCGCACCATTACCGCAGACATCAAGAAGAACCACGCCGATGCGCGCATCGATGGCGTCGATTCGGTCTCGGGCAAGGTCTCCAAGGAACTGGGTTGGGACGCGTTCAAGGCGCTTGGCCTGGCATCGCTGGCGGTGGCAGCCTACATCTGGTTGCGCTTCGAATGGCAGTTCGGCGTGGGCGCACTGTTCGCGCTGGTTCACGACGTAACCTTGACGCTAGGCCTCTTTGCCGTGACCGGCATGGAGTTCGACCTGAACATCGTGGCCGCGCTCCTGACGCTGATCGGCTATTCGCTGAACGATACGATCGTGGTCTATGACCGCATCCGCGAGAACATGAAGAAGTATCGCCGGATGCCGATGCCGGAACTGCTCGACCTTTCGGTCAACGAGACGCTGCACCGCACGATCGTGACCTCGCTGTCGATGCTGATCACGCTGGTGGCGTTGCTGCTGCAGGGCCCCGACGTGATCTTCGGCTTCACCGCGGCCATCACGCTCGGCATCTTCGTCGGCACCTACAGCTCGATCTACATGGCAGCGCCGATCCTGATCTGGCTGAAGGTCAACCCGAACAGCTTCGTGCCGACTGAAACGGCGCTGGAAAAGCAGGAGCGGATCGCGCGCGAAGGCGTTTGATCCAGCGCAGACCAACAATTCGGCGGCGGTGAAGCTTAGCGCTTCGCCGCCGCTTCTGCGTACATGGCGGCGAGCGCACTGGCATTGGCTTCCCAGCTGAACCGCACAGCATTTGCCGCAACCGCATCCTGCGTGGGTGGAGCCTGAAGCAGCTCGTTCACTGCTTCGGCGATGGCTTCCGGAGTGCGGTCCGCAATCCGCCCGGCGCTGCTATCGGCGACCACCTCACGCGCGCCGCCGATGTCGGGGATCACGACAGGCGTTCCACATGCGAGCGATTCGATCCAGGCATTGGCCAGCCCTTCGCGTTCAGATGGCAGTACCATGGCATCGGCAGCGCACAGCAAATGCGGAAGGATGTCGTGTTCCACAGAATCGAGGAAATGGACCCGCGATTCGAGACCGAGTTGCTGAACCAGCCGCTTCAGGACGGTTTCATCCGCGCCGGTGCCGGCAATGGCCAGTCGGACATCATCCGGCAGCAATGTCATCGCGCGGATTGCCAGGGCCTGTCCCTTGATCGCAATCAGCGCGCCAACGCACAGCAGCAGACGGCCCTCTGACCAGATCTGGAGGGACGGCAAGGCCGATACCAGTTGCCGCGCCGCCTGGCGCTCAAGCGGGCGGAAGCGCGATCGGTCGAGGCCCGTGTAGTGGACCTTGATACGGTCAGCGGGCATGCCCAGCGCGATCATGTCGTTTGCCAAAGCCTGGGAAACGGAAAGCAGCACGGACGATTGCCGTGCGGCTTCTATCATCTGGCGGCGCGGCCATGACCGCTGTCCCCACAGATGGATGTCCGATCCGCGCGCTTTTATGGCCAGCGGCACTTCAAGTGCGCGCGCGACTTTGGCTGCGGCAGGTCCGTCAGGATAGAAGAACTGCGCATCGATCATGTCGAAGGGCTGCTCGGCATGAAGTCGTTTTGCCAGCGGCAGGACCGCGTGGGCGATCAGCGCCGGGTTGATCGGTCCGGACAGGCCGGGAATCAGGAGAAACCGCGGGTGATGGATCGTGACCGCGCCCTGTTCCTGCACTTCCGGCACGCCTTTAAGCGTTGCGTAACGCTTCATCGGCACTGGTGGAATGCCAATCGGATTGACGACCGTGACCTCCCAGTCCCCCCGTTCGGCCAGGGCTTGCATCTGACGGCTGACAAAGCGGCCGAAGCCGGGACGGCCCGTTGCAGGATAGAGCGTGGAGATCGAGAGGAGGCGCCTCACGTCAAAGTTTGCGCACGAGCATTTCGGCAACGCCAAGCCATGCCGGCCGATCGATCACGACCTGTCTTTGGCCTGGCCCCGGCGGAAGCAGGGCAACCCGCCCGTCACGCTGATCGATCAAGCGGCCGAATGCGAACCTACCGGCAGTGCGTGGCGCGAGGACATCGCGGTTGAAGGCGCGGGCGAAGTCGTCCGGATCGATCTGGCGCAGCCAGACCTGATCGCCTGCACGATACTCGCCAGCGCTCGCCTCAACGGACAGCGCGAGGAGGCGTGCAGAACCGTCGAGCGCTACCGGAAGGATGGCGTCCATCGGTTTGGCGAGGGCTTCGGCGCCATTGGGTCCAAGCCGGGCGACGAGATGGGTGGGGGTATCCTCCTCGGCCTTGACCAGCAATTGCGGCTCGACTCCGAGTGCGGCGCCGATGCGGTTCATCCACGTCAGCGACAGGCTGCGCGTGCCGGTCTCAAGGCGGCCGATCGTCTGCGCGGTGGTCGGTGGATCGCAGCGCGCAGCCACATCGGCCAGCGTCATGCCCTTCTGTCGGCGAATATCGCGGATTCGGTTGATCATGCGCGCGACCCCTGTTCGTGACCGTCTTAACCGTAACGGTGATTTTTTGCTTACCTACAAACTGCAGGACGAAGCAAGGGCTTTGCGCGTAGGGACTTCACCCCTCGACCATCTCCGCCAGTTCCAGCCAACGCTCCTCGGCCGCATCCTTCTCCGCCCGGACCTTTTCCAGCGCAGCCATCAGGGCATCGAATTTCTTGGGGTCCTTGGCATAAAGATCGGGATCGGCCAGTTGCGCTTCGCCTCGCGCAATCGCCGCGTCGAGGTCCTCGATGCGCTTGGGCAGCAACTCGTAGTCGCGCTGATCCTTGTACGAAAGCTTGCCCTTTTTCGCAGGCTGGGCAGGCGGGGGTGGGGGCGCTGCCGCTTCCGGCTTGTCCACCCCTGCGGACCGGGCAGCCGGCTTGCCCGCTTGCCTCTGCTTGCGGATCTTTTCCCAATCGGCATAGCCGCCGGCAACGATATCGACCTTGCCTGTGCCATCCATGCCCAGCGTGATCGTCACGGTTCGGTCGAGGAAGTCACGATCATGGCTGACGATCAGCACCGTGCCGTCGTAGTCCGAAATCACTTCCTGCAAGAGATCGAGCGTCTCGAGGTCGAGATCGTTGGTCGGCTCGTCGAGAACCAGCAGGTTCGAAAAGCGCGCGAACTCACGAGCCAGCAGCAGGCGCGAGCGCTCACCGCCCGAAAGCGTGCCGATGCGCGCTTCGACCAGCCCCGGATCGAACAGGAAGTCCTTGAGATAGCCCTGAATGTGCTTGCGGACGCCGCGCACGTCGATCCAGTCGCTACCATCGGCCAGCACGTCGCGCACGCGCTTGTCCGGTGCCATCAGGCTACGCTGCTGGTCGATCATGATACCCTGCAGCGTCTTGGCAAGCGTGATCGTCCCGCTGTCCGGCTCCAGTTCACCGGTCAGCAGCTTGAGTAGCGTCGTCTTGCCCGCGCCGTTCGACCCGACCACGCCGATGCGGTCCTTGCGCGTGATGCGCAACGTGAAATCCTTGACGATGGCGCGATCGCCGAACGACTTGTTGACGTGGTCGGCAACGATCACCGCCTTGCTCTTGGCGTCGTCACTGGCGATGGCCAGCTTCGCGGTGCCCTGCGGAGACAGCATCGCCGCCCGCTGTTCGCGCATCTCGTAAAGCTTTTCCAGCCGTCCCATGTTGCGCTTGCGCCGCGCCGTGACCCCGCGCTCCAGCCAATGCGCTTCGATCTTCAGCTTGGCGTCAAGCTTGTCGGCAGCGCGCGCTTCCTCGGCATAGACCTGTTCCATCCACGCCTCGTATCCGCCGAAGCCGATATCCTTCCGGCGCAGCGAGCCCCGGTCGAGCCACAGTGTTGCCTTGGTCAGCCGCTCGAGGAAAGTGCGGTCATGGCTGATGACCACGAAGGCCCCGCGATAGCGCTGCAGCCAGTCTTCCAGCCAGTCGATCGCGGCAAGATCGAGGTGGTTGGTGGGTTCGTCGAGCAGCAGGAGGTCCGGCTCACTCGCCAGTGCGCGGGCCAGCGCAGCGCGACGGCGTTCACCGCCGCTGGCGCTGTCGGCCTTGCGGGTCATGTCGATCCCGAGCTGCCCGGCAATCGATTCCACTTCATGCCGGGGCGGGGCGTCCTTACCCGAAAGGGCAAAGTCCATCAGCGTATCGAAGCCGGTGAAGAACGGGTCCTGCTCAAGCGTGACGATCTTCGTCCCCGGCTGGATCGAGCGCGTGCCTTTGTCGGCATCAACTTGTCCGCCCAACAGCTTGAGCAGCGTCGTCTTGCCCGCGCCGTTGCGCCCGATCAGCGCAAGCCGGTCGCGCTGCTGGATATGGATGTCGAGATCCCGGAAGAGCCAGCCATTGCCCTGGACAAGGCCGAGGCCTTCCCAGCTGAGTATCGGTGCCGCCATGGCCTGCCGCTTAGCCGCACCGTTGCCCTCGCGCAACGCCCGACGCTGAACGATAACGCGGCTTCGCATTCACCGCTTGTTCAATGCCCTCGGCTTATGCATGCGCACATCATGAACCGCGCCATTGCCCTCCTTGCCGCATCGCTGGCCCTCCTGCCCGTAACGTCGCACGCCCAGCAGCGGCCTGACGAGCAGAACGAGGCGCGCCGCGATCTTCGCGCCGGCAACGTCCGCTCGCTGCGTGACATCGAACGCCGCGTGCTGCCGACCAAGCCGGGCATGCAGTACCTCGGCCCGGAGTACGATCCTTCGGCGATGGTCTATCGCCTGAAGTTCATCCGCGACGGTCGCGTTGTCTTCGTGGATGTCGATGCCCGCACAGGGCAGGTGCTTGGCGAGAGCCGCTAATCGAAACAGCGGGTGAACGCAGGCTTTCTCGCCAGTTCCTTGACCGTTCAGGTTTCACGCCCCATCTAGCCGTTCAGGTTACCGCGCCGCAAACGCGCGCAACAAGGGGCAAGTGATGCGCATTCTGATCGTCGAGGACGAACCCACTCTCGGCAAGCAGCTCAAGAACACGCTCGAACAGAACGGCTATGCCGTCGATCTTTCGGTCGATGGCGAAGACGGGCACTTCATGGGCTCGACCGAAGAGTATGACGCGGTCATCCTCGACCTAGGCCTGCCCGAGATTGACGGCCTGACTGTGCTCGGCATGTGGCGCAAGGAGGGGCGCAAGTTCCCGGTGCTCGTCCTCACCGCCCGCGACAGCTGGTCCGACAAGGTCGCCGGCCTCGATGCCGGTGCCGATGACTACCTGGCCAAGCCCTTCCAGACCGAGGAACTGATCGCCCGCCTGCGCGCGCTGATCCGCCGTGCCTCGGGCAATTCCTCGTCTGAACTCACCGCCGGCGACGTGCGTCTCGATACGCGTTCGGGCCGCGTCACGCTCAACGGTGAGCCGGTCAAGCTGACGGCGCAGGAGTACAAGCTCCTGTCCTACCTGCTGCATCACAAGGGCAAGGTCGTAAGCCGTACCGAACTGATCGAACACATCTACGATCAGGATTTCGACCGCGATTCCAACACGATCGAAGTCTTCGTCACCCGCATCCGCAAGAAGCTCGGCCCCGACGTGATTACCACGATCCGCGGCCTTGGCTACAGCCTCGACGATCCGGCTGAACCCGGACGTGGGTAATCTGCGCAGGCAATAGGTGCCGGAGAAGGGTAGCAACGACACGCCGCAGCCAGCGCCGCATACCGGCTCGCTGGCGCGGCGCATGTTGCTCATCGCGGCAGGCTGGATCAGTGTCCTCCTGCTCGGCGGCGGTCTCGCGCTTGACCAGACACTGACCGGTCTCGTCACCCGCAATTTCGACGAGCAGCTTGGCTACATGTTGACCGCAATGGTCGCCTCGGCCGAGATCGGCCCTGACGGCGAGGTGTTTTTCAACCGCCCCCTCGGCGACCAGCGCTTCCTTGAACCGAACAGCGGCCTGTACTGGCAAATTTCCGGGCAGGGCCACGAAGACTTCCCCTCGCGCTCGCTGTGGGACCGTTCACTCCGCACCGATCCCGATCAGAACTACGTCGAACCGAAGATCGATGACAGCGACCAGTTCGAGGGTGAACGCCTGCGCATCATCAAGCGCTCCGTCATCCTACCGGGCGCCAATACGCTGTGGGAGTTTCAGGTCGCCGCCAGCCGAGGCGAGATCGACGCGCAGATTCGGCGCATCCGCTCGATCTTGATCTGGTCGTTCCTTGCGCTTGGCCTCGGGCTGTTCACGATGGCGGGCTTGCAGACCTTCTACGGCCTTGGCCCCTTGCGCCGCGTGCGCCTTGCCATTGCGCGGATGCGTGAGGGCGGGGCAAGCCGGGTGACGGACCCGTTGCCGCTTGAAGTCCAGCCGCTGGTGGTCGAACTCAATGCCCTGCTCGAACATTCCGAGCGGCAAGCCGAGGAAGCCCGCACCCACGCCGGCAATCTCGCCCATGCGCTGAAGACGCCGCTCACCGTGGTGATGAACGCGGCAACCGCCAAGGCCGATGATCTGGCCGATACAGTGATCCGCGAAGCTGCGGTCATGCGCCGCCAGGTTGACCACCACCTGGCCCGCGCCCGTGCTGTCGGTCGCCGCGCCGTCGGCATGTCGCGCGCACAGGTGTGGGAAAGCGCCGAGGCGGTGGAGCGCGCGGTCGTTCGGCTCTACCCGCAGGTGCGCTTCGACATGGACGGCAACCGCTCGGCCGAAGTATCGATCGAGCGGCAGGACCTTGACGAGATCCTCGGAAACCTGATCGAGAACGCAGCCAAGTATGGCGGCGGGTCCGTGTTCATCACCGTCGATGCCGCGCCGACGGATCCCAAATTCTGCGAGATCTGGGTGGAGGACGACGGCATGGGCATCCCCGAGGAGGCGCGCACCCGTATCTTCGACCGCGGTGCCCGGCTCGATACCGGCAAGCCCGGCACCGGCTTGGGCCTTGCGATCGTGCGGGACGTTGCCGAAATCTACGGCGGAAGCGTCGAGCTCAAGGAAAGCGAAGACCTCGGCGGGTTGCTTTCGGTCCTGCGCTTGCCGCGTTCGATCACCATGAAATAACCGCTTTCGCAGCACTCTTGCCAAAATGGTCCAAATGTCCGATCCGATCAGCGGGGCGGCGCTCGGGCCGTAAGCAGGGGGCAGGTAAATGAAGGCAGGCTTTGGTTTGGCGTTGGCTGCGCTGTGTCTGGCGCAAGGACAAGTGGCCATGGCGCAGGATGGCACGGCTTCAACGGCTGCCGCGTCGGTTGAGCCTGCAGCAAAGCAGGAGTGCGAACTCCACGTCTTCCCGACCGAGAACTACATTGGCTTCAACAGCGGCTTGTTGTCTGGCTTCGGCATTGTCGGGGCGGTGGCTGACCAGGAAGTCCACAAGAACAAGGTCGCTTCGGTCAACAGCCTGATGAAGGACTATCTCGGTCCGGATATCCAGTTGGCCGAGCTTGAGAAGATCAATTACCGCGCCCGCCTTGGCGTTCAGGACTGGAAGGTGATCATCGAGCCACCGACGCCATCCAATGAAGCGGTCAAGGCCGATCCTGAGCTCAAGGCCAAGGTCAAGTTGCTCAACGCCGATCTCAAGGCGGGACGGCGCATAACCTCGTCCACCAACCCCTGCTACGCAGAATTCGTCCTGCTCAGCGTCTTCTACTTCAAGGCGATGATGTACGGCAGCAACCTGCTCGTCGGCACGCAGTTCCGCGATTTCAGCAAGGGTGGCGCGCCGGTCATCTCCATCGGCGCAGTGAAGAATCCGCTCGAAGTTTTCCCGCCCAAGACGCCGGAAAACGTGGAGGCGGCCAAGGCCGAACTGCGCGAGGCTTTCGCCAAGGATTTCATCGAATGGGCCGACAAGAAGCTCAAGGACGACAAGGCGGGCAAAAAGTAGTCCGGCAGGACGTCGTCGTTCACGCCCTTGGATGGGCATTCCTGTAAACGTCCAGAAGCGTTGCTGCATCGACGCGGGTGTAGATCTGCGTTGACGACAGGCTCGCGTGGCCGAGCAGTTCCTGCAATGAGCGCAAGTCTGCCCCGGCGCTCAGCAGGTGCGTGGCGAAGGAGTGGCGCAGGGCATGCGGTGTCGCCGTGGCGGGCAAGCCGAGCGCGGTGCGCGCCCTCGCTACCGCACGTTGCACCATGCCTTGCGCCAGCGGTCCGCCCTTGGCGCCGCGAAACAGCGGTTCATCCTTGGCAAGCGGCCAAGGGCATTGCGCCACGTAGTCCGCAACACCCTCGCGCACGATCGGCAGCAGCGGTACGACCCGCTGGCGGCCACCCTTGCCGGTGATCACGACAGCTTCGCCCAGCGGCAAGGCCGACGCGGGCAGCGCCAGCGCTTCGGCTATGCGCATTCCCGCACCATAGAGCAGGAGCAGGACGGCGCGGTCGCGCGCGGCGATCCACGGTACGCTGGCGTCGTCGGCAACCACTTCGGCAAGATTGACGGCTTCATCCGGCGTTACTGGGCGCGGCAAGCCCTTCTTGACGCGCGGACCGCGCAATCGTGGGCGGCTGGTGTCAGCTTCGCCAGCCTGCTCGCGGGCAAAGGCGATGAAGGACTTGAGCGCCGAGAGCTCGCGCGCCGCCGAGACATTGCCGAGGCCATCGGCACGGCGCTCCGCCAGATGGTTGCGCAAGGTCGTGGCGTCGATGCGGGCGAGCGTGGTCCAGCTTTGGCCTTCCGGCAGGGCATGGAGCAGGCGCGCGACGGTTGCGCCATAGGCGCGCACGGTATGGGGTGAGCGCCGCCGGCCCAAGGCCAGGTGGTTGTGCCACGCCTCCAGGAACTCGGCCGTGATCATGCGCTTAGCAGCGTGGCGGGCACCAGCTCTGCCAGCAGCGCTTCGAGCAGTGGCGCCCCCTGTTCGGTCACGCGCAGACGGTCGCCATCCTGCGCGAGATGGCCGATCCGCAGGTAGAAGTCGCGCTTGGCAGGGTCGATCAGGGCGGTTGCAGCCAAGCCGAACCGACCAGCGAGGGCGGCCGGGGCAATGCCCTCGGTCAGGCGCAGGCCCATAAGCACCGCTTCCATCGCCTGATCAGAGGGGATCAACTGGTGTTCCTCGGCAATGCCATGGCCATGCCCGCTTACCGCGCGGAGGAAGTTCTCGGGCTTCTTGTGCCGCACCGTCGCAGCGCCGAGCCTGCGGCCATGCGCGCCGGGGCCGATGCCGACATAGTCCTGATAGCGCCAGTAAGTGAGGTTGTGGCGGCTTTCCTCGCCCGGGCGAGCGTGGTTGCTGGTCTCGTAGGCGGGAAGACCGGCGGCTGCCGTGATGTCACGGGTGAGGGTGAACAGGTCTGCGGCCTGATCGTCGTCGAGCGGAGTCAATTTCCCTTCGCGCACCAGCGTGGCGAAGCGGGTGCCGGGCTCGATGGTCAACTGGTAGAGGCTGAGGTGTCCGGTGCCGAAGCCCAGCGCGCGTCGAAGTTCAGCCTCCCATTGCTCTGGCGTCTGTTCCGGCCGCGCATAGATCAGGTCGAAACTGACGCGGCTGAAATGCGACTGCGCAAGGTCCAGTGCAGCAAGGCTCTCCGTGACTCCATGCAGGCGGCCAAGAAACTTCAGTGCCTTGTCGTCGAGCGCCTGCAGGCCGAGCGAAACACGGTTGATCCCGGCGCTTGCGAGCGCAGCAAAATTTGCCGCCTCGACCGAACTCGGGTTGGCCTCCAGCGTGATCTCGATTTCGGGCGCAAAGCCCCACAGTGCTTCGGCCTCGCGCAGCAGCGCTTCGACCAGCGCCGGCGGCATCAGCGAGGGCGTGCCCCCACCGAAGAAGATCGAGGTCAGCTTCCGGCCCGGCGTCAACTGCGCTTCATGGCGCATGTCGGCCAGCAGCGCGGCTTCCCATGCAGACATGTCCGTCCGCTCGCGCACGTGGCTGTTGAAGTCGCAGTAGGGGCACTTTGCGAGGCAGAAAGGCCAGTGGATGTAGAGGGCTAGCGCCATGCGCCTGCCTTAGGCGGAAAACTGATCCGCCACCAGCTTTGCGAAGGCATCGGCGCGGTGGCTGATGGCGTGCTTCTCTTCCGGATCGAGTTCGGCGAAGGTGCGGGTATCGCCCACCGGCACGAACACCGGGTCATATCCGAAGCCCAGCGTGCCGCGCGGAGGCCACGTCAAAGTGCCGTGTGCGCGGCCTTCGTAGACGGCGTGGGAGCCATCGGGCCAGGCGATGGCGAGCACGCAGGCGAAGTGGCAGCCCCTTTCCAACTCTCGCGGACTCTCCCCGGACTCTGCCGCAACTCTCGCGAACTCGGCCTCGACTCCGGCAAGCTTACCCTCAACCTTGCCCATCGCCATGTACCAGTCGCGACCGGGGCCACCCTCGAACCTGTCCGCCTCGGCCCAGTCCGCCGTATAGACCCCCGGCGCACCGCCAAGAGCATCGACGCACAAGCCGGAGTCGTCCGCTAGGGCGGGGATCTGTGAAGCCTCCGCCGCCGCCCGCGCCTTGATCAGCGCGTTCTCGATGAAGGTCGTCCCCGTCTCGGCAGGCTCCGGCAGGCCGAGCGCGCCGGCGGACAGGCACTCGATCCCGTAAGGAGCGAGAAGGGCCTGAATTTCCTTGAGCTTTCCGGCGTTGTGCGTGGCGATGACCAGCTTGCCGGTGCCGAGACGGGGCGAAGACATCAGCCGCGCACCGCCTTTTCCTGCGCCGCGAAGATTTCATTGCAGCCGATGCGGGCGAGGCGGAGGAGGCGCAGGAGGCCTTCCTCGTCGTAGGTCGCACCTTCGGCGGTGGCCTGTGCCTCGGCGATCTTGCCGCCTTCGATCAGGACGAAGTTGGCGTCGGCATCGGCCGAGGAATCCTCGATGTAGTCAAGGTCGAGCACCGGCTGGCCACCCACGATGCCGCAGGAGATCGCGGCGACCTTTTCGGTCAGCGGGTCTTCCTTGATCGCGCCGCTATCGAGCAGCTTCTGGACGGCGAGGCGCAGGGCGACCCAGGCGCCCGAGATCGAGGCGGTGCGGGTGCCGCCGTCGGCCTGGATCACGTCGCAGTCCAGGGTGATCTGCCGTTCGCCCAGCTTCTTGAGATCGGTGACCGCGCGCAGGGAGCGGCCGATCAGGCGCTGGATCTCCTGGGTGCGGCCCGACTGCTTGCCCTTGGCGGCTTCGCGGCTGCCACGGGTGTGGGTGGCGCGGGGGAGCATCGAGTATTCCGCCGTGACCCAGCCTTCGCCCTTGCCGCGCAGGAACGGCGGCACGCGCTCCTCGACCGAGGCAGTGACGAGCACCTTGGTATCGCCGAAGCAGATCAGGACCGAGCCCTCGGCATGCTTGGTGAAGGCGGTTTCAATGACGATGGGGCGCATTTCATCGGGCGCACGGCCGGAAGGTCTCATGGAATTTCCCTCAAGAGTTTGCATGGCCTCTGGCGCATTGGCCTTGAGCCTGCAAGAGCAGTAAATAGAATGGTGATGATGTCCGGACCAACGCTTACTGACCTGACCGACCGCGCACGCGAGATTTTTCGTCTCGTCGTGGAGGGGTATATCGCCAGCGGGCAGCCGATGGGCTCGAAGTCGCTGGCGGGGCCGGGGGGCGTCAATCTGTCGCCCGCTTCGATCCGGTCGGTGCTGCAGGAGTTGCAGGATGCCGGATTGCTCGCCGCTCCGCATACCAGCGCCGGGCGGATGCCGACCGAGGTGGGCTTGAGGCTCTTCGTTGACGGGATCATGCAGGTGGCTGAGCCGACCGTAGCCGAGCGTGCGCAGATCGAGCGTGGGCTGGCGCATGGCGGAACCATCGAGAATGCGCTGGCGGCGGCGAGTTCGGCATTGTCCGAGCTTTCGGCGGGGGCTGCGGTGGTAATGGTGCCCAAGCGCGAGCCTCGGCTGGTGCAGATCTCGTTCGTGCCCTTATCGCCGGTGCGCGCGCTGGCCGTGCTGGTCAGCGAGGATGGTGGGATCGAGAACCGGGTGATCGACCTGCCTGAGCCGGTCGGCGCCTCGGTGCTGGAGCAGGCGGGCAATTACCTGACGAGCCGCTTGCAGGGGCGCACTTTGGGCGAGGCGTCTGGTGTGGTGCGGGCGGAGATTGCGGGCGGGCGTTCCGCGCTCGATGCCGCAAGTGCCGATCTGGTGCAGCGCGGGCTGGTGGTGTGGACGCAGGATGCGGCGGCGCGGCCGGTCATGGTCGTGCGCGGGCAGGCGAACCTGCTCGACGAGGCAGCACTCAGCGATATCGAACGCGTGCGTCAGTTACTCGACGAGCTGGAGAGCGCCGAGGCGATTGCGCGGGTGCTCGATGCCGCGCGCGAGGCGCAGGCGACGCGCATCTTCATTGGCAGCGAGAACCGTCTGTTCTCGCTTTCGGGCTCTTCGGTCATCGCCTCGCCATGGCGCGACAGCGAGGGGCGGGTGGTCGGCGTAGTCGGCGTGATCGGCCCAACGCGGTTGAATTATGCGCGCGTCGTCCCCATGGTTGATTTCACCGCCCAGACGCTGGGCAGATTCATCGGACAAGACGGATTTTCGAGAAAATGAGCGATAACGAGACGCGCCCCACTGACGCTGAAGTCGAGGCGGAACTGAAGGGTGTGCCCGAGGACATGATCGACCAGACTTCCGCCAGCGATGAAGCAGCCAAGCTCCGCGAAGAGCTTGAGGCGGCCAAGCAGGACGTACTTTATGCCAAGGCAGAGACGCAGAACGTCCGCCGCCGCATGGAGAAGGACGTGGCCGATGCCCGCGCCTATGCCGCGACCGGCTTTGCCCGCGATATCCTCTCGGTGGCCGACAATCTTGCGCGCGCTCTGGAATCGATCCCGGCGGACCTGCGCGAGGACGACAAGTTCAAGAACCTCGTCGCCGGCCTCGAAGCCACGGGGCGCGAGATCGAGAAGGTCTTCGGCAGCCACGGCATCACGCGCATCGCGGCGATGGGCCTGCCGCTCGACCCGCATCAGCACCAAGCGATGATCGAGATGCCCTCGGCCGATGCCGAGCCGGGCACAGTGATTTCGGAGTTGCAGGCCGGCTACATGATCAAGGACCGTCTGCTGCGTCCGGCGATGGTGGCGGTGGCGAAGAAGCCGGACTGATTTTGACGGTTCGGCGCTTTCGCGGGTAACGATGCGACGGCGATAGTTCATGGGCCCCGGCCTTCGCCGGGGCGACGAAGACCTATCGGGCAAATGATTGTCACCCCGGCGAAGGCCGGGCGCCATTCGCGTGTGGATTGGTGCTACGCCTCCAGCAAATCGACGACCTCATCAGTCGAGTAAAGATCGGCAAACACGAACGCCATGTTGTGCAGGGTGGCGGCGTGTTCCTCGTCTGACAGGGCGGCGTTGGCATCTGCGATCATGATCACGCGGTAGTTGTGCTGCATCGCGTCGCGGGCGGTGCTTTCGCAGCAGCAGTTGGTGAGCGTGCCGGTGATCAGCACGATGTCGATGCCCTTTGCCTTCAGGGCTTCATTGAGCGTGCAGGTGCCGGGGGTGAAGCCGCTGAAGCGGTGCTTGTCGATTACGGTGTCTGCCTCGCTCACGTCGAGTGTCGGCCAGAGCTGCCAGCCGTGGTTGCCGGGCGTGAACGCCTCTTGGTGGCCTTGCGCACTGGCGCCCATGCGAACCATGAAGTTTGACCAGCTTGGGCCGCCATCGGGCGGCGTAGTGTAGCGCAGGAACACGTTGTGGCCGCCGCTGGTACGAACTGCGGTGCTGATGCGGTTGATGTTGTCGACGATGGTACGGGCCATCGGCACTTCCACCGGCGCGCCTTTCTCCATGAAACCGTTCTGCATGTCGACCACGATATGGGCGAGCCGGGTGGGATCGATATCGTGGAAGATATTGCCATCACCGCCGCGCGTGGCGGCAAAGCGGGCGAGGATGTCGCGATGATCTACGGCATGGGGCATGGCGGTCAGGTCTCCTGCTGCAGGCCATTCTGCCTGCTGTCGTCTTGACTGTCCTCAACAGGCTTTGAAGATTTCGGCAGGAGAAACGCTGGATCCAACGCTTCATCGCAAGGCGTGGAACGCGAAGATGACCGGCGCGTCGTCTCCGGGAAACGGAGATAGATTATGCGCAAGATCATCATTGCATCGCTTATCATGGGTTCGGCCGTCACGCTGGGCGGCTGCGCACGCAACTATGCGGGCGAGGGCGCTGCCGTTGGTGCCGCGGTTGGTGCGGGCATTGGCGCGGCGACCGGCGGCGACGTCGTGCAGGGTGCCGCCATCGGCGGTGCAGTTGGCGCGGTGGGCGGTTCGCAGATCAGGAAGCGTGACAACCGCTGCTATCAGGTCGACCGCTACGGTCGCGAATACGAAGTCCGCTGCTGATCAAGCGGGGCTGAACGGCACCAGCGCTTGGAGCGCTGGCAATGGCGGGGCGACCGGTGACGGTGCGCCCCGTTTTGCCATGAACCAGTGGCGGACAAGCTCGGCCTGCTGTTCGATACCGTAGCGCTCAAACGGGCGGCCGGGATCGTAGGTGTAGCTGTAGCGACAGAACGGGTGACGCATCAGCGGCAGCCACCAGCGGCCACGTTTCTGCGCTTGCCAGACATGAACCATCTCATGAATGAACAGGCTTTGCGCAGGCAGTGAAGCTTTTGCGAAATCGTGTTCGTAATGCGGGCTGGCGGCAGCGAAGTGGAGGTGGCCCATCGGCGCCATGACCGTGCCTGTCGGCTGGAATGGAAACCAGCGGCGGCGGCGGATGCGTACCGGTGCTGTGTCTATGGCCGCACCGAAAACTTCGGCGACGAGGGCGCATTCGCCCGCCGTCAGCGCGCGCTCCCCACCGGGTGGGCAGGGAGCGCCTTCACTTCTCACATCTTGCTCATGTCATGACCGCTCATGTCATGGCCGGAATGATCCATGCCTTCCATCGCGTCATCGCCGTTCGCTCCGCCAAGCGCTTCGACCTTGGCGGGCACGCTCACCTTGTCGCCATTGTCGAGCGTGATGGTGAGTTCCGTGGTGGTGCCAACCTTGAGCGTGTCTGACACGTCGAACAGCATCACGTGCAGGCCGCCCGGTTTGAACGCGGCGCTCTTGCCCGCTTCGATTGCCACGTCCTTGACCTGCTGCATCGAGGAAATGTCATTTTTCGTAACGGTTTCGTGCATTTCGGCGCGCTGGGCGCCTTCGACATAGACCGAGACGATCTTGCGCGGGGCGCCGCTGCCCTGCGAAACGGTGAAGTAGGCCGCGCCCGGTGTACCCGGCACTGCGGGCAGGCGGACCATCGCGTCGGTCACGGTGACGCCGGGGGCGTTTTCCGGCCCGGCTGCGGCGCTGCTGCTGGCCTGAGCCGCCGGATCTTCCGCCTTCTGGCCGCAGGCGCCAAGCGAAAGGGCGAGGGCGGAAAGTCCAATGATTGCAAGCTTGCGCATGAAGGGCGACTCCTGTTGCCAATATGTGTCCCGAGGTAAGCGCGCGGGGGCCTTGTGCCAAGAAGAAGCGCACCTATATCGCGGACAATCGAGCCGCACACGGCGGTCTGCCCGGCAGGGGGATCGCTTTCCCACGCGGTGTCTTGAATGGAAGGAACTGGGGAACTCATGGCTAAAGTTATCGGCATCGACCTTGGCACGACCAACAGCTGCGTTGCTGTAATGGACGGGGGCACGCCCAAGGTCATTGAAAACTCGGAAGGTGCGCGCACCACGCCGTCGATCGTCGCTTTCACCAAGGATGGTGAGCGCCTGATCGGCCAGCCGGCCAAGCGCCAGGCTGTCACCAACCCGGACAACACGATTTTCGCGGTCAAGCGCCTGATCGGCCGCCGCTTTGACGATCCGCTGACCCAGAAGGACACGGAACTCGTCCCCTACACGATCACCAAGGGCAAGAACGGCGATGCCTGGGTTGCGGCCGGTGGCCAGGACTACAGCCCGTCGCAGATCTCGGCCTTCACCCTGCAGAAGATGAAGGAAACCGCCGAGGCCTATCTCGGCGAGACCGTCACGCAGGCGGTCATCACCGTTCCGGCCTACTTCAACGACGCGCAGCGCCAGGCGACCAAGGACGCCGGGCAGATCGCGGGCCTCGAAGTGCTGCGCATCATCAACGAGCCGACTGCGGCGGCGCTGGCCTATGGGCTCGACAAGCAGGACGGCAAGACGATCGCGGTCTATGACCTTGGCGGCGGCACCTTCGATATCTCGATCCTCGAGATCGGCGATGGCGTGTTCGAGGTGAAGTCGACCAACGGCGACACGTTCCTTGGCGGCGAGGACTTTGATACGGCGCTGGTGGAATTCCTGGCCGACAAGTTCAAGTCGAAGGAGAACATGGACCTGCGCGGCGACAAGCTCGCCCTGCAGCGCCTCAAGGAAGCCGCGGAAAAGGCCAAGATCGAGCTGTCGTCTGCCCAGACGACCGAGATCAACCTGCCGTTCATCACCGCCCGCATGGAAGGTGGCAGCACCACCCCGCTCCATCTGGTGGAGACGATCACCCGCGCCGATCTGGAAAAGCTGGTGGCCGGCCTGATCCAGCGTACGCTCGATCCGTGCAAGAAGGCTCTGGCTGACGCTGGCGTTTCGGCCAAGGACATCGACGAGGTTGTTCTCGTCGGCGGCATGACCCGCATGCCCAAGGTCCGCGAAGTGGTGAAGGACTTCTTCGGCAAGGACCCGCACACCGGCGTGAACCCGGACGAAGTCGTCGCCATGGGCGCGGCGATCCAGGCCGGCGTGCTGCAGGGCGACGTCAAGGACGTGCTGCTGCTCGACGTGACCCCGCTTTCGCTGGGCATCGAGACGCTGGGCGGCATCATGACCAAGATGATCGACCGCAACACCACGATCCCGACCAAGAAGAGCCAGGTCTATTCGACTGCCGAGGACAACCAGCAGGCGGTGACGATCCGGGTCTTCCAGGGCGAGCGCGAGATGGCGCAGGACAACAAGCTCCTCGGCCAGTTCGACCTCGTCGGCATTCCGCCCGCACGGCGCGGCGTGCCGCAGATCGAGGTGACGTTCGACATCGACGCCAATGGCATCGTGAACGTGAGCGCGAAGGACAAGGGCACCGGCAAGGAGCAGCAGATCCGCATTCAGGCGTCTGGTGGTCTTTCCGATGCGGACATTGACCAGATGGTCCGCGATGCCGAGAAGTTCGCCGAAGAGGACAAGAAGCGTCGTGCCGAGGCGGAAGCCAAGAACAACGCCGAAAGCCTCATCCACGCGACCGAGCGCCAGCTTGAAGACAATGGCGACAAGATCGACGCCTCGCTGAAGGCAGAGATCGAGGCTGCCATCGCCGAGGCCAAGACGGCTGTCGAAAGCGGCAACGCGGACGAGATGACCGCGAAGACGCAGGCGCTGACCGACAAGGCCATGAAGATGGGCCAGGCGATCTACGAGAAGGAGCAGGCTGCTGCGGCTTCTCCGGGGTCGGCTGACGCTCCGAAAGCCGATGACGACGTGGTCGACGCCGAGTTCTCGGAAGTCGACGACAACAAGTGATGTTGCGATGAAACCGGCCCGCCGCTTGCGTGAATGCGCTGGCGGCGGGTCTTCGCGTTAGGGAAGCGCAATGTCGGCCGAGATCGATTTCTACGAACTGCTCGAAGTTGAGCGGACTGCGGACGAGAAGGTCCTCAAGTCTGCATACCGCAAACTCGCCATGAAGTTCCATCCGGACAAGAATCCGGGCTGTGCCGAGAGCGAGGCCAAGTTCAAGCAGATCAACGAGGCTTATGCCTGCCTGTCCGACCCGCAGAAGCGGGCGGCCTATGACCGCTATGGCCATGCCGCGTTCCAGCAGGGCGGCGGCGGTGGCCAAGGCGGCTTTGGTGGCGGAGACTTCGGCGATATCGGCGATATCTTCGAGACGATCTTCGGCGGCGCGTTCGGTGGCGGTGGCCGTCAGCAGGCGCGGCGTGGCGCGGACTTGCGCTACGACATGGAAATCAGCCTCGAGGATGCCTTTCACGGCAAGGAGACCGAGATCGCGGTCGAGGTTTCTCAGAAGTGCGAGCCTTGCAGCGGATCGGGCGCCACGCCGGGCACTTCGGCGCGACGCTGCAACCTTTGCGGCGGGCACGGCAAGGTGCGGGCGCAGCAGGGCTTCTTCATGGTCGAGCGGGCCTGCCCGAACTGCCATGGCCGCGGCGAAGTGATCGAAAGCCCGTGCAAGAATTGCCGCGGTGAAGGCCGCGTCGACGCCGAGCAGCGGCTTCAGGTCAACATTCCCGCAGGCGTCGACAACGGCACGCGCATCCGCCTTGCCGGCAAGGGCGAGGCAGGTCCCTTCGGAGCGCCTCCGGGCGACCTTTACCTGTTCCTCCACATCCAGCGCCACAAGGTGTTCGAGCGCGAGGGCACGACGCTGCTGACGCGCTGCCCGATCAGCTTCACGACTGCGGCGCTTGGTGGCGAGATCGAGATTCCGGGGCTGGACGGAAAAGTCCACGCCATCGAGATTCCGGCCGGCATCCAGTCGGGCAAGCAGTTGCGCAAGCGCGGTGGCGGCATGCCCGTGCTGCAGGGGCGCGGGATTGGCGATCTGGTGGTGGAAATCCACGTGGAGACGCCGACGAAGCTTTCTTCGCGCCAGAAGGAACTCCTGCGGGAGTTTCAGGCTACCGAGACCGGCGAGGAGTGCCCGCAGTCCAAGGGCTTTTTCGAGCGCATCAAGGATGCCTGGACGGATCTGACGGAGTAAACTTGCTTTACCCCCGCGCAGGCGGGGGTACAGTTGGTTTATATCGCGGCGCTATTCGAAGGCTGCGACGACTTCGGCGCGCACCCGCTCGACCAGTCCCGGTTCGGCGACCAGTCGGCCCTGTTCCTCTTCCAGTATCGCCAGGAAGGCGTCGCGCTTGAAGGCGGCGATCACTTCGGCGGGGAGCGTTTCCTCTACCGTCGAGCAGATCAGGTCGATCATGCGTTCGGCGCCGTGGAGGCGGCCCCACAGATAGTCGTTCTCGCGATAGGCGCGGCTGAAGAACGCGCCGAAGTTGAAGAATTCGACCCCGCGCAGGCAGGCGAACGTGCCGCCCTTGCGGATGGACGTGGCATCATCGGGTGAAATGCGATCGACCTTGACCGGGTCGAACTCGCCCATTCCTTCGCCCTGCAGCAGGGGGAGGGTGGCGGTGTCGTAGAACGGGAAGCCGAGATAGGCGTGGAGGAAGCGGCGGCGCAGCGGCTTGCCCATCCTCTCAAGCGCCGTCACGAGCATCGAATCGACCTGCAGGTCCAGCCCGACGAGATCGCGCCGCGTGGCGATGGCGTTGAGCACCGCACCGGGATCGACCGTGGCAAGGGCTGCGGTTTCGGCGAAGCCGGGGCCGAGGCCCTCGAACGTCTCTCTACCCTGATAGAGCGCTTGGGCGCGGTAGACAGCATCACGTGCAGCTTCGCGGTCGGCAATGCTGACGCTTTCACCTTCCTCCCAATCGTGTGTCAGCCGTCGGGCCAGCAGCTTGAGGCGGCGGATGCGAAAAGAAAGATCGTGGGTGCGGAAGAAGACGATGGCCTTGTCGGTTGCTCCACCGCGCAGGGCCGAAAGCCGATCAAGGCCAGTGCTGGCGAGATGGTCCCACAGCGCAGCCTCGACCTTATCCAGCGAGCCGGCGGCAGGCGCCGCTTCGTGGATCAGCGCCGCAAGATCGGTGACGATCCCGGCCAGCTTGGTTTGGGCATAGCCGTGGAAAGCGTAGCCAGCGCGTTCGGCGGCGGCTTGCTGTGCCTTGTTGCGCCAGGCGGTGAGCCGTCGCTGGTTGGGGTGATCGAAAAACAGGGTTCGCCCGAACAGACCTTCGACGGTCTCCTCGATCTCGGGGCGCAGGGCATCGACGATGGTGCGGAGGCGATGCCGCTGCCGTGATTGCCGTTCGAGCGATTCCAGATTGTCGCGGATCGGCTGTTCGCGCGGGATCGATGAGAGCGAGCCGAATATGGCTGAAAAGAAGCCGATCGTGCGTCCCCCCTTGGGCGCAATGCGCATGTGATCGGGGCTGGGATCGACGTAGACGAAGCGGCGATCGACCTCACGCCGCGCGGGCCTGTCACGAAGGACGCCGATGGCTTGGGCGAAAGGGCGATTGACGAGCACGGCGCCGTCGACGAGCGCCACGCTGTCAAGGTCTCCGCGCTTCCAGTGGCTGGGCATGATCCGCTGGAGAAACTGCGTGCGCCCCGGCCAGGCGGAGCGGCGCTCGGCAACAAGCTGATCGATCTCGTCGATGACAAGGGGCGGGAACGCGCCGGGGAAACTGGCCGTCGATCGCGCCGCAAGGACCAGTTCGGGGCAGGGTGCAAGGTCCCTGTTGCCATGCCTGCTGGTCGATCGGCGGAAGCCTATCGAAAGGCGGTGCTCGCTTTCGACGACAATTTCCGGGCTGTTGAGGCGCAGTTCTTCATGATGGCCGTTGAAGTCGGTCGCCGTGACCAGCAGGTCCATGGGGTGACCTTCGGGCAAAAGCGGATCGCCCATGGGGGTGGCTGCCATCGCGTCAAGCGCGTCGGCAATCATCCGCGAAAAGCCGATTCCGCTGAACGGCGGTGCGAACCAGCGCGCGCGGATCAGGCGCGAGACCTTGCGGCGCACTTCGGAGCGCGTCTCTGGCGCGACCGTACTGCTCACGACATTGCCCGGCCGCTTCAGCACGAACCAGACGAGAGGTTGCGCCCAGAACTTGGCGAAGCGGCTCCACGGCTTTGCGTCGGGATCGAGCAGCACATCGATATCGGCGCGTTCGAGCCACATGGCCGTGAGCGGTTCAAGGCTTTGTCCGGTGGCAATGGCCTGCGCCAGGAACACGCCGTTTATCCCGCCGGCACTGGCCCCGGAGACGATATCTGGCAGAAGACGCAGCCGCAGGTCACGGGTAAGCGCAATCTCTTCGAACAATCTCAGGTAAACCGCCTCGACACCGCCGGGGCTCGCTTCGTCCGGGCAGTGAAAGGCCCGGCTGGCGCGGGTGGCGTGCCAGAGCTCTTTGGTTACTCCATGCATGTACACGGCAAGGCTGATGCCGCCGTAGCAGATGAGGGCGAGACGCAGTTCCTTCTGCCGCATGGTGGCATTCTGGCACGGCAACGCGCTGCGAGCCAGAGGCTTTGGCAGGAAGGTGCAGATGTGGATGAAAGGAACGTCATGTTTGCCTGCGCGTTGGACAGAAAAGTTTCATCAGAAGGGACGAAACCATGGTCGAGCAACGTACGGTCGAAGTGCGTGAACCTGACGGGTCCGCACACACGCACACGACAGTCTATGACGAACGCCCGCGCAGCGGTGGCAGTGGCTGGCTGATTGCCGTTATCCTTTTGATCGCGCTGGTCGTGGGCGGCTATTTCCTCATGCAGATGTCGGACAGCCGCGCGAGCCGCGACAACGCCATCGAGCGTGCCGCCGACAACGTGGGGAGCGCGGCCAAGGACATCGGAGATGCGGCAAAGGACGTTGCCGACGGCAAATAGATCGCCTCCGATAAGCCAAAAATGTAAACTCCGCCGACAGATTGATTTTGTGGGCGGAGTTTTTTCTATTTATATCAGATAGATGTGAAGTCCGGATTATGAGCTTGCCGGTGTCAGAGTAACCGACGCTTTACTCTTTGCGGTGTAAGATTGCCCCATAGGGCCATTCCGTGCCCACGTGGGGTGACGAGTGCCGGGCATATGATCCGCCTGTTCAAGCATTACATACCGCATTCGGTTCTGCTGCTGGGCCTGCTGGACTTTGTCCTGCTTATCGGCGCCGGCGAACTGGGCTGGCAATTGCGCGCGCACCAGATCGGCATCGATCCGGGCATGGTGCCCATGCGGTTGACGCCCTTGCTGCTGTTTGCGGTGCTGGTGCAGACCGCGATGATCGCGGTCGGCGTCTACGGATCGGACGCGCTGCGTTCGATGCGTTATGCTACGGCACGGCTGATGGTGGCGGTAAGCCTCGGGATCATTGCCCTTTCTGTTGTCTACTTCATGCTGCCGGGGCGAACGCTGTGGCGGTCCAACCTGTTCTACGCGATGTTCATTGCCATGGCGTTCCTGGTGCTCATCCGGCTGCTGCTGGGTGGTCTTCTTGGGACATCCGCATTTCGGCGGCGCGTGCTGGTGCTGGGCGCTGGCGCGCGAGCTGACCGCCTGCGCAAGCTGGGCGAGCGGCCCGAGGCAGGTTTTGCCATTGTCGGATACATCGGCATGAGCAGCGCCGCGCCGGTTGTCGAAGAGGCTATCCATCGCGACGCGATCAACAACCTCACGCGCTATGTGGAAAATCTGGGTGTGAGCGAAGTGGTGCTGGCGCTGGAAGAGCGCCGCAACGCGCTGCCGCTGAAGGATCTGCTGCGGATCAAGACCACTGGCGTACACGTCAACGACTTCTCGACGTTCATGGAACGCGAAACGGGGCGTGTGGATCTCGACACGGTCAACCCGAGCTGGCTGATCTTCTCGGACGGGTTTTCATCGGGTCGTGCCCTGTCAAGCGCCGCCAAGCGCATCTTCGACATTACCGCGAGCCTGCTGTTGCTGGTACTTACCCTGCCGGTGATCGTGCTGTTCGCCCTGCTGGTGAAAATCGACAGCAAAGGGCCGGCCTTCTTCCGCCAGCGCCGCGTCGGCCTGTATGGCGAGCCGTTCGATGTGATCAAACTGCGTTCTATGCGCACCGATGCCGAGGTGAACGGGGCGCAGTTCGCGCAGGAGAACGACCCGCGCGTGACCCGGATCGGGCGCTTCATCCGCAAAGTGCGGATCGATGAGCTGCCGCAGACATGGTCGGTGCTGAAAGGCGAGATGAGCTTCGTCGGCCCCCGTCCCGAGCGCCCCGAGTTCGTCTCGGACCTCGAGGAAAAGCTGCCGTATTATGCCGAGCGCCACATGGTGAAGCCCGGCATCACGGGCTGGGCGCAGATCAATTACCCTTATGGGGCATCGATCGAGGATTCGCGGCACAAGCTCGAGTACGACCTGTACTACGCCAAGAACTACACCCCTTTCCTGGACCTGCTGATCCTGCTCCAGACCCTCCGCGTCGTGCTCTGGCACGAGGGTGCACGGTAAGGGGGCGTCGGCATGCAGACTCCCCTGTCATGGATGGGCTTCGGGCAATGGGCCTTTCTCATTGCCGCGTTCTGCTTCCTGATGCTCACGGGCTGGCGCTGGGAGCGTCGGCGTAACGCGCAGGAGGGCCCGGCCCGGGCCGAGCTTGGCGCATTCATCGTCAGTGGTGCCTGGGCGCTCGTGGTCGCCGGGACCGGATACGCGACACTGGTTGCGCAGGTGTTCGAAAGTTTCCGCACTTTCGCCTGGCTCAGCCTCGCGTTCGTGCTGTTCACCCGCGACGGGCGCCATACGAGCGTTGCACCGATCAGGCCGGTCATGGCGGCGCTGATCTTCGTCGAGACGCTGCAGTTCATCCTGCTCATGATGAACGTGCGGTATGGTGGCAACGCTGCGGCGCAGGCGATGATCTTCCAGATCTCGATGCTGTTCCGGCTGCTGGTTGCCGCGGGCGCGCTGGTGCTGGTGCATAACCTCTACGCCGGGGCCATGGCGCAACAGCGCGTTGCGCTGCGCTGGACCTGCATCGCGATGGCGACAGTCTGGGGGTACGACCTCAACCTCTATACGATCGCCTATCTCGCGCGGGCCTTGCCGGTCGAACTCGAAGCCATGCGCGGCGTGGCGCAGATCGGCGTTGCCTTGCTGCTTGCCATCGGTGCGGTGCGAGGGCGGTCGGCTCTACGGTTCTCACCGTCACGCGCCGTCGCTTTCCAGTCGCTCTCACTTCTGGTGATCGGTGCCTACATGATCGTGATGGTCGGTGCGGCGCAATCGCTGGCGTGGCTTGGCGGCGATGCCGGGCAGCTAGCGCAGCTGGGCTTCGTGTTCGTGACGAGCGTGCTGGTGCTGGCCATTCTCCCGGCGGGACGCCTGCGTGGCTGGATGAAAGTCATGCTCGCCAAGCACTTCTTCCAGCACCGTTACGACTATCGCTCGGAGTGGCTGCGCTTCACCCGCACGATCGGCCGCGGCGGCACGCATGCGCCATCATTGCATGAGCGCGTGGTCCAGGCGGTCGCCGACATCACCGACAGCTCTGCCGGCCTGCTGCTGTGCCAAGGCGAGAATGGCGAGATGGTGCTATCGGCTCGCTGGCAATGGCCGACTGCCGATGTTCCAGCCGAAGCGCTGTCGATCGACCGGGTCGCCTTTTTCGAGAGGCGCGGCTTCATTGTCGATCTCGACGAACTGCGCGCCGGCGTGAACCATCAGGGCGAGGATGCCGCGGTACCGAAATGGCTGGTGGAAGAGCATTCCGCCTGGGCTCTGGTGCCTCTGCTGCACTTTGATCGCCTGGTCGGTCTGGTCGTGCTGGGGCGTCCGCAAGTGGCGCGAAAGCTCGATTGGGAGGATTTCGACCTGCTGCGCGTGGTGGGCATGCAGCTGGCAAGCTACCTTGCCGAGCATGCCGGCCAGTCGGCGCTGCTCGAAGCGAGCCGGTTCGAGGAATTCAACCGTCGCATGGCGTTTGTCATGCACGACATCAAGAACCTTGCCAGCCAGTTGAGCCTGCTTTCGCGCAATGCCGAGAAGCATGCTGAAAACCCGGCATTCCGGGCGGACATGCTGATCACGCTGCGCAATTCCGCCGACAAGCTCAACGCTTTGCTGGCGAGGCTTTCGCGTTATGGCGGCAATGCTGCAGAGCGCGTCGAGGACATTGATGCGAGCGACGTGATCCGCGCCGTGGCCAATCGCTATAACGCTCCCGGACAGCTGCAGGTCCACGTGACGCACGATGCGCCCTGCCGCGTCTTTGCCAACCGTGAAGTGCTCGAACAGGTGGTTCTGCATCTGGTGCAGAACGCGATCGACGCCAGCGCCGAGGGCATGGCGGTGTTCCTGCAATGCAACGTGGATGGCCTCTACGGTACGATCGAAGTGATCGACACCGGTTGCGGAATGAGTGCCGAGTTTATCCGCAATCGCCTGTTCCGGCCGTTCGTATCGACCAAGCAAGGCGGGTTCGGCATCGGTGCATACGAGGCGCGCGAAATGGTGCGGGCCATGCGCGGCAAGCTTGAGGTTGAAAGCCGCGAAGGGCTGGGCAGCCGCTTTACGGTGCGCCTGCCGCTGGCAGCCGCGCAAGGATTGTTCAGTTCGATTGAGGGGGAAAGCACCCCCCATGGGAAAAAGGTGGCATGATGAGTGATGCAAAGTCCGGACAGCGGCCGGTGCTGCTGATCGTCGAGGACGATCCGGGTCTGCAGGCTCAGCTCAAGTGGGCCTATGAGGATTTCGACGTCGTGATTGCGGGCGACCGGGCCACGGCGCTGACGCTGCTGCGGTCGGAAGAGCCGGCTGTGGTGACGCTCGATCTCGGCCTCCCGCCTGACCCGGATGGCACGACCGAAGGGTTCGCCGTGCTTGACGAGATCATGGCGCTGCGTCCCCAGACCAAGGTCATCGTCGCCAGCGGACACGGGGCGCGGGAATCCGCCCTGAAGGCGATCGAGAAGGGCGCCTACGATTTCTACCAGAAGCCGGTGGACATCGACGCGCTGGGCCTGATCGTGCGACGCGCGCTGCATCTTTCCCAGATCGAGGCTGAAAACCGTGTCCTGGCAACGCGGGCCTCATCAGACAACAAGGTGCTCGGCCGCATGATCACGGCTGCGCCCGAGATGATCAAGGTGGCGCGCACGATCGAGCGCGTGGCCAACACCAATGTCTCGGTCATGCTGCTGGGTGCCAGCGGTACCGGCAAGGAGCTTCTGGCGCGCGGGCTGCACGATTGTTCAAGCCGGGCACAAGGCGCTTTCGTCGCGATCAATTGCGCGGCCATCCCCGAAAACCTGCTGGAAAGCGAATTGTTCGGGCACGAGAAGGGCGCGTTCACCGGCGCGGTCAAGACGACCGAGGGCAAGATCGAACTGGCGAGCGGTGGCACGCTGTTCCTCGACGAGGTTGGCGACATTCCGCTGCAACTGCAGGTGAAGCTGCTGCGCTTCCTGCAGGAGCGGACCATCGAGCGGATCGGCGGGCGGCGCTCGATCGAAGTCGACACGCGTATCGTCTGCGCAACGCACCAGAATCTCGAGGCCATGATTGCCGACGGTCGTTTCCGCGAGGACCTGTTCTATCGCCTTGCCGAAATCGTCGTGCGCATTCCGGGGCTGGCCGAGCGCCCGGGCGATGCGACGCTTCTCGCCAAATCGTTCCTGCTGCGCTTTGCCAAGGAGATGAATCCTTCGGTCAAGGGCTTTGCCCCCGATGCGCTTGCCGCCATTGACGGATGGAACTGGCCGGGCAACGTGCGCGAGCTTGAGAACCGGGTGAAGCGTGCGGTCATCATGGCCGACGGGAAGCTAGTCTCTGCGGCCGACCTTGATCTGCCGACGGGCGAGACGCAGGAAGCTTCGCCCCTTAACCTCAAGACCGCGCGCGAAGTGACCGATCGCAAGGTCATTCGCCATGCCCTTGCGCGAAGCGAGGGCAACATATCCAGTACCGCGCGACTGCTCGGCATAAGCAGGCCCACGCTATATGACCTGCTCAAGCAGTACGATCTCCATAACTAGGTTCACCGCAGCCGCGTTGGTCGCACTGGTCCTTGGCGGACCGGTGCGCGGCGACGTGCCAGCGGACCTCCTCACCAAGGCGCGCGATGCCATAGCAAAGCGCGATGGCATCGCCGCCGAGGCACCGTTGCGCACGGCGATGCGGCAGGGCGCGTCTGCGGACGACGTGCGGGCGGAACTTGGCGAAGCACTGCTCCTCCAGGGTGACCGACGCGAGGCGCGCAAGGTGCTTTATGGCGGGGACTTCCGGGCTGACAGCGCTGCGCACGGCTGGCAACTGCGCGGGCGCATCGAGCTTATGGATGGCCGGCTGGCAGCGGCTGGGCAAGCGCTGGACCAATCCTATCGCCTGTCACCGGACAACGCTTCGCTGTGGGTGGACATTGCGCGGCTGCGCTTCAGCGGCGGCGAACAGGCCCAGGCGATCGAGGCTGCAGAGCGTGCGGTAAAGCTGGCCCCGCAAGATCCGCGCGCGCTCGAATTGCGGGGGTTGCTGGTACGCGAACAGTTTGGCCTGCAAGCAGCCCTGCCTTGGTTCGAGGCCGGGCTTCGTGCTGCGCCAAACGACGTCGGGCTGCTGGGCGAGTATGCCGCGACGCTGGGCGACATGGGCCAATACCGGGCGATGCTGGTCGTCTGTCGCAAGCTGGCCAAGGTCGACCCCGGCAATGTCCGCGCGCTCTATCTTCAGGCGGTTCTGGCGGCAAGGGCGGGGCAGACCGATCTGGCCCGCAAGATCCTGCTGCAGACCGGCACTACCTTGCGCGATATGCCGGCAGCAATGCTGCTCAATGGCATTCTCGAATATCGCGCCGGGAACGCCAACCTTGCCGTCGGCCATTTTGACCGGCTGCTGCGAGTGCAGCCCGATAACCTGCAGGCACGCATGCTGCTGGTACGGGCTCTGGAACGCCAGGCACTTCATCAGCAGGCGAGCGAGATTGCGGCAGCCTGGGCGAGGCAGGACTTCGCCCCGCCTTACCTTCTGGCCCTTGCCGCGAATGCCGAGGCGGGACTTGGGGACAAGCTCGCCGCCGCGACACTTCGGCAAAGATCGACCGCAGCAGGCCAACGCTCTGCGCTGGTCATTTCTGCCGACCAGCCATTGCCGGTGCTGGCGTTGGCCTATGGCGATGCGCCGAACTTCGCTGCGAACGCCGTGCCCTATATCCGTGGACTGATCGCGAGCGGTAATGCTGGTCAGGCCGTGGTAGTGGCGGACCGTTTGCGGCTTGCCAATCCGGGCGCAGCGGAGGCGTGGCTGCTGGCGGGCGACACCCGGCTCATGGCGGGGGACCGCGTCGGAGCGCTTGACCAGTATGGCCGAGCAGCGCTCATTCGCTTCAACCTGCCGACGCTGCAGAGAATAGACTACGCCTTGCGCGCACTGGGGAAGCCCGTGGAGGCAAACGGCGTTCTCGCCCGCTACCTGCGGCAGAACCCCGGCAGTCCTCAGGCATTGAAGCTGCTGTCTGCGGGACGCGCTGCATTGGGCGACACTGTCGGACAGGCGGCTATCGAAGGCTTCCTGCAGCAGCGAGCCTTGCGCAATCCGTCATGAACTCTGTTCTCGACAGGGGAGCGCCATCGCCTTAATCCGAATTCAATCGAACGATTAAATGCGGAGAAGGACATGGCAGGGGCGCTCGAAGGGCTGACGGTACTTGAATTCGCAGGGATCGGCCCCGGGCCGTTCGCCTGCATGATGCTTGCCGACCATGGTGCGCGCGTCATCCGCATAGACCGACCGGCCAAAGGCGACCGGGTTGGTGACAGCGGCAACCGCGATATCCTCAACCGAAATCGCGAACGGATCGAGCTCGATCTCAAGGACCCTGCCGCGATCGCCCGGATCCGCGAACTGGTGAAGGACGCCGATGCGATTGTCGAAGGCTATCGCCCCGGCGTGATGGAGCGGCTTGGTCTGGGGCCGGACGTACTGCTCGCCGACAATCCCAGGCTCGTCTACGGGCGCATGACCGGGTGGGGGCAGGAGGGGCCGATGGCTTCGCTTGCCGGGCATGACATCAATTACATTGCACTGGCCGGTGCCCTTCACAGCTTTGGACAGGCGGGTGGAAAGCCACAATTCCCAGTCAACCTAGTCGGAGACTTCGGCGGGGGCGGGATGCTCATGGCATTTGGCGTGATGGCGGCGGTGTTCTCGGCGCAGCGGACCGGAAAGGGCCAGGTCGTTGACTGCGCAATGGTGGATGGTGCGGCGATCCTTTCGGCGATGACCTACACCTTCCTTGGGCTTGGGCGCTGGAAGGACGAGCGCGGCGTCAACCTTCTGGATGGCGGTGCGCACTTCTATGACACCTATGAAACCAGCGACGGCAAGTGGATTTCGATCGGTTCGATCGAGCCGCAGTTCTACGCGCTGCTCCTGGAAAAGACCGGTTTGAAGGATGATCCCGCCTTTGCTCCGCAGATGGACCCACGCGTCTGGCCGGACCTGAAGGCGCGGCTGACCACCTTGTTCCTGACCAAGACCCGCGACGAATGGTGCGCGATCATGGACGGCACCGACATCTGCTTTGCGCCGGTGCTGAGCCTGCGCGAGGCGCCAAGGCATCCTCACAACACGGCGCGTGAAACCTTCGTTGAGGACGATGGGATGATCATGCCGGCGCCCGCGCCGCGCTTCGTTGGCACGCCCGCGCCCAAGCCATCGCTGGCCGGGCGCGGCAAGAGCTGAGGTTTCAGTCTGCCCGGACGGCGGCGTCGATTTCGCTGTCCGGGTACTTGCGCTTGTGGCGGACCGACCACCACAGCGACAGTCCGATCAGCGCCGCGCCGATCAGGCCGGTGACGGTTTCGGGGATGTGGAACTTTGCCGACAGCAGCATGATCGCGCCAAGCGCGATGATGGCCCAGAACGCGCCATGCTCAAGGTAGCGGTATTCCGAGAGCGTGCCCTTCTTTACCAGCATGATCGTCATCGAACGGACGAACATTGCGCCGATTGACAGGCCAAGGGCGATGATCACCATGTTGTTGGACAGGGCAAATGCGCCAATCACGCCGTCGAAGCTGAATGAAGCGTCAAGCACGTTGAGGTAGAGGAAGCCGCCAAGGCCCGAGCGCACCACCACGCCTGCAGCCTTCTGTGCCTCGTCGCGCATCTCCAGGATCGTCCCCAGCGCTTCGACGGCGATAAAGGTGACCAGGCCAAGCACGCCCGAGACAATGAATGTCAGCGCTTCTGCATCCGACAGCAGCAATGATATGCCGTAGAGGCCAAGCAGCAGCACGGCGATTTCGGCTGCCTTGACGTTGGATACGACGGCCAGCTTTTCCTCGACCCAGCGGATCCAGTGAACTTCCTTTTCGCCGTCGAAGAAGAAAGACAGGCCCACCATTGCCAGGAACGCGCCGCCAAAGCCGGCGATGCCGACATGAGCGCTGCTGACGATCTCTTCGTAGCGCTTGGGATCGTTCAAGGAGAGGTTCAACGCCTCTACCGGCCCCAACCCCGCTGCAATCGCCACGATGGCCAGCGGAAAGACAATGCGCATGCCGAATACGGCAATGATCATGCCCCAGGTCAGGAAGCGCTTCTGCCAGATTTCGTCCATTTCCTCGAGCACGGCCGCATTGACCACCGCGTTGTCGAACGACAGCGAGATTTCGAGAATGGAAAGGACGAACACGATCCAGAGCAGTGACATGGTGCCACTGGCAGTGCCGGTCTGCATCCAGCCGTAGGCAACGGCCAGTGCCAGGCAGACCAGCGTAAAAAGGATCGAACCCTTGTAGAAGCGGAGCAAACGGAATTCCCTTGTTGGCGTGCCGTGCGTGTCGTGGCGCGTTACTTTGGCTGATAGGTCTGTTCAATACCGGGGAACGCACGAGAGCGCACTTCGGCAGCATAAGTGGCGGCAGCGCCGGAAATCGTGTCCGCAATGTTCTCGTAGATCTTCACGAAACGCGGCACACGCTCGAACATGCCGAGCATGTCCTCCGTCACCAGCACCTGCCCGTCGCACTGCGCCGAAGCGCCGATGCCGATGGTGGGGCAGGGCACTGCTTGCGTTATGGCGATAGCGATGGGCTCCACTACCCCCTCGATCACGATGGCAAAGGCGCCGGCATCGGCCAGCGACTGCGCATCGCCGACAATCTTGGTAGCCTCGGCCTCGCTGCGGCCGCGCGCGTTGTAGCCGCCGAGCACGTTCACCGCTTGCGGAGTGAGGCCGACGTGGCCCATCACCGGAATGCCGCGCCGGGTAAGGAAAGCGACGGTTTCGGCCATGGCCTCGCCGCCTTCAAGCTTGACCGCTGCGCAGCCTGTTTCCTTGAGCAGGCGCGAGGCGCTCTCGAATGCCTGCTGCGGCGAGGCTTCGTAGGAGCCGAACGGCATGTCGACCACGACGGCGGCATGGTACGACCCGCGCACCACCGCCGCGCCATGCGCTGCCATCATGTCGAGCGTGACCGGCACGGAGGAGGGCAGGCCATAGATCACCTGACCCAGCGAATCCCCCACCAACAGCAGGTCGCAATGGGCGTCGAGCAACTGCGCCTGCCGCGCGGTATAGGCGGTGAGCATCACCACCGGTTCCTGGGTCACGCCGTCCTTCTTGCGCTGGCGGATCGCCGGGATCGTCAGCCGCTTCATCGGTGCGGGCGTCGGGTTCGCGCGGCTGGTGGCGGTGTCGAGCTGGAAGGTCGTGGACATCGTTGCGCATCCTCTGAAGCGGGCAGACGCTTCTACTTGCTTGTCGAAAACCCGCAAGATGGCCCGATATTTGACAACCCTTTGATGCAAGTCTGGGGAAAAATGGCTTGCGCGAAGGGCCGTTCCCGCTAGCGTTACGCGCCATAACCTGGTTTCCGGCGCAACCGTTTTGGTTTCAGGTGCCGGACCAAGGCGGGAGAATTTCATGTTCGGTCGCGTCAAACCGCTCGACGCCATTCTAGCAACTGCTGAAAAGAAATCGTTGCATCGCTCGCTGGGCCCGGTCCAGCTCACCCTGCTCGGCGTCGGCGCCATCATCGGCACCGGCATCTTCGTGCTTACGGCCGAAGCTGCGCAAAAGGCCGGGCCGGGCATGATCTGGAGCTTCATCATCGCCGGTTTTGTCTGCGCGGTGGCGGCACTGTGCTATTCGGAACTGGCATCGATGGTGCCTGTTTCGGGGTCAGCTTATACGTACACTTATGCCGTGATGGGTGAATTGCTGGCATGGATGGTCGGCTGGGCGCTGATCCTCGAATATGCGGTGGCAGCTTCAGCGGTCTGCGTGGGCTGGTCGGGCTATTTCGTCGGACTCTTGCGAGATTACATAGGGTTGGAGATACCAGCGACGCTGGCCAACGGTCCTTTCGCGGGCGGCGTGGTCAACCTGCCGGCGCTGGTTATCGGCCTGCTCGTTACCTGGCTGCTGATGATCGGCACCTCGGAAAGCGCCAAGGTCAACGCGGTGCTTGTTGCGATCAAGGTCGGCGCGCTGACCCTGTTCGTGTTCGCCACGTTCAAGTACCTGAACAACGGCCCGAACTTCACTCCATTCACGCCTAACGGCTGGGGCATCATCGGCGTTGGCGGTGCAGCGGCTTCGATCTTCTTCGCCTATGTCGGCTTTGATGCGGTCTCGACCGCGGCCGAGGAAACCAAGAACCCGCAGCGCAACGTGCCGATCGGGCTGATCGGCAGCCTTGCGATCTGTACGGTGTTCTACATCCTCGTCGCAGGCGGCGCGATTGGCTCGATCGGTGCGCAGCCCGTTTCAGGTCCTGCCGGTGAAGTCCTCGCTCCGGGCTCCAAGGCTCTGGCAGACCAGTGTGCGTCGCTCGCCGCGCTCGGCAAGGAGCCTCTGGCTTGCTCGAAGGAAGCCCTGGCCCACGTTCTCAAGGAGATCGGCTGGACCAAGCTTGGCGGTGTGATCGGCCTTGCTGCCGGTCTTGCCCTGCCCTCGGTCATCCTGATGATGCTGTTCGGTCAGACTCGCATCTTCTTCGTGATGGCGCGCGATGGTCTGCTGCCGGAAAAGCTCGCCACGATTCACCCCAAGTGGAAGACGCCGCACATCGTTACCGGCATTACCGGCGTGTTTGTCGCTGCAGCGGCTGCGTTTCTGCCGGTAGGCAAGCTGGCCGACATCTCGAACTCGGGTACGCTGTTCGCGTTCTTCATGGTGGCCATCGCGGTGCTGGTGCTTCGCCGGACCGAGCCGAACCGTCATCGTCCATTCCGCACGCCGCTGATCTGGCTGACGGCGCCGCTCGCTATTGTCGGGACTTTCGCGCTCTACCTGCTGCTGCCGTTCGACGCCAAGATGGTGCTGCCCGTGTGGGGTGCGCTGGGCCTGCTGATCTACTTCGGCTACAGCCGCAGCCGCAGCCATGTCGGCCGTGGCCTCGTGGAAGTGCATGAGGAAGACGCTGACGCGCCGCCGCAGCCGGTGCCGCCGATCAGCTGATCGTGTGCAAGGGTTGAATAAAAAGGGCCGCTCCTTTCGGGGCGGCCCTTTTCGTTTGGCTGGCAGGTGACAGTGCTTACAGCTTGGTGTCGGTGTAGCCGCCCTTGACGTCGTTGGTGACGTCCATACCCAGCGCCATCTTGGCCGTGCCGATCAGGCCGAGTTCACCCGCCCAGATTGAGGCATCGCCGAGGTTCATGCGCAAGAACAGCAGGTTCGGCGAATCCGGCCCGCCCGGAAACCAGGCTTCCACGAAGTTGTTCCAGTGCTCTTCCAGCACCGCGCGATCGGTTTCCTCGACCAGCACGCCATGGAAGCGGGCAAACACATCGTGCCCCTTGGAAGAGAACGTCGCGGTGGCTCCGCCCATCTTGGCAAAGCGGTTGTCACGGCTGGTGAAGAACCAGATCGCGCTGTTGGCGTCCTTGTCGAGCTGCGCGGTCATCGGCGCGGCCGAATCCGGATCATTGTCGAGCTGGAGCATGACGTAGGGCGATGAAGACATCGCCTTCCAGAATTTTTCGCGTAGCTCTTCGGGATTGCCCTGATCGTACTTCATTGCTCGAATGTCCTTTGCTTGTCGGCAGTTGCCTGATGAACGGGACGGAGCGGGTGAAGTTCCCCCCAGGTTTTTCCCCAAGGCTGTGCACAAAAGGGAAACGACAGACGGATTGCGCGTTCCCTGAAATGGAACATAATAAGAACAAAGGAACGAATCGCATGATCGAACACGCCCCTATCCGTGATCCTGTCGCCTTGGCTCCAGGCCTTGCGCGCGGTATCGGCACCTCTGCCCGCACGCCTCGCTGGCAGCCGGGGCTGGCCCTCGATTGCGCTCATGCCGAGCTGTTCGCACCTGCGCGCGATGCCTGCGGAGCGGGAATGGCGCTGGCGCTGGCCCGCGATGCCTTGCGCCAGCAGCAAGTCGCAGAACTGCCCGATCGCCGCCCGTTCCTGTGGGTGCAGGACAAGGCGGCACTGCGTCTTTCTGGCCGGCCTTACTTGCCAGGCTTGCCAGCCGACTTGCGCCATCGCCTCATCCACGTTGCCGCCGCCACGCCCGAAGATGCGCTGTTCGCGCTGGAAGAGGGATTGCGCTGTCGTGACATGGCTTTCGTGATGGGCGAGATCGGCGGCAATCCTCGCGCGCTCGATTTCACCGCCTCGCGCCGTCTCAGCCTTGCTGCAGAAAAGCACGGCGTGCCGTTGTGGCTCGTGCGGCTCGATGCCCGGCGCGATCTCGGCGCGGCGCGCATGCGCTGGGAGGTGGGACCCGCACCTTCACCCCGGCCGCGCTGGAATGCCCACGCCCCGGGCACGGCCACCTGGCGGGCCGATCTGTTTCGCGCCCATACCTTCCACCCCGGACAATGGACCTTGCGCGATGACGACGCTCTCCTCGTCGCCGAACCTGCTCTCCCAGAATCCCGGACGCCGGATCATGGCGATCTGGTGCACGGATCTGGCGATCGATCGCTGGCGACTGGTTGAAGGCCTGAAGTACGGGGAAGGGCTTGACGCCGCCCCGCTCGCGCTGATCGAGGACACCGCCCACGGCCCGCGCATTGTCGCCGCCAACGCTGCGGCCCGCGCGGCGGGGGCTGCGCCGTCGATGCGCCTCACCGATGCGCGCACGCTTTGCCCCGCGCTTGTCGTGCGCCCTGCCGATGCTGCGGGCGACATTGCGTTCCTTGAGAACCTTGCCCTGTGGGCACAACGCTGGGGCCCTTGGAGCGCGCTCGATCCACCCGATGGACTGCTGGTGGATACCAGCGGCGTGGCGCACCTGTTCGGCGGCGAGCAAGCCCTGATCGCTGATGCGCTGGCCCTGCTGAACAAGCGTGGCTTGACGGCACGCGCTGCGCTTGCACCCACGGCAGGCGCGGCCTGGGCACTCGCCCGCCATGGACCGACAGCTGCAGTCCAGCCTGCGGAAGCGGACCCGCGCACCTTTCTCGCCGATCTCCCCGTCGCCGCGCTGCGTCTCGACGCCGATGTGATCCTGCTGCTGCGCCGCCTCGGCCTCAAGCGATTGGGCCAGATCGAAGGGCTGACGCGCGAGAACCTGGCGCGCCGCTTCCGCAATCATCGCTCGGCCGCCGCCAATCCGCTGCTGCGGCTCGACCAGATCTTCGGCCTGCGGCCTGAACCGCTGCTGCCCGTCGTGGGCGTGCCTGCCCCGCTGGTCCAGCGCCGACTGATGGAGCCGATCCGCCACCGCACCCTTCTCGATCGCGTGGTCGAGGACCTCGCCGCCGACATGGCGCGCCTGCTCGAAGGGCTGGGGCAGGGGGCACGTCGCCTTGAGCTGGGGATGTGGAAGGTCGATGGCGAGGTGATTGTGAGGCGGCTCGAGATGGCTGCCGCCTCCCGCGATCCGGCCCATATCTGCCGTCTCTTCGCCGCACGGCTCGATGATCTCGATGCGGGGTTCGGCATAGAACTTGTGCGCCTGCGCGTGCCGTGGGCGGAACCCTTGCACCTGTCGCAGGCCGATCTCGACGCCGCGGCCGAGCGTCATGGTACCAGTTTGGCCGCCTGTATCGATCGCCTGACCGTGCGCCTTGGGCCAGAAGCGGTACAGCGTCCGGTCGCTCACGCCAGTCATCTGCCCGAACGCGCCCAACGCTGGCAGCCATCGCTGGCGGATATACCCTCTTCACAGGAAGAATTGCGTTTCCATCACAGGCCACTGAAACTCCTGGATAAACCGGAGTCTGTCGCGGTCATCTATGAAACCCCGGACGGCCTGCCACGCCAGTTCCAATGGCGCGGACAGTTGCACAAGGTCGCACGAGCCGAAGGGCCAGAGCGCATTGCTCCGGAATGGTGGCGCGAACGCTCCACCGTGCGCCTTCGCGATTATTACCGGATCGAGGACGAGACCGGTCGCCGCTACTGGATCTACCGCCACGGCGTGATCGGGGACGGGCGCGGTGGAGCCCCTGAATGGTTCATCCAGGGGCTCTTTGCCTGAAGCATCAGATCGATGGCGCCACGATGGTCTGTGCGGTCAGCGTGTCGATCACTTCCTGCGGCATCGTCTCGGCGGGACGGCCCGAGACAAAATCGAGCAGGTCCTTGGTCAGCCGCTCGGTCTGCGTTGCGAAGACCCCGTGCGGCTCGCCATCGTACTCGATCAGCGTTGCATGCGGCACGGCCCTGGCAACGGCGCGCCCGGTTGCCTCGATCGGCACAGTCGCATCGGAGGTACCGTGGATTACCAAAGTCGGCACGCGGAACGAGGGCAGGTCCCCACGGAAATCGGTAGTGGCAAAAGCCTTCGCTGAGAGCAGCGTCGGCCTCAGGCCCGCCTGCATCGCCGTTGCCCAAGACAGCTTCAGCGTCTCGTCGCTCACCGGCCTGCTCAGCATGCCCACGCCATAGAAATCGCGGAAGAAGCCGGTAAAGAACCTGGCCCGGTCCTCCAGCATGCCGTCGGTCATTTCATCGAACGTGGATTGCGGAACGCCGTCGGGATTGTCGTCGGTCTTGAGCATGTAGGGCACGACTGATGACACCAGCGCCACCCGCGAAACCCCGCGACCGCCATGGCGCGACATGTAGCGTGCGATCTCGCCGCCGCCCATCGAGAAGCCGACCAAAGCCACGTTATCGCTCGCACTCATTGCCGCCATGACGTCAGCCAGATCGTCGGCAAAGGTATCGTAATCATAGCCGCCCGAAGGCTGGTCCGAACGTCCGAACCCGCGCCGGTCATAGGCGATCGCACGAAAGCCCGCATCGGCCAGCGCATTGCTCACCGGGTCCCAGCTGTCGCCGGAAAGCGGCCAGCCGTGGATCAGCACCACCGGCGGCCCATCGCCCCACGACTTGGCATAAAGGCGGGTCCCGTCGCGGGTCTCGATCATCGGCATCAAATTGTCTCCTCAGGCCCCGCCCGTGTGGTGCCTGAACGGCTCGTCCCGTTTCGCGTTCCTTCCCTCGGCCTGTCCACAGGTACGGGCTGGCGCAGGATGCTGAAAGAACATATAAGGAACGAATGCCGCAACTTACCGTTCTCGAACGCCTCGAAATCCTGGCCGATGCTGCCAAGTACGATGCCTCCTGCGCTTCGTCGGGTACTACCAAGCGCAACAGCAAGGGCGGGCCAAATGGACCAGGGCGCGGCATCGGGTCGACCGAGGGCATGGGCATCTGTCATGCCTATGCGCCTGATGGTCGCTGCATCTCGCTGCTCAAGATCCTGCTGACCAACCACTGTGTGTTCGATTGCCACTACTGCGTGAACCGCAAGAGCTCGAACACCCGCCGCGCGCGCTTTACTCCGCAGGAAGTGGTGGACCTGACGCTGTCGTTCTACCGCCGAAACTATATCGAGGGGCTGTTCCTCTCCTCGGGGATCGTCAAAAGCTCCAGCCACACCATGGAGCAGTTGATAGAAGTCGCCCGTATCCTGAGGGAAGAACACGATTTTCGGGGGTACATCCACCTCAAGACAATCCCTGAGGCCGATCCCGAACTGGTTGCCCAGGCCGGGCTCTATGCCGATCGCGTCTCGATCAACGTCGAATTGCCCACGGTGGCCGGCCTCACTCGCCTTGCGCCCGACAAGTCCGCGCCGCAGATCGAAGGAGCGATGGGGTCGCTGAAAGAAGCGATTGTCGAGGCCAAGGACGCCCGCAAGCGCTTCCGCCATGCGCCGAAGTTTGCTCCCGCCGGCCAGTCCACCCAGATGATCGTCGGCGCCGATGCTGCGACCGATGCCGATATCGTCGGTCGCGCCAGCACGCTTTACGACCGCTTTCGCCTGCGCCGCGTCTATTACTCAGCCTTCAGCCCGATCCCCGATGCCAGCGCGGTCCTGCCGCTGAAGCGTCCGCCCTTGATGCGCGAACATCGGCTCTACCAGTCCGACTGGCTGATGCGCTTCTATGGCTTTGCCCCGCACGAAGTGCAGCAGGCAACCGGCAACGATGGCATGCTCCCGCTCGATATCGACCCCAAGCTCGCCTGGGCCCTGCGCTTTCGCGGGGACTTTCCGGTCGACGTCAACCGTGCCCCGCGCGAAAAGCTGTTGCGCGTGCCGGGGCTGGGGGTGAAGGCCGTCAACGCCCTGGTCGCCGCCCGCCGCCAACGCCGCCTGCGCCTGGCCGACGTTGGCAAACTGACCGTCTCTGTTGCCAAGGTGCGCCCGTTCATCGTCACCGAGGACTGGCGCCCTGTGCTCCTGACCGACCGGGCCGATCTGCAAAGCCTTCTGGCCCCCGCCGTCAAGCCCACCCAGATGGAACTCTTCGCATGAAGCCGTTCCGTGACATGCGCCTGGCCGAAGCGTTCCGCATCCAGCTTGCCGCGCCGGACGATTTCGAGGGGTGGCGTGATGCCGCGCGCCGCATGGTCCGCGCCGATGTGCCGCCAGACCGGGTCACCTGGGAATCCCCTGCCGATCAGGGCGCGGACCTGTTCGCGCATGGTGACCGCCGCCTGCCATCGCCGCCTGACGATGCCCCACAGCCCCGCGTTTCGCGAGACTTCTTGCAGCTTGCACAAAGCGTGATCCTTCATTCTGATTCTACGCGCTTTTTATTGCTCTATCGCACGTTGTGGCGCCTGCAGTCACGCCCCCGCCTGATGGAGGACAAGGCCGATCCCGACGTGCGCGCCATGGAAGACCTCGCCCGGCAGGTCCGGCGGGACATTCACAAGATGCGCGCTTTCGTCCGCTTTCGCAGCGTGGAGAACGAAGAAGGCGAGCACTACGTCGCCTGGTTCGAGCCCGAGCACCATATCCTGCGCGCCAACGCCGGGTTCTTCGTGCGTCGCTTCACCACCATGCGCTGGTCGATTCTCACCCCGCGCGGGACCCTGCATTGGGATGGCGAGGCGCTGCAGGAAGGCCCGCCGGCCACCCGTGCAGATGCTCCTTCGGGCGATCCGGTCGAGGCGCTGTGGCGCAAGTATTATGCGTCGATCTTCAATCCCGCGCGTTTGAAGGTCGGGGCCATGCTCAAGGAAATGCCCCGCAAGTACTGGAAGAACATGCCCGAAGCGGCGCTCATCCCCGAGTTGATCGCAGGCGCACAGGCACGCGAGGCGCAGATGGTGAAGGCGGGCGAACAGGACTTCGGCGAACGGCCGCAAAGCCTTGGCGCGATTGGCGAGGCAATCCTCGGCTGCCGCCGTTGCGAGATCGGCTGCAACGGTACCCGTGCCGTCATGGGCGAAGGGCCTGCATCCGCCGCCTTGATGATCGTGGGCGAGCAGCCGGGCGATACCGAGGAGGAGCAGGGCCGTCCGTTCGTCGGCCCGGCCGGTCGCTTGCTGCGCTCGCATCTCGAAGAAGCGGGTATTTCGGACGAACGCACCTACGTGACCAATGCGGTCAAGCACTTCAAGTTCGTTCCCCGTGGCAAGCGCCGTCTCCACCAGAATCCCACCGCCAAGGAAATTGATATCTGCCGCTGGTGGCTTGATGGCGAACGCGCGCTGGTCCAGCCCCGGCTCATCCTCGCCTTGGGCGCAAGCGCGGCACGCAGCCTTCTGGGCAAGACGGTCAGCGTGCAAAAGGTGCGGGGCGAGCCACATTTGCTCGACGATGGCAGCGAGCTGTGGATCACCACGCATCCCAGCTATCTGCTGCGTCTGCAAGATCACGGTCGCGCCGAGGAAGAAGACAAGTTTGCGAATGATTTACGCCGGGTAGCGGATAGACTTTCGGAACTTTCTGGCGCAGTCTGATGCCCGAACCTGCGCTGACGCCGCCGCGGCGCCATGTCGCGCCATTCGAAGGGCCGCCACCTTCACCGGCGGCCTTTGTCGAACTGGGGCTGGCAACCTGCTTCTCGTTCCTGCGCGGTGCCTCGGACGCCCAGGATCTGGTCAGGACGGCACGCGAACTGGGCTACGATGCGCTGGGCATTGCCGATGCCAACACCCTGGCCGGTATTGTACGTCTGCACACCGAAGCAGATGGGGCGGGCATGCGTCCCGTTATCGGCTGCAGGATCGAAACCGTCGAGGGCCTGGCCTTTCTGGCCTATCCGCAGGACCGCGCCGCGTACGGTAGGCTGTGCCGCCTCATTTCGGCTGGGCGAATGCGCACGCTCACTGGAGAGTGGCAGGCCAAGGGCATCTGTGAGATCGATTTACCCATGCTGGCTGCCCATGCCGAGGGCATTCACCTGATCCTCGTTCCCCCAGCTGATCTGGATCAGATGTTTACGGCGGAAAGCGAAAGCAATGTCTATGCTTTTCCAAGTGGGGAATCCCCAGTTCTTCCACCGATTACGAACAGCCTTTCCCTGCCTTTTCCCGAGCTTCTCCCCAAGCTTGTCCACAGCCTGCCGACCATGCGCCATCTGGCCGCGAGCTACCTTTACGTCGGCGATGACATTGCCCGGATCGAACGGCTGAACGGTCTAGCTCGGAGCAATGGCCTTGGCCTGCTGGCTACCAACGAAGTGCTCTACGCCACGCCAGACCGCCGTCCGCTTCAGGACGTGATGACGGCAATCCGTCACAAGACCACCGTGGCCAAGGCCGGGCATTTGCTCGAACCCAATGCCGAACGGCATCTGAAATCCCCTGAAGAGATGGTCCGTCTGTTCGAGCGCTGGCCCCAGGCAATCAGTGCCACGCGCGAAGTGGCGGACTCCTGTCAGTTCAGCCTCAAGGAGCTAAGCTACGAATACCCTGAAGAAATCTGCCCCGAAGGCCACGATCCGCAATCCTGGCTCGAAATGCAGACGTGGGAAGGTGCACGGGGGCGCTATCCGGATGGCGTGCCGGAGAGCGTTGCCGATACTCTGCGCCGGGAACTCGACCTGATCGGCAAGCTGAACCTTGCAACCTACTTCCTGACCATCAAGGATATTGTTGATTTCGCACGTAATTGCGATCCTCCGATCCTGTGCCAAGGGCGTGGCTCAGCTGCCAATTCCGCGGTCTGCTTTTGCCTCGGGATAACCGCCGTTGATCCCGCCAAGCACGCACTGCTGTTCGATCGCTTCATCTCGGAGGAGCGCAAGGAGCCGCCCGACATCGACGTCGACTTCGAGCATGAACGGCGTGAGGAGGTCATCCAGTATATCTACCGCCGTTTTGGCCGTGCCCGTGCAGGGCTTTGCGCCACGGTCATCCACTACCGCCCGCGCATGGCGATCCGCGAAGTGGGCAAGGCCATGGGCCTGTCCGAAGACGTGACCGGCGCGCTCGCTCGCACCGTCTGGGGTAGTTGGGGCACCGAGGTGGGGGAGAAGAACGTCAACGAAAGCGGGTTGGACGGCACCGATCCTTACCTCAGGCGCGTTATCGCAATTGCCCAGCAAATGATTGGAATGCCGCGCCATCTTTCCCAGCACGTTGGCGGTTTCATTCTCACTCAAGGGCCGCTGACCGAAACCGTGCCGATCGGCAATGGCGCGATGGCCGATCGCAGCTTCATCGAATGGGACAAGGATGACATCGACGCGCTCGGCATTCTCAAGGTCGACGTGCTGGCGCTCGGAATGCTCACCTGCATCCGCAAGTGCCTTGATCTGCTGGGCGCGCACCACGGCCGCGACCTGACGCTGGCCACGGTCCCGCGCGAGGACCCGGCGGTCTACGACATGCTGTGCAAGGGCGATTCTCTCGGCGTGTTCCAAGTGGAAAGCCGCGCGCAGATGAACATGCTGCCGCGCCTGCGCCCCCGCCAGTTCTACGATCTGGTGATTCAGGTCGCCATCGTGCGTCCCGGCCCGATCCAGGGTGATATGGTCCACCCCTATCTCAAGCGCAGGCGGGGTGAGGAGAGGGTAGAGATCCCTGCGCCCGGACCCGAACATGGCCCCGCCGATGAGCTGAGCTCGATCCTCAACCGCACGCTGGGCGTACCGATCTTCCAGGAGCAGGCGATGAAGATCGCGCTCGATGCGGCGCGGTTTTCCAGCCTCGAAGCCAATCGCCTGCGCAAGGCCATGGCCACGTTCCGCTCCCGCGGGATGGTGCACGAACTTGAGGACATGATGGTCGGCCGCATGGTCAAGCGCGGCTACGATCCGGATTTCGCCGAACGCTGTTTCAACCAGATCAAGGGTTTCGGCGAATACGGCTTTCCCGAAAGCCATGCCGCCAGCTTCGCCCACCTCGTCTATGTCTCGTCATGGCTGAAGTGCCACTATCCGGCGGCTTTCGCCTGCGCCTTGCTCAATTCGCAGCCGATGGGCTTCTATGCCCCTGCGCAGATCGTCGGCGATGCGGCGCGGCACGGCGTGCCGGTGCTGCCGGTCGATGTGAACCATTCGGACTGGGATTGCACGCTGGAGCAGGGCGGAGGCGCGCTCCGGCTTGGCCTCAGGCAGATCGATGGCTTTCCCGAACATGCGGCCGCCATGCTTGTTGCGGCGAGAGGCGAGGGTGGTGTCTTTACCGATGCCGCCAGCCTGAAGGAACGGGCAGGGCTGTCTCCGGCACTGGTCGAGCGGCTTGCCGCAGCCGATGCGCTGGGCTCGCTTGGTCTCTCGCGCAGGCAGGCGCTGTGGGATGCCCGCAGCCTTGTCGCGCCCAAGGAGCTGCCGCTGTTTGCCGCCATGACGTCACGCTCGGAAGGCGAGGAGCGCAGTCGTGCCGTCCTGCCGATGATGCCGCTGTCGGAGGAGGTCGTGGCCGATTATCAGACGCATCGCCTGTCGCTGAAGGCCCATCCGCTGGCGTTTTTGCGGCCGATGCTGGGCGAACGCGGCTTTGTCCGGGCGGCGGACCTCAGGAGCCACAAGTATCGCGCCACGGTGCAGGTTGCCGGCGTGGTGCTGGTGCGTCAGCGCCCCGGCAGCGCCAAGGGTGTCTGTTTCATCACGCTCGAGGACGAGACTGGCGTGGTCAATCTGGTGATCTGGCCCGACCTGATGGAGAAGCAGCGCAAGATCATCATGGGCGCACGGCTGATGGAGGTGCGCGGGCGTGTCGAATACGACGACGAGGTCATCCATGTCATCGCCATGCACCTGACCGATGCCAGCGCGAGCCTGGATGCGCTGTCCGATGCCGACCGGCTCATGCCGCCGATTGCGCGGGCGGACGAGTGCAACAGGCCGATCCCCGAACGCGCCGGTCCCGGTGCCCGGACACACCCGCGTGACGTGAGGATCATCCCCAAGTCACGCGATTTTCATTAGGCCTCAAGCTCAGGTACGCAGGCGCTCGATCCCCTGCGCCAGTGCGACATAGAGCTTGCCCATGTCGGACGAGAGCAACGTAACGCCCAGAGCGTTACCGTCACGGGTCGAAAGCAACTGGCGCAGCATGGATTCGAAATCGTGGATGTAGCGGTTCACATGCTCGCGGAACTCGCTCTCAGCTTCGTAATGCGCCTGTACCGCCTTGGCCTCGGCACTTTCCAGCAGCGACACGGCGCGGCGGGTGAAGATGCCGCGGTCCCCGCGCAGGTACGATGCCCAAGCGGTTTCCGAAACATCCGTCGACAGCGCCTTGGCAATGTCGATGGCGGACGAGTTCAGCGATTCCGTGATCAGGGCCGCGCGACGGGCAAAGTCGTTATCGACCTTCTCCTCTGCCTTCTCGCGAACGCGATCGACCCGCGCCTCAAGATTGCCGGCCAGTTCATCGACCTTCGCCAACTGGTCACGCATCTGGATTGCGGTGTCGCGACTTGCTGCCGCTGCGGCATCGATGGCTTCCTCAAGACGCCCCACAAGTTCGGCCGCGCGCCCCTGAAGCACCCGCGCGATCGCGGCACTGCTCTGTTCGCCAAGCCGTTCGGCGAGGCTTTCGATTTCACCCGCAGTGCTGACGCGCAGGTCTTTACCAGCCTTGGTTGCAGCCTCGTTCAAGCCGCCAATTGCTCCTGACAGTCGGCTCTCGATATCCTGTGACAGTGCATCGCTTTCGGCGCGCACCCCGGCCAGCACGTCGCGCAGAGCAGAAAGTTGCTGCTCATGCTCTGCCGCCTGCTCGGACAGGGCCTTTTGCGCCTTCTGCAATTCCTTGATCGTGCTCGAAACTTCACTGCGAGCAGAACCAACCGTCTCGGCAAGGCTGCGCCCGCCATCGCCTGCTTCGCGCAAGGTATCGCGCAAGGTGAACACGCGATCCTCCAGACCCTTGAGCCCGGCTTCAGTACTGCGCAGGGCTTCCGGAATCTGGGTGCGCGTGTGGTCGCCACCGGCCTGGATCAGCTCGAGAAGCCGCACAGCAGAATCGGTCAATTCGCCGATCTGCAGGTCCGTGCCGGAAAGCGCGTGGCGCATTTCACCCAGTCGCGCGGTGAGATCGGCCATTGCCTTGTCAACCTGCGACGCTGTCTGTGCGCCTTGTTCGCCAGAGTTGCGAAGGACTTCGGAGAAGGCACTGACCTTGCTTCCGATTTCCTCACATCTGGAAGCAAGCTTCTCAGCCTCGACAATTTGCGTGCTGCGCTGCGCCTCGATCGCCTGATCAAGCTCGGCCAGCTTTGACGCCAAACCTTCGGCGGCAGAAGCGGCGGCGCGCTCCATCGCAGAGCGACGCTCGGCAACGGCCTCGTCTATTTCGGCAAGACGGTTTTCGAGAGCCGCGCGCTGTTCCGCGGCGCCAGCTTCGGCAGAGGCGCGCCTGCGCGCCAGTTGTTCGTCAAGATCGCGGCCCTGGATTTCGAGCATTGCCGTGAGCGAACGCGCGGCCTCCTCAAAGCGTGCCAGGCGTCCCGCCGAGTCCGCGATAAGTCCCTCGTGCGCCTCGCCGAGTTGGACGAGAGTTTCCTTAAGGGATGCCGCATGGGCATCGCTGCGCTCCCGCCAAACCGCAAGGGCAGCCTGTTCCGCCTCGGCAGCCATGGCCGCCTGATCGACGCTGCGCTGCGTCAGGGCATCAAAACGATTTTCGGCCAGAAGGCCGAGGTCTTCGGAAGCCTTGGCAAATCCCTCCAGCGCGCTGTCGACCCGGTCACGAAACGACACGACCTGCCGTTCACTGGCAAGGCCGAACTCATTGAGGCGCTGAAAGCCCGAGACCAGCTCTTCAAGCTGCAGATGCGCGGTGCGTCCGGCATTGCCGATGTTGTTGGTCACGTCCTTGGCGGCATTGGCAATGACCGGCAATTGCCCCCGAAGCTTCTCCATGTTGTCGAGCGCGGCTGCCGAAACTTCGGCGATCCTGTCGATCTGCGTGCCGTTCCGGCTGATCAGCCCATCCAGCTGCGAGGCACTGCCCGAAAGCCGATCGACCGCAACGCGGCCCAACGATTCAAGATCGCGACCTTGCGCGGCCATGAAGTCGCGGGCCAGCGCCAGTTCGGTGTTGATCGAAACAAGGCGCCGCTCAAGGTAAGCCGATTCGTTCGACAGCAGGCGTGCCGCATCGGCGAAGCGGGCCGCTTCCTGCCGGCTTGTACGCATGACTACGAGCAGCAGAACAAGCACCAGCAGGACGGGCACGCTCCATTGCGTCAACCACCATGCCCATTGCTCTGCAGACGCGGGCGTTGGCTGAGCAAGGATCACAACCCAAACGAAGAATGCCGTCCAACCAGCAATCGCACCGCCAGCCAGCACAAGCGCTGGCCAGGATTTCTTGAGCGCAGGGATTTCTGCGCTATTCCAGTCGCTTGCCGATGCTTTCTCAAGGAAAGCTGGAGGCATATATGCCAGCTCGGCATCCTCAGGCGCAGTTGGCCCGGCCATGCTCGCCTCACCGGCGTCCTCATTGGCGCCATCGATCGGAATGATCCGTCTTCCCCCGTTCATGACGCTGTCATATCACGATTTCGATCCATCCATAAACCCCGCCTTAACGCTTCGGCCCGTAGCGGTTTCATATGGCCTACGAAGGCGCCTCCCTTGATGCTAACCTTGCCGCTGCTGCCGGGCACGATCCCGAACTCGTGCGCGAGTTGCGTGCGGCATTCATCGAAAGTGCCGAACGGCAGGTGGATCTGCTCGGCCGCGCTCGCTGCGATGGGAACTGGCACGTTGCAGCCTTGCGGTTGAAAGGTCTTGCGGCAAGCTTTCATGCCGAAGGCCTGATCGACCTTGCGGAAGAAGCGCTGGACGGCGCGCCCGGTGATCCGGCGATCCTTCGTCGCCTGCACCAGATGCTGGCCGATCTGGCAATAGACGCCTAATCCCCGACGCTACAGCGGTCCGCCTTGGCACGACCGTCGCCAGTCCCTACGATGGTGCGACAGGAGGCAATTCTTGCGGGTCGCAGTTCTTTCCCTGATTGAAACTTCCCATCCGGCACAGGCTGCGGGTGTGCCGGCAACGGTGCCTGCAGGACTTCGCGGGTATCTGCCGATCGGCGGACGTTCGCTGCTGCGCCATCAGATCGGGTTGGCCCTCTCGCTGGGCGCAAAGCGCGTCGTCGTGATGGCAGAGGGGATCAGCGGCGAGCTGGTCGCGCTCCAGCACGTTGTCGAGGCTGGCGGAGCCCAGTTTCATGTCGTGGCAACAGCGCGTGCACTTGTGCCCTTGCTTGCTCCTGAAGACGATGTGATCGTCGTGGGCGATGGCCTGATTGCCATGCCCGACGTGTTTCGGGATCTTATCGAGGCAGGTCCGTGCGTTCTCACGCTTCCGGCAGAAAACGCCTTGCCGCTCGGTTTCGAGCGCATCGATATCAACCATGCATTCGCCGGAGCAATGCGCTTCCAGGGACGGATCGCGGCTGGCCTTGCCGATTTGCCGCCCGAATGGAACGCGCAATCGGCGCTGCTGCGCCTCGCCGTTCAGGCCCGCCTGCCATTGCGCGGCGTGTCTGCGGCCATGCTGGGTGATGGCCGTTGGACCATGGTCCGTAGCGAACAGGAAGCCCACACCGCAGAGCGTCAGTGGCTGAGGCTGCATACGGCTAGCGGTGGATCGGCCGAAGGCTCCCCGGGGGTGCTGCTGGCCATGGCCTTTGTCCGCAGGTTCGGGCCGGCCATGCTTCATGCAGGAACCCGGCCTGCGCTGATCGGACTTGCTGCCGGGATACTGGGACTGCTCGGTCTAGGGCTTGGCTGGCTTGGCAATGCCGCCACAGGGTTCCTGCTGATCGGATTGTCCTGGCTGGTGGAGCGCGTGGCCAGTCTGATGGGGCAGGTGGAGCGTGATTCGCTCCTGGCCTCGGGCCTTGAGCGCAGGACCGTGGCCCTATTCCATCTTCTCGTCGATGCTGGACTGATAGCGCTTGCCGCTTGGCGCAGCGAACTGCCTTACACCAGCGCAATTCCTTTTGGGCTCAATTGGTTCGCCCCGATTCTGCTTATCGGTGGAGCGCGCCTTGTGCGCCTTGCCCTGCCGCGTTTCCCCCGATCCGCCTGGCTGGAAGACCGATTGGCCTTCGGCCTTGTGCTCGCCATCGCCAGCATCACGCTGCCATTCGATGCAGCGATCGGCGTTGCGGTTCTGACGCTCCTTGGCACGTGCCTGCTGCTGCTCCAGTTCGGGACAACGCCGGCAACCGACAGATCGCCTAACCCGCAGTTAACCAGTCGGCCGTAAGAGCGACTTATGGCACTGACCGTACCTTTCCCCCCCGATCCCGGCGCGATCGAGGCGCTTCTGCGCGATGACCTGGTTCATGCCGATCAGGTCATGGTCCACATGGGGCCAATTCTCCGGCATCTTCTCCAGAACGACGATAACTCGATCTTCAGCGACGAGATCATCGCCCGCGTCCGAGGCATGCTGTCAGATATTGCCAGACAGCTTGTGCAGGCGGTTGGTGAAGCTGCCGGTCACGACAATTCTGCCGCCTGGGCGCGAGAGGCGGGCGATGGCTTGGCGGATTTGCTCGCCGGCAATCAGGCCCTGCTGAATCATCTGCACATGCTTGCGGTCGAGTGGCAACTTACCGAGAAGATGCAGGGCAGGCTGGGACTCGATCCCGTGCTCACCCCGCTTCTTCAAGACATCATTGCGTCGCGCGATCCCGATCTGGCCGCGCGTGGGATGAATTTGCTCGCCGCGCAGGCGCGATTCGGACAGTTGATGCGGCGCATGCAGATTCCACTTTCGGAACTGCCCGGCGATCTTCACCATATCGCTCTGATGACCATGCAGGCCTACGTTGCAGATGATCCGTCCGGACCGGCTGCTGCCGACGCGGCGGAAAGTGCATTGCGCCAGCAACGCGTAGCCGCAGCATCGCGTCTGGAGCTACTCGACCACGTCATTCGGCAATTGGCAGGTGATTCGGCCCGGGGTCTGCAAATCGACTCCGCCGGGATTGCACTTTTCCTGTCGAGCCTCGCCTCGGGGGCCGGAATGTCGCGCGAAATGGCGATCATGTGCACGACCGAGAGCCAGATGGCGCGATTGGCGCTTGCACTGTCGGCCGCAGGTGCTGACCGCACAAATCTGGTCACCACTTTCTCAGCCCTGCATCCGCAGACCAGCCTGCCAGAGGGCATTGATCAGCTCGTGCCCGATGCCGCAGCAGCGATGCTGGCCTCTTCCTTGATGCGCCGTGAGGCGTTCGGATAATGATCGGCCGATGAGGGCGCACCAGTGACCACCGCAGGCGTGATCCGCGCCCGCTGCGACAGCGCAGACCGGTTGGTCGAGTCCGATGAGACCCTGGCGGCGCTGCAGATACGGCTCGGCGGCGCATACCCCGGTGTGATCGCGCTGCCGGGTCTGTTGGCGCTTGTGCGCCGTGCGCGATTGGCGGGGGCTCCGCTATTCGCAGCCATGACCGTGACCGACGAAGGGCAACCGCTCTCGTTTTCGGCGCGCGCCATTCCCGATGGGTCCGGCACAAGGATCGAGATCAGCGACTGGAAAGTCGCCGCGGATGCCTGGCAGGGCGATGAAGCGGCTGCGACCGACGAAGCACTTATCCGACAGTTGGCCGAAGCACACATTGTTCTGGACGCCGAGCAGCGCATCGTCTCGGGTTCCGCCACGGCACGCGATCTTGTCGACCTGGCATCGAGCCTGCAGCAAGGCTTTGGCAGATACTGGACCGATCTCGTAACGCTTGAGGGCAGCGCGCACCGCCAACCTCTGCACTGGCGATTGCTCGACGAAGCCCAGGTGGCCGTGCCCGGCTCGTCCCGTGTGTGGAAAACGCGCATTCTGCCGTTGCGAGCAGGCGGGTTCGAACTGCTTCTGGTGGCGCAAACCGTGCTAGCAGAAGCCCCGAGCATGACGGTTTCCGCTGTGCCGGACCCCCTTGCACATCCAGACTGGAAGGGCCTGCTGGGGCGCAAGCTGGCGCCGGCACTGCGTTTGCCGATCAACCGGATTGTCGCCAACGCCGAAACCATCCGGACACGCCTCGCCGGTCCCTTGGCTGAACAGTACGTAGGGTATGCCGGGGATATTGCGGAAGCCGGACGGCACCTGCTGTCGTTGGTCGAAGACCTAGCCGATCTTGAGACGGTGGAAGACGAAGGATTTTCGCCTGCTCCCGATCACATCGATCTTGTCGATTGTGCCCGGCGTGCAGCAGGCATCCTGGGCGTCCGGGCGCAGGAACGACGCATTGCCCTCGTGCTCCCCGCGCTCGATGTGGCAGCGCCGGCCATCGCGGAATTCCGCCGCGTGCTGCAGATCCTCCTCAACCTCATCGGCAACGCCGTGAGATATTCGCCGGAAGATACCCGGATCGAGGTCGATTGCGGTATCGATGGCGAGTTCGCGTGGATCACCGTGCAGGATCAGGGGCAGGGCATTGCCCGGGATCAGGCCGAGAAGGTTTTCGAGAAGTTCGAGCGGCTCGGTCGCAGTGGCAATGGAGGAAGCGGACTGGGCCTCTATATCTCGCGCAGACTGGCGCGAGCGATGGGCGGGGATCTCACTGTCCAGCAAGCGCCAGAGGGCGGCGCGAAATTCGTGCTGTTGCTGCCGGCTGACAGAGCCGCGCAGGCGAGCGCAGCGGGCTGACGCTCAGCGACGGCGCGATGAGCGCCAGATCGCGATGGCGCCGATCAACATCAACCCCGCGCCGATATAGGCCCATTGCGTCTGGGCAAGCATGAAGCTCGATGAAGGCCACATGATCAGGCCCAACCCTTGGCCGACCCACAGGCCGCCCATCAAAAGGGCGACGATGCCGAAAATCCTGAGAACCATCGTCATCGTCGCCCTCCTGTGTCGTTCAATCGATCAGCGGTCGCTCAGCGGAATGTAATCGCGCTCGTTAGGACCAGTGTAGAGCTGGCGAGGACGCCCGATCTTCTGGCCAGGATCGCTGATCATTTCGTTCCACTGCGCCACCCAGCCGACGGTGCGGGCGAGGGCGAAGAGCACGGTGAACATCGTGGTCGGGAAGCCGATCGCCGAGAGGATGATGCCCGAATAGAAGTCGACGTTCGGGAACAGCTTCTTCTCTGCGAAGTACGGATCGCTGAGCGCGATTTCCTCGAGGCGAAGGGCGGTCTCGAACAGCGGATCGTTGACCTTCAGCGCGTCGAACACTTCGCGCACGGTCTGCTGCATCACCGTCGCACGCGGGTCGTAGTTCTTGTAGACGCGGTGACCGAAGCCCATCAGGCGGAACGGATCGTTCTTGTCCTTGGCGCGATCAATGTAGTGCTGGATGCGATCGGGGGTGCCGATCTCCTTGAGCATGTTGAGCGCTGCTTCGTTTGCGCCGCCATGCGCCGGGCCCCACAGGCAGGCGATGCCCGCTGCGATGCACGCAAACGGATTTGCGCCCGAGGAACCGGCCAGACGCACGGTCGAGGTCGAGGCGTTCTGCTCGTGATCGGCATGGAGGATGAAGATGCGGTCCATCGCCTTTTCGACGGCGGGGATAACTTCGTACTCTTCAGCCGGGACGCCGAAGGTCATCTTCAGGAAGTTGCCGGTGTAGGACAGCTTGTTGTCCGGATAGACGAAGGGCTGGCCGACGGAATACTTGTAGGCCATCGCCGCGATCGTCGGCATCTTGGCGATCAGGCGGTGCGAGCTGATCTTGCGATGCGTCGGGTCAGCAATGTCGGTGCTGTCGTGATAGAATGCCGAAAGCGCGCCGACGACGCCGCACATGATCGCCATCGGGTGCGCATCGCGACGGAAGCCGCGATAGAACGTGGCGAGCTGCTCGTGCAACATGGTGTGGCGGGTGATCGTGCGGCTGAAGTCCGCAAGTTCCTGCTGGCTCGGCAGTTCGCCGTTGAGCAGCAGGTAGCTCACTTCCATGAACGACGAGTGCTCGGCCAGTTGGCCGATCGGGTAACCGCGGTGCAGCAGCACGCCTTCATCACCGTCGATGTAGGTGATCGCGCTGTCGCAGCTCGCAGTCGAAGTGAAGCCCGGGTCATAGGTGAACATGCCCGTCTGGCCATAGAGCTTGCGGATGTCGATGACGTCCGGCCCGATGGTGCCGCTCTTGATCGGCATGTCCACGCTGTTGCCGCCTGCGGTCAAAGAAGCCTGGTTTTCGCTCACGCCTAAGCCCTCCTGTTTCTTCTGTCTTTACGTTCTATGCCCGGGTTCAAGCCAACTGATCGCGGATACGCGCCAGCGACTCGTCCTTGCCGAGCAGTGCCAATACGTCGAATATTCCCGGCGAGGTAGTCTGTCCCGTCAGGCTCGCGCGCAACGGTTGGGCAATTTTGCCCAAGCCTATCCCAAGCTCCTCGGCCATTTGTTTCAAAGTGGCCTCCAGTCCCTCGATTGTCCAGCCGTTTTCAGCGTCGAGCGCAGCCACCACTTTGGCCAGTATCGCGCGCGAATCGTCGGTCAGCAGTGCCGCAGCCTTTTCCGCCATGGGCAGGGGACGCTGTGCAAACAGGAACACCGACGAAGCTGCCAGCTCATTGAGGTCGGCAGCGCGCACCTTGAGCACCGGCATCGCGCGGGTCAGCAGGTCCATGCCCGCTGCGCCATCGAAGCCCGGCTCCAGCACAGCCAGACGCGGTGCGACCAGCCCGGCGAGCCGTGCGTCGTCAGCCTCACGGATGTAGTGGCCGTTGAGGTTCAGCAGCTTCTTGAGATCAAAGCGCGATGCGCCCTTGTTGACGTTGCCGATGTCGAACCATTCCACCGCCTGGTCGCGGCTGATGATCTCCTCATCGCCATGACCCCAGCCGAGACGCAGCAGGTAATTGAACACCGCTTCAGGCAGCAGGCCCATCTCGTCGCGATAGGCATCGACGCCCAGCGCGCCATGACGCTTCGACAGCTTCGCGCCATCGGCCCCGTGAATCAGGGGGATATGTGCGTAGATCGGATCGGGCCAACCGCTCTCGATCTCGTTCATCGCACGGACAATCACGAGCTGGCGGAAGGCGTTGTTGATGTGATCGTCGCCGCGGATCACGTGCGTGACGCCCATGTCATGATCGTCGACCACGACCGCGAGCATGTAAGTCGGCGTGCCGTCCGAGCGCAGCACGATGAAGTCGTCGAGCTCGCTGTTCTGGACGGTAATCGAGCCCTGCACGCGGTCAGGAATCGTCGTCTCGCCCTCACGCGGGGCCTTCATGCGCACCACGTATGACTGGTCGGCCGGCCACTGATCCGGCGTCGCATCGCGCCACTCGCTGTCAATGCGGAAGGGGCGGCGCTCGGCCTGTGCCTTCTCGCGACGTGCCGCAAGTTCTTCCTGCGTCAGATAGCAGCGGTAGGCGTGTCCGGCCTCCAGCATTTGGTGCGCCACCTGCGCGTGCCGTTCCGAGCGTGCAAACTGGAACACCGGCTCCTCGTCTCCGCCCAGACCCAGCCAGTTCAGCCCGTCGAAAATGGCTTCGATCGCCGCATCGGTCGACCGCGCACGGTCGGTGTCCTCGATCCGCAGCAGATACTTGCCGCCGTTGTGGCGAGCATAAAGCCAGTTGAACAGCGCCGTACGCGCGCCGCCAATGTGCAGGAATCCGGTGGGCGAAGGGGCGAAACGGGTGACGACCGGGGCGTCGCCGGGCGATCCTGCAGAAACGGTGTCAGTGGCGCTTGCCATCGGCCGCGCTTTCCTTTGCTTTGAATGTCATGGCGTCTCCGGCTGCAGATCGGCCAGCGGCAGACTATTCCGCCGCCGAACCGGTCCCTGAACCGGGTGAACGCGCGCGGCATTGGGACATCCGCGCGCGATTGTCCAGCATGCTTGATGGTCGGATCGACGCGGCAGAGCGCTTCCTCGATGCACACCCGTTCGAACGCGGGCTCTGGCTGGTGGTCGCCTTTGCCGCGGGCATTGTCCTGTGGGTGGCACTCCCCTTCCGCCCGGACTGGATCGCCGCACTGCTGGCACTCGGGGCAATCGCCATCCTCGGCTTGCTGACGGTCAATGCCGAGACGCGGCCCCACCTGCGCCTTGCCGTGGCAGGCGTGGCGATCATGGTAGCTGCGGGCGAGGTCACGATATGGACTCGCTCCACGCTTGTCGGCCAGCCAGGCATAGCAAGGCCGCAGGTTTCCGCTCTTTCAGGAGTAGTTCTGGAGCGAAGGGAAGAGCCGGCCAAAGCGCGCGCCCGCCTTGTCCTGCGCGTGACGCTGGAGGCTTTGCCCGATCCTGTCCGCGTGCGGGTCAACCTGCCGTATGACAAGGATCCGGGCGAAGTGACGGAAGGCGCCCGGATCGCCCTGCGCGCCCGGCTCATGCCACCGGCGGCTCCCATGCTTCCGGGGGCGTACGATTTTGCTCGCAGGGCATGGTTTGATGGCCTTGCCGCGACGGGAACGGTGCTTGGCGATGTGCGGGTAATCGCAAGGTCGGATCGTGATACGACGCTGCGCAGCCTGCAGAGGTCGCTGGCCGAGCACGTCCGCGCCCGGTTGGGCGGATCTTCAGGGACAATCGCCGCCGCATTTGCCAGCGGCGACCGCGGGGCGATCGCGACTGCTGATGAAGACGCCATGCGCGATGCGGGCCTGACGCACCTCCTGTCGATCAGCGGCCTTCACGTCAGCGCCCTGGTCGGGGCCGTTTACTGGCTGGTCGCGCGCCTGCTCGCGCTTGTTCCCTGGGTCGCACTCAGGATTCGGGTGCCTCTCGCGGCCGCCCTTGCAGGCGCCCTCGCAGGACTTGGCTATACCTTGCTGACCGGGGCGGAAGTGCCCACCATCCGGTCGTGCATCGGGGCGTTGCTTGTTCTTGGCGCGCTGGCCTTGGGACGCGATCCCCTGTCGATGCGCATGGTGGCCGTGGGCGGCTTTATTGTCATGCTGTTCTGGCCCGATGCGGTCCTCGGCCCCAGCTTCCAGATGAGCTTTGCCGCCGTAATCGCGATCATCGCCTTTCATTCGGCAGGCCCCGTTCGCTCGTTCCTTGCCGGTGAACACCACGGGCCGGTCGTCCGCGCCGCTCGTAGCCTGATGATGTTGCTGGCCACCGGTGTGGTCATCGAACTCGCGCTCATGCCGATAGGCCTGTTCCATTTCCATCGCGCTGGCGTCTATGGCTCGCTCGCCAATGTCATCGCCATTCCGCTGACCACTTTCGTGACCATGCCACTGATAGGCATGGCCCTGCTGCTTGATCTGACGGGGCTTGGCGGACCGGTGTGGTGGCTTGTCGGCAAGTCGCTCGATCTGCTCCTGGCGCTGGCACACTTCGTGGCCTCGCAACCCGGAGCCGTCACGGCTATGCCCCCGTTCGAAGCGTGGAGCTACGTTCTGTTTGTCGGCGGAATGCTGTGGCTTGCGCTCTGGGCGGGCAAGGTGCGCCTTCTTGGCGTCCTGCCGGCCGGCCTCGCGGTGACGGCCATGGTGCTGACCCCCACGCCCGATCTGCTGATCACGGGGGATGGCCACCATGTCGGGATCGCAAACGAAGGTCCGGATCTGATTGTCCTGCGCATGGGCCGGGGCGATTACATGCGGGACAACCTGCTCGAACTGGCCGGTATGGAGGGCAACCTCCGCCGCCTTGATGAATGGCCAGGCGCCCGCTGCAATGACGATTTCTGCGCGGCCGTCGTGCAACGGGGCGATCGGCGCTTCACGCTCCTGATGGCCCGCAGCCGCAATTACATTGACGACATGGCACTTGCCGCAGCCTGCGAGCGGGCCGACATCGTCGTCGCCGATCGACGCCTTCCTGCATCGTGCCGCCCCCGCATGCTCAAGGCAGATCGGTCCTACCTTGCCCAAACGGGCGGCATATCCGTTGATCTTGCCTCAGGTCGAATTCGCACCGTCGCGGAAACGCAAGGCCAGCATGGATGGTATCGCTGGCCGGAACCCCATTTACGATTCCATGACATGCAACGCCGCGATGCCATTCGCACAGCGCCGGGATCGCAGAACGTGGTTGGAGAGGCACCGGCGCCGTCGGCTCAAGAGCGATAGGCATGGTCAATGCCGACCCGGGATTCATCGCGCACCGAGGCGTCTGATTTCCGCAGATCCTGAGAGTGGAGGATAGGGAGTTCGTCGTTCCGTCCGCAAGCGCCGGAAGCAGAACTGACGCTGCCGCGGAGGCTGCCTCAATCACACTGGGAGAGGCTGGCCGGGCGAGCCTGAGCGTCGCCCGGCCAAATTCATCAGGGCAGGACCCAGCGTACCGAACCTGAATAGCTTCCCACCGTCGGCATGCCGTCGCCGCCAAGGGCCGGGACGAACCGCGCTCGCGCGCTGACCTTCATGCATGTGGCGGCATCAAGGTCTGGCGATCCGCTCGAACCGGTTATCTCGCACCCCGTTACGCGCCCATCCACACCGATCGAAAGACGAAAGCGGGTCAATCCTTCCCGTTCTTCCCTGATCGCGGCGGAGGGATAGTCGCGGTCCGAGACCCAGGAACCTGGCGATCCTTTTGGCGATGCCGTGCGCACGGCAAAGCTGGGCGAGGGAGAAGGGCGAGGTTCGGGCAGGATACCGGGCACAGGTTCGACCGGCGTGATCGGCGTGAGCTCGATGTCGCGTACCGTGCTGGAAGGATCGGCGGGCGTGATGGCAATATCGGGACGTGGGGCAACCAGCGAACGGTTGTCCGGCTTGGGCGAGGGCTTCACGTCAGGGGGCGGAACAACCGGGGTTACCTTGACCTCTTCGTCTTCCCATTGCTTGGCGGGAAGACGGTCGGTCAGGATTGTGACCATTCTGTTGGCGAAACCTGAAGCGATCGCCCAGATCGCCACGCCATGAAGCAGTCCGACCGCGATGATGGTCTGTGTCTGCCTGCGTCTCGTATTTTCGATTGCATAAGCCATTGGCAACACCTCTTCCGTTGCCGACGCCCCATGTTCTGGCGGGCCGTCCCGGAAAGGGGCGCCCCGTGGCGGGGCATTCGGTAACGGTGGATACTATACCTCTGCGGGGAGTAGCTCCAGAGAAATCTCAACCAAATCGATTGATATTTGCCATAACACGCTCTGACGGAAAAGGCCGCCGCGCAATTTCTGCGCGGCGGCCTTGCAATTCCAACGCAGGTCTGCCGAACAGGCAGAGCGCTGCTTGAACCGTCGTCAGTGATAGCGCCGCAGCAAACCCGCCAGCTTGCCCTGTACCGCAACCTCTTCGGGGCGATAGAACTGAGCATCGTATGCCGCGTTGGCGGGATCAAGGCGGATCATGCCCTTTTCACGATGCAGGTACTTGAGAGTCGCCTCTTCACCCCGCACCAGCGCAACGACGATCTCGCCATCACGGGCCACATCGGTCTTGCGGACCAGCGCGTAGTCTCCATCGAAGATGCCAGCTTCAACCATCGAGTCGCCAGAGACTTCAAGCGCATAGTGCTCACCAGCGCCGAGCAGGGCGGCAGGGACAGGCAACGTCGCTGCTGTTTCCATTGCCTCGATCGGCACACCTGCCGCGATCTTGCCGTGCAGTGGCAGTTCGATGACGTCGTTGGCAGGCGCCAGCGACGCCGCCTTGGCTGCAGTGCGGAGCGGTGTGATCACGGAATTGGTGTTTGCCGCTTCGCGCGCCGCCGCCGGCTTGCTTGCTGCACTGTCAGGCTGCTTCAGAACTTCGAGAGCGCGGGCGCGATTGGGCAGGCGGCGGATGAAGCCACGCTCTTCCAAGGCAGAGATCAGGCGGTGAACGCCAGACTTCGACTTGAGATCGAGCGCTTCCTTCATTTCCTCGAACGAGGGGGAGATCCCCGAACCCTCCAGCCGAGTCTGGATGAAGGTGAGCAGTTCGTGCTGCTTGCGCGTCAACATCGGCGGCCACTCCGCATTGCGCAGCTTCAAAGCAAAGCCGCTGATCTTTCATGGACCGGGGCGGGATGTTCCACACCGGCGAACGAATACGGAACGGATAAGCAACCTTCAACGACTCGTCAAGCAATTCCGCCATTTTCGAGCAGGTAGACCGGAACATCCATTCCAGCTTGTCTGGCCTCCGCGCCTGCTTCCCGCACAACCAGCGCGTTTGCCCGCGAAAGCGGCGAGAGTGCTCCGGAATCCTGGAGCGGGTCGAGCCTCACCGACGCACCGTCCCAGACCGCGCGCAGGAACTCCATCCTGCTTCCGCCCCGTGCCAGCGGCTGCGCAAGCCGGGCTGGAATGGCTTTCGGCAAAGGCGCGCTCGCCCCGAGCATCGCGCGCAGCAGGGGGAGCATGAACAGGTAGGCCGTGACGAAGGCGGAGGCAGGATTGCCGGGCAGGCCGAGAATGATCTGTTCACCGCGCGTGGCTACCAGCAGCGGCTTGCCCGGCTTGATGCCGACACGCCAGAAGTCGATCGATGCGCCAACCGCTTCGAGCGCCGGGCGAACGAGGTCATGATCCCCCACCGACGCCCCGCCGCTGGTGACGATGATGTCGGAAGTGTCGGCTGCATCCAGCGCGCGAACCAGTTCATCGAGTTCATCCGCCACCGGACCGGCATGGCGAATCTGGACCGGCAGGGAAGCGGCCATCGCGCAAAGCATCGGGCCATTGCTGGCGGGAAGCTGGTGCGGGCCGGGCAGGTGGCCCGGAGGCACCAGCTCGTCGCCACTGTCGATGACGGTCAGGCTGACACGGCGGCGCACGGGGAGATGGCTGTGGCCGCCGGCAATGGCGAGCGCGATCTGTGCAGGGCCGATGCGAGTGCCGTCAGCGATCAGGGCCTCTTGCGAACTGAAGTCCATGCCGGCGGGGCGCACATGGCGCGAAGGTGGTTGCGGTGACTCGCCGGTCAGGCGCAGCTCGGCGCCGTCGCGGGCGCTGTCTTCCTTAAGCAGCACCATGTCCGCGCCTGAGGGGAGCATTGCCCCGGTGCTGATGCGGGTGGCTTCACCGGGGCCGACCTCCCCGGCGAAGGGGTGTCCGGCCGCGCTCTCGCCGATCACGCGCCATGGCCCCGGAAGATCGGCGCTGCGCAGGGCATAGCCGTCCATCGCCGAAAGGGCTGCTGCTGGCTGCGTGCGCCGGGCGTGGAGGTCCTCGGCGAGGTAGTGGCCGAGGCATTCGGTGACCGAGCGATGCTCGACGGGCAGCGAAGGGGCCAGCGCGAGCAACCGGCTCTGCGCTTCGGCGAGCGGCAGGGGCGGCGTTTTCATTCCGGAGCGCGCCAGGTTCCGGACTTGCCGCCGCGCTTCTCGATCAGGCGGACGCTTTCGATCACCATGCCTTTGTCGAGGGCCTTTGCCATGTCGTAGATCGTCAGCAGCGCAAGGCTCACGGCGGTCAGCGCTTCCATCTCGACGCCGGTGCGGCCGCTGAGCGAGGCGGTTGCGGTACATTCGATGCCGTCGGCTGCGAAAGCGAAGTCGACGTTGACGGCATCGAGCGCAAGCGGGTGGCACAGCGGGATCAAGTCGCCGGTCTTCTTCGCCGCCATGATCCCGGCAATGCGGGCGGGGCCGAGTACGTCGCCCTTTGGTGCATTGCCGCTGCGGATCGCTTCGAGCGTGGCGGCCGACATGCGGATCAAGCCCCGCGCAATCGCCACGCGATGCGTCTCGGTCTTGCCTCCGACGTCGACCATGCGGGCGGTGCCGGACGAATCGAGATGGGTAAGATCGTTCATCGTTGTCCCTGGAATCCTGAATGGGGGTTTACGGGGTTTACACTGTCCAGAGAGAACTGCGGAAAGGGGTTTCGGGCGTAGCTGTGGCGCGGTTTTTTCGCTTGTTCAAGACGGCCTGGCGACTGGAGGGACCATGGCGAAATTCGCCACTGTAGGAAAGTGTTTCGAACCGGAATGGCAGAATGTTGGGAGTTCGTTAGGCTTCTACCCCCATGCTGCAAGACCACCATGGAAAATGACAAAACACTACGCTTGGGACTGCTTGTCGATGCCGAGAACATGCACCCGAATTACATGCGCAAGGTCTTGCCACACATATTCAAACTCGGACGACCAATCGTGCAATTCGCCTTTGGGGACTTCAGTATTCCCGCGGCGAAGCCTTGGGTCGAGTTTCTGAGAACCAACGTAATCGAGGCGCGTCAGGTCACGCCGTCGGAATCTGGCAAGAACGCGGCCGACATTGCCTTGGTGGTCGAAGCCATGCGGCTTGCCCTGACGGGCAAATGCGATGCGCTTTGCGTTGTGTCGAGCGACCGCGACTTCGTGGCCTTGACGACGTTCCTCAAGAGCGAGGGCTTCGCCGTTTATGGTTTCGGGAAGTCTACAACTCACAAGAAGTATCGTCAGTCCTGCGCCAAATTCTTCGAGGTCAATCTTGACGAAGAAGGTGCAATCGCTGTGCCCGAGGTTCAGGATACGCCCCTGAAGCACGCAAATGCGGGTTCTCTACCTGTGCGCCAACTCAACTGGCCAAGAATCCTGCAGGCAATTGCCCAACTGGCTGACTCTGATGGCTGGGCGCCATTACAGCCCTTGGGATTGGAATTGGGTAGGCAAGGAATAAGTGTCAAAGCGGCGGGCAAAGCGAATTGGGCGAAAGTCTTCAGCACGGTGGACGATCTTGAACTGCGGCAGGACGAACAAAACCTGCGAAGCGTTCGTATTCGGCCAACCGCAAAAGCGGCCTGAGGACAGCAGCGAAAGACTTCTGATCAGCTGCATTTCGGTTCGGCACAACTTGCCGCCCAGCCAACCCCGGCTATTGTCCGCAGTGTCAATAACGGGAGGGATGGATGCGGAAGCGGTGGGTTTTGGTGGGGGCGGCGTTGCTGGCGGGGGGCGCCGGGTTTGCCTCGCTCGACAAGGAAACGCGGGGGATTCTGCTGGCTTTGCCGACCAATGCCGACGTGCTTTCATGGCGGGAAGGGCAGCGTGATGCGGCTTTTCGGGCGATGGACCGGCTGCCGTTTCTGGCCAAGGCCAGCACGATCGCGCCTTCGGCTACGCCTTTGCCGCTCCCTGCGGGCAAGCCTCTGACAGTACCGGGGCTCGATGATTTCATGGACCACCAGCGCACGGCGGGACTGGTCATCGTGCAGGACGGCAAGGTGCGGCTCGAACGCTACGGGCTGGACTTCGATGCGAAGGGCCGCTGGACGAGCTTTTCGGTGGCGAAATCCTTCACCTCGACGTTGGTCGGCGCGGCGTTGCAGGATGGAGCAATCAAGAGCCTCGACGACAAGGTCAGCCAGTATATCCCCGGCCTCAAGGGCAGCGCCTATGATGATGTGAGCGTGCGGCAATTGTTGACGATGTCATCTGGCGTGCGCTGGAATGAGGATTACGAAGATCCGAATTCGGACGTTGCCGAGTTCAACCGCGCCAAGCCGGAAAACGGGCTCGATGCGACCGTCAGCTATATGCGCAAGCTGCCGCGTGCCCATCCGCCCGGCGAGGTGTGGCATTACAATACCGGCGAGACCAACCTGATCGGCGTGCTGGTCAGTTCGGCCACGGGCAAGTCGCTCTCAGCCTATCTGCAGGAGAAGGTGTGGCAGCCGGCGGGTATGGAGGCCGAGGCGACTTGGCTGCTGGGCAAGACTGGCCTTGAAATAGGCGGGTGCTGCCTGCAGGCGGCGACGCGAGACTACGCCCGCTTCGGGCTGTTCGTCATGGGCGGTGGCAAGGGGCGCGATGGCAGGCAGATCGTGCCGGCGGACTGGTTTGCGCAAGCCACGTCAAAGCAGAAGGACATTGGCCGAGCGGGCAGAGGCTATGGCTTCCAGTGGTGGACCAACGACGACGGCACTTTCGCCGCCCAAGGCATTTTCGGGCAGGGCATCTTCATCGATCCCAAGCGCAAGCTGGTGATTGCGAGCAATTCGGATTGGCCGCGCGCCAGTGCCGGACCGCAGCCCGAGGAGCGCGAAGCCTTCTATCGCAAGGTACAGGCGTTGATCGACGCGGGCGAGTGAGCCCGGACGGTCAGCTTGCGATCGGCAACCTGACCGTTCCGTCCTCGTCCCGCTCCAGCGGAGAATAGGCGACGACCGCGTTCAACGGCAGATCGGCGTAGATGTGCGGGAACAACTGGCCGCCGCGTGACGGCTCCCACTTTACCGCAGCGCCAAGCGCGGCGAGATCGACGGCGGCGACGTGGAGATCGTCTTGCCCGGCGAAGTGCTTCTCGACCGTCTCGGTCAACTGCGCCTCGGTCGACAGATGGATGTAGCCATCCGCCAGATCGACCGGAGCGCCCTTGAACACGCCATCCGCCTCGAGCTGCGCCATCTGCGGACCGGTCAGGACCTTGTAGGCGAGGAGGGGGAGGTCAGTCATTCGGCAGTGCCGCCTTCCGGTGCCGCGGGTGCTGCGCTTTCATCGCCGTTGCTGGCCTCGGTCGCCTCGGCATCGTCGCCTTCGCCCTCGGCAAGGCGGACAGCACTGACAACGTGCTCGTCACCCGAGACGTTGAACAGGCGCACGCCTGCCGAGCCGCGACCGATCACACGCAGGGAATCGAGTGGCAGGCGGATGAGCTTGGCCTGATCGGTGACGAGCATGAGCTGGTCGGCTTGGCTGGCCGGGAAGCTGGCGACGACCGGGCCGTTGCGGCCAATGTTGTCGATATTGGTGATGCCCTGACCGCCACGGCCGGTGCGGCGGTACTCGTAAGCCGAGGACATCTTGCCGTAGCCGTTCGCACAGACGGTGAGGATGAACTGCTCGCGTGCCTGAAGTTCGGCGTAGCGCTCGGCCGACAGGGCCGGTTCGCCTTCCTTCTCGCCCTTCCAAGGTGCGAAGCGGACGTAGTCCTCGCGCTCGTCAGGCGTGGTGCCGACGCGGTGCAGGATCGAGAGCGAGATGACTTCGTCGTCGCCCTTGAGCGTCATGCCGCGAACACCGGTCGAGGTGCGGCTGGTGAATTCGCGGACCTCATCGCCAGCAAAGCGGATGGCCTTGCCCGAACGGGTGGCGAGCAGGACGTCGTCGCTGGCTTCGAGCAGGGCAACGCCGATCAGGCGGTCTTCGCTGTCCTCTTCGAATTTCATCGCGAACTTGCCGTTGGACGGGATGTTGGCGAAAGCGTCCATCGAGTTGCGGCGGACGTTGCCCTTCGCCGTGGCGAAGACGACCGAGAGCTTGCCCCATTCTGCCTCGTCCTCGGGCAGGGGCAGCACGGTGGCGATGGTCTCGTCCTTGTCGAGCGCCGGGAGCATGTTGATGACCGGACGGCCGCGCGTGGTCGGCCCGCCTTCGGGAAGACGCCAGACCTTGAGGCGATAGACCTTCCCTGCGGTCGAGAAGAACAGCACCGGCGTATGAGTGCTGGTGACGAACATCGTCGCCACGGCATCCTCGTCCTTCGTCGCCATGCCGGAGCGGCCCTTGCCGCCACGGTTCTGGGCGCGGAAGGTGGAGAGCGGGGTGCGCTTGATATAGCCGTCGAGGGTGATGGTGACGACCATGTCCTCGCGCTCGATCAGGTCCTCGTCCTCGATCCCGTCGGCAGGCGCGGTCAATTCCGAGCGGCGCGGCGTGGCGAAGGCCTGGCGGACTTCGAGCAGTTCCTGGCGCATGACGCCGTAGAGCTTCACGCGGTCTGCCAGGATCGAGAGGTATTCCGCGATGGCGGTGGCGAGGCCTTCGAGCTCCTCGCCGATCTCGTCACGGCCCAGCGCGGTGAGGCGGTGGAGCCGCAGGTCGAGAATAGCGCGGACCTGGATTTCGGACAGGCGATAAGTGGCGGCATCGGCGACGCCAGCGTCCTCGATTGCCTCGACCAGCTTGATGTAGGGCGCGATCTCACCCATCGGCCATTCGCGGGCGAGCAGGGTCTCGCGCGCGGTGGCGGGGTTGGGCGAACCGCGGATGATGCGCACGACTTCATCGAGGTTGGTGACGGCAATGACGAGGCCGAGCAGGATATGCGCCCGGTCACGCGCCTTGTTCAGCTCGAACTTGGTGCGGCGGGTGATGACCTCCTCGCGGAAGCGGACGAATGCCTCGATGATGTCCTTGAGGTTGAGCACTTCCGGGCGGCCGCCACGGATGGCCAGCATGTTGGCCGGGAAGCTCGATTGCGCAGGGGTGTTGCGCCAGATCTGGTTGAGGACGACTTCGGGCGTGGCATCGCGCTTGAGATCGATGACGACGCGCACGCCTTCGCGGTTGGATTCGTCGCGAATGTCGGAGATGCCCTCGATCCGCTTGTCCTTGGCGGCTTCGGCGATCTTTTCAACGAGACCCGACTTGCCGACCTGATAGGGGATGGAGGTGAGGACGATGGAGCGGCGGTCTCCGCGGCCTTCCTCGATCTGGTGGCGGGCGCGCATGATGATCGAGCCGCGGCCTTCGTGGTAGGCCTTGCGGGCGCCAGCGGTGCCGAGGATCAGCGGGGCAGTGGGGAAATCGGGGCCGGGGATGATCTGGATCAGCTCGTCGATCGAGATCAGCGGGTTGTCCATGTAGGCAAGGCAGCCGTCGATCACTTCGCCGAGGTTGTGCGGCGGAATGTTCGTGGCCATGCCGACGGCAATGCCGCCTGCGCCGTTGACCAGCAGGTTGGGGAAGCGCGCGGGCAGGACCTGCGGTTCATGCTCCGAACCATCGTAGTTCGGGATGAAGTCGACGGTGTCCTTGTCAATATCGGCGAGCAGCGAATCCGCGACCTTGGCAAGGCGCGCTTCGGTGTAGCGCATCGAGGCCGGCGGATCGGGGTCCATCGAGCCGAAGTTGCCCTGACCGTCGATCAGCGGAAGGCGCATCGACCAGTCCTGCGTCATGCGCGCAAGGGCGTCATAGATCGCGGCGTCACCGTGCGGGTGATATTTGCCCATGCAATCGCCGACGATACGGGCGGACTTGCGATAGGCCTTGGTCGAGACGAAGCCGTTTTCATGGCTGGTCCACAGGATGCGACGATGGACCGGCTTCAGGCCGTCGCGCACATCGGGCAGCGCGCGGCTGACGATCACGCTCATCGCGTAATCGAGATAGCTGGTCTTCATTTCGTCGACGATGTCGATCCGCTGGAACTCGCCTTCCGGGGCGGGGACTGGGGGGTCGATGATCGTGGTGTCGTCGCTCACGGGAACTGCTTTTCGTTATAGCTACAAGGGATGAAAGATGGCCCTAGGCCAATTGCCGCACGATAGCCAGCAATCGGGCCGCCGTGGCCCCCAAACCGCTCCGGTTTTCCACACCTGCGACCAGATGCATGAATATTGGGACGAGGCGCCATTCAAATGGCGTTCACCGTGAAAAGGATAGTGCGCAAACCGTTGCCAAGGGCCCAATTCCGCGCCACTAGCGGGATCGACCAGAGGTGAGAGGACACCGGGGTGCGAAGGTGTCGGGGCAGGGTCGCTCCCGCTGATGCATCCGGTCGAACAGGAGACGATTTCTATGCGTGCTACTTTCGGACTGATTGGCAAGACGGCGATGGCCCTCGCGCTTTCGGCCGGCGCACTGTCGGTCACGTCGACCGCGGCATTCGCCAAGGAAAAGGAAGCCAAGGCCGAGAAGGCCAGCTATTCCAAGGAATTCGTGGCTGCTGCCGGCCCGATCCAGAAGACCGTGACCGCACTTGACGAAGCCAAGAAGAAGGGCGCTGATGCCGCTGCGCAGAAGGCGCTGCTGGCCAACGCTCCGGCTGAACTCGCTGCGGCTGAGGCTGCGATCAAGACCCCGCTCGACCGCATGGCGGCTGGGGGCTGGGCCGTCAGCATCGGCGGTACGCTGAATGACATCGCAATGCGCCAGCGCGGCATCCAGAACATGCTCGACAGCGGGCAGGTTCCGGCTGCGAACGTGACCGAGTACCAGTTCTACCTCGGCAACTTCGCCTACTCGAACAAGGACTACGCCACCGCCGTCAAGGCGCTGACCCCGGTCGTTCAGGCGAACTACAAGGACGACACCGCGGCAGAGCTGCTGGCAGACTCGTACTCGCAGCAGGGCCAGAATGCCGAGGCGCTGACCGCGCTGAAGATGGCGGTCGATGCGCGCAAGGCTGCCGGTGCCGAAGTGCCGGAAGGCTGGTTCAAGCGCGCCAACCTGATTGCCTACAAGAACAAGCTCGGGCCGCAGGCGATCGAATGGTCGACGCTGATGGTGGAAAACAACCCGACCCCGCTGAACTGGCTCGGCGCCGGCCAGCTGGTGCGCGAGTTCAGCCAGTTCACCAACCAGGAATCGCTGGACCTTGGCCGTCTGCTGATGCGTTCGGGCGGGTTCCAGAACGATCCGAAGTACGTCGAGCGTGAATACGTCGAGTACATCGAAGCGGCCGACCCGCGCCGCCTGCCGGGCGAAGTGCTGAAGGTTGCCAACATGGGCGTGCAGGCTGGCGTGCTGAAGGCCGCCGATCCGTTCGTTGCCGATGCGATGGGCCAGGCCAAGGGCCGCATTGCTGCCGACAAGGCCTCGCTCCCGGCGCTCGACAAGGAAGCGCGCGCTGCCAAGGATGGCAAGAGCCCGATGGCCATGGCTGACGCCTATCTTTCGTATGACGAAGCCGCCAAGGCGGAAGAGTTCTACAAGATGGCGATCGAGAAGGGCGGCATCGACAAGGACCGCGCGCTGACTCGCCTCGGTATCGCGCAGCTCGACCAGGACAAGTTCGCCGACGCCAAGGCGACCTTCGCTCAGGTCGGCGGTGCCCGTGCGACGCTCGGCCGCCTGTGGCTGGCTTTCGCCAACACCCAGGCCAAGTAAGCCTGAGGCTTTCTGCAAACGAAAAGGGCGGCCTTCGCAGGCCGCCCTTTTTTGCTTCTGCTGTGGTTGCCCCGATCAGTTGACCGGAGCAAATTCTCCGCTGGGTTCGTCCAGCACGTGCAGCACGCCGTCTGAAATGGCGAAGAATGCACCACGCAGCTTGAGCTCGCCGCTCGCCTCCTTGCGGCGGACGCATGGGAACGTGCGCAGGTTGGCAAGGCTGGCGCGAACGCCTGCCTGCTCCATTGCGCGCTCGGCTTCATGTCCTTCGGTCCCGAAGTGGGAGACGACGTCCTCTCGCGCATCATCGAGCAGCGAAATCCAGTCTGCCACGAAGCCGCCTTCACCGGGTTCGGTGCCCTTGAGGCTTTGCGTCAGGGCGGCCTTGCAGCCGCCGCACATGCCGTGGCCCATGACCACGACTTCCTTGACCTTCAGTACCTGGATCGCAAATTCGAGCGCCGCCGAGACGCCGTGATGGCCGGGATTGGTTTCGAACGGTGGCACCATGGCCGCGACGTTGCGCACCACGAAGATTTCGCCCGGATCGACATCGAAGATCTGCGCCGGGTCGACCCGGCTATCGGAGCAGGCAATGATCATCACCTGCGGTTCCTGGCCTTCGCGCAATTCGCGCCAGCGCTCCAGCTTCGGAGTCCAGCCGCTTTCGCGGAAGCGGCGATAGCCTGCGATGAGGCGGTCGAGTTCGGGGGAAGCCTGGGTCATGGCCTGTGCTAATGACCACATAGATTGGGTCTTTCAAGTGCTGGCGTAACGGCCTATCTGGGCGGCATGACCGAACCGGCCCAGAACCTCCGCCCCGAACGTCAGCGCAAGCCCGACTGGATCCGCGTCAAGGCTCCGACCAGCAAGGGCTATGGCGAGACCCGCGCCCTGATGCGCGAGCTTGGCCTTAACACCGTGTGCGAGGAAGCGGCCTGCCCGAATATCGGCGAATGCTGGACCAAGAAGCATGCCACGGTGATGATTCTCGGCGAGGTCTGCACCCGCGCCTGTGCGTTCTGCAACGTGAAGACCGGAATGCCCCGCGCAGTCGATCCGCTGGAGCCGATGAACGTGGCGACGGCAGCAGCGAAGATGGGCCTGGAGCACATCGTCATCACCTCGGTCGACCGTGACGACCTGCCGGACGGCGGCGCCAGCCACTTCGTCAAGGTCATCAAGGCTCTGCGCGAACTGACGCCCAATACCACGATCGAGATTCTGACGCCTGACTTCCGCAACAAGATGGAAGCCGCCGTCGAATCGATCGTCGATGCAGGGCCGGACGTCTACAACCACAATCTCGAAACGGTGCCGCGTCTCTATCCGACGATCCGCCCCGGCGCGCGCTACTATGCTTCGCTGCGCCTGCTCGAACAGGTCAAGCGCCACGATCCGCGCATCTTTACCAAGTCGGGCATCATGCTTGGCCTTGGCGAAGAGCGCCTCGAGGTTCACCAGGTCATGGACGACATGCGCTCGGCGCAGATCGACTTCCTGACCATGGGGCAGTATCTGCAGCCGACGCCGAAGCACGCCAAGGTGATCGACTTCGTGACGCCCAAGGCGTTCGAAGCCTATGGCTCGATCGCGCGCGCAAAGGGCTTTCTGCAGGTGGCGGCGAGCCCGTTGACCCGATCCAGCTATCACGCCGGTGACGATTTCCGGGCCATGCGCGCCGCGCGCGACGCCCAGTTGGCAAAGGCCGCTGCCAAGGTCGGACTGTAGGCCCGACTTGCCGAGGATAACCGAAACCCGCACGCTGCAATGGTCGGCCGAACAAATGTTCGACCTTGTGGCCGACGTGCGCCGTTATGCTGAGTTCCTGCCGTGGGTGGTGGCCACCCGGATCAAGTCCGACAGTGAAAGCGAGATGATCGCCGACATGCTCGTCGGCTTCAGCGCGCTGCGCGAGAAGTTCACCTCGCGCGTGGTCAAGGACCGGCCACGGTCGATCAAGGTCGAATATATCGACGGTCCGCTCAAGCGGCTCGAGAACGACTGGACCTTTCGGGATGGACCCGACGGCGGCTGCGTGATCGACTTCTGCGTCGATTTCACTTTCCGCAGTGCGATCTTCGAAAAGCTTGCCGGCCAGTATCTCGACGCGGCATTCCGCAAGATGGTCGCCGCGTTCGAGAAGAGGGCCGAGCAGCTTTACGGCAGCAAGAGCTCCAGCGCGGTCAGCGTCGCCTGAAAGCGCACTTCGGCGCGGGTGCTGGCGCTGTCGAACAGCTTGAGCTCTGCGTTGGTTGCTTCGGGGTCCTCGCCGCGCTTGGCGCAGGCAAAGACGACGGTGCCGACTGGCTTCTGTTCCGAACCACCATCCGGCCCGGCCACGCCCGTGATGGCCACGGCGACATCGGCCCCGGACTTCTTGAGCGCCCCTTGCGCCATCGACCACGCGACGGCGATCGAAACTGCACCGAAGGTATCGATAAGATCTTCCGAGACGCCGAGAAGCTGGTTCTTGGCCTCGTTTGAATAGGTCACGAAGCCGCGATCGAGCACGGCGGAGCTGCCGGGGACTTCGGTAAGGGCCGCAGCGACAAGCCCGCCGGTGCAGCTTTCGGCTACCGCGACCTTGCGACCGAGGGCGGCATTCTCGGCAATCACGCGACGTGCAAGATCGCCAATCTCTTCAGGAAGCAGGCTTTCCATCGGCATTGATCAGGCCGCCGGCTTGCAGATCGGGAACGACGAGGCTTTGCCGGGCTTCGGCTTGTCGGCCATGACCAAGATGAAAGTCACCAGCTCTGCGGTGTTTTCCGGCGGAAGGGGCGCAAGAATGCGCACGCCGCGTTCGATCGCAGTGCACTGGTCAGGCTTGATCTCGCCGCTGACCATTTCGCTGACCATGGCCTCGACAAACGGCTGTACGGCGTTGTCCGGCAGGTTCTGCATCATGTCTGCCATCTTGGCGTCCTTCGAACCGCCAAGCTTGAGGAATGCGGATTTGGCGAGCGGCCAGTTCTGGTCCTTGCGCGCGGCATAGCGGTTCAGGAACTCGGTGCCGCGAGTGGCGAAGTAGCCGTTCGCGGACAAGTGCGGCTTGCAGCCCTTCATCGTGCCGTCGATGACCGAGGGCAGGGCGTAGCCGACCAGCGCGGTCACTTCGTTTTCACTGAGGCAGGGTGCCGTCGCAGTTGCCGCCTGGGCCATCTGGGCCTGCATGAGCGCTGCACCTGCAAGCGCGCCGAAAAGAACACGGGAAGAGACCATAACGTCTTTGCTCCTGCGGATCAGCGGGGGACGACCGTCGCCACCGCTTGTGCCGCGATACCTTCGCCCCGGCCGGTAAGGCCAAGGCGTTCCGTAGTCGTCGCCTTGACCGAGACGGCACCTGAGTCAATCCCGAGAATCCGGGCAAGGGCCTCGCGCATCGCGAACTTGTGCGGGCCAATCTTCGGGGCCTCGCAGATAATGGTGACATCCACGTTGCTGATCTCGTACCCGCCTTCCCGGACGAGATGTGCAGCGTGGGCGAGGAAGCGGTCGGACGATGCGCCCTTCCACTGCGGATCGGATGGCGGGAAGTGATCGCCGATATCGCCCATGGCGACGGCACCAAGCAGCGCATCGACCAGCGCGTGGATCGCAACGTCGGCGTCGGAATGGCCCGACAGACCCTTGCTGTGCGAGACCTTCACGCCGCACAGCCAGAGTTCCTCGCCCTCGACAAGGCGGTGCACGTCAAAGCCCATGCCGGTGCGGGGCAATCGGGTCATGTCCTGTTCCTCGAGGTCGGCGGCAAAAGTGATCTTGCGCAGCACTTCATCGCCATTGGCAAGAAGCACATTAATGCCCGCTGAGGCAGCGACCTGGGCATCGTCGCCCGCGTCGGGTTCTCCCGTCCACGCGCGGTGCGCGGCGAGGATTGCGGCGTAGTCGAAGGCTTGCGGGGTCTGGACGCGGAACAGCTCCTCGCGGTTGACCTTTTCGGCCATTGCGTCATCGATTCCGCGGATCATGCTGTCGACGACCGGGAGCACCGGGATTGCCGCGAGGCCGCGGTCGAGAGCGCCGAGCAGTGAAGCGATCACGGCCTGTGGCAGCGCGGGGCGGGCCGCGTCGTGGATCAGCACACGCGCAGGCGCGTCTTGCTCCAGCGCTTCCAGGGCGAGGCGGACGGAGTGCTGCCGCGTTGCGCCGCCGTGGGTAAACCGGATGCCGGGCAGGCCCGACAGCGCCTGCGCGGCCTCGGCCTCGAACCCCTGCGGGATAGCCACGACAACAGGGGCAATGCCGGCCTCGACCAGTGCCTCGACCGAATGGCGCACGAGCGGCTTGCCGCGCCAAGCGACGAACTGCTTGGGCACGCTGCCACCGGTGCGCAGCCCCTTGCCTGCGGCCACGACGACGGCGGCCACCGGCCCGGTGCGGGAGGGAAGGGGATCGCTCATTCGCGGCGCCTCTACCAGCGCTTGGGGGCCATGAGCAACCGTCTTGCCGTTTCACCTGTAATCGACTAAGCGCCTGCCTGTTTTTTAGGCAGATTTGATCCCGATGTCCGAAGCTCCCGTTCCGCCCGTGCTCAAGCCCATTCAGGTCGGCCCTGTCACGGTCGATTGCCCGGTCGTGCTTGCGCCGATGACCGGCGTTTCGGACCTGCCGTTCCGCACGATCGTGCGCCGCTTCGGCTCGGGCCTCAACGTGACCGAGATGATCGCCAGCCCGGCTGCCATCCGCGAGACGCGCCAGTCGATCCAGAAAGCGGCGTGGCACCCGATGGAGGAGCCGGTCTCGATGCAGCTGGTCGGCTGCGATCCGGCGCAGATGGCCGAGGCAGCCAAGCTGGTCGAGCAGCAGGGCGCGGCGATAATCGACATCAACATGGGCTGCCCGGTGCGCAAGGTGGTAAACGGCGATGCCGGTTCTGCCCTGATGCGCGACATTCCGCTCGCCACGCGCCTGATCGAGGCGACGGTCAAGGCGGTTAAGGTGCCGGTCACCGTGAAGATGCGCATGGGTTGGTGCCATGACAGCCTCAACGCGCCCGAACTCGCGCGGATTGCCGAAGATATCGGTGCCAAGATGATCACGGTCCATGGCCGCACGCGCAACCAGATGTACAAGGGCAATGCCGACTGGGGCTTCGTGCGCAGCGTGAAGAACGCGGTATCGATTCCGGTCATCGTCAATGGCGATATCTGCGCGATCGAGGACGTTGCCGCCGCTGTCGAACAGAGCGGTGCCGATGGCGTGATGATCGGTCGTGGCTCCTATGGGCGGCCGTGGCTGCTCGGCCAGGTCATGCATTGGCTGGACACGGGTGAGCGCCTGGCCGATCCGACCTTGCCCGAACAGTACGCGCTGATCGTCGAGCACTACGAGGCGATGCAGGAGCATTACGGCACAGTCACCGGGGTCAACATGGCCCGCAAGCATATCGGGTGGTACACCAAGGGCCTCCACGGTTCGGCCGATTTCCGCAACAAGGTCAACTTCATCGACGACCCCAAGGCGGTGCTCGCCAACCTTGCCGATTTCTACAAGCGCGCGATCGAGCACAGCCTCTCGGCGCAAGTGGGGCAGCGTGCGGCGGCATGAGCTTGCTGCCCGACTGGCGCAGGACCGAGCCCGGGCAGAAGCCGGATCCCAAGCGCGTCGTCGCCAGCCTGCCGCTGGCGCTGCTGCAGCTTGATCCGGAACTGGTGGTGGCCTCGGTCAACCCGGCGGCCGAGCAGTTGATGGGCCAGAGCTATAGGCGGCTGGTGGGCAAGTCCGTGGCTGAACTGTTCGAGTTCGAGGAACCGCTGATCCTCGGGCGACTGGCAGATGGCGAGGCGAACCTGTTCGCGCGCGGAGTAGGCGTGCGGATCATGGGGCAACCGGTCCGGACGTTCGACGTGATGACAAGCCCGGTAACCCACTGCCCGGGCTGGCAATTGCTGATGCTGCACGAAGGCGTGGGCGTCGAGGCGCTGACCGGCGACGGGCGAGGGGCTGGCGGTGGCGAGGGCGTTGCCCTGCGCGCGCCCGAGGTGCTGGCGCACGAGATCAAGAACCCGCTGGCCGGCATCCGTGGCGCTGCGCAACTGCTCGACCGCAAGCTGAGCGAGCGGGACCGGGCAATGACCGGGCTGATCACGGCCGAGGTCGACCGTATCGCCAAGCTGATCGACCAGATGCAGTCGCTCTCCCGCCGCAGTGCCGAGCCGGCGCAGGAGTGCAACCTGCATGAGGCCGTGCGCCGCGCCGAGGCGGTGCTGGTTGCGGGGCACCCCTCGAACGTGGTGATCGAAGAGGAGTTCGACCCTTCGCTGCCGCCGGTGACAGCCAATGCGGATTCGCTGGTGCAGGTCCTGCTCAACCTGCTGAGCAATGCGCGCGAAGCCTGCCAGCACCAGATGCAGCCACGCATCTCGGTTCGGACCCGTTTTGCCAGCGGCATTCAGCTGCATGTCGGTCCGGGCGGAAAGCCATTGCGCCTGCCGATCGAACTGCGTGTGTCCGACAATGGTCCGGGCATCGACCCCAAGCTGCGCGATCACATCTTCGAGCCGTTCGTGACCGGCAAGAAGAGCGGGCAGGGCCTTGGCCTTGCGCTGGTACAGAAGCTGGTGCGCGAGATGAACGGGCGCATCACGCATGACCGGGACGAGGCCAATGGCCTGACCCATTTCCGTATACACCTCCCCGTTGCCGGATCGGTGCCCTGATGACCAAGCGCGTTCTTCTGGTCGAGGACGATGCTTCGATCGCCCTCGTCATCACTGCCGCCCTTGAAGCCGAAGGCTTCGACGTGGATCACTGCGATTCGGTGGCCGGGCGAGACCGGCATCTTGCGGGCGCCGACTACCGCCTGTTGCTGACCGACGTGATGCTGACCGACGGCGACGGGATCGAGACGCTGGGATCGGTACGCGATGCACATCCCTCGATGCCGATCATCATTCTTTCGGCGCAGAACACGCTGGATACGGCCGTACGTGCCAGCGAGACCGGGGCGTTCGAATACTTCCCCAAGCCCTTCGACCTCGAGGAACTTGTCCGCACGGTCACGCAGGCCATCGGCAAGGCCGAGGCCGCCGAGATCGACGTGCCGCAGGACGTGACGCAGGGGCTGCCGCTGGTTGGCCGCAGCGCTGCAATGCAGGCGGTCTACCGCATGATCACGCGCGTCCTGCGCAACGATCTGACAGTGCTGATCCTGGGCGAATCCGGCACCGGCAAGGAGCTGGTGGCAGAAGCGATCCACCAGCTCGGCAACCGCCGGGCAGGACCGTTCATCGCCGTCAATACTGCTGCCATCCCCGCCGAGCTTATCGAGAGCGAGCTGTTCGGCCACGAGAAGGGCGCGTTCACCGGCGCCGTCGCGCGTTCGATCGGCAAGTTCGAACAGGCGAGCGGCGGCACCTTGTTCCTCGACGAAATCGGCGACATGCCCATGCAGGCCCAGACGCGCCTGCTGCGCGCGTTGCAGTCGGGACGGATCCGGCGCGTTGGCGGGCGTGACGAGATCACGCTGGATTGCCGGATCGTCGCCGCCACGAACCGCGATCTCCTGCCGATGATCGCCGCAGGCACGTTCCGCGAAGACCTTTATTATCGCCTGGCCGTGGTGCCGATCGAGCTGCCCCCCTTGCGCGAGCGGGCAGACGACATCGAGGCGCTGGCCCGCCATTTTCTGGCCAATGCCGCCGCCGAAGGCTTGCCACGCCGCCAATTGACCCAGTCCGGCGCCGAGCTGCTTTCGCGCCAGCCGTGGCGGGGCAACGTGCGCGAACTGCGCAATTTCATCTACCGGCTCGCCCTGCTCGCCCGCGACGAGATCATCGACGCCACGGCGATCGAACCCCTGCTGGTCCACGCGGAAGGCGGCTCTGCAACCCAGGAGCTGCAGGACACGACCGGCTCTGCACCAGGTGACCTCGCCTCTGCCGTCGAGCACTGGCTTTCGAGCAACAGCCCGGCACCGGGAGACGTCTATGACGCAGCGCTTGCAGCGTTCGAACGCCCCCTGTTCTCGGCGATCCTCAGCCAGACTGGTGGCAACCAGCTGCGCGCCGCACAGATCCTCGGCATAAATCGCAATACGTTGCGAAAGCGGCTTTCGGAGCTGGCCATCACCGCAGAGGACTTTGCCCTACGTGACTGACGGTAGGTGACGCTTGTCGCCTGCGGCCAGACACTCGTCGGTTTCCTCTTGCATTTCTGCAACAGTGGTGTTGTGACCATGCAACGATGACGCAGGAGCCAAGAGTCACGGTCCGCAGGATGCCGCGTTGGGTTCGGCGAATGGCCGTCGGCCTGCGTCGGGCAAACGTGTTCTTCCTGCTCGAAGTTGCCGCCTCTACGGTCCTGGCGTTGATGCTGGCGGTTAGCTGGCTGACAGTCACCAGCAGCGGCAGCGAAGGCCAGATCCTGCCTTCGCGCCTCACATCGAGTCTGCTGATCGGAACGCTTGTTCCGGCCATGGCCCTGCAGATCCTGTGGGGCCGACGGCTTGCGATCAGACGCGCAGCACAAAGCGTGCTCGGCTCGAGCGGACGCTTGCACGTCCGGCTGGTCTGGTTGTTCTCGTTGATCGCGGCAATTCCCACTCTGCTGGTCGTGATCTTTGCCTCGTTCCTGTTCCAGTCCGGCGTGGAATTCTGGTTCTCGGACAATTCCCGCGGCATGCTGGAAAATGCGAACAAGCTGGCGCGGGGGTATTACGAGGACAAGCTGCGCGACGTCGGCAACGAGACGGTCACCATGGCCGGGGACATCCGTGACTACCTGGACCAGGCGCCGATCACCTCGACCGAATTTGCCGAAGGCTACTCCTTTCAGGTTCTCAGCCGCCAGCTCAACGAATCCGCCATTCTCGAACGCGCAGGCGACGGCACGCTTCGCACGGCCGCGATTGTCGATCCCGAAAAGACCGACCGCCAGCAGCGCGTCACGCAGGCAGACCTGAAACGGCTCGATGCCGGCGAGGCAGTGGTCGTGCGCGCATCGGCAGAACGGATCGAAGCGGTAACGCCCATCGACAAGGGCCGAGGCATCTATCTCTTCGCCGCGCGGACTTCGAACGCGCTTGCGCTTCAGCAATGGGAGCGAGCGCAGACCGTGCTCAAATCCTATGACATGCTGACGACCCGGGCGAGGGCGCTGCAATTGCGCTTCAATCTCGCCCTGTTCGGCGTCAGCCTCGCGCTGGTTGGCGTAGCCGTCTGGGCGGCCTTGCGCTTTGCCGACAGGCAGGTGGCGCCACTCGCCGAACTCGTATCCGCCGCCCGCACGATCGGCAGCGGAAACTTTTCGATGCGCGTGGCCCAGAACAGCGGGACCGACGAGGTTGGCCTTCTGGCGCGTGCGTTCAACCGCATGACCCAGCAGCTCGAAGGTCAGACCCAGGCACTCGTTACCGCAAACGCGCAGCTCGAGGTGCGCCGCGCGTTCATCGAGGCGGTTCTGGAATCGATCACCGCGGGCATCGTGTCGATCGGGCGGGATGGCGCAGTTCAGTTGATCAACTCGTCCGCACAGCGCGTGCTTCTTGCAGACGCGGCGCATAACCCCATCGGCCGCCCTCTCGCGGATGTTTCGCCGGTTTTCGCGCAGCTGGTGACCTCGGGTCAGCCCAACAACGTCATCCAGTATCCGCTCGGCGGTGATCTGCGCACGCTGGCGGTGCGCGTCGTGCAGGACAGCAACGGCCATGTCATCACGTTCGAGGACATTACCCGGCAACTGCTCGACCAGCGCCGCGCCGCATGGTCGGACGTTGCCCGCAGAATTGCGCACGAGATCAAGAACCCGCTGACCCCGATCCAGCTGGCCACCGAACGGCTGCGTCGCCGCTATGGCCGCCAGATCGAGAACGATCCCGAACTGTTCGAGGAACTGACCAGCACCATCATCAGGCAGGTGGGCGATTTGCGGAAGATGGTGGACGAGTTTTCTTCATTTGCCCGGCTTCCCAAGCCGGTTTTCCGTGCCGAGGACGCCAGCGATCTCGTTCGGCAATCGCTATTCCTGCAGGAAGTGGCGCATACGGGAATCGACTTCAGCTTTGCCTGCGATGCTGCATCCATGCCCTTGCAGTGCGACCGCCATCAGTTCGGCCAGGTGATGACCAATGTGCTGAAGAACGCGGTCGAAGCTATTGAAACGCGGGCAAAGGGCGAGGAAGTCGACTATCGCGGGCGCATTGCGGTAACCTTGGCGGGAGACCACGACACGGTCACGGTAAGCGTCACCGACAATGGCATCGGTCTGCCGGCTGAGCGCGAGCGCATTCTCGAACCCTACATGACCACGCGGGAAAAGGGCACGGGCCTGGGCCTCGCCATCGTTCACAAGATCGTCGAGGAGCACGGCGGCGAGATGGCCTTCACCCCCGAACCCGGCGGAGGGACGCGCGTGACCATGCGCTTTGCCCGCGACCCGCTTTCCACTTCAAGCGCAATGGCCGAACAGGACTGACAGGACCCAAGCAATGGCACTCGATATCCTCATCGTAGACGACGAACGCGACATCCGCGAACTGGTCGCAGGCGTTCTCTCCGACGAAGGCTATGGCTGCCGGCTTGCGGCTGACAGCACTTCAGCCCTCGCCGCGATCGACGAGCGCCGTCCGAGCCTCGTTTTGCTGGACGTCTGGCTCCATGGCAGCCCGATGGACGGACTGGAAGTCCTCGACGAAATCAAGAAGCGCGAGCCGGAACTGCCGGTGATCATCTTCTCGGGCCACGGCAACATCGACACCGCGGTTTCCGCGATCAGCCGCGGGGCCATGGATTTTCTCGAAAAGCCCTTTGAGGCAGAGCGTCTGTTGCTGCTGGTGGAACGGGCGACCGAGACCGAGCGCCTGCGCCGCGAGAATGCCCGCCTGCGCCAGGGATTTGCCATGGCCGAGGAGTTCACCGGCAACAGCTCGGCGATCAACCAGGTCCGCGCGACGCTCAAACGCGTGGCCAATACCGGCAGCCGCCTGCTGATCACTGGCCCGGCCGGTTCCGGCAAGGAAGTTGCGGCGCGCCTGCTTCATTCATGGAGCCCGCGCGCGCAGAGCCCGTTCATCACGGTAAATTCAGCCCGCATCACGCCCGAGCGCTTCGAACAGGAGCTGTTCGGCGAGGAGATCGACGGCAAACTGGTGAGGGCAGGGCTGCTCGAGATGGCGGACGGGGGGACGCTGTTCCTCGACGAAGTGTCCGACATGCCCGCGTCGAGCCAGGCGCGAATCCTGCGCGTGTTGACCGAGCAGTCCTTTGCCCGCGTTGGCGGCCATCGCCAGTTGCGCGTGGACGTTCGCGTGGTCTCGTCCTCGTCGCGCCCGCTGGAAAAAGAAATCGCCGAACGCCGCTTCCGTGAGGATCTCTATTACCGGCTCAACGTGGTTCCGGTGGCGATCCCGTCGCTGACTGACCGGCGCGACGATATCCCGCCGCTGGTCGATCACTTCTTTGCCCGCTACGCCAGCGAGCAGGGCGTGGCACCACCTGCGATTTCGCCCGAAGCCATGGCAGCCCTGCAGAGCTACGACTGGCCCGGCAACGTGCGCCAGTTGCGCAACGTAGTCGAGCGGACGGTGATTCTGGCGCCGCGCGACCGATTGGCGCGGATTGACTCCGACATGCTGCCGTCGGAGATCGTCAGCACTCCGATGGGCGGAGATTCCGCAGGTTCTGCCCTGATGGGCGTGCCGCTGCGCGAGGCGCGCGAGAACTTCGAGCGCGAGTATCTGAAGGTCCAGATCAGGCGGTTTTCCGGAAATATTTCAAAGACTGCAAGCTTCATCGGCATGGAACGCTCGGCCCTGCATCGAAAGCTCAAGCTGCTCGGCATGGCGGAACGGCGCGAGGATGAAGACGAGGATTGAGCGCAAAAGATATTGAATTGGCGCCTGTGAATACGCATTAATTCGGAACCCTGTGCAAATTCCCATGTTTACGGAACGTGCGGGGGGACTTAAACTCGTCAATGAACCCGGCCAGAGTGTGATCCGCACGAAGGCCAGATCGCGAAAGCCCCCGCAGGGCTGAGCCAATAGAAAACGGAGTCACGTGAAATGACCGGAAAGACCTTGTCTGCCCGCCCTCGGCCCAAGCCCGAACCCGCTCCCGTTGTGGAGACTTCGGCGCCCGTAACCGGCCCGAGTGGTGGCAAGGGGCAGAACCTTCAGGACCTTTTCCTCAACCACCTGCGCAAGAACAAGATCCCCGTCACGATGTTCCTCGTGAAGGGTGTCAAGCTGCAGGGCATCGTCACGTGGTTCGACAACTTCTCGATTCTGCTGCGCCGCGATGGCCAGTCGCAGCTGGTCTACAAGCACGCGATCTCGACGATCATGCCCGGGCAGCAGCTTTCGGTTGCGCACTTCCAGACGGGCGGTGAGGAAAACGGCAAGAAGGCCCGCCTTCTGCAGGAAGTGTTCCTGTCCAGCGTGCGCGATTCCGGCGTGCAGGTGACGATGTTCCTGGTGAACGGCGTCATGCTGCAGGGCAAGGTCGCGTCTTATGATCTCTTCTGCATGCTGCTCGAGCGCGAAGGCTACGTCCAGCTCGCCTACAAGCATGCCGTTTCGACAATTCAGCCTGCCGGTCATGTTGATCTCACCGGCGACTGGGATGGTGAGGATTCCTGAGTACTTTTGAATTTGGCAACAACAACGGCGAGATTGCTGGTGAAGTCACCCGTGGCGCGCGCGCCGTTGTCGTCCTCCCCGATATCAAGCAGCGGGGAGGGGGACTTGGTACCGATGCGGAAAGCCGCCTTGAAGAAGGGCAGGGCCTCGCTCGTGCCATCGGCATCGAAGTGGTCGATGCCTTCATCCTGCCGATCCGTGCCGTCCGTCCTGCGACCCTGTTCGGTGAAGGGCAGGTCGAACGCATCGGCGTGGCCTGCAACCTGTCAGACGCCGAGCTGGTCATCGTTGACGGTTCGCTTTCGGCGATCCAGCAGCGCAACCTCGAGGAAAAGCTCAAGCGCAAGGTCATCGACCGGACGGGCCTGATCCTCGAAATCTTTGGCGAGCGTGCGGCAACCGCCGAAGGCAGGCTGCAGGTCGAGCTGGCGCATCTCGATTACCAGGCGGGGCGGCTCGTGCGGTCATGGACCCACCTTGAGCGTCAGCGCGGTGGCTTCGGATTCCTGGGGGGGCCGGGTGAAACCCAGATCGAGGCGGACCGTCGCCAGATCCGCGGGCGCATGGCGCGGCTGCGCAAGGAGCTCGAACAGGTGCGGCGCACGCGCGGGCTCCATCGCGAGCGGCGCCAGCGCGCACCTTGGCCAGTGATTGCGCTGGTCGGCTACACCAACGCCGGAAAGTCCACGTTGTTCAACCGCCTGACTGGCGCTGACGTCATGGCGGAAGACCTGCTGTTCGCCACGCTTGATCCGACGATGCGCGCCATCCGGCTGCCGGGCGTCGAAAAGGCCATCCTGTCGGACACCGTGGGCTTCATTTCCGAACTGCCAACGCAGCTTGTGGCGGCTTTCCGCGCAACGCTCGAGGAAGTCACTGCAGCGGACGTTATCGTGCATGTGCGCGACGTGTCCAATCCGGCAACGGCGGATCAGAAGGCGGAGGTCGAGCAGATCCTCGCTGACCTCGATGTAATCGGGGAAGGGGGCTCGAAAATTCCCATCGTCGAGGCATGGAACAAATGGGACCTGCTCACCGCTGAAGAGCAAGCTATGCGGCAGGACCTGATCTCGGCGCGGATTGCCGAGGTTCCGGTGGTGCCCATTTCCGCGCTGACTGGTGCGGGCGTCGAAGCCCTGCTTGAGCAACTTGGCCAGATGCTGACGGGCGGAGCGCAGACGCTGGAGTTCACCATTCCGCTGTCGGATGGACAGCGTCTGGCTTGGCTCCACGCACATGGTGATATCCAGGACGAAGCCGAGACGGAGACTGCCGAAGGCGAGCCGGCGCTGCGCATCAAGGTGCGATTGACCCAGCGTGAACTAGGCCGTTTCACCGCGCTCTGAGGCTTTTACGGACTGCCAGAGTTCTTCTTGCTGGTCGAGGGTCAGCTGCGCAAAGCGGCCCTCGGCCAGTTGCTCCATGCCCCTGAAGCGCCGCTCGAACTTGGCGTTCGCCTGGCGCAGCGCTTCCTCGGGTGCGACGCCATGCTTGCGCGCGAGGTTGACCGCAGCGAAAAGCAGGTCACCGGCTTCCGCAACGCGCTCTGCGTCTGAGGATGCATCGGCAAGTTCCTGTATTTCCTCATAAACCTTGGATGCTGCGCCGGAGGGATCGGGCCAGTCGAAGCCTTGCCTGACAGCCCGCTTTTGCAGCTTTTCAGCCCGCATGAGTGCTGGAAGCGCCAGTGCAACGCCGTCCATGGCGCTGGTCGCACCCTTTGACGAACGTTCAGCGGCCTTGGCGCTTTCCCAGCGATCCTCACGCGAATGACCTTGGTCGCTCTCATCTCCGAAGACGTGGGGGCCGAAGACATGGGGATGCCGCGCTTCCATCTTTGCCGAGATCGCAGCGGCAACGTCGTCAAACGAGAACAGGCCGAGCTCTTCGGCCATCCGCGCGTGAAACACGACCTGGAGCAGCAGGTCGCCAAGTTCTTCCTTCAATCCAGCCATGTCGCCGCGGGCAATGGCGTCATCGACTTCGTAAGCTTCCTCGATCGTGTACGGTGCGATCGTTGCGAAAGTCTGCGCGCAATCCCATTCGCAACCGCGCGCAGGATCACGCAGGCGCGCCATAATGGCGAGAAGCCGCGAGAGATTGGGCGTGGAGGCTGCGCTCATGGTCATTTCCCGGTTATGTTGACTTGGGTTGGGACGGCGACCGACCCGTCAGATCAGATTTGATAATAATGATTATGTAAACTAAGGCTGCGCTGGATTGTGTCGTCACCACCTCAACACGGTGAATATCACAGCCCCCACGATAAAGAGAAAGGCCCATAATGCCGCCATCCTCAGCCCGTCGGACAGTCCGATCTCACGGCCTTTGAAATTAGCAATGGCCAGGACCAGCGCCATGGATATGCCGATGATGCGCACTGTATCGTAACTGTCCATGCCGCACCGCCTTAGAGGTTTACTTCGAGCCCGTCGTACGCCGGTTCGACGTGGGCAGGCGTTTCGGCACACAGTGTCCGGTAATCCATCGACTTGTCGAGATGTGTCAGGATGCCATGTCCGGCTCTGGTCGCTTCGATCAGCTCCAGAGCCATGCCGAGATGCGAATGCGTCGGATGCGGTTGCCGCCTCAGGCAATCGACGACCAGAACGTCGACCTTGTAAAACAGGTCGATCATCTCGCTGGTAATCTCGCTGAAGTCCGTAGCGTAACCGATTGTTTTGCCTGCCTGATCGAAGCGAAAGGCCGTAGATTGCGCCGGACCGTGCGGCATCTGGCAGTGTCCGATACCAATGCCGCTCAACATGCGAACCCGGTCAAGGTTATCGAGTTCGACAATCGTGTGATAGCCGTGCTGCCCGGCAAACACGTAACCGAAGCGCTGGCGCAGGCGGCGGACAGTCTCACTTGCCGCATAGCCCGGAATGGGGCCACCGCGACCGTAACGCAGCGGTCTGAGGTCATCGATACCATGGCAGTGGTCGGCGTGGTCGTGGGTCCAAAGCACACCGTCAACGCGATCTATGCCGCAGCTCAGGAACTGCTGCCGCAGGTCGGTCGGCGTGTCGACAAGCAAGCGGCTGCCGTCGTCGCCCTCGACGATGATGGCGACGCGGGTGCGCCGGTTTCTCGGCTCGTTCGGATCGCATTCGCCCCAATCGTTGCCGATGCGCGGCACGCCCGTCGATGTGCCGGACCCGAGGATCGTCAGCTTCACAGGCTGGCCTTGCTGAAAAGCTTGAAGAAGTTGGCACCGGTGCGATCCGCCAGGGCTTCCTGTGACGTGCCTCGCAGGCCGGCAACGAATGCGCATGTGTCGGAGACGAACGCCGGCTCGCAGGTCTTGCCCCGGTGCGGCACTGGCGCAAGGAACGGCGCATCGGTTTCGACCAGAATGCGATCTTCAGGCAGATTGGCTGCAATCGCCTGCAAGTCCTTGGCATTCTTGAAAGTTACGATACCGGAAAGCGAGATCGACAGGCCAAGTTCCAGCATTCTGGCGGCAAATGGCGCGGATGCGGTGAAGCAGTGGATCAGGGCGGGGAAGGCCCCCTTCCCCATTTCTTCCTCGATGATCCGCGTCGTGTCGTCCTCGGCATCGCGCGTGTGGATGATCAGTGGCAGGCCGGTTTCTCGGGACACGCGAATGTGGACCCGGAACAGGTCCTGCTGAACTTGCCGGTCCGAATGGTCGTAATAGTAGTCGAGCCCGGTCTCGCCGATACCGATCACGCGCGGGTGCGCAGCGGCTTCCAGAAGCGCGGCCTCACCCAGATCAGCATGACCATCGGCCTCGTGCGGATGGATACCGATACTGGCCCAGACATCGCTTTCCCGCTCCGCCGTGGCGACGATGTCGGCCCATTCGCGCTGGCGGGTCGAGATGTTGAGAAATCCGCGCACGCCCGTCTCTCGCGCGCGCCCGAGAACCTCGGCCTGATCTTCGACCAGGCCCTTGTAGTTGAGATGGCAGTGTGAATCGATCAGCATCATGCCGAGGCAGGCTCTTCGGGCAATTCGAGGCGCGGGAACGCCGGCACCGGTTGTGCGAGCTTTTCACCTGTGGCCACGCGCGCCACGTACCAATCTGCATCGGTCAGCGCCGCAAATCCACGAGCGTCACCGGGCACGCCAAGCTGATCGAGGACCTTGGCAGCAGCGGCCGGGACGACCGGCGCAATCGCGATTGTCAGATCCCTGATGGCCATGAACAGGGTAAGCAGCACCGCCTTCATTCGTTCCGGATCGGTCTTGCGCAGAGCCCAAGGCGCTTGCTCGTCCACGTAGGCATTGCAGGCGAAGACGGCGCGCATCCACGCATCGATACCGGTCGAGAAGTTCAGCGCTTCGAATTCGCGCGGCAGTTCTTCGCGGCAGGCGGTGAACACGGTGGCGAGCAGGGCGTCGTCTGCTTCGGCGCTCGCAAACTTTTCAAGCGTCCCGTCCATATTCTTGAAAATCATGGATAGTGTGCGTTGCACAAGGTTGCCGTAGCTGTTGGCCAGTTCGGCGTTGCAACGCGTGACGATCGCTTCTGGTGAGTACGATCCGTCCTGCCCGAAGGCCACTTCGCGCATCAGGAAATAGCGCAGCGGATCGACGCCGAAACGCTCTGCCAGTTCGAGCGGATCGGTCACGTTGCCAAGCGACTTGGATTCCTTCTGCCCGCGATTGAGCAGGAAGCCATGGCCGAAGACCTGCCTGGGCAGGGCGATGTTCGCGCTCATCAGGAAAGCCGGCCAGTAGACCGTGTGAAACCGGACGATGTCCTTGCCGATCAGGTGGAGGTTTGCCGGCCAATACCTTGCGAAGTCGCCCGATTCCTCGGGGAAACCGAGGCCGGTGATGTAGTTGGTCAACGCATCGACCCATACGTACATGACGTGGCCGTCGCTGCCCGGCACCTTCACGCCCCAGTCGAAGCTGGTGCGCGAGACTGAAAGATCGCGCAGGCCGCCTTCCACGAAGCGCATGACTTCGTTGCGACGGCTGTCGGGCTGGATGAACTGCGGGTTTTCGTTGTAGAGCTTCAGCAGCGGCTCGGCATACTTGGACAAGCGGAAAAACCAGGATTCCTCGACCGTCCATTCGACCGGAGTTCCCTGCGGCGAGAGCTTCTCGCCCCCTTCCCCGGCGACCAGTTCGCTCTCGTCGTAGAAGGCCTCGTCGCGGACCGAATACCAGCCTTCGTAGCGATCGAGATAGAGATCGCCGCTGGCTTCCATGCGCCGCCACAACTCTTGCACCGAAGCGTGGTGGCGCTCTTCCGTGGTCCGGATAAAGACGTCATACGAAACGTTGAGTTCGTCACACATCTTGATGAAATGTGAAGACATTTCGTCAGAAAGCTCACGCGGCGTCACGCCCAGATCACGTGCCTTCTGCGCCATCTTCAGGCCGTGTTCGTCGGTGCCCGTCTGGAAGCGCACGTCACGCCCCATCGCCCGCTGGAAACGCGCGATGACGTCAGCGGCAATCGCTTCGTAAGCGTGGCCGATGTGCGGCTTGCCGTTGGGGTAGGAAATGGCGGTGGTGATATAGAAGGGTTCGCCCATCGGGCCGGTCGCTTTCTCAAAAGGAATCTGAAAGGCTTATCGCGCGCCTTCCCTAGTCGGCGCGGCCGATGCCAGCAAGGAGCCGATTTCCATGGTAAGCATTGCCGGATCGAAGTTGTAGATTGGTGCTTCCCCGGCCAGCCTGACCAGACGCGCATGCGTTTCGACGAGGCGCACCTTCGCGGCATCGTCTGCGTGATCGAGCGCGCCGACGACGGTCATCCGCGCGGCCTCGATCGCAGCGGCAATCCGCTCACGATCGGGCCTTGTGCCCAAAGCACCTGCAAGCGCGCCCCGCAGCGAAAGGTCAGGATCGCCCTGTTCGACGATCCGCGCGAACAAGGCCTGCGCCTTGCCCAGGTCCTGCGCGGCAAAGGCCAGTGCCGCACCGGGTGAGCCCCCCGCGACCGCCAGCGCACCTTTGCGGGTTTCAGCATCAAGCTCTGGCGCAGCGTCGTCCAGGGCACGGGCTACTTCGAGCGGCGAAAGGGGATGGAACCGCACGACCGTGCAGCGCGACCGCACTGTAGGCAAAAGCCGTCCGAGCGCATGGACAACAAGCAGGAAGAAGGTGCCAACCGGCGGCTCTTCAAGGCTCTTGAGCAAGGCGTTGACGGCGCTCTTCTCGAGCAGGTCTGCCGAATCGATGATGACCGCGCGCCTGCGTCCCAGCGTCGGCCGGGTAGTCAGCCTGCGTTGCAGGCCGCGCACCTGATCGACCGAGATACTGCGCTTCAACTGGTAGGGCTTGCCCTCATCGCGCTTCTTGGCCTCGTCGTCGTTGGCCGGAAGCGGGGCAAGGGTCAGGATGTCGGGATGCGCTTCAACCGGCGGTTGCGGCACTCCGGGTTCGGCAACAAGCTCTGCAGCCGCTGCGCGCGCGAAGTTTGCCTTGCCGAGGCCCTCGCGCCCGGCGAGGATCCAGCCATGGTGCATACGTTCGCCGGAAATGGCCGCGCGCCAGATACGCCAAGGTCCGTCATGCCCGATCATGCGCTCGCTCATGGCAGCAAGCCTGCAAGCCGGGCCATGATCCGTGAATGGACGTCTGCGGGCGATCCCTCGGCATCGATCTGTGCGAAGCGGTCCAGCGACTGCGCGGCGAAGCTGCGGAACGCCTCGGCCACGCGTGCATGATAGGCCGCGCCGCGGCTTTCGATACGGTCGCCGACACCGCCATCGCGCATGGCGAGGCGCTGCGCCGACACCTCAGGCGGCACGGTGAGCAGGACGGTCAGGTCCGGCAACAGGCCCTCGCTGCCGATGCGGTGAAGGTCGAGAACTTCCGCGTCTGAAAGCCCGCCGCCTCCGCCCTGATAAGCGCGGCTGCTGTCGACGAAGCGGTCGCAGATCACCCACGCTCCGCGCGCGATGGCCGGGCGGATGAGCTTCTCGACGTGATCAGCGCGGGCGGCGGCAAAGAGCAGGGCCTCGGCGCGGGCGCCCCACCCCTCCCCTTCGGTGCTGAGCAGCATTGCGCGGATGGCCTCGGCGCCCGGCGTCCCGCCAGGCTCTCGCGTCGTCACGACCTCAAGCCCCCGGGCGCGCAAGGCGTCGGCCAGCATGCGGCCTTGCGTCGATTTGCCGACGCCTTCGCCGCCTTCAAGGGCAATGAACTGTCCCGGCAGCCCGGTCACAGCCCAACCAGTCCCAGCGCACCATTACGCAGCCGCGCCAGCACGCCGCCGCGTGGCACATCCGATCCGGCAACAAGCGGCAGCACGTGCACCGCCTCGCCCGGTACGCGCACCAGCAGGCTGGCGACAGTCTCGCCTTTGCGGATCGGAGCCTTCAGAGGCCCCTTGTAGCGCACCGAGAGCGTGTAGTTACTCGTGGTCCCCTTGGGCATGGTCAGGCTGAGATCGTGCGGGGCGACCAGCGCGACCTCTCGTGCCTCCCCGCCCTGGACCACCGCCGTGCCAACATTGGCGCCGCGGCGATAGAGCGCCTTGGCGTCCCACGCTGCAAAGCCCCATTCAATGAAGGCGCGCGATTGGTTGGTGCGGTCAATCGGACGGTCATACCCTCCAAGCACCATCACCAGACGGCGCCCGTGGCGCTGCGCGGAACCAACGAAGCCATAGCCCGCCTCGTTGGTGAAACCGGTCTTGACCCCGTCCGCCCCTTCGGTGTGGCCGTAGAGCGGATTGTGGTTGGGCTGCGTGATCCCGTTCCAGGTCATCTGGGAATGACCGTAGAAGCGACGATAGAGATCGGGAAACCGCGTCATCAACGCGCCGCTCAGGGTGGCAAGATCGGCGGCGGTCACATAAGTCTCGCCTTCGTCCATCCAGCCATTGGGGGTGTTGAAGTGGCTGTCGCGCATGCCAAGTTCGGCTGCGGCTGCGTTCATCAGCGCTGTAAATGCCGGGACCGATCCCGTCGCGCCTTCTGCCAGGACGACACAGGCATCATTGGCCGAGACCGTAACGATGCCCTCGATCAGTTCGGCAACGGTCGGCTGTGCCTCGGCGGGCAGGAACATCGTGCTGCCAACGTTGCGCCACTTGCGGAATGTTTCCGGGCGGATCGGAATGCGCTGGTCGAGACGCAGTTTGCCCTTCGAAATCAGATCGAAAGCGACATAGCTGGTCATGATCTTGGTGATCGATGCCGGCACGAAGCGCCGGTGCGGATCACGGGCATAGAGCACGCGGCCAGAACCGACATCGAGCATCAGGGCGATCGGCGCATCGATCCGCGGCATTGTGGCAAGAGGATCGAGACTGACCGGTTTTGGGGCCGCCTCGGGGGCAGCGGCCTGCGCAGGCAAGCCCGCCAGCACCATCGACAAGCCAACCATTACAACCTTCAAGCGCAAGTGCATTCCCCGGACTCTGCCGGTCGTCCCTGCGCCCGGGATCAAGGCGCGGTCACGACCCTTGCATCGGCATAGCCGCCCGCGCGAACCTTCGCCAGCGCCGCATCGGCTTGTCCACGATCCTTGTGCGGCCCTGTGCGTACGCGCCACAAGTTGCCGGTGGGAGAGGCCGCGCCGCCGGTGGCCTTGGCGGCCGCTTCGGCCCGGGCTTTCGTCGAATAGGCCCCGACCTGGATGTAATACGCCTTTGTCGGCCCGCGCGCCGCGATCTTCGGTGCCTCTTTGGGTGCCTCAGCTTTCGGTGCGGGTTTGGCTGTCGCTTTTACTTCCTTCGAAGCCGGTACGGGTGCGGCGACGGCAGCCAACACGGTCGGCACGGAAGGCCCGGCTGCCACCGGCGGGACGGGTGCGATACCCAATTTGCGCTTCAAGGCCGCGAGCAGGCCGGAGGGTGTGTCCATCCGGGCCGGAGCCTGGCCACCGGTACGGAGCAAGGCGCGTTCTGCTTCGGGCGGATTGACGCGCCTGACACGCACCGGCAGACGGCTGCCTGGCGCGGCGCCCAGTTGCGACCATGCTCCTGCGGACAGCGCGACCAGATCGCTGCCGGTCATCGGCCCGCGCTCGGTCAGGCGAACAAGAATGGTCCGGCCGGTTTCGAGCGAAGTCACTTCGACATAGCTCGGCAAAGGCAGCGTACGGTGCGCGCCGGACACGCCATCCCCGCCTGACATCTGGGCATACCCCACCGAATCGTAGTTCAGCGTGTCTGCCGGGGTGTAGGTCACACCTTCAACCTCGAAAGGCGCGCCCAACACCATCGGGTAGTCGCCCGCCGGCCCGGCCATCGAAGCGCCTGAAGGTCTTGAAACACCGGCATTCGCGCTACCGCAGGCGGTCAGCAGCAGCGTGGTGACAAGCGCGAGACGGTTAACGGGATATTTCATCTGCAAGAAGTCCTACGGACAGGGCGTAAAAGTTCGAGCAGTTGTAATCGAGGATAACCCTATAATTTCCGGTTAGCAGATAGGCCGTCCGCCCGCGCCCATCGGGTTCGAGCAAGCTGGCCATGACATTGTCGGCGGGCCAGTTTCCGGCGCGGGGCACTATGCCGAGCGCGCGCCATTCAGCCATTGTCTTCCATCCGGTGTGCCGATCAAACACGCGCGGGCAGCGGGGGCTTTTCAACGTGGTGCCGAGGCTGGCGCGATCAAGCCCATCCGGCACGCTGACGGCAACGCCCCAGGGCTGGCCCGGGCGCCAACCGGCATCGCGAAAGTAATTTGCAATCGAAGCCAGCGTATCGGTGCGGTTGTTCCAGATGTCGGCAAAACCATCGCCATCGCCGTCTTGCGCCACGCGGAGATAGACCGACGGCAGGAACTGCGGATTGCCGAAAGCGCCAGCCCAGCTGCCGACCAGCTTCGAACGCGGGACGCCGCGATCGACCATCTTCATCGCCGCGACGAATTCGTCGGCAAACAGCTCCCGCCGCCGTCCTTCGTAAGCGAGACTTGCCAGCGCACGCGGCAAATCGAAATTGCCGGTATAACCGCCGTAGTCGGTTTCATGCCCCCAGATTGCCATGAGGACCGGACCGGGGACGCCGTATTGTCGTTCGATCCCGCCGATCTGACCGACCGCGGCGGCGTACTGTCGCCGCCCGCGCATGATGCGTGCCGAATCGACATGCTGCCGACGGTAAGGCTCAAACGCCGGTATGGTGCCCGAGGAAGATCCCGGCTGCGCACGGTCAAGCTGGATCACACGCTGGTTGAGAGTGAGCCCGGAAGTCATTGCCGCGATTGTCGATTCGCGCACACCTTCGGCGCGTCCGCGCGCGGCAAGAAGCTGCAGATACCCCTGAAAGCCTGCCTCGTCCTCATCGACCTGCCCGGCAGCAGGGCCTGCCGCAAGCAGCGCCATGGCAGCCACGCCAAACGCCCGGATCGCCTTCGCATTCTTCAGAAACATCATGAAACCGATGTCGCACGGAACACCATGGATGGGAATCCCCTTTGCGACCGACGCCAAACACGCTAACGGCGAGCCGAGCCAGCATCGCCATCAGGTAATGCTAGCCGTGCGGACAGGTGGCCGAGTGGTTTAAGGCAGCGGTCTTGAAAACCGCCGTGGGTGGAAGCTCACCGTGGGTTCGAATCCCACCCTGTCCGCCAATTACTCTTCCTCCGATTCCGGTATTTCGAGCGCCTTCATGGTCATGTCGTTGCGGTCGACCGAGTGACCGGGCTTCACCGTCTTACGGTGCAATTCTGCTTCCCACGGCAGCGGATTCAGGGGCTCTTCGATCTCGAATTCCATTGAACTCTCTCTCCTTGGCATGGAAAATCTCCAGCGGGAAGAGTGTTCCGATGGTTAGTAGATTACTCCATTTCTGATCTTGTCTTTGTGTTGCTCATGTGGAACGTCCGAGATTGGGCAACAGGGAAGGAAGTTCAGATGCATCGTCAAGTATTTGGCGTGGTCGCGCTACTCGCGGCTGCGCAGAGCCCAGTATTGGCTCAAGAAACGACAGCTGCGCCGGCAGCAATCGTAATGCCGGCGGCTCCGGCAGCACCCGTCATGCGGCAGATCATCCTTCCGCCGAACTCTGAAGTGGTGATCACTCCGAACGATACGCTGACCACCAAGGGCAAGCAGCTCAAGGAAGGGTACAAGTTCCGTCTCTCGACCATGTTCGATGTGATGCAGGACGGGTATGTGGTGATTCCCAAGGGTACCATGGGCGAAGGCACTGTAACCTGGATGACCAACAAGGGGGCATTCGGCAAGTCGGGCAAGATGGAAGTGTCGTTCGATTGGCTCGATCTGGGTGGCAAGCGCGTTTCGCTGACGGGCAATCATCGCCAGGAAGGCGAAGGAAACACCGGTGCAACCGTTGGCACGGCCGTCGCCGTCGGGGTGTTTTCCGCATTCGTGACAGGACGCTCGGCAACGATTGTAAACGGGCAGCAATTGCGTGGGCGCACCGCTGAGCCTTTGACATTCACGGTTCCGGATTCCGCCGCGCGGGTTGTGGCGGGCACTTTGGTGTCGACGCCGGTGGCTGCTCCGGCGGCAACGGCGCCAGTGGCCACGCCTGCCAGCTGAAGTTTCGCTCGAACACAAAAAGGGGGCGCGGGCAGATGACCTGTCCGCGCCCCCTTTTTCTTGCCCGTTGCCGATCCTCAGATGTGGATAGCGCGTCCGTATGCAGCGAGGACGCTTTCGTGCATCGATTCGCTGATCGTCGGGTGCGGGAAGACGGTGTGCATCAGTTCGGCTTCGGTCGTCTCGAGCGTCTTGCCGACGACGTAGCCCTGGATCATCTCGGTCACTTCCGCGCCGATCATGTGGGCACCGAGCAGCTCGCCGGTCTTGGCGTCGAACACGGTCTTCACGAAGCCTTCCGGCTCACCCAGCGCGATGGCCTTGCCGTTGCCGATGAACGGGAAAGTCCCGACCTTCAGTTCGTAACCGGCTTCCTTGGCTTTCGCTTCGGTCAGGCCGACGCTGGCGATCTGGGGGTGGCAGTAGGTGCAGCCCGGAATGTTGGCGCGGTCCATCGGATGGGGATGGACGTCCTTGTTGCCGAGTTCGGCGGCAATGGCTTCGGCGGCGATCACGCCTTCGTGGCTCGCCTTGTGCGCCAGCCATGGACCCGGCGTGACATCGCCGATGGCCCAGAGGCCCTTCACATTGGTGCGGCCATAGCCGTCGATGGCGATGATGCCGCGTTCGGCCTTCACGCCCACGGTCTCAAGCCCGATGTTCTCGGTGTTCGGCACGATGCCGACGGCGACGATGACATGGCTGTAGTCGGCCTCGGCAACCTTGCCGTCCTTGCCCTTGATCTTCGCCTTCACGCCCGATCCTGAGATGGCAAGGCTCTCGACGCCCGCGCCGGTCATGATCTTCATGCCCTGCTTGGTCAGCGCCTTTTCGAGGAAGGCCGAAACGTCAGCATCTTCCACGGGAACCACGCGGTCCATCATCTCGACGACCGTAACTTCGGCACCCATGTCATTGTAGAAGCTGGCAAATTCGATGCCAATGGCGCCCGACCCGATGACCAGCAGCTTGGTCGGCATCTGCTTGGGCGTCATCGCGTGGCGATAGGTCCATACGCGCTCGCCATCGGCCTTGGCGAACGGCAAATCGCGCGCGCGGGCGCCGGTGGCGACGATCACATGCTTGGCCGAGATTACTTCCGTGCCCTTCTCACCGGTAACCTCGACCGAGGTTGCCGACTTCAGGACACCATTGCCCATATGCACGGTGATCTTGTTCTTCTTCATCAGGTGTGTGACGCCCTGATTGAGTTGCTTGGCCACGCCGCGCGAGCGCTTGACCACCGCATCGAGATCGGCGCGAATATTGTCGGCAGCGAGACCATAGGCAGCGGCGTGCTTCATGTGGTTCAGCACTTCTGCCGAGCGCAGCAGCGCCTTGGTCGGGATGCAGCCCCAGTTAAGGCAGATGCCGCCGAGGTTCTCGCGTTCGACAATGGCGGTCTTCAGGCCAAGCTGCGCGCAGCGGATCGCCGCGACATAGCCGCCGGGGCCCGATCCGAGGACGATGACGTCGTATTGGTCAGCCACGCAAATGCTCCTGTCAGTCTGTCTGCGGCAAAGGCCGCGGTTTGCGTTCGTCGTCGATGGCGACGAAGAAGAATCGTGCCTGGGTTACCTTCTGGCGGTCTTCGCCGGTCCGCGCGCGGCGCCAGGTTTCCACATCGATGGTCATCGAAGTGCGTCCCGCCTTGGCAAGAGAGGCATAGACCGAGACCTCGTCACCCACATGGACCGGGTGATGGAAAGTCATGCCCTCCACGGCAATCGTGGCAGCGCGGCCCTTGGCCCTTCGTGCCGCAACAATGCCTGCCGCCATGTCCATCTGCGCCATGAGCCATCCGCCAAAGATATCGCCGGCGGGGTTCGCATCAGCTGGCATCGCCGTGATGCGGATGGCCGGTTCGCCCTGTGGTAGCGGATCGGCCATCATTGCACCCCTGCGACTTGTTTCAGGCGATCAGGCTCAGGCCACCAGACCCAGCGGGTTCTCGATCAGGTTCTTGAACGCCTGCATCAGCTCGGCACCGTCGGCACCATCGATGGCACGATGGTCGAAGCTGCCGGTGGCCGACATGACCGTGGCGATGCCCAGCGCGCCGTCGATCACGTAAGGGCGCTGCTCGCCCGCACCGACAGCCATGATCATCGCCTGCGGCGGGTTGATCACCGCGTCGAAGCTCTTGATCCCGAACATGCCGAGGTTGGACAGCGAAGCCGTGCCGCCCTGATACTCGTGCGGCTGCAGCTTGCCTTCACGCGCCTTGCCGGCCAGCGTCTTCATTTCCGTGGCGATGGCCGAGATCGACTTGTTGCCGGCATCGACGATGATCGGCGTGATCAGGCCCGAAGGCGCAGCGACGGCAACCGAGATATCGGCGCGGCTGTAAGTGCGCAGTTCGTCGCCCGCGAAGCTGACGTTGCACTTGGGCACCTGCACCAGCGCCTTGGCCAGAGCCTTGATGATCAGGTCGTTGACCGAGAGCTTCACGCCCTGCACCTCGAGCGCCTTGTTGAGCTGGCCGCGCAGCTTGAGCAGCGCATCGAGCTGGATGTCGACGGTGAGGTAGATGTGCGGGATCGTCTGCTTCGCCTCGGTCAGGCGGCGAGCGATCGTCTTGCGCACGTTGTTGAGCTTGGTTGCCTCGTACGGAATGCCGAAATCGGGCACGGCTGCAGGAGCCGGAGCCGCGGCAGGCGCTGCTGCCGGTGCTGCAGTGGCGGCGGGCGCAGCGGTAGCAGGCGCGGCTGCGGCGGGCTTCGCACCTTCGACGTCGGCGCGAACAATGCGGCCGTTGGGGCCCGAACCGGCCACACCGGCAAGATCGATGCCCTTGTCCGCGGCGATGCGCTTGGCCAGCGGGCTGGCGATCACGCGGTCACCTTTCGGAGCGGGCGCTGCGGCAACGACCGGAGCAGGCGCGGCTGCGGGCGCAGATGCTGCTTCGGCCTTGGCAGCAGGTGCAGGTTCGGCAGGCTTTGCAACCGGCGCGGGCGCGCTGGCGTCTTCGTCCTCGCCCGCGATCATCGCGATCACGGTGCCGACCTTCACGCCTTCGGCACCTTCGGCAACGTCGATCGAAACGATCGTGCCTTCATCGACAGCCTCGAACTCCATCGTGGCCTTGTCGGTCTCAATCTCGGCCATGATGTCGCCAGAGGAAACCTTGTCGCCCACCTTGACCAGCCACTTGGAAAGCGTCCCCTCTTCCATGGTGGGGGAGAGGGCGGGCATCTTGATGGCGATGGGCATGGGCGTGTTTTTCCGTGTCCTGATGGCAATAAAGCGAAGGGGTCGTAGCGGAAACCACCCCTGCATCTTTTGACAGGCCCATTTCACCAGTCTGGCGCGTCGGGTCAAGTGGCTTGCCGCTTGCGCCGCATACGAATTTGCCGATACGTGTGCGTCGAGAGGACAATTCGCCATGTCGCAGCGCATATATCTGGTCATCATGGACGAGACTGACGAAGCCAAGGGCGCCTTGCGCTTCGCGGCAAGGCGCGCGGTGCGCACCGATGGCACTGTCCACATTCTTGCCCTGGTGCCGCAGCAGCAGTTCGTTGCGTTCGGCGGAGTACAGGCCACGATCGAGGAGGAAGCGCGCGACCGTGCCGAAGTTCTCGCCATGACCGCCGCCGGAAGTCTCGCCAGCGAGTCAGGCCTTTCTCCGCAAATCTCGGTACGCATGGGCGATGGCCCCAAAGTGGTGCGCGAATACCTGGGCGAGCACCCGGAAGTCTCCGCGCTGGTGCTGGGCGCAGCCGGAGGCGGCAATCCCGGGCCACTGGTCAGCCACTTCGCCGGAATTGCCGGCCAGCTGCCCTGCCCGCTGATGATCGTCCCCGGCGCGATCTCGGACGAGGAAATCGACCGCTTCAGCTGATCATTTGCGCTTGCCCTGGTGCCGGATGTTCGATGGGCGGCCGCGCTTGCCGGCGATGTAGTTTCCCTGCCGCTTGGGCTTGTGCTCCATCTTGCCCCCGCGACGTTCGATCCGCTGCACGCCCTCGGCCACGTCCACCGGCTCGAACTTGAGCGCGCCGGTCAGCGGGTTGGCCTCGGCAAGGCGCAGCTTGAGGATCTGGCCCATGGCAAATTCCTCGCCGCTCAACTCCCCGATCAGGCGTTGCGCCTTCTCGTCATAGTTGAAGCGCTCTGCCCCCAGCGTGGAGACTGGCACCAGGCCATCGCCACCCAGGCCGATGATCGTGGCGAAAAGGCCAAACTTCTGGACGCCAGTGATTCGCGTATCAAACACCTCACCGACCTTGCCCGACAGCCAGGCCGCGACGTAGCGGTCGATGGTGTCACGCTCGGCCTCCATCGCACGGCGTTCGGCATTGCTGATGGCTTCGGACACGCGCGCCAGGTCGCCCCGGTCGCGGTCGGACAAGCCCGACGTCGGCGGCAGGTCAGCCTTGGGCCGCGGCTGCTCCAGCCCATAAGCATCAACCAGCGCGCGATGCACAAGAAGGTCCGAATAGCGCCGGATCGGCGAGGTGAAGTGGGCGTAAGACCCGAGACTGAGGCCGAAGTGGCCAGCATTGCGCGGGCCATAATAAGCCTGCGTCTGGCTGCGCAGCACCGCCTCCATGATCAGCGCCTTCTCCGCCTCGTCGGCGATGTCCTTGAGCATGCGGTTGAATAGCGAAGGTGTGATGACCTGCCCCAGCGAAAGCTTGCGATCGAATGTCGCCAGATAGTCCTTCAGCGCCACCAGCTTTTCGCGGCTCGGCGGTTCGTGAATGCGATAGACCACCGGCGCGACCTTTGCTTCCAGCGCCTTGGCCGCCGCAACGTTGGCCGCGATCATGAAGTCCTCGACCACGCGATGCGCATCAAGCCGTTCGCGAATCGCGATCTCTGCGATCTTGCCCTGTTCGTCGAGCACCACGCGGCGCTCGGGCAATTCGAGGTTCAGCGGATCGCGTGCATTCCGCGCCTTTTCCAGCAGTCGCCACGCGTCCCACAGGTTGGCAAGATGCGCCTCAGCTTCACCCGCATCGATGCGCCGCTGCGCTTCTTCATAGGCGATCACTTCGGCGATCCGCACGATCGCACGGGTAAAGCGCCAGTCCTTGATCCGCCCTTCACTGTCGATCGAGAGGTGGCAGGCCATCGCCGCGCGGTCTGCGCCCGATTTCAGCGAGCAGACGTCTGCCGACAGCACTTCGGGCAGCATCGGCACGACGCGGTCGGGGAAGTAGACCGAGTTGCCGCGCTTGCGCGCCTCGCGGTCGGTCTGTCCCCCGGGGCGGACATAAAAGCTGACGTCAGCAATCGCGACGAGGGCGTTGAAGCCGCCCTGCCCGTCCGGCTCGGCCCAGATGGCGTCGTCATGGTCTCGCGCATCGGCCGGATCGATCGCCACGATCGGCAGGTGCCGCAGGTCCTCGCGCTTGTCTTCGCTCAGCGGCAATTTCGCTGCGTCCTCGGCCTCGCGGATCGCGGCTTCGGGGAACACGAACGGAATGCCGTGCTTGTGGATCGCGATCAAGCTGAACGCACGCGGCGCCAGAGGATCGCCGAGCACGGCCACAACCTTCATGCCCGAGCGTGGCGAACGCCCGGCAGGCTCGGCCAGCACCAGTTGCCCCGCCTCGGCTCCGCCAAGGTCCGAGATCGGCACGGCATTGCGCACGCGCTTGTCGACCGGCGCGAGCCAGCCCTTGCCAGCGCCGTCCACTTCGACGACACCCATCAACTGCTCTTCGCTGCCCTGGAGCTTCTTCATCGGATGGGCGAGCCAGCCCTTCCCCGCTTCCTCGGTGCGCGCCAGAATGCGGTCGCCCACCCGCAGCGCCGGGCCGCGCTCCCGCGCCTTGCCCCGCGGCTCCACCACGCGCAGGCGCGGCGGCGGGCTTGCGTCCTCAGGCTGCCAGCTGTCGGGGATGGCGACCGGTTCGCCCTCATCGATTTCGACAATGCGCAGCACTGTAACGCGCGGCACGCCGCCCATCGCGTGGAAGGCGCTGCGGTTGCCATCGATCAGGCCTTCCTCGGCCATGTCCTTGAGCAGCGTCTTCAGTGCGATCTTCTCGGTGCCTTTCAGGCCAAAAGCCTTGGCAATCTCGCGCTTGCCCGCAGGCTCGTCCGATTGTGCGATGAAGTCCAGCACCTGCTGGCGCGTCGGGAGCCCTTGCGGAAACTTGTTCTTGGCCATTGGCGGCATGTGGTCGTTATGGTCGCGTATGGCAAGAAGTTAAGGCCTCGGAAGCGGGGCGAACTGCCCGCCTGGCACCGCCGAAGCGATCGGGCCTTCACTGCCATCTGCTGCCACTGCACTGACGCCAAACAACCAGTCGTCCGCGCGCACGCCCGGCAGGCTTGCTTTGACGTCCGAGGTTTCGAGCAACCGCGTCTCCCACATCGGCGCATCGGTGCGGCGCTGCCACAGCACATAGCGCGCTGCCCCCGCCACAGGCTGCCACGCGATGTCCGTGCTCGCCTGCACTGCGCCCTTGACGACGGGAACTGGCGGCATTGGTGTCCGTGCCAGCTTCGCCAGCGCGCGCACGTTCAGTCGCGTCACCTTGGCGAGGTAGGGAAAGTCCATTTCGTCGATAGTATCTCCGAACTTCACGCCGCCCTCGGTGCGCAGGTCCTGATGCTGGTGTTCGTAATCCTCGACCGCCACGGTGAAGCGGATCGCGGGGTAGCCCTTGTCCGAGAACGGCAACTGATCACCGCCACGGCCGAGCCGATCAGCGCGCCAGATCTGGCGCACGGCAAGCCCGGCGGCGTCCCTCTCGGCAAGCTTGGCAACCCAGCGGGAGATGTTGCGCGACGGGCTGTCATTCTCACCGCCATAGCGGCGCATCTGGGCGCGCAGGGCATCGGTGGCATCGGCGCGCGGGCCTTCGGACAGGACGCGAACGTGCGCGTCGTCCTTGTAGCCGTCTGATCCGGTCGAGCCGCCGACGATATCGTTGTTGAGCACGGCCTTCACCGTCCAGCCCTGCTGTGCCGCATAATCGGCAAGCAGCTTGCCGCCGAGCAATCCCTGCTCTTCACCGGAAAGCACAGCGTAGACGATGGTGGTCGGAAACTTCTCCCGCGACAGCACCCGCGCGGCCTCGATCACCAGGGCGGTGCCCGAGCCGTCATCGTTCGCGCCCGGCGCATCCTTCGTCGCATCGAGCACGTCCGAGACGCGACTGTCGATGTGGCCCTGCACGATGACCACTTCGTTGGGGCGTTCCGCGCCGCGCTGGATCGCTACCACATCGACAAGGCGGGTCGGCACCGGCACCCGATCGCCGCTTACCACCGTTTCCGGCAGCACGATCTCCAGGCAGTTGCCGCAGGCGGCCGAGCTCTTGCGAAACTCCGCTTCGGCCCATTTGCGCGCCGCACCGATTGCCCGCTTCGGGTCGGTCTGCGAAGACAGCGTGTGGCGCGTGCCGAAGCTGACCAGCTTTTCGACATCGGCGCGAAGCCGTGCCTCGGAGATGGCGTCCTCGGGCGCGGCCAGGGCGGCGGTCGAACAAAGGAACGGAGCCAGGTAAAGCGCGTATCTCATCCTGCCGAGACTAGCGCCAGGGCCGGCAACGCCAAGGCCCCTTGCAAAAAGGGTGGCAGTTGCCTGCCACCCTCTTCGATCAGTAAGCCCGTGCGATCAGGATCTTCTCGATCGCCGGCTCGCCCGTGAACGGGCACATCCCGTCCGGCTTTGCAGCATCCAGCGGCGTGTTGCGGATCGTCAGCTTGAGCGCCTTGAGCTGCTCGACCACCTTGTCGAGCGCCGAGCCGGTAGGCTTGCTCCAGCCCATTTCCACCCAACCGGGGTACTTGTTGCCCTCGGCGAAGTAGGTCTTCAGGCCGTCAAGGTCGGTCACGTCACGCACGATCTGCGCATCGCGGCGTTGGCGCGCTTCTTCGTAGAGCGAATTCTGTATAGCCTCGAGTTCCGCTGCAGCCGAGGCAATGAAGTCGTCCTTGGCCTGCCCGATGAAGTTGGGCTTGGCATCCTCGCGCCACAGCCTGTCACGACGCAGCGCCGAAACCTGCCCGCCTTCGGCATCGCGGCCGCCGATCTCGAGGATCAGCGGCACGCCGCGCTTCACCCAGGCCCAGCGCTTCTGCGTGGCCTTGCCCGGACGCTTGTCGAGCAGGACGCGCACGCGCTCGCCGAAGGCGCTCTGCTTGGCCAAGGCCTTGCGGATGTCTTCGCAGTACGCCAGCAGCGCCTCGTCGCCGTCGTTGTCGCGCAGCATCGGCAGGATCACGATCTGCTGGGGCGCCACCTGAGGCGGCACGCGAAGGCCGTCGTCGTCGCCGTGGGTCATGATAACGCCACCGATAAGGCGCGTCGAAACGCCCCACGATGTGGTGTGCGCCAGCGCTTGCTGGCCTTCCTTGTCCTGATAACGGATGCCCGCCGCCTGGGCGAATGTGGTGCCAAGGTAATGCGAAGTGCCGGCCTGCAGTGCCTTGCCGTCCTGCATCATGGCCTCGATCGAGAACGTCTCGACCGCGCCGGGGAAGCGTTCGTTCTCGGGCTTGGGCCCGGCGATCACCGGCATCGCCAGCGGGCCTTCGGCAAAGGCGCGATACATTTCGAGAGCGCGCAGCGTCTCGTTCATCGCATCGGCTTCGTCGGCGTGCGCGGTGTGGCCTTCCTGCCAGAGGAACTCGCTGGTGCGCAGGAACATGCGGGTGCGCATTTCCCAGCGCACGACGTTCGCCCACTGGTTGACCATCAGCGGCAGGTCGCGCCACGACTGGACCCAGCGCGCCATTGCCGCACCGATCACCGTTTCCGAGGTCGGGCGAACGACCAGCGGCTCTTCCAGCTTGGCCTCGGGATCGGGCGTCAGTCCGCCCTTGCCGTCAGAGATCAGGCGGTGGTGGGTGACGACCGCCATCTCCTTGGCAAAGCCTTCGACGTGCTCGGCTTCCTTGGCGAAGTAGGACAGCGGGATGAACAGCGGGAAGTAGCAGTTCTCGACGCCCGCTTCCTTGATCTCCGCGTCCATCAGCTTCTGGATGCGCTCCCAGATGCCATAGCCCCACGGCTTGATCACCATGCAGCCGCGCACGCCGGATTCCTCGGCAAGCTCGGCCTCCGAAATTACGGCCTGATACCATTGGGCGAAGTCGTCAGCGCGCTTGACGTTGAGCGCGTGCTTGATTGCGGGCTTGTTCATGAGGGCGCGTTAAAGCGCAAAAGCGCTTCCCGCAATGCCGTCATAGGCATCACGGGAAGGAAAGCCGCTTACTTGGAAAGCTCGTCGAGCTTCTTCTGCATGTCTGCCATCTGCTTGCGCAGGACATCAAGGTCATCGCCTTCGGCAGCTGGAGCAGTCTCGTCCTTGGCCGTCGCGCCGGGAACGAAGGCGGCAGCGGCAGCCTTGAACATTTCCATGTTGCGCTGCGCGATCTGGGCGAGCGGATTGGCGCCGATGCTTTCCTCGATCGCCTTGCGCATCTTGGCCTGGTTCTCGCGGAAGTGCTCCATCGAAGCTTCCAGATAGCCCGGCAGGAATGCCTGCATCGAATTGCCGTACATCGAGATCAGCTGTCGCAGGAAATTGGTCGGCAGCATCTGCTCGCCGGCGGATTCCTCCTCCATGATGATCTGCGTCAGGATCGCGTGCGTCAGATCCGCACCCGTCTTGGCATCGATCACCTGAAAGTCGACATTGTCCTTAACCATCTGTGCAAGATGGTCGAGCGTGATGTAGCTTGAGGTACTGGTATTGTAGAGGCGACGGTTTGCGTACTTCTTGATTATAACCGTGCCGCTGGACTTGGATTCACTGGCCATGGTTTGGGCCCCCACTGCGACGTGCCGATAGTATTAGCATGTGCAGCATGTGCGGCGCAACAAATCTTAACAACCCCGGTCAGAATCCATTTTGGCGGGAGAAGCGCTTGCCCATCAGCGTCAGCAATTCGTACTGCGAAAGCCCGCTTTGTGCGGCTGCGTCCGGAAGCCGGTAGTCCGCCGTTAACCAGTCGCCCTCGTGGCAATCGGGCATTTCCGCCAGATCGACGATCGTCAGGTCCATCGACACCCGCCCCAAGACCTGCGCCTTTCGTCCCTGCCAAAGAAACGTGCCGATGCCGGACCAGCATCGCAGGTATCCGTCAGCATAACCGAGTGAAATGATCCCGATCCGCATCGCGCGATCGGCGGTGAACAGTGCATTGTATCCCACCCGGTCACCCGCCTGCAGCGTGCGAGTCTGCAACAGCGCCGCTTCGGGCCGAACCACCGGGCGGATGTGCGGGACCAGTTCGGACCGGGCAATGCCGCCATAAAGCGCGAGGCCGGGCCGCGTCAGATCGGCATGATAGGCCTCGCCAAGCGCAATGCCCGCGCTGTTGGCGAGGCTGTAACGCCGGGCTGGAATGCTGCGGCGGACCGCATCGAACAGCCGCAGCTGCGATTCGTTCTGCGGGACGTCTTCGTCCGCACTCGCCAGATGGCTCATGCACAGGTCGATCTGGAGCGCGCCGATTGCGGGATCGCCAAGGCAGTCAGGCGGCACGCCGAGACGGTTCATCCCGGTATCGACCATCAGGTGGCAAGGACCTCCTCCGCCACTGCTCCAACGCCGCGCCTGCTCCATGCTGTTGATGACAGGGCGGACACCTGTTGCTCGGGCAAATGCGCTTTCCTCGCAGGTCAACGGTCCATGCAGGACTGCAATGGATGCGGCAGGCACAAGAGGCAGAATTTCTGCCGCTTCTGTCCAATGCGCCACGAAGAAGGTGTCACATCCCGCCGCAGCAAGCACCGGAACAACCCGCGCCGCGCCCACGCCATAAGCATCGGCTTTCACCGCAGCCCCGGCGCGCGCCCGGCCGGACAAGGCATCGAGCGCGCGCCAGTTGGCGGCGAGCGCCTCGGCATCGAAGCCGAGGCGGAGCGTCGGGGCTGGCGGGGCAGGAAAGGTGATGTCAGTCGTCCGTGAAATCAGCGGGCAGTCCTGGCTTCAAGCCCCACAGCGAGACCAGAAACGCAACGAGGACGATTACCCAAGTGTACCACAAACCAGCGTAGGGATCGCCGGTCCGGGCGACGATGTAGCTTGAAATCAGTGGCAGGAAACCCCCGAAATACCCGGTGCCCAGATGATAGGGGATCGACATCGAACTATAACGTATCCGCGGCGGGAACATCTCGGAAAGCAGCGCGGCGACAGGGCCATACGTCGCGCCCGACATGGCCATGAGCAGCAGCAGCGCGCCGAGGATCAGGGCAAGGCGCGGCGGCGAAGGCTTCACCTTGGCAAAATCATAGCCGAAGAGTGCCAGTTCGGTCTGGAGCGCCTGCGCCCGGACGGACGCCTTTTCTGTCCATGGATAGTTTGCCAGAGTCAGCACCTGGCCCCCGACAGTTACGGCGAAGTTGCCCTTCTGCTCCAGAGAGTAGGAAATCCCGGAAGCCGACAGATCGGACAGGAGCTTGCCGCACTTGCTCGCCTGCTCGCCCTTGAATGGACTGTAATCGCACTCTGCTCCGGACACGACGACAGGATTTCTTTGCGCGGCCGCAGCAAGCTCGGGATTGGCTGCGGAACCCAGAAGCCAGAACGTGGGGAACAGCAACAGGAGCGTGAGCGCATATCCGATCACGATGGGCTTCTTGCGCCCGATCCGGTCCGAAAGTGCGCCTGCCATCAGGTAGAACACCATGCCGATCGCGCCGCCGATGCCGACGATGATCTCTGCCCAGGTATCGTCAAGCCGCATGGCAGACTTGAGGAACGCGAGGCTCGAGAACATCGCGGTGTACCAGATCACGGTCAGCCCAGCAGCGATTCCTAACAGCGCGATAAAGATCCGGCGCTTGTTGCCCGGATAGGTAAAGCTCTCGACAAAGGGATTGCTGGCGAGTTCGCCCTGTTCCTTCATCGCCTTGAAAACCGGGCTTTCCGACAGCTTCAGGCGCATCCACAGCGACACCGCCAGAAGAGCAAGGCTGACCAGGAACGGCACGCGCCAGCCCCAAGTATTCCAAACCGCCTCGCTCATGACGCTCTTGCTGGTCAGGACCACGATGAGGCTCAGCACGAAACCGCCGACCACGCTCGCCTGGATATAGCTGGTGTAGTAGCCCCGCCGACCGCCGGGCGCATGTTCCGCCACGTAGACCGCAGCGCCGCCGTATTCACCGCCGAGCGCAAGGCCCTGAAGAATTCGCAGAAGAATAACGATGGCGGGGGCGACAAGACCGATGCTGTCAGCCGAGGGAATAAGGCCGACACCTGCCGTCGCGATGCCCATGAGCGTTACGGTAACGAGGAACGTGTACTTGCGGCCGAGCTTGTCACCGAGGAAACCGAAGAGCACAGCGCCCAGCGGACGAAAGCCGAAACCCACAGCAAACCCTGCCCACACCAGCAGCAGCTGAAGCGTTGCGTTGTCGGACGGAAAGAACGTCTTGCCGATGATCGCGGCAAGTGTGCCGTAGATGAAGAAATCATACCATTCGAACACGGTACCCGCTGAACTTGCGGCGATGACGAGCCGGATGTCGGAAGCGCTCGGCTCCACGGTCGCCCCGTGTTTCATGGTATCTGGCACTCGATTTCCCCCGCGTCGCTCTTATCGAACGGTGCTGTAGCCAAGCGGCATCGCCTGCGGCAAGCCCCGCATTCGATCAGGGGCAGACTTGCTTTGGCAGAGCGTCCAGCGCAGCATCCCACGCCAGCAGGATCGCTGCATGCCGGGCGGGATAGGCGAGCGCCGGCTCCAGCAGAGCAACGCCCGGCCACGCGGGCAGCTTGCCCTCTCCCGCCAACCATGTCGCAAGAGACGCGCGTGCCATCGCAATGTCAGATCGCGAGCAGCCAAAGGCATGCTCGGCAAACACTGCGGCCGCAGCCTGACCCACGGCGCAGGCGTGGGGGCGAACGCCAATTGTTTGAATTGCGCCCGCAGCGTCGGTGCCGAGCGAAAGCTCGATCGAGCTACCACAACTGCGTGACCGCGCAGCGCCGTGATACGGTGCATCCGCCACCCACGGATATCGGGCCAAGGCCATGGCCTGCCCGAGGACTTCGGGCGTGTAGATCCCGCGCGCGGACATCCTATTCGCCCAGCAATTGCTTGCGCGCCTTGCGCCTGGCAACTTCGCGTGCCTGATCGGCGGCCTGTTCACGGCGCTCGGAGATCAGTGTCAGCAATTCTTCACTGGCAGCATTGAGGAAGGGATAGGCGCGCGATTGCACGATCCACTGCGGCCGCCCGTCCTCGCCCCAGACCAGATCATAGCCGAAGACGATGATCGAATAGCCCAATACGACGATGATGAAGCCCTTGACGGCTCCGAACCCGAATCCAAGCACGCGATCAATCGGTCCGATCGCCGAATCCCGACTGGCCGAGCCCATCCGACGGGCAATCATGCGGGTCAGAAAATAAGGGAGCAGCAGCAACAGGAAGAAGGCGAGGACCCCAGCCCCGGTCTCGGTCGGTAGATGTCCTGCCAGCCAAATCGTCAGCGGTGCGTGGAAATAATGCACTGCCAGCAAGGCAATGCACCAAGCGGCCAGTGAAAGCACTTCCTCGATGAAGCCACGCATGAATCCGCCGACGGCACCGATGCCGAGGAAGATCAGAACGACATAATCAAGACCGGTCATTGTGCCGGGAACCTATGAGGCGCCCATTATGCGGTCAATGAGATTTGGCAGCAGCTTGAGCGGAGAGTAGCGCAGGCCGTCGACCTTTTCGGCGCCAGCTTCGGGTCCGCAGCCGAGGCTGAAGCCAAGTTTGGCCGCTTCGCGCAGGCGGACCGGCGTGTGAGCCACCGGTCGGACTTCGCCAGCCAGCGAAACTTCCCCGAACCAGATCGAAGCGGCAGGCAGCGGACGGTCCGACAAGGCCGAGATCAGGGCTGCGGCTACGGCAAGATCGGCGGCAGGGTCCGTCAGGCGGTAACCGCCGGCGACATTGAGATAGACTTCCGCGGTGGAGAAACTGAGCCCGCATCGAGCCTCGAGCACCGCCAGCAACATGGCAAGTCGGCCGCTGTCCCACCCGACCACGGCGCGCCGCGGGGTGGCCCCGCTCGCCAGCCTGACTGTCAGCGCCTGAATTTCGACCAGAACGGGCCTGGTGCCTTCGAGGGCCGGGAACACGGCGCTGCCAGCAACCTGATCCTCGCGCCCAGAAAGGAACAGCATCGAGGGATTGCCGACTTCTTCGAGCCCTGCCCCGGCCATGGCGAAGACGCCGATCTCGTCCACGGCGCCGAAGCGGTTCTTGATCGCGCGAAGGATGCGGTACTGGTGGCTGCGCTCCCCTTCGAAGCTCATGACCACGTCGACCATATGTTCGAGCACGCGAGGGCCGGCGATCGAGCCATCCTTGGTAACGTGGCCGACCAGCACGAGCGAGACGCCGGTTTCCTTGGCATAACGGATAAGTTCGAACGCGCAGCCGCGGACCTGGCTGACCGTCCCGGGCGCACCTTCGATCTGGTCGGAATGCATCGTCTGGATCGAATCGATCACCAGCAGCGATGGCGGGTTCATCGAGCCAAGCGTGGTCAGGATATCTCGCACTGACGTCGCCGAAGCCAACTGGATTGGCGCTTTGCCGAGGCCGAGGCGGTCGGCCCGCAGGCGAACCTGATCCGACGCTTCTTCGCCGCTGATGTAGACAGCCTCGCCGCCTGCCATCGCGATCTTCGCCGCGGCCTGGAGGAGCAAGGTCGACTTGCCGATGCCGGGATCACCGCCCATCAGCACAGCACAACCGGGAACGAGCCCGCCGCCCAGCGCCCGGTCGAACTCGGCAATGCCAGTGGATCGCCGCACGGGAAGCGCGACGGGCGCATCAAGCGGAACGAACGCAACGCGGCGTCCCCCGCTCGACAAGTCATGCTTGGCCGAGAAGATCGTTTCCGGCGCTTCTTCCGTCAGCGTATTCCATTCGCTGCAATCAACACATTGCCCCTGCCAGCGGGTGGTGACGCTGCCACAGGCCTGGCAGACGAAGCGACGTTTGGGTTTGGCCATGCCATGCGATTACCAGAACATAGGCGGAACGCAAGCGCATCCCCGCCATTTCCGTAGCACTTTGCTAACCACGCTGTAGGGCAGCATCCTTAACGGCAGATCAGGTATGTCCCTTAGCCATGGCCGCGCCGTCCGATCATTTTCTTGGTATCCAGCCCAAGATGTACCGCCACTTTGCGGTCATCACCGTTGCCCTGTCGACCGTCATCGCCGTGTTCGCGAACGGCGATGCGCAAGAGGCGATGGCGCAGGCCGACAACCATGCCGAGCGCCAGGCCGCCAAGGCGCGGAACGGCAAGGCCAAGCTGGTCGATAACCGCTCAAGCCAGCGAAGATCGTCGTCTGGACAGGGTGGCTACACCGGTCAATTCGGCGCACCCATGGATGGCAGCGGGGGATCAGGCGGCAACAGCGGTATCATTCCCGAAGGAATGACGACCGGGCCGAGCGCAATCATCATCGAAGTTGACCAGGCGGCGCTCGCCCAAATGACGCCCGCACAACGCGCGGCCTATCTGCGCAAGCTTGAGGAAGAACGGAAGAAGCGCCTGGAACAAGGGCAGATAACGCCGACGCCCGAGCAGATCAGCGCACTTGCCGCGCAATCGGCGCTACGATCCGGCTCGGATGCTGTCGATTAGGGAATGGTGCCCCTGGCCCGACTCGAACGGGCACGTATTTCTACAAACGATTTTGAGTCGTTCGCGTCTACCATTCCGCCACAGGGGCACTGGACGGCACCGGCCTTAGCCAGCGCCGTCCCGAAAGGTCAAGCGTTACGGAGCGCGCCGGCAAGAAGCTTGTGGAGCTTCGAGTGCAGCGCATCGTTACCGGCGAGAATCGTCTCGTCGCAGATCGGCTGCGAGCGGCCCTTGTAATCGGACACGAAACCGCCAGCTTCGCGCACGAGCAGGCAGCCAGCTGCCGTATCCCAGGGATAGAGACCGGATTCCCAGAACCCGTCAAAACGGCCTGCGGCGACCCAGGCAAGATCGAGCGAGGCGACGCCGAAGCGGCGGATGCCGGCAGTGCGGGGGCCGAGTTCGCTGTAGATGCGAATCCATTCGCCCATGTCGCCCCGACCGGAGAACGGGATGCCGGTGGCGATCAGCGCCTCGTCGAGATGACGGCGTGCCGAAACGCGCAGGCGGCGGTCCTGCAACCATGTGCCTTGCGACTTTTCGGCCCAGAAGCTCTCGTCGGTGATCGGCTGATAGACCAGCGCAGCGGTGACTTCGCCCCAGCCCTTCCCGTCCAGCGTCGGTTCCTGCACGGCGATCGAGATCGCGAAGTGCGGAATGCCGTGGAGGAAATTGCTGGTGCCGTCGAGCGGATCGATGATGAAGCGCGGCTTGCCCGGCTCACCGGCGATCTCGCCACCTTCTTCCATCAGGAAGCCCCAGCCCGGACGCGCTGCACGGAGTTCATCCCACAGCGTGCGTTCGGAGTGCTGGTCTGCCTTGGAGACGAAGTCTGCCGGGCCCTTCTTGCTGACCTGAAGATGCTCGATCTCGCCGAAGTCGCGGCGGAGGCGGCCACCCGCCTTGCGCGCCGCGCGCTCCATCACGCGCATCAGGCCGGAAATGGCTGCCATCGATCAGTTCGCCTTGCCGACGTAGCTGCGCTCGTACACGTCGACGACGATGCGCGTGCCGCTTTCGATATGCGGCGGCACCATCACGCGCACGCCATTGTCGAGGATGGCGGGCTTGTACGACGAAGAGGCGGTCTGGCCCTTCACCACGGCGTCGGCTTCGACGATGGTGGCTTCGACCTGTTCAGGCAGCTGCACCGAAATCGGGCGCTCGTCATACATTTCGAGGAGCACGGTCATGCCATCCTGCAGGAACGCGGCGGCATCGCCGAGCAGGTCCTTGGGCAGGTTGATCTGGTCGTAGGTTTCGACGTCCATGAACACCAGGTCCTCGCCCTCGGCGTAGAGGAACTGGAAGTCCTTGGTGTCGAGACGGACGCGCTCGACCGTGTCGGCGCTGCGGAAGCGGACGTTGGTCTTGCGGCCGTCGATGAGGTTCTTCATCTCGACCTGCATGAAGGCGCCGCCCTTGCCGGGCTGGGTATGCTGGGTCTTTGCGACCTTCCAGATGCCCTTTTCGTATTCCAGGATATTGCCCGGACGGATGTCCACGCCGCTGATCTTCATGATGGAAAGAGCCTTACCGTGAGTAGGGAAGCGCGGCCCTTAGCGGTTCAGGCCCAAAGCTTCAAGCGCGATTGCCCAACGCGGCCGCCACGTGCTAGCGCAGGGGCATGAAGCGCATGGTTGTTTTCGCAGTCGGAGTTCTCGGTCTTGCCGGCGTTGCCCAAGCGGTGCCGGGTGGCAGGCTCATGGTCCTGCCCAAGGGCGGCTGGACTTGCGAAGTGCCGGGCGATGCTGCGGTGATGCCGGTCGTGAAGCCTGAACTGGGGTTCGAAACGATCCCGGATTCGAGCTACATCGCGCCAGATGGCTCACGCGGGACCTATCTGCGCCTGGCCGACAAGGTGACGATGACGAGCGGCGTGTTCGCCGGCCGCCGGTTCCAGATGGACGGCGAGGAAATCATGCGGGAACTGGCGACGGACGACAAGCCGTTGAACCTGCGTTGCGTCCACGCCGGGCCGGTCAACCTTTCGGCCTCAGGCTAATCCTACCGCGCTGTCACGGCGCATGCGCCAGTAGGCGTAGGCGATGATACCGCCGAACGCGATCACACCAAACGGCAGCGCCGCCGGGAAATCCTCGACCACGGCCAAGGCATCCGGATTGTCGGTCGCCGCGACGATTGCGGCGTAGGCAATGTTGAACAGGCTATCGCCGACGATCAGGCCGGTGGCGGTAAGGACTCCCATGCGCTCGGCAAATTCGGGCGCGGACTGACGCGCGGCCCAGCCATTGTAAAGGTGGCCGAGGACCGCGCCGACGATGACCATGATCGTTACCGAAGTTGGCAAATACATGCCCATGCCGACGGCAAGCGGCGGGAGCGAGCGGTTGCCGTTACGCTTCAGGATCTCGTCGACGAAGATAACGCCCACGCCGATCGCTGCGCCGAGACCGACGAGGTTCCAATCGAGATTGCCGCCCAGTACGCCTTGGGCAATGGCGGAGATCAACGAGGCCTGCGGGGCCGAAAGCGCGTTCTCGCCTGCGCCGGGCGCTCCTTGGAAGCCGAAAGTGGAGTTGAGCAAGTCGAGGATCGGCGGGATCACCAGCGCGCCGAACAGCACACCCAGGACGAGAGCGACCTGCTGACGCCACGGTGTTGCCCCGACGAGCTGGCCGGTCTTGAGGTCCTGCAGGTTGTCGTTCGAGATCGTTGCGACGCCGAACACGATGGCGGTGACGAACAGTGCGAAGGCGACGAGCGCCTTGGTGTCGTCTTCGCCGAGCCCGCGCCCGAACAGCCCGAGCAGAAGGAGCGAGATGCCGAGCGCGGCGAGGATGCCGACGCCGGAGATCGGACTGTTGGATGCACCGATCAGGCCGGCCATGTAGCCGCAGACTGATGCGATGATGATGCCGGCGACAAGGACATAGACCACCGACGCGACCAGCGACAGGCCAAGAGCGCCAGCAACCGGGCCTCCGGTAGCAAAGTCTGCCAGCAGCAAGGCGATCGGGATCATCGCCGCAAGGATGGTGCCGCCGACGATGCCGATGGGAATGTCACGCTCGCTCAGGTCGAGGCTGTCCATCCCGGCTCCGCTGCGGGCGCGATTGGCGGCGATGGCTGCCGTGACGCCCCTCACGATCGGGCCGATCACCCGGAGCAGGGTCCAGATCGCCGCGACGCCGATCGTGCCCGCGCCGATGAAGCGGATCTTCTGGCGGAACACGGTGCCAACGAAATCGGCAAGCTCGGTGCCGGCTGGCACTCCGCCTGCAGTAAGTTGTGGGAGCAGGATGCCGAAACTGATGACGATGCCGACGAGCATGGCGATACCCACAGCGAGGCCGACAAGATGACCAACGCCGACGAGTGCAAGCGACAGTCCGCCAGTCAACATCGAACCGCCGGTGCCGACCTTGAACGCGCCGCCCACTTCCTCGACCGCCAGCTTCATCTTGGCGAGCAAGGGGTAGAGCGCAGCGAGAAGGCCGCCCGCGGTTACTGCAGCAAGGCCCTTCCGGTTCTCTTCCGCACCACCAACCCCTGCCCCAACCTTGAGAACTTCAGCAGCGGCGACACCTTCGGGATAGGGAAGGTCGGAGCCGGTCACCAGAGCGCGACGCAGCGGCACGGAATACATCACGCCAAGGATACCGCCGACGGCAATGACCGCGACCGACTCCCAGTAAGGGAAGTCCGCCCACCATCCGACCATGACGAGACCGGGAAGCACGAACACGATTGCAGACAGCGTGCCTGCCGAGCTCGCGATCGTCTGGACGATGTTGTTCTCCTGGATCGTCGCGCCCGAAAACGCGCGCAGGACTGCCATCGAGATCACCGCCGCCGGGATCGATGTCGCGAAGGTCAGGCCGATGCGCAAGCCAAGGTAGACGTTGGCGGCCGTGAACACGATCGTCAGAATCGCGCCCAGCACCACGCCGCGAAGTGTCAGTTCCCTTGGGGCCATGCCGCTCATTTCTGCTCCATCCGGTGTATCCGGTGGACTGTCTTGCACGACGAAGCACGCATGGGAAGCGGCATCAGCTTACAAACGAAACCTTCGTCGCGCCCGTTACCATCTGCGCAAGCCGCGCTGCGTCCCAGTTGGTCAGGCGCACGCAGCCATGGCTTTCGGCGCGTCCAATGGTCTGTGGCTCGGGCGTCCCATGGATGCCGTAGTGTTCCTTGGAAAGGTCGATCCACACCACACCGACGGGGCCATTCGGGCCGGGCGGCAGGAGATGTTCGCCCTTGCTGTCGGGCACGTCCCAGAACAGGCTGGCGTCATAGGAGAACTCGGGGTTGTAGGATTTTCCGTTGATCTTCCAGTCGCCGAGCGGCAACGGATCGTGGGATGATCCGGTGGTGACGGTGAAGACGGCCACCAGCTTCTCGGACTTGTCGTAAGCTTCGAGGATTCCCTTGGACTTGCTGACGACGATGCGGGCCGCTTCAGGCTGGGCGTCGCTTACGCCCAGGTTCGCCAGTGTCGAGAGCCAGCCCTTGTTGTCGACCTTGTCTGGATCGATCCGGTCGCCGCCAATATTGGGCACGCGAAGCTGCATTCCGGCGCGATACGCTTCGACCGGGGGCGTGTCGGCCGTTGGCGGATTGCGGGTCTGCCGTTCCTTCATGGCGGCTGCTCGCGCTGCGGCAACTTGTGCCAGAGAGGGGTTCAATCCGCGCAGAACCTCGGGCGTAGTATGAAAGCGCTCGGCAAGCTTCTCCTCCAGCGAGGTGTAGCCCATTGCCGGAAGCTTGGCCTGCTGCGCCGGGTCTTTCGGCAGCGGTTCGTAGTGGCCTGCTGCAAACTCTTCGGGAATCGTGACGACGCGTGTTGCGGCAATGTTCGACCAGCGCGACAGCGCCTTCATCGTCACATCGTCAAACTTGCCGGTAACGGGCAGGCCGTTGGCCTTCTGGAAGCCGCTCACGGCATTCGTGGTTGATAGGCCGGTCTTGCCGTCGATGATGCCGGCAGAGAACCCGAGCCGTTCCAACACCACTTGCGCCTGCATCACCGGGCGCGCCGCGTCTTCCTGCTGAGGCGGCTGCCCCGGAGCAGGATCGTTTGACGCCATCGGCACCGTGAACGCGGGTGCGCTTGCCACGGTCTCGCTCGGGGTTGGCTCAGGCTTGTTCGAATTGCAGGCGCTGAGGCCCACCACGCCGAGAATAAGGAAAGACGATGCGGCTAGATTGAAACGGGACATTGGCGCTCCGGAGACATTGCCTCTCCAGAACCCGCTGCCCTCGCCGCCGGTTCCGTCAGGAGTCCTCGTTCAGTCGCGGATTTGCGCGGATTGCGTCAAAGAAGGCCGCCACATTGGCCGCCTCGTCGCCACTCCACACGGCATTGCTGACGGCCAGAAAGTCGGCGCCGGCCTGGATGAGCGGCGCGCAGTTCTGCGGCGTGATGCCCCCGATCGCAACGCAGGGCAGTTCGAAGATCGACTGCCACCATTCGAGCAGGTCCAGCCCCGCGACGTGCTTGGTGTCCTTGGTGCTGGACGGGAAGAAGGCGCCGAACGCAACGTAGTCGGCCCCCGCCTCGCCTGCATCCATGGCGAGGTGGCGGCTGTCATGACAGGTAACGCCGATCTGCGCGTTGCGGCCAAGACGGTCACGCGCGTCCTTAACGTCGCCATCGTCCTGCCCGAGGTGCACGCCATCGGCGCCAAGGCGCCTGGCCAGGCTGATCGAATCGTTGACGATGAAGGCGACCTCGCGGTCCGCGCAGATGCGCTGGAGCGGTTCGGCAAGACGCGCAGCCTCGTGCTCGTCCACGCCCTTCACCCGGAACTGGAATGCTGCCACGGGCCCTGCATCGAGCGCGCGGGCGAGCCGTTCGGGAAAGGTGCCTGCAACATCGAGCGGCGAGATCAGGTAGAGTTCGGAGGAAAGCTTTGCCATGCCGGGCGCCTTATCGGTAAGCCGCCGCCGCTGCAACTTCGGTTCCGGAACGGTTCATCCGGCGAGAGCATTGTCGAGGGATGACCAAAGCCTTCCTTGCCCTCATCCCAGCGGTTGCTCTTGCCGCTTGTGCAACAACCACGAAACCCGAACGCACTGATGGCCACGCGATGGTTGGCCAGACAACGCTTGTCGGTGCTGACAAGGTGCGTGTCGATTCGCTGATTGAAGACAGCCGCTGCCCGATAAATGCGCGCTGCGTGTGGGCCGGTCGCGTGATTGTCGAAGCAACGCTGCAACGCGGCGGCATGTTCGAGACCAGACGTTTCACGCTGGGTGAGCCGAGTGAAGGTATCATGCTCGATAGAGTCGAGCCCGGCCGCCTTGCCGGCAAGAAACTCAAGCCGTCGGACTACCTGTTCCACTTCAGCGTCGCGCAATAACCCCGCACAATAAAACACCCCGCCCCGGCTGTGCCGGTGACGGGGTGGCCTTTCCGTCCTCTCAAACGGGGATCAGGCGGCGACGAGAGTCTTCTGCGTCGAACCCGTGTAAATCTCGTCGATTGCCGCGGCCAGCGAGGCATCGAACTCCGCATCAGTCATCTGGTGACGCAGGTCTTCGAGAAGGGCGCGGCTGAAGCTGGCGATGATGCCGGTATTCTTGGCCAGCTCGACGCAAGCCTCGGGACGCTTGTAGCCACCCGACAGGGCGACGACACGCAGAACCTTCGGATGGTTGACCAGCGGGTCGAACGTGCACGGCACGATCGGCAGCGAAAGCTTGAGCATGACCTGCACGCCGTCTGCCAGCGCGTCGAGGTTCTTGAGGATTTCCTCGAGCAGGATCGCGTCGCACTCGGCGCGGGTCTCGCTCTTGATGTTCACTTCGGGCTCGATAATCGGCATCATGCCGTGGCTGAGGACCTGCTTGCCAACTTCGAACTGCTGCGCAACCACGGCAGCGATGCCTTCACGGTTGGCCGAGTTGATGACCGAGCGTTCCTTGGTGCCATAGACACCCATCGCCTTCGAACGGACCAGCAGCTCGTCCAGCGTCGGCATCGGCTTCATCAACTGAACGCCATTGGCTTCGTCTTCCAGACCCTTGTCGATCTTGATAAAGGGGACCACGCCCTTCTCGATCAGCGCCTGTGGGACAGGCTTGCCATCAACCGTGCCATCCATCGTACGCTCGAACAGGATGGCGCCGATGACCTTTTCGCCGGAGAATGCGTCCGAACGGATGATGCGGGCGCGCATCTCGTGGATCAGGCCGAACATTTCCTCTTCGGAGGCCCACGCACCCTCTTCGATGCCATAGCCCTTGAGAGCCTTCGGCGTCGAACCGCCCGACTGGTCAAGTGCGGCAATGAAGCCGTTGCCGGAGGCCATCTTCGCGGTCATTTCGGTCGTGTTCATCTGCGGGTCCTGTTCTGCGCAGAAACGGCGGAATTCCGTCTCCGCATACCTATGCGTAAAGGCGCTTTTGAAAGACGCTCCCGAAATTCGAAGAGCGTCTGAAAGGGCGCATACCTATGCGGATATGCGCCATAAAGGAGCGCGTGCCGCAGTGCAACACGCGCTCCTGAATTTTTTAGCCTTCGAGGGCTGCCACGCCCGGCAGTTCCTTGCCTTCCATCCATTCGAGGAAGGCCCCGCCCGCCGTCGAAATGTAGGTGAAATCGGCAGCAACGCCCGCGTGGTTGAGCGCGGCGACAGTGTCGCCACCGCCCGCCACCGAAACCAGCGAACCTTCCTTAGTCAGAGCAGCGGCCGTCTTTGCCAGGGCGACCGTGGCCGCATCGAACGGTTCGGTCTCGAAAGCACCCATCGGGCCGTTCCACACCAAAGTACGGCAGGTCTTCAGCGCATCGCCCAAAGCTTCGACCGCTGCTGGCCCCACGTCGAGGATCATCTCGTCCTCGGCGACCTCATGGACGTTGCAGGTGCGCAAGCTGGGCGGATTGGCTGCAAATTCCTTGGACACGACCACATCGTAAGGCAGGTGCACGGTGCAGCCGGCCTTGTCGGCATTGTCGAGGATTTCCTCGGCGGTTGCCTTGAGATCATGCTCGCACAGAGACTTGCCAACGTTGACGCCACGCGCTGCCAGGAACGTGTTAGCCATGCCGCCACCGATGATCAGGTGATCGACCTTGGTCACAAGATGCTTTAGCACGTCGAGCTTGGTCGAGACCTTTGCGCCGCCGACAACCGCCGCGACCGGACGTTCCGGCTCGCCCAGAGCCTTCTGCAAGGCTTTGAGTTCGGCCTCCATCGCGCGGCCAGCGAAGGCTGGCAGCACATGGGCGAGACCCTCGGTCGACGCATGTGCGCGGTGGGCGGCCGAGAAGGCGTCGTTGACGTAGATATCGCCGAGGCTGGCGAAGCGCTCGATCACGGCCGGATCGTTCTTTTCCTCGCCGCCGAAGAAGCGGGTGTTTTCGAGCACCGCGATGGCGCCCGGTGCCAACGCCGCAACCGCAGCCTTGTCGCCTTCCCAGTCAATATAACTGACGGGACGGCCAAGCACGTGCGAGAGCGGTGCAGCGAGCTTCTTCAGCGAGAACTCTTCCGAAGGCTGCCCCTTGGGACGGCCGAAATGGGCCAGAACCAGAACCTTGGCCCCCTTGTCCGACAGTTCGTTCAGCGTCGCGACGGTAGCACGTAGGCGGGTGTCATCGGAAACGGCGCCGTCGGCCATCGGCACGTTGAGGTCTTCGCGCACGAGCACGGTCTTGCCGGTCAGGTCGCCGATATCGTCCAGAGTCTTGAAGCTCATTCCTCGATCCTCACTTCGTCGCCGATCGCGATTTCGCCATCGGTCAGCACCCGGCCGAGCACCCCGCCGCGCCAGTCTGGCATCAGCGCGAGTTTCAGGCCGGGCAGGATTTGGTCCATGCGGCTGCACGGGTCGCATTCGCAGGTGGTCTCGATCCGCAGGCTCTTGCCGATGGCGATGATCTTGCCCGCCTCTCGCGGGAGACGGATGCCATGAACCAGCAGGTTCGCGCGGCGCACGTGCCAAGGGAGCAGCTGGTCAGCGGAAAGCTTGAGATCGGCGAGCGCCGCATCCCAACTTTCGGCCTCGATCAGCGAGATCTGCCTGCGTCCGGATTTGCCGGGGCGAATTGCCCCGCGCAGGTCACCGCGAACGCCAAGTTCGCGTGTGACCGAAACGTGCTCGAGCGTCTCGATAGGCCCGCGCGGCCGATCATGCCGTGCAATGCCTTCGAGACGCCCGCTCACTTCAGCGTACCTTAGAGAAACTTCGCCATCGCGCCCGCAGTGTCGAGCATGCGGTTGGAGAATCCCCACTCGTTGTCGTACCACGACAGGACGCGGACCAGCTTGCCCTCGAGCACGGCGGTCTCGAGGCTGTCGATGGTCGACGAATGCGGGTCGTGGTTGAAGTCGATCGAGACCAGCGGCTCTTCGGTGTAGCCGAGCACGCCCTTCAGCGCGCCTTCGGCCGCAGCCTTGAGCAGGCCGTTGACTTCTTCAACGGTCGTGTCGCGCTTCGGCGTGAAGGTCAGGTCGACGACCGAGACGTTCGGGGTCGGCACGCGGATCGACGATCCATCGAGCTTGCCCTTGAGGTCGGGCAGAACTTCCCCGACGGCAACGGCAGCGCCGGTGCTGGTCGGGATCATGTTCATCGCAGCGGCGCGGGCGCGGCGCGGATCCTTGTGGATCTGGTCAAGGATCTTCTGGTCGTTGGTGTACGAGTGGATCGTGGTCATCAGGCCACGCTCGATCCCGATCGATTCATGCAAGACCTTGGCCATCGGCGCGAGGCAATTGGTGGTGCATGAAGCGTTCGAGACGATCAGGTGATCACCCGTCAGCTTGTCGTGGTTCACGCCGAAGACGACAGTGAGATCGACACCCTTGGCCGGAGCCGAGATGAGCACGCGCTTGGCGCCTGCATCGAGGTGCTTCTGGCCGCCCGCACGGTCGGTAAAGAAGCCGGTGCATTCCAGCGCAATGTCGATGCCATTGGCGGCGTGCGGCAGGTTGGCCGGATCCTTTTCGGCCGTGACCTGGATGCGCTTGCCGTCAACGATCAGGTCATTGCCATCGACCGAAACTTCGCCCGCGAATGCGCCGTGGACGCTGTCGCGCTTGAACAGCAGGGCGTTCGCCTTGGCATCGGCCAGGTCGTTGATCGAGACCAGCTCAAGGCCGCAATCGGGCCGTTCGAGGATGGCGCGGGCGACGTTACGCCCGATGCGTCCGAAACCGTTGATTGCAACCTTGATCGCCATGTCAGGTATCTCCTGTTTGAATTACGAAACCCGCGAGAGGATCTGCGGGACAATCTTTTCGGCGGTGAGGCCGAAGTGATCATAAAGGGCGTCGATCGGAGCCGATGCGCCGAACGTGTCGATGCCGATCGACAGCCCATCGCCGACATACTTCTGCCAGCCCAGGGTGACGCCAGCCTCGATCGACACCTTGAGCGCGTCTGCGGGCAGCAGGTCTGCCTTGTAGGCCGCGTCCTGCTCATCGAACAGTTCCCAGCACGGAACCGAGACGACGTCGGCGCCAAGGCCCTTCTCTTCAAGCGCTGCAGCGACCTTCATCGCCACTTCCACTTCGGAGCCGGTTGCCAGAAGCACGACCTTGCGGGCCGAGGACGACGCGACGAGACGGTAGGCGCCCCTGGCGCTCTTCATCTCGGCGTCGAAACGGACTGGTGGCAGGTTCTGGCGAGTGAGCGCGAGGACCGACGGACGGTCCTTGTTGGCCAGGGCGAGCGCCCAGGCTTCCGCTGTTTCGATGGCATCAGCCGGGCGGAACACCAGCAGGTTCGGGATCATGCGCAGGGACATGACGTGCTCGACCGGCTGATGGGTCGGGCCGTCTTCGCCAAGGCCGATCGAATCGTGGGTGAACACGTAGATCGCACGGACGTGCTGCAGGGCCGACATGCGCACCGCGTTGCGGCAATAGTCGGAGAACACCAGGAAGGTGCCACCGTAGGGGACGATCCCGCCGTGCAGCGCCATGCCATTCATCGCGGCGGCCATGCCGAATTCGCGAATGCCGTAGTAGACATACCGCCCGTCATAGCTTTCCGGCGTGAACGGTGCGGTCGACTTGGTCTTGGTGTTGTTCGAACCGGTAAGGTCGGCCGAACCACCGACCATCTCGGGCACGTTGGCGGTGAACGCTTCCAGTGCCATTTCGCTCGACTTGCGGGTCGCAACCTTGGGCGGCGTGGCGATCAGCGACTGGATGTAGGCATCGAAACCGGTTTCGGCCGGAAGGTCGCCATCCATGCGGCGAGCGAGTTCGGCAGCCTGCGGGTTGGCAGCGGCGCGCTTTTCCCACTCGGCGCGAGCGGCCTTGCCGGCTTCCGAAGACGAGCGCCAGTTGGCGAGAATGTCGGCCGGGATTTCGAACGGAGCCGAAGTCCAGCCCAGATATTCGCGCGCAGCGGCGATTTCGTCAGCGCCAAGCGGCGCGCCATGGACGTTGTGGCCACCCTGTTTGTTGGGCGCGCCCTTGCCGATCACCGTGCGGCAGGCAACCAGCGACGGACGCGGATCGGCCTTGGCCTCGGCCAGAGCGCGAGCGATATCGGCAAAGTCATGACCGTCGCACGACGTCACGTGCCAGCCCGACGCGGTGTAGCGGCCGAGAATGTCCTCGGTGGTCGAAAGCGAGGTGTCGCCGTCGATGGTGATCTTGTTGTCGTCCCACAGGACGTTGAGGCGACCGAGCTTGAGCGTTCCGGCAAGGCCCACCGCTTCATGGTTGATGCCTTCCATCAGGCACCCGTCGCCGGCGACAACCCAGGTGTGGTGATCGACCAGGTCGTCACCGAACTGCGCGTTGAGGTGACGCTCGGCCATGGCGAAGCCGACGGCCATGGCAAGGCCCTGACCCAGCGGGCCGGTGGTGCATTCCACGCCCGAGATCAGGAAGTTCTCCGGGTGACCGGCGCAGACGCTGTCGATCTGGCGGAACTTGCGGATGTCTTCCATCGTCGGGCTTTCGTAGCCCGTCAGGTGAAGCAGCGCATAGATCAGCATCGAGCCGTGGCCGGCCGACAGGATGAAGCGGTCACGGTCGGACCACTTGGGCGCCGCAGGATCGTGCTTCAGGAACTGCGTCCACAGCACCGTTGCCACGTCGGCCATGCCCATGGGCATGCCGGGGTGACCGGAATTGGCTGCCTGAACCGCGTCCATGGCAAGCGCACGGATCGCGTTGGCCATGGGAGCCAGCGCGGTGGAATCGCGTGTCATGCTGAAAAAGCCCTTCCCTGCGAGCGGCCGAACGGCTGTGGCCGCATGAATCCGGTGATTCGGAGCGGGGTCTCTTTGGTCACCATGGGGCCGAGGGTCAAGGCTGGCGCGGCGGCTTCTTTATTGCAGGTGCACAATATGAGCTTCTGCGCCCGACTTTCCCCGGCGCAGACGTGCCACGGTGTTGCGCGCCCTTGCGATTGTGCTAGCGTGCCATGCCATGGCGACGGAAGCACTCTGCGCCGCTCTGGACCGGCTTGAGCAGGCGCTCGCGCGGGTCGAAGGAGCGGTCGCGCAACAGGGAACCCCAGGGGCTGCAGCGGGCGAAGAGCTGGCGCTGCTCAAGGTCCGTCATCGGCGCCTGAAGGACACGGTCGCCCAGGAATTGCGCCAGCTCGATCTGCTGCTGGCAGGCCTGCCGAAATGAGCCTCCGAACATGAGCCCCCTTGGCATGAGCCCCTTGGCATGAGCCCCTTGGCATGAGCCCCTTGGCATGAGCAACGTCAGCCTTCCGATCGGCGGCCGCAACTTTGCCGTCTCCTGCGCCGATGGCGAGGAAGCCCACATCGAGATGCTTGGTCGCATGGTCGACGAGCGCGCCCGCAAGATTGGCGGCCAGCAAAGCGAGACGCGGATGCTGCTGTTCGCGGCATTGATGATGGCAGACGAGTTGCACGAAGCGCACAAGGTTGCCCCTGCCCCTGATGCAGCACCGGTAATCGCGCCCGCTCCTGCGCAGATTGATAGTGCTGAAATCGACCCTGCTATGGTCGATCGCGTCAACGCACTGGCAGAACGCATCGAAAAACTCGCTGCCGCCCTTGAGCAAGGGCCGGTCAGCGCCTAACTAGGCCGTGACGGGATCTGCCCGGCACGAGCCGCATGAACATCCCTGAGGCTATAAGCAATCCAAGGGGGCTGCCCCTGCCTGGGACCCTGGTCCCGGGTAAGCGGTCCCCACCTGACGTCGAGGCGTCAGAGGATTTTCCGAGCAACCGACCCATGGTGGGCCCGTCACCCCCTTCACTTTCCTGATTCCGGAGCACCTCGTGGAAGCCAAGAATGCGCTGCGCACCGAATTGAGAGCGCGGCGCAATGCCCACGTCGCAGCGCTCGACCCCCGGGTGAAGGCACTGATGTTCCGCCGCCCGCCCTCGCCGGTTCTGGCGATGATCCCTGAAGGTGCGACCGTCGGGCTCTATCTCGCCGGCCCGGCAGAGGCTCCGGCTACCGCCTATGCACAGGTCCTGCATGAGGCAGGGCACAAGATAGCACTGCCGTGGTTTGCCGACCGCTCATCGCCGATGGTGTTTCGCGAATGGGCATCACCGTGGGTGGATGAACTGCTCAGGCCCGGCCCTTGGAAGGGCATCGTGCAGCCGGCACCAGAGGCCGCCGAGGTCGTGCCTGAGGTGCTGTTCGTTCCCCTCGTCGGTTTCAGCGCCGATGGCGCGCGTCTCGGCCAGGGTGGCGGTCATTACGACCGCTGGCTCGAGGCGCATCCATGTACCCTGCCGATCGGCCTTGCCTGGGACTGCCAGCTTGTCGAGCACCTGCCCCGTGATGCGCATGACGCCCCGCTGCATGCCGTGGTAACCCCGACACGAATCTACGGTCCCTGGGAGCGCTGAGGGTGAAGGAAGATTATAAGCCGACCTGGCGCAAACCGATTGGCATTCTTGGTCTGGTCGTGGGGCTGGTCATCTATGCGCTGGGCGTCGCAGCATTATCCGGCGTCATCGGACAATGGCATGTCCTGCTGCAAGCTGTAGCCTATGTCGTGCTCGGGACGATCTGGCTCCTCCCGCTGCGACGCTTCCTGATCTGGATGGAAACCGGCCGCTGGGGCTGAGCGCTAACCGTATTGGACAGCCCCGTCTAATCGCTTACCCTTTTGCCCAAAGCAAAGGGGAGAGAGCCATGCCTGGTCCAATTGAAACCGTCGAAACCTTCTGCGCGATGTGGGAGCAGCCCGGCGGATTTGCCGCCTCGATCTGCGAGTACTTCACCGAGCAGACCGATTACGAGAACGTCGGCATGACCCATACCATCGGCATCGAGCAGGGCCTTGCACTGGTTGCGGGGTTCGAGAACGACATGGGGATTGCACGCATCAAGGTCGACATGCTGGCGATTGCCGCCAATGGTGACACGGTCCTGACGGAACGGGTGGATCACATGATCAACGCCGCTGGCGAGACTTTCGTGTCATTGCGGCTGATGGGCATCTTCGAACTGAAGGATGGCAAGATCGCAAAGTGGCGGGATTACTTCGACACCGTACCGTTCAAAGGATGACGTTGCCCTGAACGCGAAAGGGCGCCCTGTGGCGCCCTTTGCATTGCATCTGACGTGGCGCGAGTGACGGGGCTCGAACCCGCGACCTCCGGCGTGACAGGCCGGCACTCTAACCAACTGAGCTACACCCGCGTAACGTCAAAAGGAGTGCCGCGAAGACACTTTCCCAAGTGGTGGCGCGAGTGACGGGGCTCGAACCCGCGACCTCCGGCGTGACAGGCCGGCACTCTAACCAACTGAGCTACACCCGCGTACCTCTTGGAAGTCGCGCCTCTATGGCAGGCGGTGTGGACTGTCAACGGGCTTGGAAACGGGAATTTTTCCACAACGGGGCGCAGCATTGCGCGCAAAGAAAAAGGCGCCCGGAGGCGCCTTTTTCGTCATCCCAATGGCGCGAGTGACGGGGCTCGAACCCGCGACCTCCGGCGTGACAGGCCGGCACTCTAACCAACTGAGCTACACCCGCTCGCCGTTGGGAGCGCCGCCTCTATGGCAGGTTTTGCAGGCTGTCAACGCTCAACCGCGCGCATTTAAGCCCGATCACCATTTTCTTGAGCCATGCCCGAGCCCTCAGCAATTCTGGTACTTCCAGTTGCGGCTCTTGCCTTCGCCGATCCACTCCACCGCCTGTGCGGTGCGTTTGTCCCGTGTGGGCTGCGTCTTCGCCTCGACGATCCATTCGATGTACTCCCGGCGCTTGCCCGGAGGCATCGCTGCGAAGCGCTCGGAATGCCCTGCGGCTTCCAGAGCAGCGCTGAAGGGCTCGGGCAATTCGGGCACTGGCTTCCGGGAAGCGAGCGGCACTTTCGCCTTCGGGGCGGCAAGCCGCGCGATGGCCGAGCGCAACCTTTCGACGACGACGGCCTCGTCCGGAAACTCGTCGAGCGAGGCGATCTTGCGAAACGGCCCGGCCCCGCCTGCTTGCTCGTTATTATGGAAGAAGATCGAGACATGCGCCTTGAACGCCGCCATGCCGGCCAGATTCCGACCGCCCACCGTAAAGTGCGGCATGCCCCACTTGATCGCTTCGACGCAGGCGGGCACTTCGCGATGGACGAGCGCCCGGAAGCGATCGAGGATCGGACGGGCAAACTCGCCAGCGTTCGCGATATGCTGATCGATGCGCGGATCGGTAGTCGGCATGGGCACCTCCGATCCGCACATCTATCACATCAGTCGGCCAGCAGCAGCACCGGCGTTTCGATCAGCTTCTTGATCGCCTGAACAAAGCTGGCGGCATCGTGGCCGTCGACCACGCGATGGTCGCAGCTGATCGAGATATTCATCAGCTTGCGCTTCTCGATCCGCTCGCCACCCATGCCGTCGGGCACGAACATCGGCCGCTCGATGATCCGGTTTGGACCAATGATGGCCACTTCCGGGCGGTTTATCACCGGGGTCGTCGCCACACCGCCCAGGGGGCCGAGCGAAGTGACGGTGAGCGTCGACCCCGAAAGCTCTTCCGACTTCGCGCTGCCACTGCGCGCGGCTTCCGCAAGACGGCCGATCTCGCGCGCCAACTGCCACAGATTGAGGCTCTGCGCGTTGCGGATTACCGGTACCATCAGCCCGGCAGGAGTCTGCGCCGCCATGCCGAGATGGACCGCGCCATAGCGGGTCACCACCCCTGCTTCGTCATCATACCGGGCATTGATCATCGGGAACTTCGGCAAGGTGCGGCAGATCGCGGTGATCAGCAGCGGCAGCATCGTCAGCTTGGGCTTGTCGCCACGGCTGCTGTTGAGCTGCTCGCGAATCACTTCCAGCGCAGTCACATCGCATTCCTCGACATAGGAAAAGTGCGGGATGTGGCGCTTTGAAGCCGCCATGTTCTCGGCAATGCGGCGGCGCATGCCGATAACCTTGATCACCTCGTCGCCGCGTTCTGCACCCGCCGAGCGGTAACCGCCAGTGGCGTTGTAGGCGAGGAACTGGTCAAGGTCGGCATGACGCACGCGGCCCTCCTCGGAAGGGCGCACTTCCGACAGGTCGATGCCGAGGTCCCGCGCACGCTGACGCACGGCCGGGCTGGCGAGGACCTTGGCGTCAAAGCCGCGCCGGACTGGCTCTGCCGCTTGTGCTGGAGCAGGCTTGGTGGCTACCGGCGGTGGCGGAGGAGGAGGTGCAGCAGCCTCTACCCGCGCCACGTCCGCCTCGTCGGGTGTCTCGACCTCGATCCGCTCCTCAACAACCTCTGCCGTCGGAGCAGGCGCCTCAACTGGCGCCGCAGCAGGCGCGCGCGCCTCCCCTTCGCCGTCGGTTTCGATCACGACCAGCGCCGACCCGATCGCCACGACATCGCCGACTTCGCCAGCGATCGAAACGACCTTGCCCGCAACCGGGCTTTCCATCTCGACAGTGGCCTTGTCGGTCATCATGTCGGCCAGACGCCCGTCTTCCTCGACCATGTCGCCCACGGCGACGTGCCAGGCGACGATTTCAGCCTCGGCGATGCCTTCACCGATGTCGGGCAGGCGGAATGTATAGGTTCCCATGGTGCTCAGGCTTTCGTCAGGCGGTCGATGGCCTCGCCGATGCGGACCGGGCCGGGGAAGTAGGCCCATTCGAGGCTGTGGGGATAGGGGGTGTCAAAGCCGGTCACGCGTTCGATCGGGGCTTCGAGGTGGTAGAAGCAACGCTCCTGCACCAGCGCCGAAAGCTCGGCACCAAAGCCGGAAGTGCGCGTCGCTTCGTGGACGATCAGGCATTTGCCGGTCTTTTCCACCGACTTTTCCACCGTCTCGATGTCGAGCGGGACCAGCGTGCGCAGGTCGATGATCTCCGCATCCACGCCCTTCTCGGCGCAGACAGCGGCTGCGACGTGGACCATCGTTCCATAGGCCAGCACGGTGAAGGCATTGCCGGGGCGGACGATGCGCGCCTTGCCCAACGGAATCGAATAGTACCCTTCCGGCACCGCGCTGTCGGCATGCTTCGACCACGGCTCCACCGGCTTGTCGTAGTAGCCGTTGAAGGGGCCGTTGTAGATGCGCTTTGGTTCGAAGAAGATGACGGGATCGTTGTCTTCGATGGCCGAGATCAGCAGGCCCTTGGCGTCATGCGGGTTGCTCGGCACGACCGTTTTCAGACCGGCAACGTGCGTGAACAGCGCCTCGGGGCTCTGGCTATGCGTCTGTCCGCCAAAGATTCCGCCGCCAAATGGCGAGCGCACCGTCATCGGCGCGATGAATTCTCCCGCCGAGCGATAGCGCAGGCGTGCCGCCTCTGACACGAGCTGGTCGAGCCCCGGATAGATGTAATCGGCAAACTGGATCTCGGGCACAGGCCGCAGGCCATAGGCACCCATGCCGACAGCCACGCCAATGATCCCGCATTCGCTGATCGGCGTATCGAACACGCGGGTCTTGCCATGCTTCTTCTGCAGGCCCGCCGTGGCGCGGAACACGCCGCCAAAGTAGCCCACGTCCTCGCCCATCACGACAACATTGGGATCGCGCTCCATCATGATGTCGAGCGCATCGTTGATGGCCTCGATCATGTTGAGGCGGCGGGTCGGAGCCTCGGCGAGGCTGACCGGTGATTCTTCGTGGGTCATGGCTGCTTCCCCTCTTCCGACCACTCTGGCCACTTGACCCGACGCTCGTGGATTGCCTGCTCGCTCTGTTCCCGAAGGTGCCAGGGCAGGTCTTCGAACACGTCCTCGAACATGGTGTGGAACGGGTGATGCAGGCCGTGGCCGAGGATGCCGTTCTTTTCGGCTTCCTTGGTCGCCGACTTGACCGTCTCCATCAGTTCGCGGTCCATCTCGGCGTGCTGGTCTTCTGACCATTCGCCAAGCGCGATCAGGTGCTGCTTGAGCCGGTTGATCGGATCACCGAGCGGCCATTCCTCACGCTCGTGCGCCGAACGGTACTGGCCCGGATCGTCCGAGGTCGAATGCCCTTCGGCGCGATAGGTGAAGTGCTCGATCAATGTTGGTCCAGCGTTGGAACGAGCGCGATCCGCTGCCCACTTGGTTGCCGCATAGACGGCCAGCGGATCGTTGCCGTCCACCCGCAGGCCGGCCATGCCGTAACCAATGGCGCGGGCGGCAAACGTGGTTCGCTCGGCCCCGGCAAAGCCCGAAAAGCTCGAGATCGCCCACTGGTTGTTGACGACGTTGAAGATGACCGGTGCGTTATAGACGGTCGCAAAGGTCATTGCCGAATGGAAGTCGCCCTCGGCCGTCGATCCTTCGCCGATCCAGGTCGCGGCAATCCGGGTGTCCCCCTTGATCGCGCTGGCCATCGCCCAGCCCACCGCCTGCGGATACTGCGTGGCAAGGTTGCCGCTGATCGTGAAGAACGATGCTTCGCGCGCCGAATACATGATCGGCAGCTGACGGCCCTTCAGCTTGTCCGCCCGGTTAGAGTAGATCTGGTTGATCATCTCGACGATCGGGTATCCGCGCGAAATCAGGATGCCCTGCTGGCGGTAGCTCGGGAACACCATGTCGTCCGCGGCCAGGGCCATCGCCGGGGCAACCGAAGTTGCCTCTTCCCCGGTACACTTCATGTAGAAGCTGGTCTTGCCCTGCCGTTGCCCGCGATACATGCGGTCGTCAAACGCGCGGGTCAGCGCCATGGTGCGAAGCATCCGCCGCAGGGTTTCGGCATCGAGCTTCGGATCCCACGGCCCGACCGCGCGATGGTCCTCGCCCAGCACGCGAACCAGGTCGAAGCACAGGCCCTGCGTTTCCACGGCAGGGCACTGCTCGTCAGGGCGCGGCTGCGCACCAGCAGGCGGGATCTCGAGGTGCGAATAATCGACCGCATCACCCGGCCGAAACTTCGGTTCCGGCACATGCAGCGCCAACGGCGGCATGTTGCCGCGCACGCTTCCGCTCATGCTGCAAACACCTGCATCTGAACTCTCCCACATCGAATCACGCTTTCCATATGGAAAAGCATGACTGACGCAAAGTTATATACGCTTGTTATTTTATTTCACAGAGCTTTTCTCGCTCCCTTGTCCTGGCCCGACGATCATCTCCAGACCCAAGGGTCAGGCTAACGTTTACTCCAGATAGCACAAGGCGCTGGAACCAAAGCGGTTCCAGCGCCCTGCCTTGCAGCGTTCTGCTACCTTACTCGGCAGCCTCGGCCAGTTGCCGAGGTTCAGCCGGGTGGTAGTGCAACTCGTCCGGGCCGGCGTACCGAACATCCCAGTTGGGCTCGCCTTTCATGAAGTCCGGCAGGTTGGTCATGTAGATCGCCGTTCCGAACGCGCCGTCCCAGATGCGCGGCTTCCAGCTGTCATCCACGCAATCGCAATCTGCGCCGTATTCCGCCTCGCCACCTGCCGGACACGGCACGTACAGGAACGCAGCCGACGTCAGCCGGTGCCGTCCGAAACCCCAGTTCCAATCACCATAGGCATAGCCGCGCCGGTCAAGATAGTTCTTGGCTACCATCAGTTCGTCGATGTCCTCGACTTCCCAGTTGGCGTGGTGGAACTTCAGCGTCCCGTTGAAGCCCGGCATCGGCGCATGCGCGTCGGCCAGAAACACGTTGTGATGTTCGTAGCAGCCGTCCGCCCGCATGTAGACGCCGAAACCCTTCTGGATGTCGGTGATGCGGAAGCCAAGGACGTCACGATAAAAGGCGACCGCCTCCTGCACGTCCGGAAAAGTCCAGACGCAATGGTGCGTGCGCTTTGGCACGGCCCGATCGATCCATTTGCGTGGCTGGTTGAGGCGGGCAATTCGGCCGACTGTGTTCTGCGGGGTTGGCGCGCCAAACACGGCGCGCGGTTGCCACACTTGCAGCCCGATCGCCTGCCCGAACGGCGTAACGAAGTGAACCACGCCCTCAGCATCAGTGGTCAGTTCCGCGAGGCCGTTCAAGCGCGCCTTCAAGCGTTCCAGCCCCTCCGCGTTGTCGACCGCCCAGACGCATTCATGGACGCCTCTGGTCGTTTGCGCCGTCCCCTTGGGCAGTTCGGGGTGGCCACGTTTCAGGAACAATGACTGTGAGCCGTCGGCCGCTTCGAAAAGCGCCGAGACATCGTTATGCTCGATCAAAGTCAGCCCGAAGTCGCGGAAGAAGCGAACACAAGGTTCGACCTCTTCTACCATCCATGTCAGCCGCCTGATGCCAATGATCGCCACGTCAATTCTCCTGCCTTGCTGGCAGGGGAATGGCGGCGTTCTCACCAAAGGATATTGCGCCAGATCAAATCTGGTTCATGAATTGTTTAAAGGTGATGCATCAATTTCATAAATGGAAACTGGCAAAGCTTCGCCCAGTGCCACTTCAGACCGCAACCTCGGCCTTGATAACGCCCTGCGGTGCATAACCGGTCACTTCAAAATCCTCGATCCGGTAATCGAAGATCGAGTCCGGTCGGCGCAGGATGGCAAGTCGGGGCTCACCCTCCGGCGTGCGGGCCAGCTGGGTTTCAACCAACTCGGCGTGGTTGAGATAGAGATGCGTGTCGCCCCCCATCCACACCAGTTCACCCGGCTCCAGATCGCACTGCTGCGCCAGCAGACGGATGAACAGCGCCGCGCCCCACAGGTTGAATGGCAATCCGAGCGCAACGTCACAGCTGCGTTGATAGAGCAGTCCGTTCAAGCGATTGCCGCTGACGTGGAACTGGTAGGTCTTGTGGCAGGGCGGCAGCGCCATCGCGTCAAGCTCGGCCACGTTCCAGCCTTCAACAATATGGCGCCGGCTGCCGGGATTGGTCCTCAGCGAGCGGACCACGTCGGCTACCTGGTTCACGCCCTGATCGCGCTGGCGAAACAGGCCATCGCCTGCCGGCTCGTAGACCGGCCAGTCCACCCACTGCTTGCCGTAGACCGGACCAAGATCACCCCATTCCCGGGCGAACGCCTCGTCTGCGACAATACGCGCGGAAAAATCGGCGCGGGAAATGTCGTCGCCGGACGCTTTGCGATATTTCTCCAGCGGCCAGTCGGTCCAGATCTCGACACCCTGCGCGCATAGCTTGCGGATGTTGGTATCGCCCGTCAGGAACCACAGGAACTCGCGGGTCGCCGTTTTCCAGTAGACACGCTTGGTCGTCAGCAAGGGCATGCGTCCGTCGGCAAGGTCGAAGCGCAATTGCGCGCCGAAGACGGAACGGGTGCCAACGCCGGTACGATCGACCCGCTCGTCGCCGCACTCCCAGATCTCGCGCATGAGGTCGAGATACTGCTGTTCGAAATGGCGGGCGGAATCGGCGCGTTCAGGCATGGCTCCGCTTCTAGCTGCGCAGGCGGGCGTGAGCAAAATCGCCGCCGAAATTTCCCGGCGAAAAAACTTGGCGTTACCCGCTTGCCAGCCTCGGAACTGCCTCGTATAGGGCGCCCCTGCCTCGCAGCCGGGTCACCGGTTGGCGGATCGGTCGGGGAATAGCTCAGCCTGGTAGAGCACTGTCTTCGGGAGGCAGGGGCCGGAGGTTCGAATCCTCTTTCCCCGACCATTTCACCTTCAAAAGGTGATCGAAAGGGCGGCCTTCGGGTCGCCCTTTTCGTTTGTTCAAGCAGCTCAGTTCGTCGCTCGCCTGCCACAACTCCTTCATTTCGCCCGCAATTCCGTCTCGCAAAGTCGCAAGACGGGTTCCGCTGGGGAACAACAACCACGACCTTGTCCGGGTTAGCCAATCAACTGGACAGGAACTTTACTCGTGACAATCCGCAAGCTCACCGTTGCCCTTCTCGTCGCCACACTCCCCCTTGCCACCGCAGCAAGCGCACAAGACGCAGCCGCTGGCACCGAAACCACCGCCGGAGCCACCTCGGCAGCGCCGACGGCGGCCACGCCGACCGTCGGTGCCGTAGTCTACGACGCCGCAGGAGCCGAAGTCGGCAAGATCAAGAGCGTTAACGCGCCCAACTTCGTGATCGACACAGGCAAGAACACTGCCACCTTGGCGCTGACTGCACTCGGCACCGGCCCCAAGGGTCCGGTCCTCGGCATGACCAAGGTTGAACTCGACGCCGCTGCCGAAAAGGCTGCTGCAGCCGCAAAGGCTGATACGGCTGCCGCAATCGTCGTCGATGCCCCGGTCTATGCGTCCGACGGCACCACCCAGCTCGGCAAGGTTGCTGAAGTGACCGATGCCGAGTTCGTGCTCGACGCTGGCGCAGTTCGCGTCAAGCTGCCGAAGACTTCAGTCGCCAAGGGCGCCTCCGGCCTGATGATCGGCATGACCGCCCAAGCCTTCGCTGACGCTACCAAGAGCGCGGGCCAGAGCGCGGATGCAGCGGCCGCAAAGCCCGCTGGCAAGTAAGCCATTCAGGGAGCGGGCGGCGTGTTTCCCCCTTTTTCACGCCGCCCCAACCCGTTTCCTCAACCGCCCCTGAGCAGTTGCACGCCCCAATCGCGCTCGAACAGATAGAGCAACACACGGGCCGCTTCGCCTCTTGGCGACGACAGCCCGCCATCGCGCTCCATCAGCAATCGGGCGTCGTCATGCGCCAGCGGCAGCAACCGCGCGATCTGTTCGAAGTCCGCCACTTTGAACGGCGTGTCGCCCGATTGCCGGGTGCCGAGCAGCTCCCCACCGCCACGCAACCGCAAGTCTTCCTCGGCCAGGCGAAACCCGTCCTGAGTCTCCCGCATCAGCGCGAGTCGCTCGCGCCCCGTCTCCGACAGAGCCTCGCCCCGCAGCAGCAGGCAGGTCGATTGCTGGCTGCCGCGCCCGACGCGCCCGCGCAGTTGGTGCAACTGGGCAAGACCGAAGCGCTCGGCCTGCTCGATCACCATCAGCGTCGCGTTCGGCACGTCGACGCCGACCTCGATCACCGTCGTCGCCACCAGCAACTGCGCGTCCCCGCGGGCAAACTGCTCCATCGCCGCGTCCTTGGCTTCGGGCCGCAACTGGCCGTGGACCATGACCACGGTATCCCCGAACCGCTCTTTCAGCGCAGCATAGCGTGCCTCTGCTGCGGCTATGTCCTCGGTTTCCAGCTCGCGCACCATCGGACAGACCCAGTAAGCCTGCGCCCCCTTGGCGATGTGCCGCGCAACCCCCTCGACCACATCGGCAAGACGCTCGGTGGAAATCACGCGGGTGTCGATGGCCTGGCGCCCAGGCGGCATTTCATCAAGCCGCGAGACATCCATCTCTCCATACTGTGCCAAGGTCAGCGTGCGGGGGATCGGCGTGGCCGTCATCGCTAGGCAATGTGGGGTGCGCCGTGCCTTCTGGGTCAGCATCAAGCGCTGCCCAACACCGAAGCGGTGCTGTTCGTCGATCACCACGAGCGCAAGGTTGCGGTAGGCCACGGCCTCCTGAAAGATCGCGTGAGTGCCAACGCAAATGTCGATCGATCCATCGAGCAAGCCCATCAGGATCGATTCGCGCGCCTTGCCCTTGTCGCGTCCGGTCAAAAGCGCGATGTTCACGCCTGTGCCGGCTGCCATCCGCGTCAGGGTCTCGGCATGCTGGCGCGCAAGGATTTCGGTCGGCGCCAGCAGCGCCGCCTGTCCGCCCGCCTCCACCGCGATCAGCATGGCGTTGAGCGCAACCGCCGTCTTGCCCGACCCGACATCGCCTTGCAGCAACCGCAGCATAGGCGCGCCTTGCGCCATGTCGTTTTCGATCTCGGCAATTGAGCGCTTCTGCGCGCCGGTCAGTTCGAACGGCAGCTTGAGCATTGCCCGCAGCCGCCCGTCGCCATGCAGCGGCGTGCCCTTCTTCGCGCGGTTGCTTTCCCGCACCAGCATCAGGGCGAGGCTGTTGGCCAGCAGTTCGTCATAGGCGAGCCGGTCCTTTGCCAGCTTGTCCTCGGCCTTGTGTGCAGCCTGAAGCGCTGCGTCCCACGTTGGCCAGTCCATCCGCGCCATAAGGCCCGGCTCGATCCATTCCGGAAGCCTGGGCAGGTGCGCCAGCGACTGCGCCACCAAGGCTTGAACCCGCCCCTGCGTCAGCCCTTCCGAAAGCGGGTAAACCGGCTCGTTCAGCTGGCCGAGCATGCCCGCACTGTCCTCGCTGACATGATCGGGATGGACGATCTGCCACGTCTGCCCGAACTGGTCGAGCCTGCCCGCCACCCAGCGCTTCTCACCCAACGGCAGCTGCTTCTTGGCGGTGTAGGCCGCTCGCCCGAAGTAGGTAAGCGCAACATAGTTGCCCACGGCATCCTCGGCCATGACCCTGAACGGCCCGCGTCCGGCCGACTGCCGGTAGTCCCGAACCGTCAGCGGCAGCACGATCTGCTCCCCCACCCCGGCCTCGTCGAGATTGGCGACCGGCCGCCGCAGCACCCAGCGATCGGGCAGATGGTAAGCGATATCCTTGACGCGGGTCAGCCCCAGCTTCTCGAGCGGGCGTGCCAGACCAGGCCCCACGCCTTTGAGGCTGGAGCTTTCCGCGAACAGGGGATTGAGCAGGTCAGGACGCATCGCCCACTCGACATAGGCTGCAAGACCATGTTTCGCCAATGCCGCCCAAAGCGAAATTCACGGCCATTTTTGACCCAGCGCATGGTTGAGGCCCGGCGCTGGTGCTTGAGTCGTTTGCGAAGACAACGAAAGCAGGAGCACAACAGATGCTGATCCCTCATGGAGCCGTCATTGCCGTCGTTGATGGCAAGGCTTGGGAGCTCTACCGCAACGCCGGAACCGACGCCGCCCCCGACCTCGCGGCCATGGAAACGCCCGCGCTCGTGGAGCACAACCACTCGAGTGGCGGCAGCCACGCATCGCCGCACCAGCAGGATGAGACCGCCCACTGCGCTGCCGTGGCAGATTGGCTCAACCGGCAGGTCCAGAGCCACAAGATCGCGCAGCTCGTGCTGATCGCCCCGCCGCGCGCCTTGGGCGAACTGCGCCACCAGATCGGCAAGGGCACCCAGAGCGCCATCATCAAGGAACTGGCCAAGGACCTGGTCGGTCGCCAGCCCACCGAGATCATCGCCGCGCTGCGGGGCAAGTAACGCGCGGGGCCAAGCGATGGGGCATTCCGGCGCGGGGAAGGACGGCGCCGGGATGCCCTTTCGCATGGGGCTTGCACCCTTGTTTCGCCGGGCTGATCGGCCTAACGGCAAAGCATGACCGAGCCTGCTGCCATCGCCCCCGAAAGCCTTCGCCGCCTGCACTTCCGCGCCTGGCACCGCGGCACGCGCGAAGCTGACTACATGATCGGCTGCTACTTCGACCGCTACCACGCCAGTTGGACGGCCGAGCAGGTCGCCTGGTTCGAAGACCTGATCGAGGAAGACGACGTCGAGATCATGGCATGGGCCCTCGGCACGCAGCCCGTGCCCGAAAAGTATGCCGGTGCGATGATGGATGCCATGCGCAAGCTGGACTACGTCGAGATCCCGCGCTGATTTCGCCTCTCGCGCGTTAAGCCTGCCATGTCCGATCTGACCCGCATCCTTTCGGCCAATACGCCGCTCACGCTTTCGTCCGTCGCGCGTGGTGCGCAGCCCCTCGTTCTGGCCGATCTTGCCCGCGCCGCCAAAGGCCGCGCCGTTTTCATCGCGCCCGACGAGGCCGCGATGCGCGCCATTGTTGAAAGCGCCGCATTCTTTGCGCCGGACCTCGAGGTCATTGACTTTCCGGCATGGGACTGCCTGCCGTTTGACCGTGCCTCCCCGGCGCTGTCTGTCAGTTCCCGCCGCCTCGCCGCGCTACAGCGGCTGCAACGCAAGCGCAGCGGTCCGCAACTGCTTGTCACGACGATCAACGCTGCGCTCCAGCGTGTCCTCACGCCGTTCCGCATCCGCGAATCCACCCGCCTGCTTTCGCCGGGCACCGAAATCGGTCGCGAGAGCCTGATCGCACTCCTCCAGCGCCAGGGCTATTCGCGCACCGATACGGTCGTCGACGCGGGCGAATACGCCGTGCGCGGCTCGGTCTTCGACATCTATCCTTCGGGGCTCGACCACGGCCTCCGTCTGGACTTCTTCGGCGACGAGCTTGAAACCCTGCGCCTGTTCGATCCGAACACGCAGCGCTCGGTGCAGCCGGTCGAAACGCATCTCCTGCTGCCGGCGAGCGAAGCCCTGCTTGACGACGACAGCATCAAGCGCTTCCGCAGCCGCTACCGCGAACTGTTCGGCGCCAACGCCACCGGCGATCCGCTCTATCAGGCTATCACCGACGGCCGTCGCTTGGCCGGGATGGAACACTGGCTCCCGCTGTTCGAGGACCGTCTGGTCACGCTGTTCGACCACTTGGACGAGGGCGACCTCGTCCTGATCGACACGACAGCGATCAAGGCTGCCGAACAACGCATTGCCGACATTGCCGACTATCATCAGTCGCGCCTCGATTCCTCGTCCAAGGCTCCCGGCAGCTACCGCCCTCTGGCAGAAACCGCGCTATATCTTTCGCGTGATGAGCTGGACCGGGCGCTTGCCGGTTGGCCCGTGCACCGCACCACGATCTTTGCCGAACCGGAATCGAAGCAGGTTGTCGATTTCGGCTTCAGCTCTTCCCACGATTTCACGCCGGAACGCGCTGCCGCCACTTCAGGTGGCACCAACATCTACGAAGCGGCCGCCAAGTACATTGCGGCGCTGGGCACGCGCGGCAAGAAGCCGATCATCGCGGCCTATACCGCCGGCTCCCGCTCGCGCCTCGCCTCACTACTGGCCGAAGCCGGCAAGTTCACGCCGCAGATGGCCGATTCCTGGCAGGAAGCGCTCGGCCTTGCCGCCACGGGCAAGCCTGCTGCCGTGGTCCTGCCGCTGGAGCAAGGCTTTGCCAGCGACGATCTGGAACTGCTGACCGAGCAGGACATCCTTGGCGACCGTCTCGTCCGCCGCAAGAAGAAGCGCAAGGACGCCGACGCGTTCCTGGCCGAATTGTCCGCGCTCACGCCGGGCGACCTCGTCGTCCACATGGACCACGGCATCGGTCGCTACCTCGGCCTCGAAGCCATCGGCGTCGGCGACAGCCCGCACGATTGCGTCCAGCTCGAATACTCCGGCGGCGACAAGCTCTATATCCCGGTCGAAAACCTCGACGTCCTCTCGCGCTATGGCTCCGATGCCGAAGGCGTCGCGCTCGACAAGCTAGGCGGTGAGGCGTGGCAGCGTCGCAAGGCCCGGATGCGGGAACGCATCCTTGAAATGGCGGGCCACCTCATGGCCACTGCCGCCCAGCGCGCCCTGCGCCAAGGCACGGTGCTTCCCGTCGACCCCGCCAGCTACGGCCCCTTCGTCGATCGCTTCCCATGGGACGAAACCGAGGATCAGGAACGCGCAATCGGCGATGTCCTCGGCGACATGGCCGAAGGCAAGCCGATGGACCGCCTCGTCTGCGGCGACGTCGGCTTCGGGAAGACCGAGGTTGCCCTGCGCGCGGCATTCGTCGCGGCCATGCAGGGCGTGCAGGTTGCGGTCATCGCGCCGACGACCCTGCTCGCACGCCAGCACTATTCGAACTTCGTCGAGCGGTTCAAAGGCTTCCCGCTGGAAATCGGTCGCCTTTCGCGCCTCGTCCCCGCCAAGGAGGCAAGCGAGACCAAGGCCGGGCTTGCCAGCGGACAGGTCGACATCGTCATCGGCACCCATGCGCTCCTGTCCAAGTCGGTGGAGTTCAAGCGTCTTGGCCTTGTCATCGTTGACGAGGAACAGCGCTTCGGCGTCACCCACAAGGAAAAGCTCAAGGAACTGAAGGCGGACGTTCACGTCCTTACCCTCACCGCCACGCCAATCCCGCGCACGCTGCAGATGGCCATGTCGGGCCTGCGCGAGCTGTCCACGATCCAGACCCCGCCGGTCGACCGCCTTGCCGTGCGTACCTATGTCATGCCGTGGGACGACATGGTCATGCGCGAAGCCTTGCTGCGCGAACATCAGCGCGGCGGACAAAGCTTCATCGTCGTGCCGCGCATTGCCGATATGCCAGAGCTCGAGGAATGGCTGCGGCTAAACGTGCCCGAGGTCCGCTTCGTCACCGCGCACGGCCAGATGAGCCCGACCGAGGTCGAGGACCGCATGGGCGCGTTCTACGAGAAGAAATACGAGGTCCTGCTATCGACCACGATCGTCGAGAGCGGCATCGACATTCCCTCGGCCAACACGATCGTAATTCACCGCGCCGACCGCTTCGGGCTCGCCCAGCTCTACCAGCTGCGCGGACGCGTCGGTCGCGGCAAGATCCGTGCTTACGCCTATCTCACTGTGCCGGAGGACATGGCGCTGTCCGAGGTCGCGGAAAAGCGCCTCAAGGTCCTTGGCGACCTCGACAGCCTCGGCGCCGGCTTCCAGCTCGCCAGCCATGACCTCGACATTCGCGGCGCCGGCAACCTGTTGGGCGACGAACAGTCTGGCCACATCAAGGAAGTCGGCTTCGAACTTTATCAGTCGATGCTCGAGGATGCGATCCTTGCCGCCAAGGCTGGCGACATCGGCCTTGCCCGCGAACGCGAGGCGCTGAGCCCGCAGATCACGCTCGACGCGCCGATCATGATCCCGGAGGATTACGTCCCCGACCTTGCCGTGCGCATGGCCCTGTACCGCCGCATGAACGACGCCGAAGGACCGGATGCGGTCGAGGCCCTCGCCGCCGAAATGATCGACCGCTTCGGCCCCCTGCCCGCCCCGACGCAGAACCTGCTGCGCCTGATCGAGGTCAAGCGCCAGGCCATCGCCGCCAACATCGCCAAGATCGACGTCGGACCCAAGGGCGCGCTGGTCAGCTTCCACAAGGATACCTTCCCCGACCCGGTCGGCCTGATCGGCTATGTCGAGCGGCTCAATGGCGTTGCCAAGCTGCGTCCCGACAACAAGCTGGTCATCACCCGCGCATGGGGCACCGCAGAAGGTCGGCTCAACGGTCTGGTGCAGATGACCAAGGGTCTGGCTGCGATCGTGAAGCGGGCCAAGAAGGCGGCCTAAAGCAGCGCACTGACCTCTGCGGCACTGATTGGCCCTGATCGCAGGAAACCCTGGAACGTGTCGCAGCCCTCTTGCTGCAGCACCGCCAGCTGGCTCTCACGCTCGACGCCTTCGCACACGATCTTGAGCCCGAGCGCACGCGCCATCGCAACGATCGCCGTCAGGATCGCCCTGTCGCGCGGATCGCTGTCCACGTCTCGGACCATGGATGCGTCGAGCTTGATCGTATCGAGCGGCAGCGACTTCAGCGTGCGGAAGTTTGCATAGCCCGTCCCGAAATCATCGAGCGCGATGCGCACGCCCGCGGAAGCCAGCTCCGCCAGTGCCGCTGCCGATTGGGTGAAGTCCGCCACCAGCGCATGCTCGGTCACTTCCAGTGTAAGCCTCGTCGGCACGAACCCGGTTCCCGTCAGCAACTCGCGAAAGTCCACCGCGAACGCGTCGCTTGCGAGATCCTCTGCGGTTACGTTGAGCGACAACGCCAGCGTGTCCCAATCCACCGCCGCCGCCAATGCCTTGCCCGCGATATGCCGGGAGAGCTGCGCCACATGATCGCCACGCTCGGCAATGGCGAACAGCGTCTCCGCTCCGATCCGGCCAAGCTGGGCATGGTCCCACCGCGCCAGGGCCTCAACGCCAACAAGCGCACCGTCAGCCACCCGATACTGTGGCTGGAACACAATCCCGATCTCGTCCCGCGCCATGGCCCCGATCAGATCGGCTTCAAGCCGCGCCGCGCTCCGCCCCCGCGCCCGATGGGAGCCATCGGCCCAGAGAATGCGGCGTCCCGCTTGCTGCTGCACTGCGCCGAGCGCCTGATCCAACCGGTCGATCATCGCCGCCCCGGCCTCACCCGGGACTCCGCGCAGCAGCGCCGTGCGCGGAACCAGGTGCAGCACCTCCCCCCGCACCGGCAGACCGCGCGAGATGCGGCGCGTCAACGCTTCGGCCAGCCATTGCCAGCGCTCGCGACTGATAGTGCCGTCGCTGGCAATCAGGAACTCCCCGCCCCCCACACGTGCCACCATTGATCCCGGGTCCAGTTCCTCGACTGCAAAATCGGCGATTCGTCGCCCTATTTCAGCCAGCGCGATGTCTCCGCCCGCATGGCCATAAGCCAGGTTGACCGAACTCAGGCGGTGCAAACCGACCAGCATGGCATGGACAAAGTCCGGCTCATGCCGCGCCAGCCACAATCTCGCCGCAGCCAGTCCCGGCAAGCCGGTGAGGGCATCCCGGCCAGCATCGGCATCCGGCAAGGTCAGGCGGTGAGGCATCCGGCATCGAATAGCAGCGGAACCTTGCCAAAGCGTTCCCCGTTCGCGGCGGGCCGCCGCTCCAGTGCTTTTGTGCATTGCGCGGCCAAGGTTCGCCCCATATCCCCACTGCGGTACGATGCAGTCGCGTCAGATAGGGGCTTTGATACTGATGCCGGACTTCACCCGCCTAGCGCTTGTGGCCTCGCCCAGCGAGCGCGCCCAGGACGCCTATGACGGCCTGCTCAAGAGCCGAAGCTGGGTTCCTCTCGATCAGGCCGAGGCAGCCGTGGTGATCGGCGGCGATGGCTTCATGCTGCAGACCTTGCACCACATGCTCGATATCGACCACGTCGTGCCGGCCTTCGGGCTCAACCTTGGCACGGTCGGCTTCCTGATGAACAAGTACCGGTCGAGCCGCGGCATCGAAGAGCGGCTGGCGAAGGCCACCCAGATCTCGGTCTCGCCCTTGCGCATGACCGCCATAACCAATTCCGACGAAGAACATTCCGTCTGCGCGATCAACGAAGTCTCGATCCTGCGCGAAACCCGCCAGACCGCCAAGCTCGAGGTCAGCGTCAACGGCAAGGTGCGCATGCCCGAACTCGCCTGCGACGGCGTGCTCGTCGCCACGCCCGCCGGCTCCACCGCCTACAACCTGTCGGCCAATGGCCCGATCCTGCCGCTGTCGTCGAACATGCTGGCGCTCACGCCGATCAGCCCTTTCCGTCCCCGTCGCTGGCGCGGCGCGATTCTGCCCGACACTTACGAGATCGTGTTCAAGGCGCTCGAATCGGTGAAGCGGCCGGTGCTGGTCGTGGCCGACCAGAAGGAAGTCCGCGACGTGCGCGAAGTGCGCGTGAAGGCCTGGCCCGAACACCGCCTGACCCTGATGTTCGACCGCGGGCAGAGCCTCGAAGACCGCATCTTCGCCGAGCAATTCATGGTCTGAGCAAAAATCTCGAAACAGGTGCTTGCCAAACCGGAATCGCCTGTTATTAGCGCGCTCCTGCCCCGGGGAACTGGGGCTGCTCCCTGATAGCTCAGCGGTAGAGCTCTCGACTGTTAATCGAGCGGCCGTAGGTTCGAATCCTACTCAGGGAGCCATTTCTTTTCAGATTTGGCAACAAAACCAGCGACTTAGATAGCTGACTCCAAATCCCTCCCCACACACTACCCCACACTGCGACTTAAGCGCCGCCTTTCGGCAGTGCGCTATTCTTAGGGCGATGTGGAATTTTGGACCGCAAAAATTAGCGGGGCCTTTTTCACCATCAAAATTATGGCCGCGCCTGCTACCGCGTATAGCCCCACCCTCCAGTCTTGATTGGCAATTCCAACCCCTTCGGGAATTTGGGACGGGTCATCATACCAAGCCCGCAAGAAACCCGCCTTCCAATAGTGATATACGCCAATGGCGGCTGGAATGCTCACTAGCGGCACCCAGATCGCATATTCGCTAGCCCCCCCAAAAATCAAAAATCCTGAGCAGAGGGCATAAGCGGAAGCAGCAGTTAGGACGGCTCGCCGGATCGGGGGAGACTGAAGCCCTACAAACTTCACTACAACGAAAGATGCCATGAATTGAATGGCCCCGGTGATTGCCAAGACGAAGCCTATCCCTAGCAACCAATCCGAAAGAGGTTGCCCAAAAATCAAAGTATCCATTCGCAGGTTGCCCCCCAATTTCATGCAACATTAACAGGCTGGCAAGCGGAGTCGATTCCTCCGATCAAGAAATGGCGCATGCTAGGCTTGTAGCGGCAAGGGAAACAGGCAAGCGTCTGCAAATCTGATTCTTTCTCTGAGGGCACGCTATGCAAGAACCTCCAATGTGGATGTCGTTTGTCCCGTTGATCTTCCTTGGCCTTTTGATGGTTTACCCGACAGCAAGGATACTCCGCCGAGCAGGGTTCTCACGTTGGCTCGCACTTTTCATTTTTGTCCCGATTGCTCCGCTCATAGGCCTTTGGGTTTTCGCATTCGCGCGATGGCCTTCGCAGGACGAAAAATTTCGTCGCACGTTTGAATAATCATCGGCCGGAAAACCCTGTATTTATTCAAGTCTATGAGTCCCCACGTTTCAGGCGGCCCAGTTTGAGGTTTTCCAAAGCCTTTGCGCGGCCCTCGGGGGTGCGCGGCCCCGTCGATGCACCACCATGAAACTTGCACCGGCCATTCGCGCAAAGCGTGGTCGAAGCGCAGGCCCGCCCGTTGCGCTTGATTGCCCCGCAGGTAAGCCCCCGCAGGTAGCTCGGGCACCCCGGAACGTATCGGCCTGCCTTCTCGGCTTCGATTGCTTTCGCCCACCATTGCCGAAAAAGGATACGCCGCACGTCATCCGGCTGGACCTTCGCCCAATCCTCGAATTGGCGCATGCGCAGCGTGGCTAGGCGAAGTGTCGCTAAGGCCTCGGCAACCGGCTTGCTATGCCTGCCCATTGCGGTTTTCCGTGCCGTCGCACGCGCGCGCGCGCGTAAGGGTGTCAGAATTACCGTTTCCCGGTAGCGCGCTAGCAGCGCAAGAACGGTAGGCGTCACCGTCCCCGCAAGTGCACAACACCTGGGCTTGCCTTGCCGCTGCCTCCATAGCGCCCGGACTGCTGGCAATCGCGGCCACTATCAACCGCAGCGCCCGCGTTGGTGCCGCCCCTTGCTCGGCATCGCGCACGACCGAATAAGACAGCCCGAACCGCTCGGCAAAGGCACGTTGGCTTAGTTTCAGATCGCGGAAGCGCAGCCGGAACAGATGCCGCGCAAAGCCAGTTTTTCCGAAGTCGGGATCAAAGGCCATCGGTGCCACCTCTGACATTCCCGCGCTGCGCAGGGTCAACATTTGCAAAGCTCCCATGGGGTTCGTTCCGCTCTTGGACCTTGCCGTAACCTTGGCGCTCGCATGGGGTTCGTTCTGGGGACAATCGGCGCGCGTTCTTGGCAGAGCTAGCCTTGCCCGCTTGCGACCTCGGACCAGTGCTAAGGCCTCCGTGCAAACGGCACCGTCCCGAGCGGTAAAGGTCGCGCCTCTTGCATAAGGTGCCGAACCGAGTTCTCGCCCCGCAGATCAGACGATGAAACTCGGCTGGCATCTGGGGGGGTGTTTCGCAGATCGGTTCGCTATACCGCTTGGATGGGTTCACCCGCCATGCCAGCCGCGCAGCTTGCCGCTTGGCCTCGCAATCCGCCTGCCATTGGTCACTTGCCCGCCAATAGCGCCGCCAACTATCCCGCAGACGGTTCATATCCTCGCCTGTCACTGGATCACCTCGATTTGCTGGAAACGTCCAAAGGCGGCACCCTCAAAACCTACAAAAGGGGGTTTCGCAGGTTTTGGGGGTTTCTCGCCTCGGTGCATCAGGCTCTCAGAGCCTTGGGGTTTACGTGGTAAGTCACGGAAGGACGCCCGCCGGTTTCCACCTTCACCACTCGCAGCCGGTTCGCGACCTGTAGCGCTCGCAGGCCAGCCCCCAGCCGCTCGGCATCGGTCAAGCCAGACCAGCCCTTTTGCTGCACCTCCCTCGCGGTGAACGGCTGGGGCAGATCGCCCTTAGTTATTCGCCTCCAGATCGCCCGCGCTGCCTCGGCATGGTCCAGCGAAAGTGATGCATAGGCCCGCCTCGCATGGCTCTCCAGATATTCCGCCCAGCCCAGAGCTTGCCGCGTGGCCTCCAGCGAAACAGGCCCAAAGTCATTATTCGCGATGTGGCAGATCAGGGCCAGCCGGGGAATCAGCCCGCGATACTTGGACAGGTGCGCGGTCATCGCAGGCTGCATTTCATCGCTGCGCAATCTTTGCTCCAGAGCGCACCGCCATTCGGCAAATAGCTCTTGGGCATCCTCGGCAAAGCGCAGGAACGGCACACCATGCGGCCCCGTCGCTTCCTCCCATGTTGCGCCCAGTTCGCGCACGTCCAATTCGGCCAGATCGGCAAAGCATTCTTGCGCCTCTTGCCGCGCCTCGGTGTCAGGGTAGCGGTCAACCTCCCGGAACGTGCCCCCGAAGTCCGGCCATGCCAGCAACTGCAATCGCTGCACCATGCCATCATCGAAGCTGCGCAGGCTTTCCCGCATATAACCCGCAATCCGGTTCGGCTGGGTCGTTCCGCAAAGCGATATGTTTACCGCCTGAATACGGATTGTGCCCCGCATTATGCGGTCGAAGGTATAGCCGTCCTGCCCGCCCCAGCCGGTAAGGTAGAAGCCCCGCGCCGATGCCTTTTCAGGCCGGTCCAGATCAGCAAACAAGGAAAGTAATTCGTCCCGGTGGACCATAATGCCATCGGGATTGTCGGCACAAATCTCCCCGAGCTTTTCCGCAGTGCCGTCGCTTGTCAGGTGTCGCTTGATCGCGGGGGGCGTCGGTTCGGTCACGCCTAGCAGCATCGAAAGCGCGCAATCCCGCGCCCCGGTTCCGCCCTCGCCTTTCAGCGCCGCCCTCGCGCTCTTTTCCGCCGCTTCCTTTTCCAATTTAAAGAGCGCCTCCCGCGCCTTGTGATCGGCCATCGCGCTTTCGTTTGCCGCCGCTGCCTTCGCCTCCAGCCGCCTGATAGGCCCGAGCGCTTCCGCCGCCGCAGGGCTTTTCAGGCTTCCCGGCGGTGCCACAACGCACCCCCAAATGTTTGCCACCTCCAGCCAATCGGTGCGGCGCTGGGGGCGTATCCCCACTTTTCGCCCGATCAGGGCACCGGCTGAAACCATGGCGGGAATTGCAACTAGATCGGCGGGGCAGTTCATGCGCTCGGCAATGTCCATCGCCCACCCGCGCAACTGGCGAGGAAGCAAGGCAGGCGAAAAGGCCAGCACCGGGGGCAGATCATCGCCCAAAGGGGAAGGTTCGGGCCAAGGGTCGAAGGTTTCAGCCATTGCGGCCCGTTCCCGCGTGTCAGGATGCGTTGCCATTGGTGGCCCCCGTCAATTCATCATTGAAGTCTTTGGCCCATGAAACAGGCCGGATGATACGCACGGTTAGCCCCCGGTCGGTGAAGGCATGCGCCGCCTTGTCAGCTGCCACCTGTCCGGCTGGATCATTGTCCGCGCCGATCAGGACAGAGCGGACCCCCGGCGGGAATTGCATGGAAGGCAGTAACGTGCTGCCAGCAGCAACCCAAACAGGCCCACCCAGCATTTCCAGCAATGACAAACCATCCTCGGGGCCTTCGCACACCGTCAACGTATTGGCCCCGTCCAGATCGCCCAGACGTATCGCTCCGCCCTTCACCTTCCCCAGCGAGCGCTTGGGGGTTTCAATGGCGGCTTTCCCCTGACCGTCATGGGCCAGCCAAATGCGCTGAATACCCGTAACCTCCCCGTCCACATCGCGCACCGCCAGCACTAGGCAGGGCAATGGCCCGAGATTGTCGCAGGAAAGGGCCAGGAATCGAATATCAGCCGGATAGGGGGGAAGGATGCCCCGGAACCGCAGATACGCCTCCCCGAGCGTCCCAGCCGCCGGATTGGCGCGATGCCAGATCGCCCGCGCCGCAGCGCCATAATCGGGCCGCGTTTCGGGTTCGGGATTTGGCCAGTTATTTGCTGTTGCGACCTTGGGCACGTCCCCACCGGTCAGCATGCGCGCCGCCTCGGGCAGGTTCACACGATAGGCGCGCTGCACGAAGTCCAGCACGTCACCGCTTGCCCCGCAGCCGAAACAATGGAACCGCTGCCCACCGTCAAAAATGGTGAAGCTCGGGGACCGATCGGCATGGAAAGGACAGCAGCCAATCCATTCATGACCAGCCTTGCGAAGCTGCACCAGAACGCCCACAATTAATGGCAATGGGTTGTCCCGGCGGATAGGATCTAGGTCTAACAGTGCCATCATGCTGCACCGCCTTGCGGTCCATGCTCGGGCACTACCCAGACAATCGCTTGCCTTCCGCTAGGGTTGGCGCGCGTCCTGCCCGAGTCCACAATTGCCTTTGCCGAAACCAGTTCGGAAATGCGCGGCTGGATACCCCAGCGATTGCGGCCTGATGCCTCGACAACCTCCAGAGCCGTCATGCCATTGGCCCCGGCTTCATGGATCAAGCGATAGGATATGGCCCGCAAGGTGTCGGCTATGGTGCCTATGGACAGGAGCGCCGCCCCGCTTGTGCGAGTAGAGCGCCTACCCATGATGATGCCCCCCAAATGCCAGCGCGGCAATCATTGCTGCGACCTCGGGGCGGACAGCGTAAGCGAGGATCAGAGTTTGCACCTGCAGGGCGTCAACGGTAGGAAGGGAGTGCGACCAGCCGCCAAGCAAATCGCACGAAGCCCCTGCCTTGCCCGCAGGGGTTTTGCTTTTGGGGGGCATGGGTCAACCCTCCCCCTCGATAAGCGCCCGCAGGCTAGCGGCTGGGATCAGGGTTCGCCGCCCCAGTTTGCGCGTTTCCAACCGACCTGCGCGGATCAGGTTGTAGAGATGGCTTTTGCAAATAGATGCTACTCGGCAAGCATCGGCCACCGAATAGGCAAGAGGCTCGGGATGGGTGTGCACTGAAAATCACTCCATGACGTTGTGGTGCATGGAGTTTCACCGGCGGCAATTCCGCCGTCTATTTCAGCGGAAATTACGCGGGCGCTTTGCCGCTGATTGGCTTTGGCCCGCGCTTTCGTCCGGGAGCTAAAGCGCGGACTCGATCTCGCGAAACTAATTTACCCGGAAAAGCGGCTTTACCAAGATCGACCAACGTAGCATGCGGCAACGCCTTTGTGGCAGCGTCAAGATTCCTCCACCACGCGAGAAGAGCAGCTTCCGCTACAGGCGAAGCGCTTACCTTTCTTTCTGAAGTTTTAGACCTTGACTGAGGCAGCGTTCCATCCCGAGTGACGAACCCCGGAAGCTTGCAAACCGTAGTTTCAACACCGAAGGCCTTTCCGTAAACATTGAATCCTAAATGCTCATCAAAGTATGAAAAATAAAAATCACCAGCCCACCAGTCACACTGTTCAGACAAATCTGATTTAATTAATAGTTTCCAAAACGTGTATGGTATCGTTCCTTCTATATGCGCACCTTTTCCATTCCAAAGCTCGATATTTCTATTTTTCTTATCTGCTATGCCGGGGCCGGGAATGAAGTTCAAAGCGTATTGGTTCCTTGCATTGTCGCTGTTAATCCGGCCATATGCAGCCGACCGCGATAAGCGCCGTATAATTGCAGTTTTGGCTTGACGCTCGGCTATGTCCGAAGGGAAGCCTGCATTTACGTAAAAATCGCGGACCTGCTCGAAAGCAATATGCATCGGCTGCCAATCGTATTGCGCCATGCGCGCGCGGCACTTCTCCTGAAAACTCTTTAGTTTTTCCTCGTCAAATCCAAGCAAATCCGCCTCCCGAGCGGTTCCCAAGATTCAAGCGGGGAAGCACATGGGAAGTGCGCTTGTCGGCTGGCCTGCCTATCCCCTAGCGATTATGCTACGCTAGCCGCTAAGGCAGGGGCAAGTGGGGTTTGATCGTGACGAAGATGCAATGGCAAAAGGCGCGCAAATACATCAAGGACCCAGGAGCAGTGGTCACACCACCGGAAGACTTCAAACCTGACAAGTGGATCACACCCAAAGACGCGGCCCGTCAGAAAGCATTAAAGGCAACAGCAAGACGAGAGTTGCTAGAACGGTCCGAGATGCGACGGTGCAAACACATTCTCAAAAATTATTCCGCTGCTGAGGCTCTGGCCATGGGGGTTCCAAAGCATATGGTCGAACAGAAAGAAGCAGCCCGCCGCGCAAAGGAAAAGGCACGCTTAAAGAAGGCCTTGGGTCTCTAGGCCTCTAACTGCAACGGAAGTGCTGTCACGTTGGCTGGGAGACCTGACAACGCAGGAGCGGCGAAACGCCCCCAAGAATCCATCAGGGCGCGGCGCATGTCCCGCAGATCGCTGCGCAGATAGGCTTGTTCCGTCGCATTACCGACTTTGTGGGCCAGCGCCATTTCAGCCACCATGGCAGGCATGGTCGGCATGCGCTCCGCAGCCCAATCGCGGAAGGATGAACGGAAGCCGTGGACGGTTGCGACCTTGTTGTTCCTCGGATCAAGATAGCCCACACGGCCTGCCTTAACCTCGGCATCATGCGCGCTGCGCAAGGCCTTGGACAAAGACATGTCAGAAAGAGGTCGCCCTCTTGCGCCGGGGAAAATCAGTCCCTTGCGCAAAGCCTCGTCGGGTTGCCAGCGCTCCAACAACGACAAGCTTGCTTCGGACAGGGTAACAACGTGGCCCGTCCGCATTTTCATATCTTCCGCAGTGCGCGTCCAAGTCCGCGCCGCAAGGTCGACTTTCTCCCACGTCGCCTCTCGGACCTCGCCCGAACGTGCCGCCGTTAGGATCACGAAAAGGACGGCAAAGCGGCTGGCGGTTGCGTCTTTGGAAAGTTCGGAAGCAAAGAATGCGGGAACATCACCAAAGGGCATCGCAGGGAAGCTCTTGCCCTTTGATTGCTTGGAAAGCCCGCTGCGAAGCTCACGAGCGTCTGGCAAGGCATCAGAGCGCCAGCCGCGCGCCTTGGCGAAGGCCAGCACCTGCCCAATGCGAGAACGAACCTTGCGGGCCATTTCAGGCTTGTCTGTCCAGATCGGGGCCAAGGCGGCAATGACCTCCGCACTACCGATCACGTCCACCGGCATTGCCCCCAATTTAGGCAGCGCATGCTCTTCCAGCGAAGTCTTGAAGGCCTTGGCAGTCTTGTCTGCCCAGCCGCTCTTTAGCGCTTCGTGCGCTTCCTCCAGCGCCTTGGCGAAGGTCGGCACCTTCACCCGTTCCCTGTCCCGTTCGGCAATGGGGTTGCTACCAGCCTTCGCCAGCTTGCGCAGTGCCGCAGCCTTCTCGCGCGCCTCGGCAAGGGTAAGCCGCTTGCGCAGCATCAGGGGCGTTTCCTCCAGCCGCTTGTCACCCTCGGCAAAAGCATTTCGGCCCGCGCCAACGTCCAGCGAGCCTAAACCAATATCACGCCGCTTGCCGTCAACCTGAACCCGCAACATCCATGACTTCGCCCCGGTCGGTGCGCAGATCAGGAAAAGACCGTCGCCATCCTGATACGTGGCTTTGACCGGCTTGCCGTTGGCACCGGTTCCCGCCTTTGCAGATCGCACCTTAGCAGTAGTCAGCTTGCCCATATCTTCCCCACACCTTTCCCCACACTTTAGGGTGGCTTTCGGTGTCGGTCAATGCACGATCATGCACCATATATGCATCTAAACATATATAATTCAGCACTTTTAGTGGTCTTCCAAAATCGGCCATGCACTTGACTAATGATCCTACTCAGGGAGCCATTTTCTTCCAGACAATTCAGCGGCATGGCTCACCCCTCCATCGGGGCGCCGGACGTGTGCCGGCTTTGTCTTTGCCTCAGTGGAACACGCCCAATCGGCCCTGCAGGATGGCATCGAGCACTGCGGGATGGAATGGTTCGACGAACCGCAGCCTGATCCGGAACGCTGCACTTTCCTCCACGATCGCCGCCCGTGATTCGAGACCCGTGAAAGTCAGCCAAACCATGGTGCCCGGGCTCGGATTCTCCAGGCATTCGATCTGCGCGTGCGTGCTGGTCAATTCGTGGGCATTAACCTTGGCCCTGAAGATGCCGCGGCGATAGGCCGCCGGGATCGGGCTTTCAGGAACGGCCGGAGACCACGGAGAGCGGCGTGCCGTGCCGTTGTTCTCAAGCCACATTGCGCATCTCCGATCCTGTGTTTCCGACAGGATTGAGGACGGCCCGTTAACCGCAAAGTTCAGCCCGCAGGATCACCTGCGGGCCTTTACGTAGCGGAAATGAAAGCTGCACTTATCGCGAGGCTTGCGTCGCCATCGGTGCATTGCCGGTTACCAGCGGCTTGGCGCCGTCGCCCACGATGATGAATGCAGCCCAGTAGAATGGATGGGAAGTGTTCGGATCGTCCATCAGCTTTTCCTGAGCTCCCTCCAGAGCACTGGCGAGCTCCTGTCCGGGCTTCGAATCGATCACACCGCCGATCAGGCGCTTCGTCGCGTCGAAGTCGTCCGGCACCGGCCAGTGGCTGGCAATCACCGAACGCGCACCCGCGCCGACGAAAGCGCGAACCAGGCCGTCGAGCGCATAATTGCCGCCCGTGGTGACGCCCGCCTCCCGGCTGGCGGCAACCGTTGCCATCCCGGCCGTATCGCAGGCAGACAGGATCACAAGATCGGCATTCAGCTTCAGGTCGAAGATTTCCCGGAAGCTGAGCAAGCCATCGGAGCCCATGTCCCCGAAACTGGTCACCAGCGCCGGGCGTGCCGGGCAATCCGCGCGCGGAGCCGTTACCAAGCCGTGCGTTGCAAAGTGCAGCACGCGATACTGATCGAGGTCACTTTCGCTCAGCAGGGCACTGTCGCTGAACTGCGCATCGGTCTTCACCGCGCTACCGCCAAGGCTGAGCTTCTTTTGCGCGAAGAACAGCTCGTCGGCAGAAATCGGGTTCTGCCACGTGGCCAGTGGCCAGTCGCACTCGTCTGCGACCGCTGCCATCGGACGCTGCGCCGGCTTGGCATTATGCCCCAGCCCGAGATAATTGCGCGGCGCCCCGGAGGCTGCGAGCTTGCGAATGTCGAGAAATCCGCGTGGGCTCACCGCAATCGAGACCTCGCGGCCACGGCCCAGCCATTCAACCCCGGTAAAGTCGAAGGGATCGCCATCCGGGCTCTCCATTCGCTTCTTGTAGGCCTCGATGCCCTTGTCGCCGGTTACCAGAACCGTAGGCGGAAGCTGCAGCATCGCACCGTCTGGTTCGAAGATCAGATGACGCGTGCCGGGCAGCAGATCCTCTACCTGTCCGAACACCGCCTTGTAGAGCGCGCGGGACTTGTCGAGGTCGAAGGGATAGTTGACCTGCTGGCCGTTCTCGACCTTCACGATCGTATCGCGAATGTCCTGAACCTGCTTGGCCAAGGCCGCTGGCGTCAGGCCAAGGTCCACGACGCGGGCATCGCCGCTCGTCGCAAACAGACCATAAGCGCGGTCACCCACCAGCATCAGCTTGTAGTAGGATTCTCCGGGCTTGAGCGCGGCCTGCAGTTCCGCCAGTTCAACGCCACGCGGGGCCAGCACGTTGTAGCGAGGAAACGCCGCCAAGCGGCTCACCAGCGCCGTCTGATCCCGCCGCAACGAGGCAAGGTTGTCCTGCGCGGAAACCAGCTGCGCCTTCTGCGCTTCGTCAGGCATGGCGACCGCTGAAAGCTGTTCGACCAGAGCCTCGGTACGAGCGATATCGCGGGTGCGAACCAGCGACAGGCGGAACAGAGCCGCCGCCTCGTCATTGCCTTCGGACATCTGGCGCGCCAACACGGCCTGCGTCTGCGCAACGCCCGGACGCTGCAGAACTTGCGAGGCCGCGAAGGTCGCCTTGGCTGCGTCTGGTCCGTTGCTCTTTGCCAGCAACCCGAAATAGGGGCCAAGCAGATCGCGCAGTGACGTGCCGGCGTCAGGCACGGACAGGCTGTCCTCGACGACCTTGCCATAAAGTGCCAGGGCCCCGGCCTCATCGCCGCTGCGGCCAAGCCACGCCGCCTTCCGCGCCTGCGTCGCCAGCAAGGCAGGTGATTGCGGGAAGGATGCGCCGATCAGGGAAATTGCCCGGTCGAAAGCCGCACCGCTGTCCGCCTTGCGCCCCTGCGCTTCTGCCAGAAGGGCCAGTTCGATCTGGATTTCCGCACGCAGCCACCCGGCCGATGCCACGCGCCCTCCCCTGACCGCCTCGAGCCTGCGGCCAGCGCCTTCGAACCCCGCCACGGCTTCATCCAGCCGGCCTTGCACGCGCGCTGCCGTTGCCTTCAGGGCGTCGGCTTGCGCATCGAGGATCTCTGCGCGCTCGAGGTCTGTCAGGCCGGGATCGACCGCCCCCAGCCGCTTGAGCGACGAACTCTCGCGGTTGATCTGTTCAGCCAGCGGGGCATTGATCAACCCGGCCTGCAGGCTGGGCCTGTCATAGACGTCGCCAACTGCGGTCACGGGCGCGGCAAGTTCCTTCAACGCAGCCGTTGCCTTCCGCTGGTTGAGCCGGTTGATTGCGCGATAGTTGCGGATCAGGCGCTGCGTCACGCCATCGCCGCGCGAAAGTGCTCCCACGGCTTGTGAAAGCAGGCGATCAGCCGCCGTGAAGTTGCCAAGGTTCGATTGTTGCAGGCCCTGGTTGGCCAGGGCCTCTGCCAGCCCGGCCCCACCGGCAGAGCGATCGCGACTGGCCAGCGCCTCGAAAAACTCCGAGGATTCGGCAAAGCGGCCGCCATTGTTGCGCAAATAGCCTTCGTCGCGCGCACCCAGACGGTCGAGTTGCCCCGCCTGCACGCGCGCGAAGGCCGCTGGATCGCTGACCTCCGTTGTCGCCACACGGATTTCGCCCGGCACCGGACTGTCACTGACAATGCTTGCAAGCGCCAGTCGCAGCGCCGGATCATAGCCAGCCAGCCCTTCGACGAAGAAGGTCGTCCCACCGCGCTTCACCGCATAGCGCTTGTACTCCACATTCGCGTTCTGGTCGCGGCAGTTCACTGCGCTGACCCGGCCCAGCGTTTCGATTGCAACACTGCCCTCGCCTCCGCAGGCCAAGGTCACACCGGGAAGGCCGGTCGGCTCGCTGCCCATGGCAATGTCGCGCCTGACAGCGATGAGACTCCCCACTGCGCCAGCAGCGTCGCGACAGCTGACCCGGTAACCACGATCGAAGATCCCGCTCAGTCGCTTGTCCAGCGGAGCATTCTGCGCGGTGCAGGTGACACCGGAACTTCCGACGCGGAACGAGTTGCGGATCGAAAGCGGCTGCTGCCGTTCTGCCGCCTGCACCGGTGCCGCCACCGACGCCATGAGTGCCGCCACCATGGCGCTGCTGCGAATTGCCTTGATGCGCGCGTTCACTGGGCCTCTCCTTCCGCGCTGTTTTCGTTCACGATCGACCCGATCAGGGCCGGATTGCCACTGCCGGCCACCGGTTGTTCGATTTGCCCCACGGGATCGAGAGGCTTGCTGTCGATCAGCTGTGGTGGCGGAGCGATGGGGCTGGAGGCCGCATCTTCCCCTTCGGTCGCCCGCTCCTCCTGCTGTTGCTCTTCCTGCGCGGGATCATCGCTTTCCGCATCGGAAGTCGGCGCAGATGGTTCCTCGACAAAGGCCGGCGTGCTGCCCAGCGTTTCGGTAGAGATAATCGCGATCTGGCCCGAAATGGCCCCAATGGTGTCGGGGCCTTCCATGGCAGAAGCGCATGACGCCACAGAGAACAGGCAGCCGTTGATCTGGCTGTCAGTCGTGAAGGGCGTGAAGTCGGCGTCGGGGGAATTGACGACAAGTCCGTGCGCCGCCGCTCCGGAAACGATCCCTCCGGGAGTCTGGAAAGCACCGTTAACGACAATCGAAATCGATCCGGCCGCAGCGCTTGCCGGCGCCGTCACATCCGTCAGGTCGGCGTCTGCAAGGAACCCTGCGGGATTGAGCGCCGTGCCGGTGTTCTGGATATAGAGCGTGCCGGTAGGATAAAGATCCAGCCCCAGACTGCGCAGCACCCCTTCCGGCCTCTGAACCGATGCTGGCGCATTCAGTTCGGCTATCCGGCCTTCGTAGAGTGGGTCAGCCACAAGCTTCTCGAGAATGCTTCCCGACGCCACGTGGATATGGTCTGCATTGATCTCCAGCACGCCCCCCAGCGGGGCAGTGGCGCCGGCCTGGCTGGCCGAGGTAAGGTTGATCGCCCCCGTTGAAGCATCAAGCTCGAAACGACCGGTGGTGAACTCAAGAATGTTCGACTGGGCAAAACCGGTGCCGGAAATCGTGCCGACCACACGGATCGCCCCACCAGGCGTCTCGGTCAGAAGGTCGCCCGAGGCAAAGACGATCTTGCCGGCCGTGCCAGCCGCATTGGTCGACCCGATGGCGCCGCCCGCTACCAGCGAGACATTGCCGATCAGCATGTCGGTGGCATTGGCCGAGCGATCGACCGCAGCGATGAGCAGCTCGCCGGTCGAGACAAGCCCGATCTCGGCATTGCTGAGCGCGTACCCGCCATTCGCCGTCAGCCCGTCCCCGATCAGCGCGGTTCTGGTCGAGTTGGAGATGAGATCGACAAAGCCGGTGTCCGTCGTCTGGATCCCCGAAAGGATCGTCTGACCGGTCGGAAGCGTCGCGCTCCCGTTGTCGATGATTGAGATGTCGCTGGAAACGATTCGCACCTGATTGGCCAGCCAGCGCCGTCCAACAGTGACGGTACCAAACGACTCGATCTTTATATCGCCAAACGCGCGCATGCCGGCGCCGAAGAAGTCACCGTCGGTTGCAACGGCTATCCGGCCGGCAATCGCGGCATTGCCAATGGTCACATCGCTACCGGTGATGATCGGAGTTGTCGCAAAGATCGCCGCATAATCGATGCTTCCGGGCTGAGCCGTGACTGGGAGCATCGAGTTGTCAGCAATCAGCAGGCGCCCGACAGCGTTGGTGATCTGGCCTGTTGCCGTGAAGATGGCCCCGGCCAGAACCGTCTGCACCGACACGGTACCACCCGAAAGCAGCACCACATCCCTGCCCCTGACCGTGCCGAGATTGAGCGACGAGGTTCCGCTCGCGAGAATGTCACTTCCCGAAATAAGCGATGCCGCCGTTATCGACTGGCTTCGCGTGATCAGTTCGATGCGATCGGTCTGGGCCTGAAGGTTGCCAAAACTCATCGCCCCATTGGCCGTTATACCGATGCGCCCACCAGAAGACACGTTGGCGGTCGTCACACCGGTTCCAGCGGCGATCCGCAGCGAGCCGACGGTCGAGTTATTGGAAATCGTCACCGACCCGGACAGCGCCACTGGCGTCGCGCCGAACACCAGTTCCTTGTCGAACCCGTTGGTGGTCTGCCCCAGCGCCTGCATTGAACTGTTCGCAATGAGGACGCGGTTGACGACATTGAGACCGCTCACGGAAACGTCGCCGACGGAACCGAGCAGGACATCATATCCAACTACGGTACCGGTGCTCAGGCCACCTCCGGACGCGACCCGGACGTCGCCACTCGAGGTCAGGTTGCCTGTGCTGACATTGCCGTCAGACGCGATCGAAATCAGGCCGGTCCCGCTGGCGGTTGGCGTACCCGAACCTGCCGAGAGTTGCCCAAGAGTTACGCTTCCCCCCCCTGCGAGTCTCAAAGAGTTGGAAACCGACAGGTTGCCGGTTGTCAGCGACCCGCCTGCAGCGACCGTGAGGCTGCCGGAGCCGGATGCGTTGGTGATCTGCACCGGTCCCCCGGTCGCGACGGGTGCGGCTGCATAGACGAGCTCCTTGTCGAACCCGTTCGCCGTCTGACCAAGCGTGGCCATCGAAGCGTTTGCAATCAGCGTGCGATTGATGACCGAAAGGCTGTCAACGGTGACACTAGAGCCCGCCAGCAGAAGGGTGTCAAACGCGCGGACCAAACCCGTTGAAATGCTGCCTACTGCACTGATGCCAGCGTCAGAAGCGGCAAAGATCGAGCCTGTCTGAACGCTGCCCCCGGAAGTGATCCCGACCGAATAGAGATCGCCATTGCTGCCGTTCGGCGTGCCTGTCCCGGCTGAAAGATTGCCGGTCGTCACGCTGCCGGCCGACTGCACCGTAACGGAAGTCCCCGCCACCATGTTGCCGGTCACAGTGACGCCCAGGGTCTCGAGATCGATGGAATCGCCCGATGTCAGATCGCCAAGACTGATGTCCCCGCCCGCCGTCACATCAATCGCGCCGACGGCGAACAAGGAACCCAGATCGATCCGTCCCAGTGCCTGCAGCGTGAGCGAGCCTTGGGTCGAGAGGTTGGCGTAGCCGACGATGTCCTGGCCGGAAGAGAGGCTCAGCGAATTCGTACCGGTCAAAGTCCCGACGCTTGCCGGAGCTGTCCCCGGAAGCACCCAGTTGCTTGCTTCAATTGCCACATTGGCCGCAGTCAAGGTGGACTGATCGAGCAGAAGTGAGAAGGCGTTGGGCGTCGAAAAGAACAGGCTGCCCGAGAGGTTCGCCGTCGAATTGGTCAACGAAACGTAGTCTGAAAGCGCGTTTGCAGCGACATTATCGGCAATAGCAACGAATGAAGCATTCGTGCCAGTGAAGCTGCCACCAACCATTTCCAGATCGATGGCATCGCCGATGATGGTGCCAATTCCATTCGTCGCGCCCGCGCCGCCAGAGGCAATTGCACTGAAGTTCAAGTCGCCGGCACTAAGGCTGCCCGTTTGGCTTGGCTGCTGGAAACGGTTGGTAACCACCAAGGCGACACCCGAAACCAGGTTGGTCGCGCTATTGTTACCTACCGTCGCGTTACCACCGGTACCTCCGGTTGCGCCGTCACCACCGTTGCCGCCTGTTCCATGGGCGTTGAAACTGCCGATGCCGGTGATGGTCACCTGGCTGCCGCGCACGAGCAAGGTCGATCCACCTGCTGCCCCAAGGCCACCATTGCCGCCCGTTCCGAGCGAAAGATCACCCGCACCGCCGTCCCCGCCGCCGCCCGAAGCGCTGGTGAGCACAGAACCGAAGGTTGCCGATCCGGTGTTGATCGCCCCTGTATCAAGGCCACTGCTGGTTCCAAGCTGGACGCCACCGCCTGTGCCGTCTCCGCCTGCTCCGCCAGTCAGTCCATCACCGCCGCCGCCGCCGAAGCCACCGGCGGAGGCGTTGACGGAAGTGATCTGCAACTGGCCATTGCCTGCAGTGCCAAATATCAGAACCGTGCCGCCAGCAGCATCGCCACCGGCGCCACCATTGTCGGTCGGTGACGACGCCAAACCGCCGAAGCCCCCGAATGCCGACGAATCCGCATTGAGATTGCTGATGGTGACGGAACTTGCGCCTTCGAGCGCACTGTTGGCGAACACCTCGATTTCGCCACCTTGCGCAGCGCCGCCCGCTCCGCCGAACTGGCCGAAGCCGCCGAATCCGTCAACTGTTGCGAATGTCTGGCCGAGGGCAAGCGTTCCCTGCCTTGCCGAGATGCCCACAAAACCGCCGGTACCGATGCCACCTGCAAAACTGTCGCCACCGGTGCCTTCCGACGTGACGAACGTGAATCCGCCGATGTCGATGCTGCCGTTGTTGCCAATGGCGTCAGGCGTACCGACCGTAAGCAAAGCAGTGCCGCCAGCGCCTGCACCGCCAAGGCCGCTAGGTCCGTTGAGGAACCCGGCACCACCAAAGCCGCTCGCTTCGATCGTTGCCCCTCCTGCAATGGTTATGGTGCCGCCATCGCTGTAGAGGCGGCTGGTGCCACCCGTTCCGATACCACCGTTGGCTCCAACATCCCGGCCATCGCCACCCGTGCCGTCCGAGTAGATTGCCAGCGTGCCCGAGATCGTGGCAGTGCTCGTTCCCGAGGCAATGAAGGATGCGTTGCCACCCGTGCCATTGCCACCGCCGAGGGACGTGAACTGATCACCGCCCTCGCCCGTTACCGAAATCGTCACATCGTCGGCAGCGAAGGACAGACCCGATCCAAGCCGGGCGACGACGTTACCGCCCGCTCCATCGCCACCTGCTGCACCGTACGATCCGCCACCGCTGCCGAACGCTGAAAGATTGAGGCCTCCGGTGAACGATACTGCGTTGCCGCTGGTCGCGCCGTTCGAGACCAGATTGATGGAGCCGCCCACTGCGGCTCCGCCAGCGGCGCTGCAAGTGATGCCGCAACTTCCGCTGTTGCCGCCGGTGGCATCAGCAAGCGCATTGAACCCATCAGTGGACGAGAGGAGACTGCCGCCACGGTCGAACAACAGGTTGATCGTCCCCCCTGTCGCAGAGCCGCCACTGCCGCCAGCACCCGGCGTCGGGCCTTCGCCCCCGTTTCCGCCTGCGCCGCCAAGCGCCCCCGCGTTGAGGACGGCAAAACCGAGATCGTAGCCACCTGCTCCACTTCCGCCTGAAGCTGCGACGGAATTGAGATTGATCTGTCCGCCAAGCGCAGCGCCGCCGTTTCCACCGCTATCGCCGTTGGGAGAATTCATCGTCCCCAAAGCGCCGCTGCCGCCAACGCCGGACGCATTAGCAAAGATCTGGCTGGTACTGATCGAGCCACCATCGACAGCCGCATTCAGATTGATCGTGCCACCCTGCCCAAGGCCACCGTCACCGCCGGGGTTTCCGATCGCGGGGGCAGTTCCCCCCGCTCCGCCACGGCCGACGGTGCTGATCGAGATTGACGGCGCTGAAACAAGAGTAGGGGCAGTCAGCGCCGCATTGGCATTGACGGTGATCGTTCCGCCGCGTCCGGCTCCACCGGTTCCGCCAGCCCTGCTCGTGCTGCCGAACCCTTCGGAAAACAGGTTCAAGCCATCAAAGGAATCGACCGTAGAGCTTCCGGCCGTGAAGCTGATGGTTCCACCTTGCCCCACGGCGCTGGACTGGCCACCACCGGCAAACCCGGTTGCCTCGAAGGAGACGCTGCCGGTCTGGCTGAGGTGGACCGTGCTACGGTTGGCATTGAACGTGATCGTCCCGCCTGTCGCCCCGCCAGCACTGCCACCGGAACCGAAGCTGGTATCGTCGCCGCCCGATCCGATCGCGCCGATATAAGAGATGCCATTGGTCACGAAACTGGCGTCAGAAATCGCAATATCGACCACGCCACCCTGACCGGAACCGGCAAACGTCCCGCCACCGCCGTAACCTTCGGCGACAAACGAGAACGCAGCACCGCCGGACAACTGTCCACCCGTCATGACAATCTGCGCAGTACCGCCAGTGCCCGAGCCGCCCGCTCCCGTCCCGTCTGACGCATCACCGCCGCGCCCTGTGGCCGCAACGGAGATATCCCCGCTCGCCGCAAGTACCCCTCCGGGCGACACGCGCAGCCGAGCAAGGCCACCGGTTCCGTCCCCAGACGGTCCGAAGCCAAACTGAGTGCCACCGCTGCCATTGGCAGACACGAACAGGTCGGTAGTCTGGACAGTGCCGCCGTTGGCGAAGACATCGACAGTACCACCGGTCGCATCGCCTGCGTCGGCTGTGTCGCCGGTTACAGCGCCGGTCGCGTTCGCGGTGAGGGAAATACCCGCAGACGCTGAAAGAGTCGCCCCGTTGCGCGCCTCGGCGGTGACAAACCCGCCCGTTACCGGCGATGCCAGGCCTGTGGCGGAGGCGCCCGAAGCAGCTGCCGTTACGTCGAGCAGGTCCGAGATCGTTATGCTTGTGGTGTTGGCAAACAGATTGACCGAACCGCCGGTTGCACTGCCCGACGATCCAACCGATCCGAAGCCATTGCCGCCGAAAGCCGAAGCGTCGAGACGTGCCTGCCCGTTGATGACTACACCGGGTCCGCTGGTTGCGCTGGTGGAGAGCGAAACATTGCCGCCAAGGGCCGAACCACCGGCAGTCGTACCATCTCCCGCGATCGCGTTTGCAAATCCACTGATGGCGTGAAGCGACAGTGACGCGGTATCGAGTGCAAAAACGCTGATCTGGCCACCCGTGGCGTTGCCGCCCGAGATATTCGCCGAACTGCCGGCCTGCGCTTGGGCCGTGAGGTTCGACGAGCCGCCAATCGCAATCGCAGAATCGCCATTGGCGCGGATTGCCGCAAGCCCGCCGAAAGCGCTGCCGCCATCAAGGGTGCAGGTGACGCAGCCATTGCCGTCGTATCCCCGGCCCGAGGCGTCAAGTAGCGCTGCCCCCTGGATGTTGACTTGCGATCCGCCAGTCCCGGTTGAAAGGATCCATGCGGTGCCGCCCGTCCCTGTACCGGCACCGGTATTGACGCTCTGCGTCTGTCCGCCAAAGCCGATGGCATCGAGTTGCACATCGCCGCTGATGGTGATGGCACCGCCGTTGTTGGACTGGACTTTTGCGAATCCGCCCTGCCCATTCCCGGCGCTGGTACCGGGGGAGATCGCTGCAGCACCATAGCCATTGGCGCTGAGGTGAACGTCGCCCGCGACGTCGATGGTGCCGCCATCGGTGGCGTAGAGTTCCGCCTGACCGCCAACAGCCGCTACCGCAGGATTGCCCGAACTGCGGTCCGCATAGAACTCGACATTGGCGGCGAAGTTTACCTGTCCCCCTGCATTCGCGAATATGCTGACATCGCCACCGCTCGAACTGACGAAGACATTCGAGGCGAAGTTCAGACCCGCGCTCGTGCCCGATCCGAGCTGGAACTGTCCAGTCAGACGGGCTTCGAGGTTCGACGTGAAATCAGCATCCCCGCCCGAGATGCCTGCAAGCCCGGTCCCGCCTCCGCTCGACGCGAAATTCTGTGCGCTGCCGCCGACCACGTTATTGCCGGCAGACAGCACGATCGTATTGCCGTTGACATCGGCAGCCCCCGCGATGTCAAAGCCCAGCGAACTGCCGGCGCCGATTGCCATCGTGATCGCATCGTTCTTCGGAACGGCAACCATGTAGATGCGATGGAGAAACGACGGGTCCGTCGCCGCAGGGCCGGTGATGGTCCCGTTGTTCGCTGCGACAGTACCGGTTGCGCTTGTGCCGGAATCGATCTGAATGTCGAACAGGCCGCTCGGCGAGAAGGTGATCGTCGCAGCATCGGCCGCAACAAGTGCTGCCGAACCATTGACGGTAATCGTGCCGTTGTTGACCACCGATGGCGCGACCATGGCGATGTATGAGCCGTCGGTCGTTGCGCCAAGCTGCGCCCCGGCGCTTACGACGATCTGGGAACCGGCCACGCTGGCTGGCTGGAAGACATAGGCGCCGCTGGTGTCGAAACTGCCGTCAGTCGTATTGTAATTGAGGTCGGAGGTGGTCAGCACCAGATTGCCGACATCGAACACCGATGATGCACCGATCAGGATGCCGCCGGGGCTGTAGAAGAACACCGTCCCGCCTGCAGCAGAGCCACCCGCCGCTGATTGAAGACGCGAAACGACCGTACCATCGAACTGGATCGGCCGCGTCGAGCCGGACGGGATGATGCGGTTGAGCACCGCAAAGTCGCTGTTCGATGCAGGGTTGTTGCTGAATGTCGCCGTTGTGCCGGCCGACTGGAATATGATCGGCCCGCCTGTGGTTGCGGTATCGGTCGGCGTCCAGTTGATGACGGCGCTGGGGCTGGACACGACGATATCCGTCGTGCCCGAACCCTGGTTGATCGAGACAGAGCCGAACGTCGAGGTCGGTGTCGCCTGGAACGATTGTGCCTGAGCGGCAGAGCCCGATGCAGCAAGAGCGGCAGCAAGCGCAATGCCGGATGCCGAAAGCAGTTGCTTGCGGGGAGCCTTTACAAGAGCGCGCATCAGAAGTTCCTCCACGGCAGCAGTCGCGTGGTCAAAGTCATGAGAAAGCGGGGTTTTGAACGGCTGGCCTGCAGCCCGACCTTCTCAAGCGGCACGGCCAGCGTCGTCTCCAGACGGAAGCGGGAGCCGATGTCTGACCGGAACCCGCCACCGGCAGAGGTCAGGCGATCTGATCCGGATATACCCTTGTTCCAGACCCACGCGGCATCGGCGAAGACGAACGGCTGAACGCGGATTTCCCGGCTGCTGCCGATCGGCAGGCGCGGCCCCCTGAGTTCCGCCGTGGTGCCGACGGCGCTGTCCCCGATCAGCTCGCCAGGATCGAAGCCGCGACCGATCGTGAAATTGCCGGTCGAGAATTCCTCGAACGCAAACAGCGGCTTGAAAGCGTATTGGGCACGAGGGGCGAGCAGGAAGGACAGCTTGCCAAACGCGCGCTCGTATTCGCCCTGCCAGCGCACGACCGTTGCGGTTGGCGAGGCGTCGGCACGGCTGGCGGGTAGTGCCGTGGCGCAGGCAGCGCCCGCGCATGGCCGCGTTGCATCGAGGATGGCGAGGCCCTGGCGCGCTTCAAACGAAGACGCGAGCCGCCATTTCGGCTGGGTGTGGGACGTGTCGACGGCGTCCACGTCCAGTCGCCCCCATGCCACGCGGATCTTGTCCTGCGTGAGTGGCACGATCAGGTCGACGTCCTGGTTTACCAGATCGAAGCCCCCGCTGAGCCAGATGTTTCGGGCAAGCGAGCGCTGGAGAGGGTAGCGGGCATGGAGGCTGGCGTAGAGCGTTCGCGCATCGAGCGAGACATTGGCCGGAAGCCCCGGAACATCGGGTTTGGTCCAGGCATAGGTGAACTGACCGCCAACCACCAACCCACGAGAACCGGGGCGGAATTCGTGACTGCCCTGCAGGATGTGCTGCTCTGAAAAATCCGACGTCGCATAGTAGGACAGCGTCGTGACATCGCCCATGCCCGTCAGTCCGTAGAACTGGCCGCGAAGCTGTCCGCCGAACCGACCGGTGGCTTCGGACGAAAGGTTCTGGATCGTCAGGTCGAGAGCATAGGGTTCGCGCAATACGCTGACTTCGGCCACGAGATCGCCCGCGCCAGTGCCGGCGGGCTTGAGCGTCAGCTGAACGTTGTACCCCGGCAAATCTCGGGCAAGCAGAAGATAGCGTTCGGCGCGGCGCTGATTGAACACTTCCTCGCCGGTCAACGCGCCCAGATACTGCTGCAGCTTCTTCTCAGCCCCTTCCGTCTCACCACGGGCCCTGACAGTGGTGATCCGGGCGTAGATCACTTCCATCCGGACCTGGCCGTTCTCGATCTTCTGGGTCGGCACCTGAACGGCTGCAAGGTAGCCCTTGTTGCGCAGCATGGTTCCGGCAGCGTCACGGATCTGGCACAGGACAGAGATCGGCTGCGGAGTCCCCGCAAGCGACTTCCACGTTTCGGAAAGCTCGTCCGGTGCGATCTCCTTCAGGTTGTTGAAGGTCACTTCGCTCAAGGTGACCTTGATGTCCGCATATTGCGCGTCTTCGAGCGGACAGGGCGAACGCTCGATCTCGTTCCTGACGGAAAGGCGCGGTGCAGATTCGGGAGGCCGCCCGGTAATACCGCGAAGTTCATCCCGCGATGGCGGAGTGGTAGCCTGGCCGGGTGCGGATTGCGCGAGCGCCGGAAATGGAGTGGATGCCATTGCAGCCAAGGCAAGAAAGCCTCCGCCAGCCAGCAAGCCCCGCTTGCGCATCTCCCTGAACGTCATGCTGTAAGTGCCCCCGTCGGATAAATCGTCGACGCGGCCCGTTCTGTTCTGTTTATCGCTAGTTCATGTTTAGCAACAAATGCGGATCGTGCAATCGCCGAGGACCGGCGATTGCACAATAACATTTGTTTCAAGCACTTGAATCAAATCGACTTGACCGAGATAGCCTCGGTCAAGTCCGAAGGCAGCGGTCAGGCCGCAACGCCGTGGCAGTGCTTGTACTTCTGGCCCGAGCCACATGGGCAGGGCGCATTGCGGCTGATCCCTTGGCCGGCATAGGGATCCACCGCTGACGACCCGAGGGTCAGCCCGCCGCCCGCTTGTGGCGGCAGCGCACCGAACATCGCCGGCGCAGGCGCCAGCGGGGCCGCGTCGTTTTCCCCGGTGAAGGGATCGATATGGCTGGTCAGGAAGTCCGGCAGTTCGGGAAGCTGGAATTCCTCGGACGGACGGAGGCGGATCTCGCTGGTGGTGAGAATGCGGGTTACGTCCTCGCGGATGGCGTCGAGCATCTTCTCGAACAGGCCGAACGCTTCCTGCTTGTACTCGTTGATCGGCGTCTTCTGTGCGTAAGCGCGCAGGAAGACGACCTGGCGCAGCGCATCGAGCGTTGCAAGGTGCTCCTTCCAGTGGTGGTCGAGCCGCTCGAGCAGGATCGACTTCTCGAGGCTGCGCCACGCTGTGGGATCGATCTCGGCGATCTTGCGGTCCATATGCTCGTCGGCAAGCGTCTGGATACGCTCCTCGATGGTATCCGGCTCGATCGCCTCTTCCTGCATCCAGTCCTCGATCGGGATCTCAAGCCCGATCACGTCCCGCACGCGGGCCTTGAGGCCTTCCACGTCCCACTGTTCCGGGTAAGAACCCGGAGGGCAGGCATCGCCGACGATGGCATTGACCGAGTCATGCCGCATGTCGGTGACGACATCGCCCACGGCTTCGGCGTCCATGATATCGGCACGCTGCTCGTAGATGACCTTGCGCTGGTCGTTCATCACGTCGTCGTATTCGACGACCTGCTTGCGAATGTCGTAGTTGCGCGCCTCGACCTTCTTCTGCGCAGTCTCGATCGCCTTCGACAGCCACTTCGAACCGATCGCCTCGCCATCGGCAAGGTTGTTGTTCATCATCTTGGCGAACAGCGTGTCGGGGCCGAAGATGCGCAGCAGATCGTCCTCAAGGCAGAGGTAGAACTTGCTCATGCCCGGGTCACCCTGACGCCCCGAACGACCGCGCAGCTGGTTGTCGATGCGGCGGCTTTCGTGGCGTTCGGTGCCGATCACGCAAAGGCCGCCAGCGGCAAGCACCTTGGCCTTCTCCTCGGCCACTTCGGCCTTGATCCGGGCAATCCCGGCATCGCGCTCCGGGCCTTCCGGCAGATCGCGCAACTCGTCTTCGATGCGAAACTCGACATTGCCGCCAAGCTGGATGTCGGTGCCGCGGCCCGCCATGTTGGTGGCAATCGTCACCGCGCCAAGACGGCCCGCCTGCGCCACGATGTGCGCCTCCATCTCGTGGAAGCGGGCGTTCAGGACGTTGTGCTTCACGCCTTCCTTGGTCAGGAACTCGGACAGCAGCTCCGACTTTTCGATCGATACGGTGCCGACCAGCACCGGCTGCCCGTTCTCGTACTTGTCGCGGATCAGCTTTGCGATGGCCGCGAACTTGTCCATCGTGTTCTTGTAGAACTCGTCCTCGTCGTCGATGCGCTGCACCGGCACGTTGGTCGGGATCGAGACGACGTTCATCTTGTAGATGTCGAAGAATTCCGGCGCTTCGGTGGCAGCCGTGCCGGTCATGCCCGAAATCTTCGGGTACATGCGGAAGTAGTTCTGGAACGTGATCGAGGCCATCGTCTGGTTCTCGGGCTCGATCCGCACGCCTTCCTTGGCCTCTACCGCCTGGTGCAGGCCGTTCGACCAGCGCCGACCGTCCATCATGCGGCCGGTGAACTCGTCGATGATCACGACCTTGTCGTCCTTGACGATATAGTCGATGTCGCGCTTGAACATGACGTTGGCCTTGAGCGCCTGGTCAAGGTGATGGACCACCATCGTGTTCTCGACGTCATAGAGGTTCGAGCCGACCAGCAGCCCTGCTTCCTCGAACGCGCGTTCGACCCACTCGACGCCATCTTCGGTCAGCGTGATGTTCTTGGTCTTCTCGTCGGCCTCGTAGAGATCGGGCTGGATCTGCTTCACGATGGCATCGACCGAGATGTAGAGATCGCTCTTGTCGTCGGTCGGCCCCGAAATGATCAGCGGCGTGCGCGCCTCGTCGATCAGGATCGAGTCCACTTCGTCGACGATCGCGAAGTTGAACGGACGGTGCACCATCTGCGTCCGCTCGTGCTTCATGTTGTCGCGCAGGTAATCGAACCCGAGTTCGTTGTTCGTCGCGTAAGTGATGTCGGAGTTGTAGGCCTCGCGGCGCTGCTCCTCGTTGAGGTTCGGCACGATCACGCCAACCGTCAGCCCGAGGAACTTGTAGAGCACGCCCATCGTCTCGGCGTCGCGCCGCGCGAGGTAGTCGTTCACGGTAACGACGTGAACGCCCTTGCCCTCTAGCGCGTTCAGATAGACCGCAAGTGTTGCGACGAGGGTCTTGCCTTCGCCAGTGCGCATCTCGGCGATCTCGCCGCGGTGAAGCACGATGCCGCCGATCATCTGCACGTCGAAGTGACGCATGCCGAGCGTGCGAACCGAAGCCTCGCGGACCGTGGCAAAGGCTTCGGGCAGGATGTCGTCGAGCGTCTTGCCCTCGGCCAGCATCTGGCGGAATTTCGGCGTCTGGGCGGCCAGTTCCTCGTCCGACAGAGCCTGCACATGCGGTTCAAACGCTGCGATCTGGCGGACAGTCTTGTCCAGGGACTTGACGTAACGGTCGTTGGACGAGCCGAACAGGGCCTTTGCAATGGAGCCGAACATGGGCGGATTTTCCTGTTGAATCTGTGATTTAGATGGCCGTGCGCGTCATCGGCGCGCAGCGTCGGGCAGTATTCGTGCCGGTAAGGGTATGCTGTCCGTGGCGCTATTCGCGCGCGCGGTCAGTCAGTTCAATGCCGCAAGGCCGGATCAGTGCCGGGGCGGGCAGCCACACCGTCTTGCGGCGGGCATTCGTGCGCTTTTGCGGAACTGCGCCACCGCGAGCCGCGCAGCGCTGCTGGCGCTGCTCGACAGAGGTTGTAGCGCCAGTCGCCATGCCCGCTTCGGCCACTTCCGTGCGCGAGACGGCAAGCGCCACCTCGGGCAAGGAGAGCCCCGTAATCAGGGCCAGAAGGGCAAGCAGCATGCGCATTGCCGCAACAGATAGGCATTCTGTCGCGGTTCGTCCATCTTGAAAACGAACCCTTTTGCCGCAAGCCCTGCCAAGGCCAGTGGGCGGTTGAACCGCAGGCCCCGGCGCGCTAGGCGCTTGCGCCATGTCCGACGCCGTTTCCCCGCTCGCCTCGCCCTTCCCCGCCCTGCCGCACATTGCAGGCGTGACTCCGCGCGTCGCGCGCGCCGGGTACAAGGACTGGGGCCGCTGCGACCTTACCTACGTCGAACTCGATGAGGACACGGCGGTTGCCGGCGTGTTCACGCGCAACGTCTGCTGCTCGTCGGAAGTGGAACTCGGTCGCCAGAACGTGCAGCAGGGCCGCGCCCGGGCACTGGTGGTGAACGCCGGGAATTCCAATGCTTTCACCGGCTATCGCGGGCGCGAGGCGGTCGAACAGATCATGGCGCAAGTGGCCGAACATCTCCGCTGCCCCAAGGAAGAGGTTTTCGTTTCCTCAACCGGCGTCATCGGCGTGCCCCTGCCCAAGGACAAGGCGCACGCGGGCATCGAAGCCGCGTTGCAGGCCGAAACTTGCACATGGGAGGACGCCGCCCGCACCATCGGCACCACCGATACCTTTGCCAAGGGCGCGACTGCGTCGGCGATGATCGGCGACACCCGCGTGACGTTCAGCGCCATCATCAAGGGCAGCGGCATGATCGCGCCCGACATGGCGACCATGCTCGGCTACATCTTCACCGACGCCGCCGTCAGTCCGGCATTCCTGCAGCAGTGCCTCTCCGCCGCCAACCGCCGGACCTTCTCCTGCATCACCGTCGACAGCGACACTTCCACCAGCGACACCGTCCTCGCCTTCGCCACCGGCAAGGCCGGGAACGCCGAACTGACCGGCTTCGACAGCCCCGGCGCCGATGCCTTTGCCGCCGCGCTCGAACAGGTCTGCCGTGAACTCTCGCATCTCGTCGTCAAGGATGGCGAAGGGGCGCAGAAGTTCATCGCCGTGAGCGTGACCGGCGCTGTGTCGGACGAAAGCGCCCGCAAGGTCGGCCTTGCCATCGCCAACTCGCCGCTGGTCAAGACCGCCATCGCCGGTGAAGACGCCAACTGGGGCCGCGTCGTGATGGCCGTGGGCAAGGCTGGCGAACCAGCCGACCGCGATCGCCTGTCCATCGGCTTCGGCGGCATCTGGGCGGCGCGCGATGGGCAACCGCTGGCAGACTATGACGAAGCTCCAGTCGCGGCGCACCTGAAAGGGCGCGAGATTTCCATCGAGGTCGATCTCGGCCTGGGTGAAGGCTCGGCCACCGTGTGGACTTGCGATCTGACCCACGGCTACATCTCGATCAATGCGGATTACCGGTCTTGAGCCGCGCGCTTGATGCCGCCGTTGCCGCACTGATGCGGGAAACGGCGGAAAAAACGCTGCTCAAGCACTATCAGCGGCTCGGCGCGGACGAGGTCAGCAACAAGGCCGCGGACGACGTCGTCACCATTGCCGACACGGAAAGCGAGATCATGCTTGCGGAAGGGCTGGCGAAGATTCTGCCGGAGGCGGCGATCGTCGGCGAAGAGGCTGCCCATGCCGATCCCGCCATTTTCGAGCGCCTGTCCGACAAGCTGTGCTGGATCATCGACCCGCTCGACGGCACCAACAATTATGCGGTCGGCAAGCCGCCGTTCGGCATCCTGATTGCTCTTGCGCAGGGCGGGGAGACAGTCGCAGGCTGGATCTACGACCCGCTCTCGCGCCGTCTGTGCACCGCGCATCGCGGCCAGGGCGCCTGGGTCAACGGCGAGAAGCTCGCCGCACAGGGCAGCGGTAACGACACCCCAATTGCCGCGATCTCGCTGGTTTTCGTCGACAAGAGCAAGCGTGCGTCACTGATGGAGCATATCGCTCCGCACTACACGCTGGTCGACATCCCCCGCTGCGCCGCCGAACAGTACCCCCGCATTGCGCTGGGCCAGAACGACGTCTCCCTCTTCGAAAAGACGCTGGCGTGGGACCATGCGGCAGGCGTGCTGTTCCTTAACGAGGCTGGTGGCAGGGCGGCACGACCTGACGGTTCAGCCTACCGCGTCGATCGCCATCTTGAGCCGGGCCTGATCGGCGCTGCCAGCCCCAGGCTGTTCGACGAACTGGCCGAGCGTCTTTCGCGCATGCCGGCCTGATACAAGAACCCCCGCTTTCGCGGGGGCAATTGCTTCGAAATCAGAGAACGCTCTCGAGCCAACCCTTGATCTGGCTCTTGGGCGCCGCCCCCAGCTTCTGGGCAACCGGCTGACCGTCCTTGAACAGGATCAGCAGCGGGATCGACTGGACGCCGAACTGGCTGGCGATGTCGGTGTTCTCCATGATGTCGACCTTGGCGATCTCGACCTTGTCGGCCAGCTCTTCCGAGATCTCTTCAAGTGCGGGGGCGATCATCTTGCACGGACCACACCAATCCGCCCAGAAGTCGACGAGGACAGGCTTGCTGCTGCCCAGAACTTCGGAGGCAAAAGTGGCGTCGGAAACGGCCTTGGTCGACATTGCGTGAAACTCCTGTGTGGTTGATGGCAATCTAGGCACTCGCGCGCGCGGTGCAACAGATCAGCCGGACAAGGATTCCTGAACCCCGGCAATGCGCAGCTTTTGCGCTGCGATCAGGCCATCGGGAATAACGAACAATTGCGGCGTGTGCGTATAGAGCAGCGCCGCTTCGACCGGCAATCCGGGGTGGATAGCCTCAAGCGCAGCAACATAGGCCGCCATCTGCCGGATATAGGCCGAAGGAATCTCCTCGAGCGTGGCCGGAGGGCGCCGCGCCGTCTTGAAATCGACGATCCTTATGCCCTTGTCCGAGATGACCAGGCGGTCGACCGTGCCACTCACCACCCGGCCGCCGACAACCGCTGCGAGCGGCACTTCGGCGAGGGAATCCGGGCCGAACACATCGTTCCAGCCCGGCTGGTCAAGCACCGCGATGGCGTCCGACACCATGCCCACGTGGTCCGACCTGTCGAAATCGCTCGCCATCCGGGCAAGCCAGGCAAGACCGGCGTCATGTCGCTGCTCGACCGGCAATTCCGGCAAACGCTCGATCAGACGGTGCAGCAGCGTTCCGCGTCTTGCCGCCAGCATCGCATGCGGGCCGGGTGGCGCCGGCGGATCCGGGGCCTCGTCCTCGCCCAACGATGAAGGTGCGAGCGGGCGCGGTGGGCGCGGTTCAGGGCCGACTGCGGTGCGCAAGACCTGCGGAACCGCAATTCGCACAGAAGATTCGGACCGTTCGGCCGGCGCCTTGGTCAGGCTGGCAGGACCGCCAATCTGCTTGACCGCACCCCACAGCGGATTGCTGCGCCAATCGTCCGCAAACAGCGGCTCGAGTTGTGCATACCAGCTGTCTTCGGGAAGCTCGCCTGCCCCCTTCCGGCGCTTCTTGCCCTTGGCCCCGGCGATGAACAGGGCTTCCTCGGCGCGGGTCATCGCCACATAGAGCAGGCGCCAATGCTCCTCGCGTTCGGCGCGCTTGGCTTCGGCCTCGGCCTCGAGAACAGCCGGTGCCTTCTCCTCCTTGCGCAGCGGCGGGAGCGGGACCTTGCGCACGGACCCCAGAACGTCTTCGACAAGCTCAAGCCCGCGGGGCGGCGACAGGTCCGGATCATCCGCCGCATCGGCAAGGATCACGATCGGCGCCTGCAGCCCTTTCGATCCATGCACGGTCATCACCCGCACCAGCCCGTCGGCCTTGCCTGCCTCGCGCTTCAACTCGCCCTCGCCCGCATCGAACCACTGCAGGAACCCGATCAGGCTAGGCACATTGGCGCTGGAAAACGCGATCGCTGCATTGAGCAGTTCGTCGATGGGATCGTTGGCCTCGCGACCAAGCCGCGCCACCAGCCGGCCACGGCCATCCCACGGACCGACCAGCAGCCAATGCAGCAGGACGTGCGGAGGATCGTAATCGGCCCGGGCCAGCAGGCTGCGCAGTTGGTCCATCGTGGCGAAAGTCTGCGGCCCTTCATTCTGCCGCAGCCAGTCCCACAGACGGACGCCCTGCTTGCGGTAACCATGCTCCAGCAGGTCTTCCTGGCTCCATCCGATCAGGGGAGAAACCAGCAGGGCAGCCAGGTTCAGGTCATCCAGCGGCTGCGCGGCAAACCGCAGGGCCGCAACAAGATCCTTCACGGCAAGCGGCGCCCCCAGACGCAGCCGGTCCACGCCCGCGACAGGCACGCCGCGCGCATGGAGTCTGGCCACGATCAGCCCCGCCAGTTCCTTGCGCTTGCGGACAAGAACCATGACATCGCCGGCATCGGCATGGCGCTGCGTCTTGCCAAGGGGAAAGCCGCTGTCGAGCCACGCCTTCACCTGCAGGGCGATCTGGTCGGCCAGCTTGCGATCCGGGCGCGACAGCCAGGCTTCCGCGCCTTCGTCGCCCCGTCCACCCCCACTCCCGGCACTTTCGCTTCCGACTCCTTCGCCGTCCTCCTCGTCGCCATCCTCGGCCAGATCATCGCTCACGACCTTCCACAGGCCGATGGTGCCGGGAATGTCCAGTCCGACGTGGCGCTCAGGCTTCTGCTCCAGCCCCAGCCTGTCCCATCCCAGATGGTCGATCGCGCGGTCGACGAAATCGAGGATCGGTCTTGACGTGCGGAACGACTGGCCAAGCCCCAGATCCAGAAGTTCGCGATCAGGGTCGTTCAGAACGGCCGCCATCCGGGCAAGTTGGGCCTGAACTGTCAGCTTGGCTGCGGCGAAGTTCTCGGGACTTGTTCCCTGAAAGCCGAAGATGGCCTGCTTGTAGTCACCAACCACGAATAGCGTCCGGGCAACCTGTCCCCGTTGCCCCTCACCGGTGAAGAAATCTTCGACCAACCCTTTCAGCACGATCTCCCACTGTGCGGCGTTGGTGTCCTGCGCTTCATCGACAAGGATGTGATCAAACTGGCGATCGAGCTTGAAGCGGATCCATTCGGCGCTGGTGCGCTTGGTCAGGAGGTCGGCGGCAGTGCGGATCTGGTCATCGAAATCGATGAAGCCCTCACGCGCCTTGGCATCGCTCCATGCCAAGGCAAATCGGCGCCCGATGGTAAGCGCCGTTTCGAGCAGGTCGGCAAGATCAAGCTGTGCCTTGCGCGCCTTCACCGCCTCGATGCAGGCAATGACCCGGGCGGCATAGCCTGCATAGCCGGGCTGCTTCTTCTCGATATTCGTCGTCGACCTCGGTTCATCCTTGGCCGTCAGAAACTGGCTTTTCAGCTCGGCAAAGGCATTCAGGCGCGCTTCGGGGCTGGCCGCCAGCCAATCGCCGAGTGCATTTGCCGCATCGATACCGCCCTTCGTCCCCCAGGCGCTGTTCATCTCCATGCAACGCCGGACGGACTCGCAATCGAACCCATCGTCGGCGCACATGGCGGCAAGGCTGTCAGGCCCATCACTTTCGCCAAGGCCGATAACGCGATTGATACGAGGCCGTAGTGGCGGTTGCCACGCCCCCGGCCCGGTCCACAGCTCCAGCGCCCCTGCGCAACGCAGCAGGAAGGCCTCGACCTGATCCTCGCTCATCCGGCGCGAGAGCGAGGCGAGCCCGTCGATCAGTGCCTCGTCGCCGTCGAGTTCGGCCGACACCAGCAGTTCGGCCAGCACTTGCCGGGCCAGCAAGGCCCGGTCGCGGTCTTCCATCGCCCGCGTGCCCGGTCGCAGGCCTGCCTCCACGGGAAACGACGCAAGCAGCCACTGGCAGAAAGCGTGAATGGTCTCGATCCTGAGCCCACCCCCCGGGCAATCGAGCACGGCGGCAAAGCGGCTGCGCGCGCGGGCCACGGTTTCGGGGCCGAACGGTGCGCCGATCGCCTTCAACTGCGCGGCAAGCTCTATCTCGGGAAGGCGCACCCAACTGGCGAGCACCTCGTTCACGCGGGTCGCCATTTCGGCAGCGCCCGCCTTGGTGAAGGTGAGGCAGAGGATCTGTTCCGGCTCCACGCCCTCTTGCAACAGCAAGCGCAGCACACGCGCCGAAAGCACCTGCGTCTTGCCGGTCCCTGCCGATGCCGAGAGCCAGACGGTGCGCTGGGGATGGACGGCGTGCGCCTGATTGTCCCTGAGCGGATAGACCTTGCTCACTGACTGCCTTCCTCTTCGCGGCCTTGCCATTCGTCGAGGCGCATCAACTGGTCGAAATCACTGTATCCCGGGAGATCGGGATTGAGCCGCGCCGTGAATGGCTCGCTGCCCAGCAGCCAGCGCGCAATCGCTTCACGCAGGAAACGCTCGGTTTCGGGCAAGAAGTCTTCAAGCAAAAGGCCGGTCTGCCGCGCCGTTTCCTTGACCGGCGACTTCATGTAGCCAAAGCCGCGATCCTTGTTGCGGCCAAGCGACCAGTACTCGAACTTAGCCGGCTCGCCCGCGACGCCCTCCATGCCGCCACCCCGGGCAATCATGCCGATGAGGCCAAGCTGAAGGGCGTACCCTTGCGCCACCATCTTGCCCGATGGCGGCGTGCCGGTCTTGTAATCGACTACGGCCAGCGTTCCGTCGGCCAGCCTGTCGATACGGTCGGCCCGGCCATGAATGCGGATGCCGTCGACGATGATTTCGCCCTTGCGCTCGATCGCCAGAACGTCGCGCCCCTCCCCGGCAAGCCGGTCCGTTTCCTCCTCGATCCACAGCAAGGCATCGATCAGGCGCGGCTTCCACATCGCGCGCATGAAGGGGTGTGCGCTCATCTCGTCGAACATCCGTTCGGCCAGTGGCACCAATTCGCCGGGACGCCCGCCGCCATCGTGCCAGGCTTTCAGCACGTCGTGAACCGCGGTGCCTTTCCAGGCTGGCGACGGATCGGCATCGACCGGATCGAGGCGACGCAGGCCAAGGATTGCCGAGGCGTAGAACTGGTACGGATCGCCGCGCAGCCGATCCAGCGCCGTTACCGCAATCGGCACGCGCCGCTGCTCCGCGCTCGGCATCGGGTGTGGGCGTGGGTGTGGCAGCTCCGGTTCCGGGTCGGCCAGCGCCCGCGCCAGGTTGACCGCGCGCGTCTCGCGCCGCAACTGCTCGCCAAGCATGGCGTGAATGCGCAGCAGGAAGCGTGAAGGAATGACCGGGCCGGTCGCGTCGCGGTGCGCATGGCTGAGCACAACCTCTGGCGCTCCCAGTGCAGCGGCAAGATCGTGTGCAGAAAGGCCGATGCGGAAATCGGCACCGGGGATGCCCAATGCGCGGAGAATGGGCGGTGCCAGCAGCGGATCAGTCGCCGGGCTTCCGGGCCAGGAGCCTTCTGTCAGGCCTGCGCAGATGACGAGATCGGCCCGGCTCATCCGCGCTTCGAGCAAGCCGTAGATCGCCAGACGCGGATGCCCGCCGTAGGGCGGACGCACGGAGACTTCCTCCATGGCATCGCGCAACACTGCCGGCAGTTCTTCCGGCGGCAGCAGTCCCGGATGCTCCGAAGCAGCTTCGCGCCAGCTTTCGACGAACTGGGCAAGGCAGCGCCCATCGGCCTGCGCCCACAGCCCCTGTCCGCACAGCGCCTCGCCCACTTCGGACAGCGCGATCAGCGCCGCATCCAGCGATACCGGGCCATCAAGCGACAGCAGCGGAAACAGCAGGTCCTCGACCCCCGACCACCAGTCGGCAAGCCCGGGATGGCGCTTGTCATGCTCCTGCGCCTTGCCCCGCACCGCGGCCAGTCCGGGGCCGGGTCGCGGACCACGCAGCACCAGGTCCAGCTGTCGCACCCGTTCGAGCCACTGCGCCCGGCCCTCGCCTGCCCGAACCAGCGGGTGGCCGAGCAGGGCGAGCAGCGGAACCGGCGCGGCCCGCTCGGCAACGACTTCGGCCAGTTGCAGGATGATCCTGCCCGCCGCCGTCTGCGGCAATGGCCGACCGGCCGTATCGTCCGCGCCAATGTTCCAGCGGCCAAGATGCGCCACTACCCGCGCCGCCAGACTGCGATCGGGCGTGATCACCGCCACGCGGCGCTCCGGCTCGTCAAGCGCTTCGCGGACCAGCACGGCAATCGCCTGCGCTTCCTCCTCGGGGTTGGCGCTCTCCATGATGCGCACGCCGGAAAGGCGGCGCTCCCTCGCTTCAAGCGAAGCCCACGCCGCACTGGCTTCCGGCGGCAGGAACAGGTTCGAGATGGCGCGGCTGCGTTCCGGCGGCGCGGGAGCAAGGCCGGAGCGGTGCCACGGTTCGACCTCGCCCCGTCCGATGCCCATGCGGTTCAGCAGCAGCTTCAGGTGATATTGGGGATGCGTGACGACATCCCCTCGCTCAAACACCTTGCCGTCTGACCCGCCGGCAAACCCGAGCGCGTCCCAGACCGAAGCCTCCATGGCAAGATCGAGATCGGGCAGGATGACGCCGCCATCCGGCAGATCCGCAATCACCCGCAGCAGGTTGGCGACGGCCGGCGATGCCGAGGTGACGCCCGCAGCGATCACCGGATGGGCTGGTGGCGCTTCACGCCATACCTGCGCGGCATGCGCCAGCAGCAGATTGCGCCGTTCCGGCGCGTCGATCCTGCCCAGCCGCGCCAGTTCGTCCTGCCACTTGAAGAACACCGTGGCGAACAGCTTCGTGCTTTCCCGCCAGTGCTCCGACAGTTCCGACGACAGGCCGAGGACGCCCTCATCAAGCATGTCCTCGGGACGCACACCCTCGACAAGCAGCCGGTCGATGCTCTGGCCCAGGCTTCTGGCCTGTCGCAACAAGGCCGCCTCGCCGGGGGCTTCGGCACCAAGCTCGTCACGGATCAGCGCTGAAAGTTTCAGCAGCCGGTGCACCGGATCGACAGCTTCGGGAACCCCAGCTCCGGCGCCGATCGGGTCGAGCAGTGGCCCAAGCGTCTCGTCGAGATCCAAGTCGCCAACCACCGCCATGCGTGGCAGCAGCAGACCCTGCCCGCTGACCCGCACGAAAGCTTCGGTTACCGTGCGGATTGCGCGCTGGCTCGGCAGCAGGAGCGTCAGGCGCGCAAGGCCGAACCGATCCTCGCGGTAACGCGGGATCAGGCCCGCAACCAGGGCGTCGGCAAAACCCCGGTGCGCCGCGATCGACCAGACACGCGGGCGGGTGGAGCGCTCGGCCATGTCAGTCGCGCTTCAGCGCAGCCTCGGTCGGGACGATCATCTGCGGTTCGCCCACTTCGTACCACAACCCCAGGTGCGACAGGCCGTAGAGCCGCCCTTCCTCGATGGCCCTTTGCCACAGCAGCATGGTCCCGAACGGTCCCTCGGGTGCGTCGCGCAGCAGGCGGTGCGAAACGATCTGGATGCCGCTGTAGATGAACGGCGCGACACGGCCGGTCCGGCGCCGCGAAATGCGGCCCATGGCGTCCATGTGAAAATCGCCCTTGCCGCGATGGTTGAACGCCCGCGCATGGGGCACGAGCAGCAGCAGCGCATCCATCCTGTCGGCATCCCAGTGATCCGAAAGATGCGCGAAGACGTTGCGTGGCCCGTCGAGCCAGATATTGTCGGAGTTGAGGCAGAAGAACGGATCGGTGCCGATCAGCGGCAGCGCCTTGACCATCCCGCCACCGGTTTCCAGCAACTGATCGCGTTCGTCCGAAATCGCGATGGCCGGGCTTTTCCGCTGCGGAAGGTAAGCCTCCATCGCATCGGCAAGGTAATGGACGTTGACGACCGCGCGGGCCACGCCGGCTTCATCAAGCTTGTCCAGCGCATGGTCGATCAGCGGCTTGCCCGCCACCTGCACCAGCGGCTTCGGGCGCGTTGCCGTGAGCGGACGCATCCGCTTGCCCAGTCCTGCCGAGAGAACCATGGCCACGTCGCTGACAAGGGGCTTGGTCATACCGTAAACGATCCGCCCAGGCTGGCCCGCAGTTCGGCCGGGATATTGGCATCGAACCACGCGGCCACCGGAGCCAGCGCCGGATGCTCCAGATCGCGTTCCAGCAGAGCCCAGACGCGCGGGATGTAATCGAGGTATCGCGGTTTGCCATCACGCTTCCACAGCCGCACGAAGATGCCCACGATCTTGGCATTCCGCTGCGCGCCAAGCCGAGCGTAATCGGCCAGGAACTCGTCACCTTCGCCGGTCTTCTGCAGGTAATAGTCCAGCATGCGCGCTTCGAGTTCCGGCGAGACATCCCTGCGCGCATCCTGCAGCAGCGAGACCAGATCGTATGCCGGGTGGCCGTTCAAGGCATCCTGAAAGTCCAGCAGCCCCTGCCGATCGAGGCCGTTGAGCAACATGATGTTCTCGGCATGATAATCGCGCAGGACAGTAACCCCGGGGCGCTGGCGCGGCAGCAGGTGCGACAGGACCTCTTCCCAAGCCGCGTTCCAGCCCCGCCCGTCGACATAGAGCGACTGGGTCGGCACGTACCACTCGATGAACAGCCGCGCCTCGCGCTGATACTCGGTAAGGGTGTATCCCGTGAAAGGCCCTGCCGGCAGCTTGCGCAGCTGCAGCAGGGCGTCGATGGCATGGCGATAGACCTCTTCCTCGTCCTGCGGCCAGGCATCGAGGTATTCGCGCATGCGCACCTCACCGAAATCTTCCAGCAGGACAAAGCCCTGCTCCGGATCCTCGGCAAGAACATGGGGCGCGCGCAGGCCATTCGCGTCGAGCCACTTGGCAGCCCTGAGGAAGGGCTCGGGATCTTCATTGGGCGGTGGCGCGTGCATCAGCATGGCATTTCCCGCTGTCCGGCGAATGCGGAAATAGCGGCGGAACGATGCATCGCCAGGCAGTGGCTCGACAGTAGCGCCGATCCAGCCCGCCTTGTTCAGGAAGGCATCGACGCTCGGAGGGATAGTCAGGTCCATGGCACTCGCTCTATCCAATCGCGCCCCGGCGTTACAATGGCCCGCCTGCCGTTTTCCGTGGATTCCAGCAGGATCGAGAGGCACCCCGGCTCATGCGCAAAGCCCCCGGCGTGTTCCGGCCACTCCGCCAGAAGCGCCGCACCCTCACGGTAATCATCCAGCCCGATCTCCTCGGCCTCGGACGGGTCGTCCAGTCGGTAGAAATCGGCATGAACCAGCGGCAGCCGCACCGCCGGCGGATCGTAAATCTCGATTATGGCAAAGCTGGGACTGGGCACTTCGCCAGTGTGCCCAAGTGCGGCGATGATCGACCGCGCGAGCGTTGTCTTGCCCGCGCCAAGGCCGCCGGACAGCGCAATCACATCGCCCGGACGCAGCTTCGCCGCGATCTCGCGGGCAAGGACAGCCGAACTGTCCATGTCTGGCAATTCGAAGATCACGGCAGCACCACGATGGCACTGGTGCCAAGGCCGGGCTCGGACACCAGCTCCAGTGTTCCGCCATGCGCTTCGACCAGTTGGCGCACCAGCGGCAGGCCCAAGCCCTGTCTGCGCTCGACCGCCTTGCCTTCGGCATCGAGCTTCAGCCCATCCAGCGCGCGGGCGAGGACCGCAGGCTCCATGCCGCGGCCATTGTCGGACACGACCACCTGAACCGGCCCGCCCTTGCTGCGCGAGGCCACGACGAGGATGCGGCCGCCCTCGGGCGTGGCGGCCACGGCATTGTCGAGCAGTTGCCCGAAGGCGCGGCGCAACCTGCGTGCATCGCCAATCACGGTCCCCGCGCTCCTGTCCCCGCGCAGATCGAGCGCAAGCCCCGCAGCCGTGATCCGTTCCTCGCGTTCCTTGACGACTTCGGTCAGCAACGGGAAAATCTCCACCGGCTCCTGTTCCAATGGCAGCGTTCCGGCCTCGCTCTGCGACAGGTCGAGCACGTTCTCGATCTGCTCGCCAAGCCGGGCGACCGACGTGAGGATTGCCGAGACATACTCGTCCTGCTGCGGCGTCAGTTCACCGGCAATGCCACTTTGCAGAAGCTCGGCAAAGCCCCCGATAGACGTCAGCGGCGTGCGGAATTCGTAGCTCATGTTGGCGATGAACCGCGTCTTCACCGCGTCAGCCTCGACCAGCGCGGCATTGCGCTCGCGCAGCGCCGCCTCGGCCTTCTGGCTGTCGGTGATGTCCAGAACCGTCAACATGCCGTTGCCGTCCGGGAGCGGCACGCCAGCGAGGGCAAAATGGCGCCCATCGGAAAGCGTCAAGCGGCCGGAACGCTGCTTGCGCTCAAGTGTCGCGGCCTGGATGACCTGCGCGATCGTGCCGATCTGCGCGGGACGTTTCAGTTGCCCCGCCAACCTGTTTAACAGAACGTCGACCCGCGGATGGGTGGTAAGGAACTCTTCCTCAAGCCCCCAGTCGGCCGCAAACCGGCGGTTCCACAGCTGCAACTTGCCATCGGGCGCAAACACCGCGAGCGATTCGAACAAATTGTCGAATGTCGCAGTCCGGGTTCGCAGCAGGGTGTCGCGGGTTGCCGAGAGCTGGAGCTGTTCGGTGCGATCCTCGAAGATCATCAGCAGCCCGCCATCGGGCATCGGCTGACCGACCACGCGCAGATGCGTCCCCCCGGAAAGATGCCACGATTCCTCGATCGGCACGCGGGCGAGGAACCAGGCCTGCCGTTCGCGGCGCCATTCGGGGAAATCGCGGACTTCCGGCAAGCGACCGGCATCGCGCATCCGGTCTATCACGCGGTCGAACGGCGGGGTGTCAACGACCCAGGCCTTGGGCACACCGAAGATGCGCAGGAAAGGCTGGTTGGCGAACACAAGGTTCCGCTTCTCGTCAAACTGCGCGATGCCTGCGGAGAGCGTATCGAGCATTTCGCGCTGCGCTTCGCGGAAGCGGCGGAACTGGCGGATCAGCTCCTCCATTTCCTCTATATCGACGACGTATCCGGCAATCCCGTCCTCGCCCAGCGGCAGGTCCGTCACGCGCACCGCACGGCGCTGCCCCTTGATCGTTGCCAGCAGCGAACGTTCGATCGGCACCTTGCGCGACTGTGCCTGACGGGCCACTTGGGGCGCGCTTAGACCGTCAACCGGTTCGATCAGTTCGATGCCTTGCGCGATCACTACATCGGCATTCGCGGCGCCAACGGCTTTCACATAGGCGCTGTTGACAAGGCGCAGGCGCAGGTCCGGCCCACGGAACCACATGGGCAAGGGCGCTGCTTCGATCAGGCCTGAAAGCCCGGCAAAATCGGCCCGTGCCGCGGTTGTCTCGCTGCGCAGCCGGACAAGCTCTTCCTGGCTTTCCGAAAAGTCGAAAAACCACACAAGCGCTGCGCCCCCCGGAGAAATCTGGGGGTCCGCCAGGTGCCCTTGCGCAGAAAGCGCACGCTTGCCGTCCTTGGGCGTGAGCGCCAGCCTGAAAGACGCGCCGGTCTTTTGCGCCTTGCGCACAGCATCGCTCAAATGCGAAAGCTGCACCTCGTCAAAGCCTGCACCCTCTGCGTCCAGTTCGGTCAGGTAGCCGGGCATTGTCTCGAAGCCGAACCATCCGGCAAGCCGCGCAGGGCCTTCGATCCGGCCATCGGCGCGCACCAGTAACGGCAGGGCTGGCGATTCATCCACCATCCTCGCCAGGCGGCGCGCTTGCCGTTGCACCGCCTCCCCCTTGCGCGCGCGCCCTCTGGCGACAAGCACGAGCCAGCCTGCCCCTGCCGTCCAGGTGGCAAGCAACAATCCGATCAACACCATGATTGTCTGGTTGAGCAGCGGCATCATCCTCTCGCTAGGGCCTACCCCGGTGAAATACAATCCGGCGCTCTACAAACCGGCATCGAGCGGCCCGATCCGGAAAGAAAAAGGGCGGCGTGGCATCCCACACCGCCCCATTTCCAGTTTGATCGCGCCGAGGATCAGTAGCGATAATGATCCGGCTTGAACGGACCTGATTCCGGCACGCCGATGTAGTCGGCCTGCTTCTTGCTGAGCTTGGTCAGCTGCACGCCCAGCTTCTCGAGGTGAAGCGCAGCCACCTTTTCGTCGAGGTGCTTGGGCAGGACATGGACCTCGTTCTTGTAGTTCTCGGCCTTGGTGAACAGCTCGATCTGCGCCAGCGTCTGGTTGGTGAAGCTTGCGCTCATCACGAAGCTCGGGTGGCCGGTGGCGCAGCCCAGGTTCACCAGGCGGCCCTTGGCAAGGATGATGATCTGCTTGCCATCAGGGAATTCGACGAGGTCGGTGCCCGGCTTCACTTCGGTCCAGTTGTAGTTGTCGAGCGCGGCGATCTGGATCTCGCTGTCGAAGTGGCCGATGTTGCAGACGATCGACATCGGCTTCATCGCCTTCATGTGCTCGGCGGTGATCACGTCCTCGTTGCCGGTCGCGGTCACGAAGATGTCGCAGCGCTTGACCGCTTCTTCCATGGTGACAACTTCGTAGCCTTCCATCGCCGCCTGCAAAGCGCAGATCGGATCGACTTCGGTGACCATGACGCGCGCGCCACCCTGGCGCAGCGACGCTGCCGAACCCTTGCCGACGTCGCCGAAGCCGGCAACGCAGGCGACCTTGCCAGCCAGCATCACGTCGGTGGCGCGACGGATCGCGTCGACCAGCGATTCCTTGCAGCCATAGAGATTGTCGAACTTCGACTTGGTAACGCTGTCGTTCACGTTGATCGCCGGGAAAGGCAGCTTGCCGTCCTTGGCGATCTGATACAGGCGGTGGACGCCCGTGGTCGTCTCTTCCGAAACGCCCTTGATATTCTTGACCGACTGCGTGAGGTAGCCCGGCTTCTTCTTGAGGAAGGCGTTGAGCGCGCGGACGAACTCGATTTCCTCGGCGTTCGAAGGTTCGAACAGCTTCTCGCCCGCTTCCACGCGCGCACCCCACAGCGCGAACATCGTGGCATCGCCGCCATCGTCGAGGATCATGTTGGCGGTCTGGTCGTCACCCCAATCGAAGATCGAACCGACATAGTCCCAGTATTCAGCCAGGCTTTCGCCCTTGATCGCGAAGACCGGGATGCCCGCAGCGGCGATGGCAGCGGCGGCATGGTCCTGCGTCGAGAAGATGTTGCAGGTGGCCCAACGCACTTCGGCGCCCAGCGCAACCAGCGTCTCGATCAGCACGGCGGTCTGGATCGTCATGTGCAGCGAACCGGTGATGCGCGCGCCCTTCAATGGCTGCGATGCGCCGAATTCCTCGCGCAGGGCCATGAGGCCGGGCATTTCGGTCTCGGCGATCCTGATTTCGGCGCGGCCGAAGTCGGCAAGGCCGATATCGGCGATCACGTAGTCGTTCTTGGCGTCAAGCACGCTGGCCACGAAGCTTTCTCCTGAAAAATCATCTGCGCGGGTTCGGCGCGCCTCTGGTGACGCCCATAGCCTGCTGCAGCGCAACCTGCAAACTTAATATAAAGACTTCTTTATATCGTAAATCCGCAGAACCACGCTACCGCCGGTTGCAGAGCTACCAGGCGTGCCTATATCTCGCTGGCCATACTCGTCCGGGCCCCCTCGCCCGGCGCAACGAAAGGAAGATGGGGATGACAATCGCTGTTGGAGACAAGCTGCCCGACGTCAAGATCGTCAAGGCGACTGCCGAAGGTCCGGAAGCCGTGCAGTCGGCCGATTACTTCAAGGGCAAGCGCGTGGCGCTGTTCTCCGTCCCCGGTGCCTTCACCCCGACCTGCTCGGCCAAGCACCTCCCCGGCTATGTCGAAAAGGCCGCTGATTTGAAGGCCAAGGGCATCGACGAGATCGCCTGCACCGCCGTCAACGATCCCTTCGTGATGAAGGCCTGGGGCGCAGCTTCGGGTTCGAGCGACGTGACCATGCTGGCAGACGGCAACGGTGACCTCGCCGAAGCGCTCGGCCTCACCATGGACGGTTCGGGCTTCGGCCTCGGCAAGCGCGGCCAGCGTTTCTCGATGGTCGTCAACGATGGCGTCGTCGAACAGCTGTTCGTCGAAGCTCCGGGTGACTTCAAGGTCAGCTCCGCCGAGCACATGATCGAAAACATCTGATCGATCGAAAGGCCCCCGTATCTCCGGGGGCCTTTTTCATGGTGCTTTCAGAACGAAAGACGCACGCGCCCCAGCACCCGGTCGCCAGCGTGCTTGAGATCGGCATAGGGCGAAACCGAAACGCCCGATGTGTCGATATCGGTGCCCGCATAGTCGAGCCCGATGGTGAACGGAAACTGGTTGTATTCCACGCCCAGCCGCCAGTCGGCATAATCCCCGGCCGGTCGCAGCCGGGCAGAGCGCGCATCCTTCGTGTCTCCGGTGGTATAGCCCAGCGAAGCGGAGAGACTGATCGGCAGCGCCGGCACGCCAAAGTTCGCTGATCCTCTCAGGTAAAGATTGTCCCCGCCGATCGCGTCCTGCTTTGGCGCATAGAAGGCATCGGCCCGCACTTGCAGCGGCCCGATCGAATACCGCGCACCAAGGCCCACCTCGCCATAATCGGCACCGATGTCGGCGCCGCCGAAGAAGTGCCCGATGGCCTCCGTCCGCAGCGTGATCGCCCCGGCTTCCCAATCCTTGCCGATCGCCACGTCGCCCACGACATCGGCATTGGCATGACGGTCAGACTTGCGCAGCGCCGCCATTCGCACCGAGGCATCCAGCCCGGCAAAGCCGACGCTGGCATCAGCCGAGGCGGAGATTTCACCGTCACTCCAGCTGAGCCCGCGCCGGACTTCGTCCGTGGTTGCCTCCACACCCGCATCCACCGATTGAGCCATCGCTTGTGGCGCCTGCACCGCTGCGATCGCGCCAAGAACTGCCAGGCCATTCAGATAGTGGATGTGGGTCATGTACTCATTTCTCCTCAGCCCTCGCGCTGCCTGGCGTGGGCTCCTTCTGCTTCAACGAGGATCACTTCGCGATCCTGCGCAACCATGGCCATCATCGCACTGCGCAAGTCGTCACGTCGCGCCTCGATCACGCGGTCGATGCCATTGCCGCGCTCCGAGCACCAGCCCGGCGATGACCCCGTAAGCACCTCATCGCGCAGCATCGAACGCCTTGCCTGCATGTTTGCGCCGACCTGTGCCTGCCGCTCGACCGAAAGCGACACAGACCACTGGCAGCGCAACGAGGAAGCCCGCCCCGCTCCGCCGGCCGAGCCGATCTGCTTCATCTCGACCCGTGTCTTTCCACTGTAATCGGCGGTGATCGGGCCGGCCGCATGCTCGATGACGGTCGAGTGCTCCATGCCCATTGCCGGGGCGCTGACCCCCAGCGCAACGGCAAGACCTGCAAAGCCAAGCGTCTTCATGTTGTGTCTCCTGCAAACGTCCCGGCTTTTTTCCGGTGACATGAGCAAGATAGAACCCCGATTGTGTGCAACCAACCGACGGACTTGTAATGTTTCTTTGCTGGGGCGCTGCCCTCAGTAGCCCATCAGGCTGAGCACTTCCTTGCGGCTTCGCGTATCGTCGAGGAACGTGCCCATCATCCGGCTCGTCACCATGCCCACGCCAGGCGTCCGCACGCCGCGCGCGGTCATGCAGGCATGGCTCGCCTCGATGACCACCGCCACCCCATGCGGCTTGAGGTTGTCCCAGATGCATTGTGCCACCTCGGCGGTCAGGCGCTCCTGGATCTGCAGCCGACGCGCAAACCCGTGAAGGACCCGCGCCAGCTTGGAGATGCCGACGACCTTGTGCCGCGGCAAATAGGCAATCGCCGCCTTGCCGATGATCGGTGCCATGTGATGCTCGCAATGGCTCTGGAAAGGAATGTCCTTCAGCAGCACGATCTCGTCATAGCCGCCCACTTCCTCGAACTGTCGCGACAGATGGCTCGCCGGGTCCTCGCCATAGCCGAGGCAATATTCCTTCCAGGCACGCGCGACGCGCTTGGGCGTATCAAGCAGTCCCTCGCGTGATGGATCGTCGCCCGACCACCGGATCAGCGTGCGAATAGCGTCCTGAACGTCTTCGGGAACAGGTGGCTTGCCCCGGGCCAGATCGTCGTCTTCATCGGGCCCTACCAGACTGCTCATCACGTTCCTCCGCTACCTTGCAGGCCGTCGCAGGAAGCGACTCCTGAACAGACCCCGGCGATAGAAGGACAGCATTTCCTCCGGACGCTCTGGGTCGAGTACCTCGTTGTCGGCCAGCGCCTTCTCCGCATCGGTAAGGTCGTGCGGCACGAACCGCCCCAGTCTCTTGCCCTCCTGCGGAGCAGCAGCGATGGCCGCAGCCATCGAACCGTGCTGGTCCAGAAGTTCCGCTACCCGCTCCGGCCCGATACCGCAATGCTCGGCCAGAAGGGAAACGCGCAACCGACGGATTGCCTCGCCACAGTGGCCATTGGCAGGCCTTGCACAGTCGATGAACACATCGCACTCGCTGTCCAGGCCCATCGAGCGGTTGTTCAGGTTTGCCGACCCGATCCTCAGGATCTCGTCATCCACGATGGTCAGCTTGGAATGCACGTAGATCGGCGTGCCTTTCGCCGTGAAGGGATGCCAGACCGAGAAGCGACCTGCGTGATCGACCTGCTCGATCGCTCGCACCAACCGGATGCGCGCCCCGTCCATCGCGGTCTGCTCCAGCCAGCCATCGGAACTTTGCGGATTGATCAGCACGATCTCGGGAGGATCGGGCTCTTCCATCCGCCTGACGATGGCTTCTGCAATCTTGCGCGATGCAAAATACTGGTTCTCGAAGTAGATGAACTTCTTCGCCCGCGCGATATGCTCGAGAAACAGCGCTTCCACTTCGCGCACCTCGCGTGCCTCGGCAAAGTGTGATCGCGTGCGCGCGATGCCGATCTCGACATTGCGGAATTCGGCCTCGACGCTCGTGGGCCAGGGCGATGCCCTTTGCGGTTCGCAAGGCTCGAACGGCTTTCCCTTCGCCTGTCCCCACCGCTTTCGGCCGAACGCCCCGAGCACTGCGGCCGCCTCGCCTTCCATCAGCATCGTACAGTCGTGCCACGGGCCATAGAGCTTGCCGCCGGGCCGCCTGCGCCGCTTGTCGTCGTCGAGGTGCTGGCGCGTGTCCCAGCGGTCGCCGGCCATGTCGATACCGCCGCACACGGCAAAACGATCGTCGATCACTGCAATCTTCTGGTGGTGGCTGCACCCCAGTGGATGCGCGCTGTCGAGCTTGAACACGATCCGCGGATGCCGCCACCACCGCAACAGATCGAGCATCATCGAGCCGCGAAAGAAGGCTTTCAAGGCGCCGAAGTTCCACTTGAGCACCCTGACATCAAGCTGCTTGCGACGATTGGCCAGCCACACGACGAAAGGACCAAGCCGCGCCGGCGAAACACGCTTTCGTGGCAAGTTCCACCACCGCCGACCTCCGCCGATGATGATCCGGGTGTCGAAATCCCACCCTATCAGGAAGATCCGCTGCTGCGCCCGCATCATCGCTTCGCGCATCAGGGCGAAGTAATCGGCAGCATCGATCACCGCATGCGCCCTGTCGGCCATCGCATAACGCCAGACCGATTCGGATTCGGACTGAATCCGGGCGAGGTCTCCGGCCTGTTGCTCGGTCACCGCTTCGGGTTCAGCCACAAAAACTTACTTCCATTATGGTACCAGCACACACCACCGACATTCCCCTGCCTACCGATAGATTGCTATCTTATTGTCACTTGTAAGGAAAAGTCCGTTTTGGCTTTACCGTGGCGGATTCAACCGCAATCCCGACACCATGGCAAGCGGTTCAACCCTGATATCGTCCCTACGCACCGGGCTGCTTGCAGTTCCACAGGTGCGTTCGGCGATCGACCGGATCAGAGATCTGGCAGACCCTGATCGCCGCGCCATCGCCCGCATGAAGCGCACCCATTCCAACGCCATCCTGCAACCATGGCCAACCACTTGCGAGGATCGCTACCCCGAAATATTCACCGCGCTCGACGCGCATCTGTGGACTCTCGATGCCCCCCGCATCCTCTCCTTCGGATGCAGCGATGGCAGCGAAGTTCGCAGTTTGCGGCGGTGGTTCCCCAAGGCCCGCATTGTCGGGCTGGACCCCAATCCGGCGATGATCCGCATCGCCAGGGCCCATCTTGCGCTGCATCCCGATCCCAACATTTCCTACATCGAGGCCGCCGACGTCGGGATGCTTGAAGGCCATACATTCGACGCCATCCTGGCCATGGCGGTGTTTCGGCACGGCACCCTCGAAAGCCAGGCTCCCGCGTCCTGCTCCACCCTGCTGCCGTTTGCCCGCTTTGCGCAGACGGTTTCCGCACTGGACCGCCATCTCGCCCCGGGTGGTTGGCTGACGATCTGGAACGCGCACTTCCGCTTCTGCGATACGCCCGTCGCAGCGCGCTACCATGCACGATCCCTGCGCTTCACCCGCGCCGATCCGATGACCCTGCTCTACGGGCCTGACAATGCGCGCATGGAAGGCAGCTACAGCGACGCAATGTTCCTCAAGCAGCGGTAAACTTCCGCCGCCATGGCGAGGATCGGCTCAATCCTTGAGCTGCATCACCACGTCGTCAGGATGCGTCACGTTGAGATTGCTGTGCAGCAATTCCCCCACAAGATCGGGGTCAGCGTGGCGAGGATCGAGCAGATCGACCCGGTTCTTCATCCGGTCCCGCTCAGCCGTCAGCGAAGCGATCTCCTTCTGCCGCTGTTCGAGCACCCGTGCATTCTCGCCCCAGGCCAGCAGACCGCTTGGGCCTGCCACGCCGACCGCAGCAAGCACAAGCAGCACGACCAGCGCCATGGACTGCGCAAGGCTGTCTTTCGGAAGAAGGGGACGACGGCTTTTCATGTCATGACTGAATCACAAATCCCACGCCGTTTCAAGAACCTTCACCTCCACCCGCAGCACAATCGGCAAAACCGCACAGACGGGAACGCCATCTGCCCACCACCCACTGACCACCAACCCAAACACCCCCGTCGCCCCGGGCTTGACCCGGGGGCCCGCTTTTCTTCCTGCACGGTCTCGCAACAAGGAAGCGGGTTCCCGGGCCAAGCCCGGGATGACGGAAGGATGGGAGGGCGAGCACTTGACAAAACGAACCATATAGGTTATATGCCCCGCCCACAGGTCAGGAGAGGGCACAAGGCCAACCCGCTCCTCTCCTTCGGAAGCTGACGCTGTGTGCCGATGCTTCCGGCGCGATCGGTGCGGCAGGTGCGCGTGGGTTCAATGCGGGGCGTAAAGCCCAAGACCCACCGGGCAAGACCTGTCGTTACCCAAGGACAGACAGGACACCCCAGGGCTGATAGCACGGCGCCGAACCCTGAGCGACGCTGCGGATGCGGAACCCGCCATGATTGTGCGACTGTGTCAGCACAAACGACAGGTTCTTTTCACACAGCCGCTTGCCAGAAGCCAAGGCAGCCCGCGAGCCGCTGCCAAAGCTTCGTCCTTTCACATATGTCCGCCCTCAGGCTGAGCCGATCAGGGGTTCGGAACCGCCCCCCGGCCACTCGCAAGCGGTCCCGCGCCCCATCCCGCGCGTGCCGCAACGGCACCGCACCGGTCGCGCGATCTGTCAGCTTCCCCTCGGCGTTACCGTCCGCACTCGCCAGCGGATGCTTTTTTGTATCGAGCGTGGAATGGTTCACGCAGAGACGCAGAGGAAGAAGGAGAGACGCAGAGTCCTTGGGAAGGCGCCTGCGGCGCAGCCGCCTCAAACTCTCTTCTCTCCTCCGCGTCTCCCTTTCCATCTCCGCGTCTCTGCGTAAAACAAAAAAGGGCCGCGTCGCCGCGCAGGCAGGGACCTCGAAATTCTCGCGAACTACGGGCATGCCGCCAATGCTATCGAAAAGTGGTGCGCCCGACGGGATTCGAACCCATGGCCCCCAGATTAGGAATCTGGTGCTCTATCCTGCTGAGCTACGGGCGCCCGCGCATTCCTTTAGGCAGGGGCGTGGGCGCTGGCAACGCTCTTTCAGTTGGCTTCTTCCGGGGGCACCACGGGAATGAGCAAGGGGGCGACCGCAATGCCCTCGTCAAGCAGTTCGCGCGCCTCATCGGGCGTCGCGCGGCCGTGGATGGCGCCTGCATCCTTTTCGCCGTAGTGCATCGCGCGGGCATCCTCGGCGAACTTGTCCCCCACCCAGGTCGATGACTTGATCGCCTCGGCCTGAATCGCAGCGACGGCCTTGAGCATAGCCACGGCCTCTGGCGGCAGCGGGACATTGGCGACGGGCGCCGATTCCGCAGGCTTTGCCGGAGCAGTTGCCGCAAGCTGGTTGCCCTTGCGGCCAACATTGGGCGCCATCACTGCCTTGTTGACATCAGGCGATCCGCATGAGGGACAAGATACCAGCCCCCTTGCCTGTTGACTTTCATAGTCCTGCGAGGAGCCGAACCAGCCCTCGAAGCGGTGTCCGTTCGGCCCGCATTGCAGATCAAAGACAATCATGCCGCCGATCTAGGGATTTCGCGCTTGTTGGCAAGACTGGGAAGCTGCGCTCGAACCTCGCCCGTTCGGGCAGGATCGATAATGGCGAAGCCCAGCGAACTGCCCTCTCCGCCATCGTAGACAACCTCGCCCCAAGGATCGACCACGAGCGAGTGCCCAAAGGTCTCGCGGCCGTCCTGATGCTCACCGCCCTGTGCTGCCGAAATGACCCAGGCGCTGGCTTCCACGGCGCGGGCTCGCTGCAGGAGGTGCCAGTGCGCCTTGCCGGTCGGCACGGTGAATGCAGCCGGAATGCGGATCGCGTCGCAACGGCGGCGGCCCAGTTCCTCGAACAGGGCCGGAAAGCGGATGTCGTAGCAGATGGCAAGGCCGAGGCGGCCAAGCGGTGTCTCGACCGTCACCACCGCATCGCCCGACGTGTAAGCGGCAGATTCGCGCCAGGTCTCGCCCGTTGCAAGATCGACATCGAACATGTGGATCTTGTCATAGCGCGCCGAAATCTCACCGTCGGAATCGATGATGAAGGCGCGATTGGCCCACTTGCCGTCATCGCGCAGCACCGCCAGCGACCCGAGATCGATCCACAGCCCCAGATCACGTGCCGCAGACCGCGCGGCGGCAAGGACCGGGTTGTCCGCTTCGGGCACGATGTGCCGGGTTGCCCTTGACCGGTCACGATCGAGCAGCCCGCACATCTCGGGGGTGAACACCATCGCCGCCCCCTCGTCCGCCGCCTTTCGCGCGGCGCCCGCTATCGCGTCTGCATTGGCCAGCGGATCGATCCCGCTGGTCATCTGGAACAGCGCGATCTTTACCGGCCGGACTTCCGCGGCACTCACTTTCCGAGCATCATGTCCAGCTTGCCTTGCGCGTTGAGCGCGGCAAGATCGTCGGAACCGCCGACGTGAATGCCATCAATGAAGATCGAGGGCACAGTGGTATGACCGGGGGCGCGATCGAGCATTTCGGCCTTTTTGGGGCCACCCATCGTCACGTCGAACTCTTCATAGGAAACGCCCTTGCTGTCGAGCAACTGCTTGGCACGCATGCAGTAGGGGCAGCCCCACTTTGTATAGACTTCGACCTTGGGCGTATCGGACATCGGTACCTCTATCTGGGTCTTGAAAAGCGGTTTTCGCTAACACACATGGGTTTTCGTGTCATGCGCCGCAAGTCGGGCGTGATCACGAATACGAGTGTAAAACCGCCAATGCGGGTGCCGGGTTCCGGGTTCGCAAAGGCAAGTGCAGATTGCTCAATCAGAGGATATTGCCATGAACCGTTTTGACTTTACCCCCTATCGCCGCACCACCGTGGGCTTCGACCGGCTGTTCGACCTGCTCGAACGCCAGGCCCGCGCCAATGCCGGCGACAATTATCCGCCCTTCAATATCGAGCGTAGCGGCGAGGATGCCTACCGCATCACGCTGGCAGTCGCCGGGTTCAAGGCCGAAGACATCGACATCACCGCCCAGCAGAACCTGCTGGTGGTCAAGGGCCAGCGCCCCGAACCGCAGGATCGCGAATTCCTGCATGTCGGCATCGCCAACCGCGGGTTCGAGCGTCGCTTCGAACTGGCCGATTTCGTCCGGGTAGAAGCGGCAGACCTTGCCGACGGCCTGCTGACCATCGATCTCGTACGTGAAGTGCCCGAGGCGATGAAGCCCAAGAAGGTCCTGATCGGCGCGCAGAACCAGCTCAAGGTGATCGAAGGTGACAACACCGCCGCCGCCTGATCTTTCTCGGTAAAGAAAAGCATGGAAGAGCGGACCACATCGGTCCGCTCTTTCCGCATCACCAGGCTTCGGCCACGTCGATCAGCGCCTCGCGATCAAGAATGGTCACGCGCCCGCCTTTCAGGGCAATGATGCCATTGTCGACCCACGCGGAAAGCTGGCGATTGATCTGTTCGCGCGACATGCCGGCAAAGTTGCCGAGTTCGCCCTGGCTCAGCGCAATCTTGAGCTGATTGCCGGCGTCGGATGTATCGCCCATCATCAGCCGCAGCAGGAAACGGGCCAGCCTCGGCCCCGATGTGTAAGCCCGGTCGGCCTCGATCACGGCGTTGTTCTGCCGCAGCCGGCGCGCCATCGCCTTGAGCAGGCGCAGGGCCAGTCCCTTGTGCTTGTCGATGATATCGGCAAAGGCTCCCCGGGTAAGGATCAGCGCCTCGACCGGTTCGATCGCTTCGACCGTGGCGGTGCGATCCCCGCCATCGAGAAAGGCGATCTCGCCCAGGACATGGCCGGGCTCGGCATAGTCGAGGATGATCTCGCGCCCGTTTGCCGCCAGCATACTGACCCGCGCGAGGCCCTTGAGCACGATGAACAGGGTCTTGCCCTCTTCACCCTGCGCCATGAGTTCCTGCCCCGGCTTGAACTGGCGAACCTGGCCACGCGCGATGATATCGGACAGCTCGGCCGGTTCGCAGTCCGCGAAAAGACTTTGTGCCGTCAGCGCTTCAGCCAGCTTGGCCGCATCCATGTCGAGGTCCCCCAGATTGCTGCCGCGCAGATAATCAGGGAAACCTCGGAATTGCCAGCCCTTTAAGGACCTTTAGACCAGACGCGCCTGCTTGACCGCCGCAGCGATGAAGCCCGCAAACAGCGGATGGGGTTCGAACGGACGGCTCTTGAGCTCCGGATGGAACTGCACGCCGATGAACCAGGGGTGATCGGGGCGCTCGACGATTTCCGGCAGGAGACCATCGGGAGACATGCCCGAGAAAACCAGACCGCCCTTTTCGAGCCGCTCCTTGTAGGCGACGTTCACTTCGTAGCGATGGCGATGGCGCTCGCTGATTTCGCTTGCACCATAGATGTTGGCGACATGGCTGTTGCCGGCAAGCTTCGCCTCGTAGGCGCCAAGCCGCATGGTGCCGCCCAGATCGCCGCCTTCGGAACGCTTCTCGAGGCCCTCGGCAGTCATCCATTCGGTGATGATGCCGACCACAGGTTCATCGGTCGGCCCGAATTCGGTGGACGAAGCGCCGGCAATCCCGGCCGTGTTGCGCGCACCTTCGATGCAGGCCATCTGCATGCCGAGACAGATGCCGAAGAACGGCACCTTGCGTTCTCGCGCGAAACGGACGGACGCGATCTTGCCTTCGGTGCCACGCTCGCCAAAGCCACCCGGCACGAGGATGCCGTGCATCGGTTCGAGATGCGCTGCGATTTCCGCATCGTCCTTCTCGAACAGCTCGGCGTCGAGCCACTTGATCCGCACCTTGACCCGGTTGGCCATGCCGCCATGGACCAGCGCTTCGTTGAGCGACTTGTAGGCATCCTGAAGGCCGACATACTTGCCGACGACGCCGATGGTCACTTCGCCCTCGGGGTTCTGGTGCCGATCGACGATGTCGTCCCACCGCGTCAGGTCAGGCTCGGGCGCGGTCAGGCCGAAGTGGCGCAGCACTTCACTGTCGAGGCCCTCGGCGTGATACTGCAGCGGCACGGCATAGATGCTCGAAGCATCGAGCGCCGGGATGACCGCAGACTTCCGCACGTTGCAGAACTGCGCGATCTTGGCGCGCTCGCTCTCGGGCAGCGGCTTCTCGCAGCGGCACAGGAGAATGTCGGGCTGAATGCCAAGTCCGGTGAGTTCGCGCACCGAATGCTGCGTCGGCTTGGTCTTCAATTCACCGGCCGCTGCGATGTAGGGCACCAGCGTGACGTGGACGAAGCAGGTATCGTTGCGGTCGAGTTCGTTGTGCATCTGGCGCAACGCCTCGATGAAAGGCAAGCCTTCGATGTCGCCCACCGTCCCGCCGATCTCGCACAGCACGAAATCCAGATCCTCGGTTTCGGCCTGCGCAAAGTCCTTGATCGCGTCGGTCACGTGCGGGATCACCTGCACCGTCGCGCCAAGGTAGTCGCCGCGGCGCTCCTTCGCGATGATATCGCGGTAGATGCGTCCCGAGGTGATGTTGTCCGCCTGGCGTGCCGAAACGCCGGTAAAGCGTTCGTAGTGACCAAGGTCGAGATCGGTTTCCGCGCCGTCGTCAGTCACGTAGACTTCGCCGTGCTGATAGGGGCTCATCGTCCCCGGATCGACGTTCAGATAGGGATCGAACTTGCGGATGCGCACGCGAAAACCGCGTGCCTGCAGCAAAGCCGCCAAGCTTGCTGCCATGAGTCCCTTGCCGAGCGAGGAAACCACGCCGCCGGTGATAAAAATGTACCGCGCCATGGGATTCGGGCCTTAGCGTCAGAAGTTGCAATTAGGCAAGCGGTTGCGGCTGCAATCTTCGCCGCAATCCACAAGCCGTGGACGAAAGCAAAACGACAGCCGACCCGCGACCTGTCCGGTCGCGGGGCGGCGGGCCGCTTTTTAGTATTCGAGTTACTGGCCGGCGGCGCCGTTCAGCGGATCGTTGGCCGGGGCCGGAACCTGCTGGGCGGGAGCCGCGCCAGGCTGCGCGCCTTGGGCCGGAGCCAGCGGGTCATTGGCCGGCGCGTTCTGCACGGGCGTGTTACGCTCAAGCGAGGTATCGATCTCACGGCTCGAGTTCGTGCCGACCGCGAGCGCTGCCAGAGCAATGCTGAGCACGACGAACGCCGTTGCGAGAATCGTCGTCAACCGGGTCATGAAGTCAGCCGCGCCGCGCGCCGACATGAAGCCGGCAGGGCTTCCGCCCACGCCAAGCCCGCCGCCTTCCGACTTCTGCATCAGGATCACGACCACCAGCAGCGCGGCGACAATGGCCTGGACCACGGTAAGAAAAATGAACAACGACATGAATCACACCTCGTGCGCGATACCGCGCGGGAACCTTTGGCGGCATGTAGGCTTGCTACGGCGTCCGCGCAACCCGCGCGTTGCCGCGCTCAAGCCTCTCCGTTATCGGCGGCGGCCACGATCGGCAGGAAAGCTTCAGCCGTAAGGCTCGCCCCGCCGACAAGCGCACCGCCCACGCCTTCTGCAGCCAACAGGTCACGTGCGTTGCCGGCGTTGACGGAACCGCCGTAAAGGATGCGCACCTTCGCACCGGCATCGCCGTAGAGAGCAAGCAGTTGCTGGCGAATCTGCGCATGCATGGCGACAACGTCGGCCACTTCGGCGACGCGTCCGGTACCGATCGCCCACACCGGTTCATAGGCAACCGCCACCTTACCCGACGCTACCGCGTCCGCCGCAGCATCGCTATCGGGCATCGAGGCAGTGACCTGCGCGGAAACGACTGCTTCCGCCTTCCCGCCATCGCGCTCTTCAAGCGTTTCGCCCACGCAAACGATGATCCCGAGGCCGGCCGCCAGCGCAGCTTCGGCCTTCGCCTTGATCAGGACGTCGCTTTCGCCGTGGTCCTTGCGGCGCTCGCTGTGCCCGACGATCACGAAGTCGGCGCCGGTATCGACCAGCATCTGCGCCGATACGTCGCCGGTGTGCGCGCCCTTTGCGTTGACATGGCAATCCTGCCCGCCAACCCCCATTGCGCTCACTGCCTCGCGAAGGGCGCCGATCAGAGTGAAGGGAGGAGCGATGGCGACCTGAACGTCAGGATAGCGCCCCGCCGCACGGTCTATCGCCCGCGCTTCGGCGAGCATGGCGCGCGTCCCGTTCATTTTCCAGTTGCCTACAATATAAGGACGGTGCGGCATGATCGGCGCGTTCCCCTGAATTTCGCAAATACAATTCGCAGATAAAATCGGTCTGTCAGGGCATCCATCGCCCTGCTTCGTCGGCGCGGCTATCAAACCCGGACTGATTCTGCAAAACACCTGATCGCATAAGCGGGCATAGACCCACTTGCCGCAGGCGCGCGTGGCGCAGGCGACCTGTTGCGCGACGATCGTTGGCATGGAGCCATTGCGAGAATTGCGTTTGCCTCCTAAGGCAACCGCTAACCGAACCTTCGGGTGCGTTGCCGTGCCCAGACGAGAGACGAACTACACAAATGCTCGGCTTTTTCCGCTCGTTCCTCAAGTCGCGCATCGGCGTCGCCGTTGCCCTGATCTTTCTTGGCCTGATCGCTCTTGCTTTCGCCAGCGCCGATGTCACCGGCAGTGGCTTTGGCGGAATCGCCGGTGGCGATCGCGCTGCCAAGGTCGGCTCCAATCGCCTCGGCACAGCTGAACTCGGCAAGGCGCTGACCAATGCGTTCGAGCAGGAGCGGCAGAAGCAGCCCGGCCTGACGATGAAGCAGTTCCTCGATGCCGGCGGCATGGAAACCGTGCTCACCGGGCTGACCGACCGGCTGGCCATGGCCGAATGGGGCCGCGAACATGGCCTGGTGGCCGGTGATCGCCTGATCGACAGCGAGATCACCAAGATCCCGGCATTCCAGGGTCCTGACGGCAAGTTCAGCCAGTCGGCCTATGAACAGCTGCTCGCCCAGCGCGGCCTGACCGACAAGGACGTGCGCAAGGACCTCGGTCAGGGCCTGCTGGCGCGGCAGATGCTCTTGCCGGCAGCGTTCGGCGCCCAGATGCCTGACGAGGCCGTGCAGCGCTATGCCGCTCTGCTGACGGAAAAGCGCGTCGGCACGATCATCTCGGTGCCATCGCTGGCCTTTGCGCCGACTTCCCCTCCGGCTGACAGCACTCTTGCGACGTTCTACAACGCGAACAAGAGCCGCTACATGCAGCCCGAGCGCCGCACGATCCGCTACGCCATCGTCGACGAGGCGAGCCTGAAGACCGTGGCAGCGCCCAGCGACGCCGAAGTGGCGCAGCGCTACAAGCTCAACAGCGCGGTCTACTCGGCGTCCGAACAACGCTCGGTAACGCAGGTAATCGTCCCGACCGAGGCCGCTGCAAAGGCGCTGGCCGCAGAAGTCGGCGCCAGCGGATCGCTCGACAATGCCGCGCGCACCAAGGGTCTGGTCGCCAGCAAGCTTGCCGATCAGACGCGCGACACCCTCGCCAACCAGACGTCACGTGCCGTCGCGGACGCCGCATTCGCCGCAGCTTCGGGCACTCTGGCAACGCCTGCAAAGTCGGGCCTGGGATGGCACGTTCTGAAGGTCGACGCAGTCAAGCGTAACGCCGGAAAGACTCTCGAACAGGCGCGCCCCGAAATCGTCGCGGCCCTGACCCTCGAGAAGCGCCGTGCCGCGCTGTCCGACCTTGCAGCGCAAGTCGAGCAGGAAATCGACAATGGCACCGGCCTTGCCGATATTGCCAAGTCGCTCAACCTGACCGTCTCGACCACGCCGCCGCTGACCGCGAATGGCAGCGTTTTCGGAAAGCAGGACGAGAAGGTCGCTGCCGATATCGCGCCTCTGGTCCAGGCAGCGTTTTCGATGGAGCGCGAAGGCGAAGCCCAGCTCGCAGAGATCAAGCCCGGCGAGAAGTTTGCGATCTACGATGTCGGCCAGCTCGTCGCCGCCACGCCCGCCCCGCTCGATCAGATCAAGAGCGTCGTTGCCCGGGACTGGGCCGTCCAGCAGGGTGCAGCCAAGGCCAAGGCCGCCAGCGACAAGATCCTGGCCGCCTTGAACAAGGGCACGCCGCTGGCCGAAGCTCTCAAGCTCGCCGGTGCCGCCCTGCCCGCGCCCCAGGCCGTTGACCTGCCGCGTCAGGCGCTCACCCAGATGCAGGGGCAGGTTCCGGCTCCGCTTGCGCTGATGTTTGCCATGGCCAAGGGCAGCAACAAGCGGCTTGAGGGGCCGAACAACGGCGGCTGGTATGTCGTTTCGCTCAAGGACATCGTCCTCGGTCAGGTCAAGCGCGGCGATCAGATCTTCCAGCAGGCCGCCCGCTCGTTCGGGCAGGATGCTGGCGGCGAATATGCCGAGCAGCTCCGCCTCGCGATCCGCAAGGATGTCGGGGTGGAACGCAACGACGCCGGGATCAAGGCCGTGCGTGACCAGCTGACCGGCAGCAACGCACAGTAAATCGCATGACCACCGACCTCGCCGAAACTGCCTTCGCACTCCCCGAGAACCATGAGGCTGCGCTTGCGCAGCTGTCTGCCGGAAAGCCCGCGCTGATCTGGCGCAAGCTGATTGTCGATACCGAGACTCCCGTGGGCGCCGCGCTGAAGCTCATGGAGAACGGTCGGGGCGATTTCCTGCTCGAATCCGTGCAGGGCGGCGAAGTGCGGGGGCGCTACAGCCTGCTCGGCATCGATCCTGATCTCGTCTTCCGCGCCACCGGCACACGCGCCGAGATCAATCGCATCTGGCGGCACGACAAGGCCGCCTTCGCGCCGCTTCCCGGCGACGCGCTGGCTGAGCTGAGGGCGCTTGTCGCTGCCTGCCGGATTGATGTTCCTGCCGCGCTTCCGTCGGCGCTGGCCTGTCTTGTCGGGTATTTCGGCTACGAGACCATCGGCCTTGTCGAGAAGCTCCCGCGTGCTGCGCAGAGCGACCTCGTCCTGCCCGACATGCTGTTCACCCGCCCCACGGTGGTGCTGGTGTTCGACCGCCTGTCCGACGAATTGTTCGCCATAGCCCCGGTCTGGGCCGAAGGCGGCGCCCCAGAACGCCTGCTCGAAGCCGCAGCCGAACGCATCGACAATGCCTTGCGCAAGCTGGCGGAGCCTGTTCCGGCCGATGCCCGTCTGGCCGAGGCGGTGGACGTGACCCCGCAACCCGTCATGCCTGCCGCCAACTATGCGCGCATGGTGGGTGCCGCGAAGGACTACATCGAGGCAGGCGACATCTTTCAGGTCGTGCTGGCCCAGCGTTTCACCGCGCCCTTCCCGCTGCCACCGATTGCGCTCTACCGTGCCCTGCGCCGCATCAACCCCTCGCCGTTCCTCTACTTCCTCGACATGCCCGGCTTCGCGCTGACCGGGTCGAGCCCGGAAATCCTCGTGCGCATCCGCGATGGCGAAGTCACCATCCGTCCTATCGCCGGCACCCGCCCGCGCGGCAAGACTCCGGAAGAAGACCGCGCCAACGAACTCAGCCTGCTCGACGATCCCAAGGAGCGCGCCGAACACCTCATGCTGCTCGACCTCGGCCGCAACGATGTCGGCCGCGTGGCCAGGGCAGGCACGGTCAAGGTCACCGAAAGCTACACCGTCGAGCGTTACAGCCACGTCATGCACATCGTCTCGAACGTGGTCGGCCAGCTGGACACCACCCGCGCCGACAGCGTCGATGCCCTGTTCGCGGGCTTCCCCGCAGGCACGGTCAGTGGCGCGCCCAAGGTCCGCGCGTGCGAGATCATCACCGAACTCGAACCCGAAACCCGCGGTGCCTACGCCGGCGGCGTCGGCTACTTCGCTCCCGATGGCTCGGTCGACAGTTGCATCGTCCTGCGCACCGGCGTGATCAAGGACGGCGTCCTCCACGCACAGGCCGGCGCAGGGATCGTGGCCGACAGCAATCCCGAATACGAACAGCGCGAATGCGAGCTGAAGTCAGGCGCCTTGTTCGCAGCGGCGCGTGAGGCTGTGCGGGTGGCAACAGAAGCGAAATTTGGCCAATGATCCTCGTCATCGACAATTACGACAGCTTCACCTGGAACCTCGTCCACTACCTGATGGAGATGGGCGCGGAGGTTGAAGTCGTGCGCAACGACGCGCTCACCGCCGAGCAAGCGATCAGGACCGGCGCGCAGGGGTTCCTGCTTTCGCCCGGCCCTTGCACGCCGAATGAGGCGGGGGTGAGCCTTGATTTGGTCGGCGCTGCGGCGGATGCCAAGCTGCCGCTGCTCGGGGTGTGCCTCGGCCACCAGTCGATCGGGCAGTATTTCGGCGGGAAGGTCGTGCGCGGCGGGTTGATGCATGGCAAGACTTCACCGGTCACCCATGACGGCACCGGCGTCTTCGAAGGCCTGCCCTCGCCCTTCATCGCCACGCGCTATCACTCGCTGATCGTGACCGACATTCCCGATTGCCTCGCGGTCAACGCGCAGTCGGACGACACGCACGTCATGGGCTTCCGCCACACCGCGCTGCCGATCCACGGCGTGCAGTTCCACCCGGAAAGCATCGCCACCGAGCACGGGCACGCCATGGTCGCGAATTTCCTCAAGCTGTGCGGCATCAAGACCAACCCGTTGCCAGCATGAGCCTGCCCGACATTTCCCATCCGCTTGAGGAAGCCGAGGCCGAAGCCGCGTTTGCCGCAATCCTCGACGGCACCGTGGCGGACGACGCCATCGCGCAGTTCCTTTCCGCCCTGTCCGACCGGGGCGAGACGGCGAGCGAAATCGCGGGAGCTGCACGTGCAATGCGGGCGCGGATGATCCCGGTCAACGCGCCAGCCAACGCCATCGACGTCTGCGGCACCGGCGGCGATGGCCACCACACGCTCAACGTCTCGACGGCGGTCAGCCTCGTTGTTGCGGCCTGCGGCGTGCCCGTTGCCAAGCATGGCAATCGCGCGGCGAGTTCAAAGGCAGGCGCGGCCGATACGCTCGAAGCATTGGGCCTCAATCTCGATCGCGCAGGCGAAACGGCTGAGGCGACGCTCAACGATCTTGGCATCTGCTTCCTCTTTGCCGCGCGCCACCATCCGTCGATGGGCAGAATCATGCCGATCCGCAAGGCGCTGGGCCGCCGCACGATCTTCAACCTGATGGGGCCGCTGGCCAATCCCGCAGGCGTTCGCCGTCAACTCGTCGGCATCGCCAGGCCAGCCTACGTTCCGATCTATGCCGAAGCGATCCGCCGCCTGGGCACCGTTCACAGCATGGTCATCTCCGGTGACGAGGGCCTCGACGAGCTGAGCCTTGCCGGTGGCAATGAATTGGCCGAGGTGCTGGGCGACGAAGTTTCGATGCGCCGCGTCTCCCCTGCCGACATCGGCCTGCCACTGGCGCCGGTCGACGCCATTCGCGGCGGCGACGCAGCCTTCAACGCCTCCGCGCTGCGCGCGCTTCTGCAAGGCGAGGAAGGCCCCTACCGCAACGCCGTGCTGTTCAACGCCGCCGCTGCGCTGATCGTCGCCGGTGAAGCGCGCGACTGGCATGAGGGCATCGAGGAAGCCGCAGAGGCACTCGACAAGGGCCTCGCCAATGCCCTGCTAGACTGCTGGATCGCCGCGCTGAAGTAGCGCGCTTTGCGGGGCATGCGTATCGAAGGACACACTTGCCCCCATGCGTCCAAACTCGCTAAGGCGCCCCTGCCATGACCGACAAGCTCACTGAAATCTGCGACACCAAGCGCAGCGAAGTCGCCGCCCGCAAGGCCGCTGTCAGCACCAGCGAACTGGCGGCGCGCGCCGCAAAGCAGAGCGCCCCGCGCGGGTTCGAAGCGGCGCTGCGTGTCCGCGCGGAGACCGGTTATGCGCTGATTGCCGAGATCAAGAAGGCCAGCCCGTCCAAGGGCCTGATCCGTGCCGATTTCGCACCTGCCGACCATGCCCGCGCCTATCAGGCCGGGGGCGCGGCTTGCCTCTCGATCCTGACAGACGCGCCCTACTTTCAGGGCCATGAGGACTATCTGGTCGCAGCCCGCGCTGCCTGCACGCTGCCGGTGATCCGCAAGGACTTCATGGTTGATCCCTGGCAGTGCCTTGAGGCGCGCGCCATCGGTGCCGATGCCATCCTGATCATCGCCGCCTGCCTTTCCGACAGCCAGATGGCCGAGATCGAAGCGGCTGCCCGCGAACAGGGCATGGATGCGCTGGTTGAAGTCCACAACGAAGCGGAAATGGAGCGGGCCGCGCGGCTGAAGTCGCGCCTGATCGGCGTCAACAACCGCGATCTCAAGCGCTTCGTCACCGATCTCGGCACGACCGAGCGCCTTGCACCCCTGGCTCCGGAAGGCACCTTGCTTGTTGCCGAAAGCGGCATCAACACCCACGCAGACATCCTTCGCCTCGAAAAGTGCGGCGCACGCACCTTCCTGGTGGGCGAAAGCCTGATGCGGCAGCATGATGTCGAGGCGGCGACCCGCACCCTCCTGCAGGGCTGAACCTCACCGGACGGCAGCGAACTCGCCCCTCGCCCGCAAAGCCGCGATCACGCCGGTGCAGATCAGGAACTGGCCGAAGTAGTAGAGCGGCCAGATCAGCAGCCCCGGGACCGCGCTCTGCGCCAGCGGTCCCATCCGCGCGAAGATCAGCAGGTCCGATGCTACGAACATCGCCGCACCTAGCGCCACGCGACTGCGCGGAAAGTCACTGGCAAATGCGGCCATCGCCATTCCGCCGAGCAGCAGCGCATAGCCCGCAACGTCCATCCGGCCGGAAAGCGCCCACGACAACGCGGGAACGCCGATGAGACAGACCACCGCCACAGCCTTGTCTGATCCTGAAAGGCTGGCGCGCGGGTGGCGCAGATATAGCGCGATTGCGGCAATGTGGCCGGCGAAGAACGCCGCGGCACCGCCGGTGAAGTCCACTTCCAGCACCATGTCGCCAATTGCGCCCAGAGCCATGACGAGCGCAAGCAGGTGGGCGCTGCGCGAGGGATGATGCGCCCAGGCATAGGCCGCGAGCAGGGCAACGCCGGCGCCTTTCCAGACGATCAGCCACAGGCCCGGCACCTGCCCCTTTGCGGCCAGCCAGTAACTCGTTCCGGCAATCAGACTGGCGACGAGCCAGGGCCGTTTCTCTATCAATGCGCGTCCCGGCACCCGGCGTCTTCTCCCTTTGCCCTGCGGACGGTCTTGCCGCAGCGGCGCGGCAATGCCAAGGGCAAGCGCATGACGCATCAGGTCCATATCATCGGCGGCGGCATGGCCGGAAGCGAAGCCGCCTGGCAGCTTGCCCGTCGCGGCGTTCGCGTGCGCCTGTCCGAAATGCGCGGCAGCGGCGACACCACCCCTGCCCACAACGGCGACGGTCTTGCCGAACTGGTCTGCTCCAATTCCTTCCGTTCGGATGATGACGAGAAGAACGCGGTTGGCCTGCTGCATCACGAAATGCGCCAGTGCGACAGCCTGCTCATGGCCGCGGCCGCCAAGGCGCGCGTGCCCGCTGGCTCTGCGTTGGCCGTGGACAGGGATGTGTTCTCGGCGGAAGTCGAAGCCGCCTTGCGCGCGCTGCCGACGCTGGAGATCGTGCGCGAGCGGGTCGATACGCTCCCCGTCGAGGGACTGACGATCGTCGCGACCGGCCCCCTCACCGCCCCCTCGCTTGCCGAAAGCATCGGCGGTGCGACCGGTGCCGATAGCCTTGCCTTCTTCGACGCCATCGCACCGATCGTCTATCGCGATTCAATCGACATGGGCGTGGCGTGGATGGCCTCGCGCTGGGACAAGGGCGCCGAGGCCTCGCTGGCCATGGGTGGCGACGGGCGCGACTACATCAACTGCCCGATGACGCGCGACCAGTACCTTGCCTTCCGCGAGGAACTGCTGGCGGGCGAAAAGACCGAATTCAAGCAGTGGGAAGCCAACACGCCCTACTTCGATGGTTGCATGCCGATCGAGGTGATGGCGGCGCGGGGTGAGGAAACCTTGCGTTTCGGGCCGATGAAGCCGGTCGGGCTCGACAATCCGCATTGGGCCACGCCCGAACATCCCAACGGCCGCTGGCCCTACGCGGTCGTCCAGCTGCGGCAGGACAACAAGCTCGGCACGCTGTGGAACATGGTCGGTTTCCAGACCAAGCTGAAGCATGCCGAACAGGTCCGCGTGTTCCGCACCATCCCCGGTCTTGAGAACGCCGAGTTTGCGCGGCTGGGTGGCTTGCATCGCAACACCTTCCTCAACTCGCCAACGCTGCTCGATCGGCAACTGCGCTTGAGATCGGCGCCGCACATCCGCTTTGCCGGCCAGATCACCGGCTGCGAAGGCTATGTCGAGAGCGGCTCGGTCGGCATGCTGGCCGGGTTGATGACGGCTGCCGAAATCGCGGGACGTACCTGGACGCCGCCTCCGCAGACCACGGCGCTGGGATCGCTGCTGTCGCATATCACCGGCGATGCCGATGCCGAGAGCTTTCAGCCCATGAATGTCAACTTCGGCCTCTTCCCGCCCCTGCACGACGTGAAGAAGAAGGCGCGCAAGGAAGCCTATACCGAGCGGGCGAAGGCGGACATCGCGCCCTGGATCAGCGCACTGGCTTGAGAGTCTATTTGCAAGAGCATTTCTGCTTTGGCTTGGGCTTCACCTTGGGACGCGTCGTGGCGAACTCCTCGCGCGTGAGGAACAGGTCTCCGTTACCGTCGGCCGACTTGAATTTGTCGACAGTGACATAGGCCCATTCTTCGAACGTCAGCAGGTTGTTGCCGTCCTTGTCGAGCTTGCGAAACGCCGATGCGCGCAGGCTCAACATTTCGGTGCGGCTGATCCGGTTGTCCCTGTCCTTGTCGACAAGATTGAACCGGCGGGTCTCCTTGCCGACAGAGGTTGCCTCTGGCGGGGCGACACCGGTGAGCCCTTCGATATCGGCGCTCGGCAGGCTCTCCGGAGCGACAGCGGCTTCGGCAACCGGCAGTGGCGGGGCAGCTCCTCCCCGTGTCTCAGCGCGCCCCTGCCACCAGAATATGCCTGCAGCGCAAAGCATCAGTGCAGCCAGTCCACCGAGCAAGACACGAACCATCTCCGACCCTCCGTCATCAAGGGTCTAACGCCGCAGCGCTATCGCGGCAGGGGTAGATGCTACCGCTTTGGCACGAACTCAGAAGCCCAGCGTTCCGGCGCGGACGACCCGCAGGAATTCGACAAGTCGGCGGCCCTTCCCGAGGTTACCGCCGCTGTCCCTCATGGCAGACAGCACGGCAAGCGGCCTCATCGCCCGCGGCAATGCGCCCCTACGCCCACCGAGGGTTTCCCGACCCGCAAGATGACGTGCATGAGCCTCGATCGCGCCGGTGTCTCGAACGGCGAGCACCTCGGCCAAGGCGAGATAGGCATTGGTCAGCGCCTGAGCGAATTCGTCTTCCTGATCCTCGCCCAGAGCGCGAGCCTCCCAGCTGTCGACCAGACCCACCAGTCGGCCGTGCTGCCCGTTCCACGCCATCAGCGATGCCAGCGCCGGTTCGCTTACCGGCCAAGCCGCGCCGCTCTCCTTCAGGCGATCCCGCCACCATGACAGCCGCAACTGGATCATCAGGGGTTCACGTCCCGGGCGGGCCGTCTCGGCCAGTTTCTGCTCGAGCATGAACAACGCCAGCCACGCCGGGCGCGCCTTGGCAGGAGCATAGGCAAGGGCAATTCTTCGCGAAATATCGAGGGTTTCGGCGGGTTCCGATGGTAACTTCGACATTAAGAAACAACTCTCGCAATTCCCGTATTGTTTAACGGGCCGTCAACCAGATGGCTTCAAGATGAACTTACCACGACAATCTACTTAACGAGTCGCGGGGATTGGCATCGGCAGCCGCCGACGGGATGAGATAACGGTAGCAGCATGCGCTCAGCATTTCGATCACTCTCGGGATTGATCCACCTTTGCAAGCGCCTGGCGCGGCACAAGGGCGGCAATGCGACGCTACTCCTTGCCCTGGGCATGCCCGCGTTCATTGGCGGAGCGGGATTCGCGGTCGATACCGCACAGTGGTACATGTGGAAGCGCGAACTGCAGTTCGCCGTGGACCAGGCCGCTCTGGCCGGCGCGTGGGCCCGAACGCAGAGCGCAACGCGCGCCATCTATTCGGACCGGGCGCTTCAGGAATTCAACGCCAACATATCGACCGTTTCGGACATCACCGTCGGAACGCCTTCGGTCACGTTGTCGAGCTATGCCGGTGGCAGCAACAACAGCGTCACGGTGAGCGCGACGGTTCGCGACACCCTGCCCTTTTCAAGCTTTCTGACCGGAAAAGGCACCACGGTCACGGCATCGGCACAAGCGGCGTACACGGCGGGCACATCTTTCACGTCGTGCCTGCTGGCACTTGATGAAGACGACAGCGGCGCGGTCACGATCGGCGGCACTTCCGTGCTGAAGGCCAAGTGCGGTATCGCGGCCCTTTCGACCTCGGAATCGTCCATTCTGGTTGACGGCAATCCCGACATCGATGCCGGCTGGGTGCTATCCCGCGGCGGCATCGACGAGTGGTTCAGCACACATACGGACGACGAGGTCCACGACTACCTCGAAGGCCTGTTCGATCCCTATGCCAACCTTTCGCCGCCCAACCCGGCCGAGAGCCAGGTGGCGCGCAACTACTACTGCGTGCAGGGCACTACGACCACCCGTGCCGACCGCAACAAGAAGACAACCGTCACCTATACCTACTGGAAGGGTGCGACGTGGCAGACTGCGACTGAGCAGGTCAGCAATAACAAGAACGCCAAGAAGGACTATTCGACCGAGAACAACGACAGCTATGTCATCGTCGAAAACACCGTGGTGGCGGGCACGACCTACACGACCACAGTGGTGTGGACCCAGACCAACAACGGATCGGGAAACAACATCGTCTGGGAAAAGATGGAAACGGTGGTGGCCACGACGCTGTCCAACATCAGCAAGACCACGACCGCCGACTTGGCCTCTGTACTGCCGGGCACATATGCCGGTGGCATCAAGGTGTCCTGCGCTACGGCTTTTGCGCCCGGCGTCTACGTCATTGACGGGGGCGGTGTCGAGATCAGCGGGCAATACGCCGTGGTTGGAAGCGGCGTGATGTTCGTGCTGAAGAATGGTGCGTACATCAAGATCAATGGCGGTTCGAACATTAACCTCACGGCCATTCAAGCTTCGGAACTGGTCAGCCGTGGGGTATCGGAGACGAACGCCAACGCACTTGCCGGCATGCTGGTCTTTGAGGATCGCACCTCAACCGGCACCGACCGCAGCAAGATCAATGGTGACTCTTCTACGGTCCTCAACGGCACGATCTACCTGCCGAACAGCGGCATCGACTTCACGGGGACAGCAAGGGTCACAAGCCAGTGCCTGATGATCGCGGCTGACACGATCACGATTTCCGGCACGGCAAACATGAGCTCATTCTGTCCGCCCGGAGTGACCGAAGACACCGTGGTTGCCAAGGAAGTCAGCAAAGTGAAGCTGATCGTATGATTGCAGCCAGATCACTTCTGAAACGCATCACAATTGACACATGCGGGGCGATGGCCGTGGAGACGGCGATCATCGCCCCGCTCATGGTGTTGTTCAGCCTTGGCGCCTATCAGGTGAGCAGCCTCGTTGCGCGGCAGAGCGAGTTGCAGAGCGCCATGACGCTCGCCGAATCCGTCGCGCTTGCAACTGACCCGGACACGGCCGACGAACTGACCGCGCTCAAGAACGTCGTGATTGCGACCGCCGGGCTGGAGTCCGAACAGGTGAACGTGACGGCCGCCTATCGTTGCAACTCCTCCAACGCCTATGTCGCACTGGAAAGCACCTGCGCGACAGGCGATAATGTCTCACGCTATGTGCAGGTCACGCTGACATCCGATTTCGTGCCGATCTGGACAGAGTTCGGCCTCGGCTCGACCATTTCGCTCCAGGTCAATCGCTATGTTCTTTACGGCCAGAGGACCAAGGCATGACCGCCAAGGGCATGATCAGGGCAATGCGTGCCTTGCTGCGGCAGAAGCAAGGGTCCGTGGTGACGGAGTTTGCCCTTCTCGCGCCCACGATCCTCGCCTTGATGCTCGGCGTCTTCCAGATCGGCATCGGCATGCAGAACTACAACGCGATGCGTTCGGTCGCGTCAGACGTGATGCGCTACGCCGTGGTGAATTATCAGACCGGGAATGAGCTTACCAACGATCAGATCCGATTCTATCTGCGCTCCATCGCGATCAAAAGCCCTTATCTGTTGGAAAGTTCGCGTCTGGCGATCACCGTCACGAATGTTGCCACGCCCCGTATTGCAGGAACGGTCGAGAAAACCGTGACCATGACTTACAGCATCCCGACTGTTCTTTCGTTTATCGGCGTGGATGCATTTCCGATCACATACTCCCAACCCCTTTTCCTGATGGAAAGTACCTGAGGCACAACTGACCAGTCCGATTGCTGCCAAGCACTTGGATTAATCATGCCTTCCACAACATCGCGGGGCTATTTCGGTATTTTAAGACATATTTTACGATGAAAGTTATCCTTGATATTAGGGGTTTCTGCGTAATCGCATAGAATATGTCGTCAGGCGCTCCTCTTTCCCGTTGCCATTCCTGGCTTCGAACGCAGTATCGTTCGACGCTCGACTGCCTGCGCGGTCTCTGCCGGGATGAATCCGGCAATGCCCTGATCATGCTCGCAATCTCTGTCGTTCCGCTGCTTGCGCTGGTCGGCTCGAGCATCGACATGGGTCGCGCATATCTCGTCGAATCCCGGCTTCAGCAAGCCTGTGATGCCGGCGTGCTCGGCGCCCGAAAGGAACTGGGTGCGATCGTCGACTTCGACCCCGACGTCGACGGCGCAGCTGTCGTCAGCAAGGGCACGCGCTTTTTCAACGCGAACTTTGCCGACGGCATCTACAACTCCATCGACAGGGACTTCGTGATGACCCTGGAGGACGATCAGTCCGTCGGAGGCATTGCGTCGGTCATCCTTCCGACCGACATCATGCAGTTCTTCGGCAAGGACGAAATCGCCATATCCGTCAATTGTCGCGCCGAACTCAGCGTGCCGAACACCGACATCATGATGGCCCTCGATGTCACTGGCTCGATGGCCGAAAGCAACCCCGACGACACCTCGCCCAAGATTGCCGTGCTGAAATCGGTGGTGAAGGGCTTCTACGCCACAATGGAAGCCAATCGTCAGCCACAAAGCCGGATTCGTTATGGCTTCGTTCCCTATTCCACGAACGTGAACGTCGGCGGCTTGCTCAAGGACGAATGGGTCGTCCCACAGTGGCGCTATCCATCGCGGACCCTGGTGGGCACGAGCGGAAGCGGCGGGCTTTATGGATACTACAGTGCCGTCTCTCCGGTATCCGGGACCTATCACACAACCACCTCGACATTTGCTGCGACGGAGGCCGGTGGCACATACTCTTGTGCTGCACCGGCAAACACGCTGACGACGTCGACTCAGCTTGTTTCCACGACGACCGCCGCAGTGACCGACCCCTCCGGCACGAGGACGACCTACACTTACAACCGCACGAGGAACGGCAACACCTATTCCGTCTCTCAATCCGGCACGACCTGCACGCTCTCGACGACGACTTATGCGAGCTATGTCGACACCTTCAAGTACATCACCGAGCCCAGTCTCGCCTCGGGCAGCTCCTGGCTCTACAAGGATGTCCTGAGGGACACGAGCGACTGGCGCACGGCGTCGAACGGCTGCATTGAAGAGCGATCGACCTACGAGATCGACGACTACGGCAACGTCGATCTCGATCGCGCGCTCGATCTCGATATCGATACGGTGCCCACCTCCGGCGCTCCCGACACACAGTGGCGGCCGATGTATCCTGCGATGATCTACGAACGTGCCAGGCGTTGGGACGGCTCGGGCAGCTTCACCACCAGCGAGGTCACCACCAACAGCGAGTTCCTTGCTCCTGGCATTGCCGGATTCGCCGCCTGCCCCACTTCAGCGCGCAAGCTGCAGGTGTGGGACCAGAGCGCATTCGACGGCTACATCGACGGCCTGGTTGCCGCCGGCAGTACGTACCATGACATCGGCATGATCTGGGCAGCGCGTCTGCTGTCTCCGAAGGGACTCTTCGCGGCCGAGAATGCCGATGTCTCTGCGCGCCAGAGGACCAGTCGCCACCTGATCTTCCTGACCGACGGGCAAACGTCCTCGCTGGACATCAGTTACAGCTCCTACGGCGTGGAGCCGATCGCACAGCGGCGCTGGAGTCCGACATCGCCGATCACGCTCACGCAGACGATCGAAAAGCGGTTTTCCTTCGTCTGCGAGGAAGTGAAGAAGCGCAACATCACTGTCTGGTTCGTCGCATTCGGCACCGATCTCAACCCGATCATGACCGATTGTGCCGGCAGCGGCCACTACTTCAGCGCGAAGAATGCCGGAGAACTGCAGAATGCCTTCCGGAAGATCGCGCGCTCGATCGGTGACCTGAGACTGGCCCAGTGATGAGACGCAATTTGCACAACCTCGGCACCGATGCGGAAGGCGCAACGGCGGTGGAGTTCGCGCTTGCCTCTCCTGTGCTGGTGCTCCTGCTGATGGGACTCTTCGACATGGGATACTCGGTCTATGCCAACACGATGCTGCAAGGGGCACTGCAACGCGCCGCGCGCGATTCCACCGTCGAGGGAGCAGCAAGCACTTTGACCGTGCTCGATGACGCGGTGAAGTCCGAGGTCCTTCGCGTCGTTCCCGATGCCTCCATCGCGTTTTCGCGCAAGGCCTACGCCAACTTCACGGATATCGGGTTGGAGGAAGACTATACCGACGCCAACGAGAACGGCGTCTGCGATGACGGAGAGCCTTACGAAGACGCCAATGGCAGTGGCACATGGGATCGCGACAGGGGCGCCAATGGCCTCGGCGGGGCGCGCGACGCGGTCGTATATACCGCGACCATGACCTACAACCGCAAGTTCCCGATGGCGTCCCTGATCGGCCTCAGCGAAACGGTGACCAACAGCGCCAGCACGGTGCTGCGGAACCAGCCTTACGATGCCCAGAAGAGCCGGGCAAAACTCGGGAACTGCACGTGAAGCGGATTGTCGAGCGCATCGCTGGGCTGGTCCGCAACACGTCCGGCGTGGCCGCGGTCGAACTCGCGCTCGGGGCGCCGCTCGTGCTTACGCTCGGGCTGTGGGGAGCGGAACTGGGCAATCTTGCCATCACCCACATGCGTGTCAGCCAGCTAGCCATGCAACTGGCCGATAACGGCTCGCGCATCGGTGACGTGTCGATGCTCGAAAACCTCAAGATCTACGAAAGCGACATCAACGACCTGCTGGTCGGCGCCAACATCCAGGCAGGCAAGCTCGATCTGTTCGAGCATGGCCGGGTGGTCATCAGCAGCCTTGAGGTCGTGCCCGGCACCGAAGACACCCAATACATCCACTGGCAACGCTGCAAGGGTAAGCGGAACTTCCAATCGTCATACGGCGGTGAAGGAACAGGAACCGATGGCTCGCTTTCCGGCATGGGACCGGCCGGCGAGGAAGTGACCGCAACCGAAGGCGATGCAGTCATCTTCGTCGAGATCGAGTATGCGTACCAGCCCCTCGTCAGCCAACGCTTCGTGCCCGATGCGGTAGTTCGCACAACCGCAACCTTCAACGTCCGTGCGGACCGGGATCTGACCCAGATCTACCAGCGCAACGGCGCGGCTCCCGACCCCATCGCGCAATGCAATGTCTATAATGGTTACGACTGAATGTGAAAGGGCGCCGGATCGCTCCGACGCCCCTGCACTTTCAGCCGATCTGGCAACTCAGCGGTAGCAGACCTTCCGCACGGCGGCCGCGATCTTGCTGGCGTCGATCAAGGCCAGCTTTTCAAGATTTGCCGCATAAGGCAGCGGCACATCCTCGTCGCACACGCGCAGAACGGGGGCGTCGAGGTGATCGAAGCCCTCCTCCATGCAGATCGCGATGATTTCGGACGCGATGGAGCAGACCGGGAAGCCTTCTTCGGCCACGACCATGCGGTTGGTCTTGGCCAGAGAGGCAAGGACCGTTTCCTTGTCGAGCGGGCGCAGCGTGCGCAGGTCTATCACTTCCGCATCGATGCCCTCGGCGACAAGTGCTTCGGCCGCTTCGAGTGCGAAGCCGACGCCGATCGAGTACGAAACGATCGTCACATCCTTGCCAGGACGGACGATGCGTGCCTTGCCGATCGGCAGCACGAAATCGTCGATCTGCGGCACGTCGAAGGTGCGGCCGTAGACCAGTTCGTTCTCGAGGAAGACAACCGGATCCTCGCTACGGATGGCCGCGCGGAGCAAGCCCTTGGCGTCGGCGCTGTCATAGGGCGCGATGACGACAAGGCCAGGCACGTTGGCATACCACGGGCCGTAGTTCTGGGAGTGCTGCGCACCAACGCGGCTGGCAGCCCCGTTGGGGCCACGGAACACGATCGGGCAGCGCATCTGGCCACCGGACATGTAGTTGGTCTTGGCGGCGGAGTTGATGATGTGGTCGATCGCCTGCATGGCGAAGTTGAACGTCATGAACTCGATGACCGGGCGAAGGCCGCCCATGGCAGCGCCAGCGCCGATGCCGGCAAAGCCGTACTCGGTGATCGGCGTATCGATCACACGCTGCGGGCCGAACTCCTCGAGCAGGCCTTGGGTGACCTTGTAGGCGCCCTGGTACTCGGCCACTTCCTCGCCCATCACGAACACGCGATCATCCGCGCGCATTTCCTCGGCCATGGCATCGCGCAGGGCTTCGCGGACCGTGGTCGGCACCATCGTCGTTCCGGCGGGAAGTTCGGGATCGGCGGCCGGCTTGGCATCGCTCTTGGGCGCGATGGCTGCCGCGGCCTTCGCCTTGGCATCCTGCCCGGCAGGAGCTTCGCTTTGCGCGGCCTTCTGTTCCACCAGCGGCGCGGCTGCAGGTGCCGCATCGGACGAATCGTCTTCGCCCTTGATCGTCGCGATGACGGTGCCGACCTTCACGCCTTCGGTGCCCTCAGCCACCAGAATCTCGCCGATCGTACCCTCGTCGACGGCTTCGAATTCCATCGTTGCCTTGTCGGTCTCGATCTCGGCGAGGATGTCGCCCGATTTCACTTCATCGCCGGCCTTGACCAGCCACTTGGCAAGGGTTCCCTCCTCCATGGTCGGGGAGAGCGCGGGCATCTTCAGTTCGATGGCCATCTCAGTAGTTCTCCACCAGCACGTCGGTATAAAGCTCGGCCACATCGGGCTCGGGCGATGTTTCGGCGAAATCTGCCGATTCGGCGACGACTTGGCGAATGCGCTTGTCGATTTCCTTGATCCTCTCCTCGGTCACGCCGCGCTTGAGCAGCTCGGCCTTGGCACCTTCGATCGGATCGTGATTGTCGCGCATTTCCTGCACTTCCTCGCGACTGCGGTACTTTGCGGGGTCAGACATGGAGTGGCCGCGATAACGATAGGTCTTGAGCTCCATCAGCACCGGACCATTGCCGGCACGGACGTACTCAAGCGCAACTTCCGCTGCCTGACGGACCTCCAGAACGTCCATCCCGTTCACGTCCATGCCCGGGATCCGGAACGCGGTGCCACGGCGATAGAAGTGCGTTTCGGCCGAACCGCGCTTTACCGCCGTCCCCATCGCGTAACCGTTGTTCTCGACCACGAAGATGATCGGCAGCTTCCACAGCGCCGCCATGTTGAAGGTCTCGTAAACCTGACCCTGGTTCGAGGCACCGTCGCCGAAGTAGGCCATGCAGACGCCGCCATCGTTGCGATACTTGTGGGCAAAAGCCAGGCCCGCACCAAGCGGAACCTGCGCCCCGACGATACCGTGCCCGCCGTAGAACTTGTGCTCGGTGCTGAACATATGCATCGAGCCGCCCTTGCCGCGCGAAATGCCCGCGCCTCGGCCGGTAAGCTCGGCCATGATCACCTTGGGATCGATGCCGTAAGCAAGCATGTGGCCATGATCACGATACCCCGTGATCACGCTGTCATGCCCTTCCTTGAGGGCAGACTGGAGACCAACGGCGACAGCCTCCTGCCCGATGTAGAGATGGCAGAAACCGCCGATCAGGCCCAGACCGTAAAGCTGGCCCGCCTTCTCCTCGAAGCGGCGAATCAGCACCATCTGCTCGTAGAACTTGAGCAGTTCCTCATCATTTGCATCGTAACGCTTGTTGTTCGCGTGCGCCTGCTGGAGACTCCGCAGGGCGAAGGCCGCTTCTTCGGCTACGTCGGACGCAATGACCGGTTCAGCCCCGACCACGGCCGTGGTCGCGCGCTTCGCTGCTGGTTTCGTGGCAGATGTAGTGGCTCTGGGCCTCGGGGACTTCGCCAAGTCTGGGTTTCCTTTTCTGGCAGCCTCGGGTTCCGTAGGGTCAGGAACGCTCAGTCGAGCCTATACCGCAGCGCGGCCCGTTCGCAACGCTGTTCGGTGGCTATGAAGCTATTATGGATACCTATGCAAATTCCATGAACCGTTTTGGCTCGCAGTTCGCGGTCGCACAAATGACTTGGCTGCCCGAAACGAAAAGAGCCCGCGAAACGGCGGGCTCTTTCGAGAAACGGTGATGGCGCACCCGGAACGATTCGAACGTCCGACCCTCAGATTCGTAGTCTGATGCTCTATCCAGCTGAGCTACGGGTGCTCACCATCATGTCATGGCCGAACTTGCGTGCAGCCTTCCCGTAACACCTTCCCGAGGAAAGGTGGCGCACCCGGAACGATTCGAACGTCCGACCCTCAGATTCGTAGTCTGATGCTCTATCCAGCTGAGCTACGGGTGCTTGGGAGACGCGCCTTTAGGAGGCTGATTCACCTTTGGCAAGCCCCCAGCAGAGGAATTACCGCTTGGGCCAGCGGAATGTCCAAGGGAGGCATCGACAGACCTGCGAGTTCCTCGGCATCGACCCAGCGGATCGCGCTCCCAGCTTCCTTCGCCACCGCCACACCGTCCCAGACTCGCGTGCCGTAGAGCAGAAGAAGGATTTGCCGCGCGTTCGAACCAAGCGCTTCATACGCAAAGGAAATCGGGAACAGGGCTTCTGCGTCGATCGCAAGGCCGAGCTCTTCGTCGATTTCCCTTACAACCGCTGAGCCAAGGCTTTCGCCCCCTTCGAGCTTGCCGCCAGGAAACTCCCAAAGGCCGCCATGCTGCTTGTTCGCGGGGCGTTGCTGCATCAGCACGCGCCCTTCCTGGTCAAGGATCGCCAACGCGACGACGATCGTGACTGTCGAGAATTTTTCCATTCCGTGCGCCCATCAACCTTTTCTTAGGATTGCCAACGTAGACCAACCTACGCCGCAACCATGGAAACGGAAATGAAGACCCTTCTTCTGAAAATTTTCCGTAACCATAGCGGTGCTACGGCTGTCGAATACGGTTTGCTTATCTCGTTGATCGGACTTGCTGCTACCTTTGGCATGAAGAACTTCACCGAAGCTCTGTATAACCTGTACGTCACTGTAGACGAAGGTACCAAACAAAGAACGAATGCGGATTAACCAATCCTTAGTTTTTTGTAGGTAATACTACGAATGCTCGCTCCGGGGACAAAATGGGGCGGGACGGGAAGAATGAAGCATCACCTCTAGGAGACCGAACATGAAGCTTTTCCGTGACCTGCTCGCCAACAACGAAGGTGCCACCGCGATCGAATACGGCCTGATCGCTGCCCTCGTTGCTGTGGCTGCCATCGGCGCGATGACCTCGCTGGGCAAATCGCTTGACAACACGTTCAAGGACGTTTCCACGGAGATGGGCAAGGCTGAAGCCGCCAACTAAAAGTCGGCTGGTATTTAGAGAATTTGAAGAGGCAGGTGCCAAGGCACCTGCCTCTTTTCGTTTGTCCAACGATGATGTCAGCCGAAGACCAGATCAATAGACGACCAGCTTGACCTTCTGGCCCGCAACCAGGCGGCTTCCGGAAACGAGACCGTTCAGAACCAAGAAGCGCTGAAGCGGCTGATCGGTGTAAGCCATGCGCTTCGACAGGGATTCGACAGTGTCGCCCGATTTTACAGTGACCACGGACAGACGGCGGGGTTTGACTGCCGATGCCTCGGCTGCACTGATTCTCCGGATAGACCGGAACATCGTATCGAACTGCGAGGCTTGCCCCGCCTGGCTGATAGTCGTGAAGTGGTAGGCCTGCTGCGGGCCAAATTCATATGCGAACACCACCACATCGACCTGACCGTTGCCGCTGTTCACCCGGGCCGCACCGTAGACGGCGGGAATGCCGTTGACAGTGGTCCGCTCAAGCGTCGTAGGGGCAAGTTGCTGCTGGCTCGACAGCTTGGTGAAGACCGAGCGCACATAGCTTTCGAGATTGCCACTGTAGGCGGCGGTCGAGAATTCGCCCTTGCCGCTTTGCCCTGAAATTGACACCGCCCGGGTGCCATTCACGAGATAGAAGCCGTTGGGTGCCCGGAAAGCGAGCCTCAGGGACGGATGCACGAAGCTGGAACCATCGACGATGCCTTGAGCTGGATCGTCGCCGTATGTCAGCCCGTTGATGCCAGCGAGAAAGGCATCGCGGTTCGTTCTTCCGGTGGTGTTGCCCGCTCGGGTTAACGCTGCCCGGACGCGCGATGCCGGGTCAGGGTGGGTGCTGGCCCATTCCGGCACCTGATTCGTCGTCCCTTTCACGCTGGCATCAAGTGCGTTCTGGTTGGCAAGGCTTTGCAGAACCGTCGACATCGCGCGAGGATCGTAACCTGCCCTCTGCAGATAAGTGATACCCAGGTTGTCCGCTTCGGTTTCCTGGCCGCGCGAGTATTTTAGGGTCAGCAGCTGACTGCCGGTAGAGAAGATCTGCTGGCCAAGCTGGCCAAGGGCACTGTTACCGAGCAAGGCGCCGGACAGGATCGATCCCAGCGCTCCGAGCAAAGAATTGCGAGTCGCCTGGCTTTCACGCTTGGCTGCGTGGCGTGCAGCGACGTGTCCGACTTCGTGACCAAGCACGCCGGCGAGTTCTGCTTCGTTGTTCATGAGCGCTGCGAGCTGGCGGGTAACATAAATATAGCCACCAGGGATGGCGAAGGCGTTGTTGACCGGGGAATTCAACAAGGAGACCGTGAAATCACCTCGCGCGTTGCTGAGCCCGGACTGAAGTGCGATGTTCTTGCCGACCGTTTCCACATAGTTCGCCTGCGCCCCGGTCATCGCGCCACCGAACTCTTGCAGCAACTGCGGGTGCGCCTCGGCGCCCTGCTTCTTGTCTGCCGCACTGATCGACTGCCCAGTGCCCTGCGCGGTTGCCGGACTGCCGGTTTGGCTGACGCACGCAGGTAGCGACGACATCGCGATGACCGAGACAGTCAGGAACGCGGCGCGCGAACGGCGGAAAAAAGGCATCGTCAACTCCCCAATGCGAATATCTCACGAACGCGAGTGCATCGCACCCGCCCCGCTAAAGGACTGGTGCAATAACCGACTTGTCGCAAATAGAGTTCCCGAGCGCCAGATGGCGCGCGCGATCAGGCGCCGATGCGCAGGAAGCGTTCCGCCCGAAGCTGGCGAAGCTCGGCCGCCGGCTTTCCGACAAGCGCATCGAGTTCTTCGCCGATAGCCTTCCCGAGAAGCGCACAAGTTGCCTCAGGGTCGCGGTGCGCTCCTCCAACCGGTTCGCGCACGATGCGATCAATCACGCCAAGCGACAGCAGGTCTTGCGCCGTCACCTTCATCGCTTCTGCCGCGTCTGCAGCCCTTTCGGCCGTTCGCCACAGGATGGAAGCGCAGCCTTCGGGAGAAATGACAGAGTAGACGGCATGCTCGAGCATCAGGACGCGCTCTGCACTCGCCAGCGCCACCGCGCCGCCAGAACCGCCCTCGCCCACGATCGTCGCCACCATCGGAACGCCGAGCGCAAGACAGGCCTCGGTCGACCGGGCGATGGCTTCGGCCTGGCCACGCTCTTCCGCCTCCACGCCCGGGAAGGCGCCCGAGGTATCCACGAGCGTCACGACCGGCAGCCCGAATCGGCTCGCCATTTCCATGAGCCGAATCGCCTTGCGATAGCCTTCGGGCTTGCCCATACCGAAGTTGTGGCGAATGCGGCTCTGGGTATCGTTGCCCTTTTCGTGGCCGATGAGCATGACCCGGCGACCATCCAGCTTCGCAAATCCACCGACGATCGCCTGATCTTCTCCGAAAAGACGATCACCGCCCAAAGGCATGAAATCCGTAAAGATCTTCTCGACGTAGTCCTTGAAATGCGGACGCGAGGGATGCCGGGCAACCTGCGTCTTCTGCCAAGGAGTCAGCGCCTTGTAAGTGCTGGCGAGCAATTCGGCCGACTTGGTTTCAAGCCTCCGAATCTCGGACGAGATGTCGATGTCGCCGCCCTGCGCAGTCTGGCGCAGTTCGGCGATGCGGGCTTCCAGCGCGGCGACCGGCTTTTCGAACTCGAGGTAGGAAATCATGGCCAATCCGCTAGGCGCGAGCGCGGATTTGGTCAACTCCGGGCAAGCGGGTGACGCTGGTTTACGAGGGCCACGAGACGCGCGGAATCAACGTGCGTGTAGATTTGCGTGGTGGCGATATCGGCGTGGCCCAGCAAGGTCTGCAACACGCGCAGGTCGGCTCCGCCTTCTAGGAGATGGGTTGCAAAGGCGTGGCGCAACACGTGCGGGCTGACCTTTTCCGGATCCAGCCCGGCGCGAAGTGCAAGATCCCTGAGCAACTGGAACAGCCGGACGCGCGACAGGAACCCGCCTCGCGGCGAGGGGAACACGAATCGCCCGCCCCTACCCCGCACGGTAAGCCAGTCGGACAAGGCTTTGGTGGCTCTGGCGGACACCGGCACCATTCGCTGGGTTTCTCCTTTCCCCGTGATCGTCAGGAACGGTGCATCACGCGGCACCGCCGCCAAGGGAAGCGAGACTAGTTCGGTAGCACGCAGGCCAGATCCGTAAAGAAGTTCCAGGAACGCCAGCATCCGCAGACTTTCGGGCGTTCGCGACGTCGCATCCTCTTCCGCTTGTCTGAAAAGCGCGCCCACCTCATCGTGCCCAAGCAGGCGCGGGAGCGGGCGGCGGGTCTTTGGTCGTGGCAAGGCGCCTGACGGATCGTCCGCCCGCAAACCTTCGTCCACGAGAAAGCCATAGAACTGCCGCAATGCAGACGACTTTCGCGCCAGGGAACTCGGCGCCAGTTCCGCAAAGGCTCCGGCAAGGCGCGCAATCTCTTCACGCGTCGCAGTCGACAAAGGCCCGATCGCCTCAGCTGCGCCTGAAAGATCCCGGCGATAGGCGGCGATGGTATTGGGGGCCGCGCCACGCTGGACAGCCAGCATCGACAGAAATTCTTCGACTGCAGGCTCCGCCCTGGCTTTCACCGCCTCAGACGCGAGCGACGGCTTCGGCGGCAATCATGCGCGCCTCGTTGTCGAGCCCGACACGGTGCAGGGCCGAGACGACATGATAGAGGTGCAACGGAGTCATCCGGCCCCAGTCATCGCCCTGCATGCCGAAGGCCGCGAGCAACGCAACCAGGGCCTGGTTGTTCGAAGCGGCGGCCTGATCGATTGCCCGGGTCCAGCGGGTCTGCCGGTTGAAATCAACGCCAAGCTTGCCTGCGAAGTCACGCGCGGCGGCCGGGTCGACACGATCCAGCCCCATCATGCCCGCCAGCAGGAAGCGGGATCTGATAGCGTCATCGGAATCGTCATTGTCGGCGAAGGCATTGAGCCCTTCGGAGCCCGTGCGATTGGCCCGGCCCGGATTTGCCAGGACCAGCAAACCCCAAGCCTCCGTTCCTACCGGACAGAAAGGCGCCCATTTTATGGCGTTCCGATCGAGCCCTGCGGTCAGCATCGAGGAAATCAGGGGCGCCGCGCTATCGGCCAGTGCCTCGGAGGGGATCATCCTCGCCGATGCATGCGATGTGAGGACCAGGCCTGCATAGGCGCGATCAGGGTCGTTGCCATCGCCCCACAGGGTACGGATCGCGTCGAGCCGGTCGTCCTGTGCCTCGGCCACATAGGCGGTGCGCAAGGTTGCGGCCCGCTGCGCCCACTCATCCGCAGCGTCATTCTCTCCCTCGGCATCCCGCTGGGCGTGGATGGCGCTGTACAGATCGATCATCGCCCGGGACGAAAGCACGCCACGTGCGGCCCCCACATCGGCGGCTGCGGCCCGTGAATAGAGCGACAGCATCGGCGCCCGCGCCGCCAGCAGGGCGTAGTTCTCGCCAGCTTTCTTGCGCAGGTCCTCTGGAGGCTCAAGCCCCGTCGCAAAGGACATGCCGATGCTCCAAGGTGTCAGCGCCTCCACATCGTTCCACTCGATCTTGACAGCACGCCGCGCGTTGGTGGCTGCTCCGGCAAACTTTTGTGCCAGCAAGATGTCTATCTTGGTTCCGGTTCCCCTGCGCAACGCCTTGTCCAGCGATGCCATCGCGGTCGAACCTTCGTCGGTGAAGGCGGAACAGATCGCGCGTGAAAGCTCCCAGTCCCATCCGGGCCTGCCTGCGGCCGTGAGCGCAGTGATGGGACACAGCCCCACTGGATCCGCCGTCGCCAGGAAGCTAGCCATCGCGGCATCCTCGAGACCACGGGTGAAATTCCCGCTGTCGACCGATTGCACCATCGCCCGCGCAGCGTCCGCTTCGCCCATGCGCAGCAGGAGCTGCGCACGGATGGCTGCCCAGTCCGCCCCGTTCATGCCGACTGGAGTTGCCAGCCTGCTGGCAATGACCCTGCGTGCGAGGATGTGGCCCCAGCGCGAAACGAAGCGCCCACGCATCTTCGTGATCACGCCCTCGACAAACGGGCCGTTGAGGTAGTGCGTCGAACCAACCGGAAACCCGCCGTCGCTCTGATCAATCACGCCTACGACATCGAGGCTGCGCCGTCCGGCTGGGGGAATGTCGGACTTGGGCCTCGCCGAATCTATCAGCTTGGCGAGCAGTGCCGGGTCAATCGAATCGAGCAATGCCTGATCACTGAGCCCCCCCCCGGCGGTGGCGGCGGGTTGCACAGCGTCAGGCAGGGGTTGCACGACCGGCGAAGCTGTCGGCACGGGAGCGGCCGATCCCGAAGCTGCTGGCCGTGCGGCAATCGGAGCCGCGCTGCGTGCCGGTGCCGGGGCGCTGGAGCGCTGTGGCGCAGGGCGCGATGGCGCAGGAGGGTTATCAAAGCCCGGCGGCAGCAGGGATTCCTGCGCGACCAGCGCGCCGGACACTGAAGCAAGTGCAGCAACGCTGCCCAGCCAGATCGCCATCCTTCCGGGCACACGCCTGCTCACTGCGCTTTGCTCCCGACCGGAGGTTCGCCGACCGGCTGTTCGACCCACTGCATCGGCTGTGTTCCACCCCTGATCCAGATCACCGTCAACAAGGCCACCACCACAACTGCTGCCAGAGCGACCACGGCAATCCTCTTCATTCAACCACCCGGTACCAGACGCCAAACGCTTTTGCACCGCCATGCAGTCGAGGCGGTGCTTGCAACGGGCACTAGCGCAAGTATAGGCGGCGCGGCAATGGAACATGACGCGCATCCGCTCAGCTCGTCCGAAATCGCCCGTATCGCGCGGCGGATCGCACGACCGTTGGTGCTCGTCGGCATGATGGGCGTGGGGAAGACGACCGTCGGCAGAAAGCTGGCGACGATGCTCCACCTGCCTTTCCTTGACGCCGACGAAGAGATCGAACGCGCAGCGCACATGCCGATCCCCGAGATTTTCGCCACATATGGCGAACAATATTTTCGCGATGGCGAGCGTCGCGTCATCGTGCGCCTGATGGGCACGGGTCAGCATACGGACCGCAAGGTGCTCTCAACCGGAGGCGGCGCTTTCTGCAATGCCGAAACCCGGGCGCTGATCCTTGAAAAAGGCATCGCGGTCTGGCTCGACAGCGACGTCGACACTCTTGTCGAACGCGTTGGCCGGAAGGACAACCGCCCCCTTCTCCGGTCGGGAGACCCGCGCGAGATCTTGTCTCGTCTCAAGGCGGAACGGGAGCCGTTCTACTCCCAGGCCCCGATCCATGTCACCAGCAGCGCGCAGCCGCATCATGTGACTGCCGACAAGATACTCAAGGCAATCGACAAATGGCTGTGATCCCCGTCGCCATCGCTGGCGCCCCTTATGAAGTGCGCATCGAAGCCGGGCTGCTGTCCAATGCTGGCGAACACTGCCGTCCTTTCCTGCGCAAGGACCGCGTTGCCATCGTCACCGATGCAAATGTCGCCGCGCATTGGCAGGAAACCGTGACAGCTTCGTTCGCTTCTGCGGGCGTGCAGAGTGAATGGCTCGTCCTTCCCGCGGGTGAAAGCACCAAGAGCTGGGAACACCTCGCCCGTGTTGTCGACTGGCTGCTGCTTCAGGAAGTGGAGCGCAAGGACAACATCGTCGCTCTCGGCGGTGGCGTGATTGGCGACCTGACCGGCTTTGCCGCCTCGATGGTCAAGCGCGGCTGCGGCTTCATCCAGATACCTACAACTCTACTGGCGCAGGTCGATTCCAGCGTCGGTGGCAAGACCGCGATCAATACCCCCGCCGGCAAGAACCTGGTCGGCGCGTTCCATCAGCCTTCACTCGTTCTGGCAGACCCTTCGGCGCTGGATACGCTGCCCCTGCGCGACACGCGCGCCGGCTATGCCGAAGTCATCAAGTATGGCCTGATCGACGACGCTCCGTTCTTCGAATGGTGCGAAGCCAACGGCGCGAAACTGCTTGCAGGTGACAGCTCGGCACGCGCAGCTGCGATCGCCCAGAGTGTTTCGGCAAAGGCCCGCATTGTCGCTGCAGACGAGAAGGAGACTGCAGGGGTCCGGGCGCTGCTCAATCTTGGCCACACCTTCGGCCATGCGCTTGAGGCAGAAACCGGCTTTTCCGATCGCCTGCTCCACGGCGAAGGCGTGGCGCTGGGCATGGTCCTGGCGGCCCGCTTCTCTGCCCGCCTGGGGCTTATGTCTGGCCAGGATGCCCAACGGATCGTCGCACACATGGAGGCGGTCGGCCTGCCGGCATCGCTGCGGTCGCTGGGCCTTGAGTGCAGTGGCCGCCGCCTTGCCGATCACATGCTGCACGACAAGAAAATGGATGCCGGAACTCTGCCGTTCCTGCTCATGCGCGGTATCGGAAAGACGTTCCTGGCAAAGGATGTCGATCTGGACGAAGTCGCCTCGTTCCTCGACAAGGAACTGCGCGGCTAATCCGCCGGCAGAAGATCAATCACGCCAAATTCCGGCAACACGGCCTTCCGCAGCAGCGAGCGATGGCAGCCATGTGCCGCTCGCTCGTAGCAAAGCAGGGCAACGTTCCGTTCCTTTGCCAGATCGGCCAGAATGGCGCCGGCCGCGATTGCCTCGGGCAACTGGAGCTGGCCCTCATAGATCCGCTCGAGCGCGGAATGATCGTTCCGCCTCGCCGCGGCTCGCCCATCAGCGGGCGTGCCGAGCGCCTTGAAGTGAACGTATTCGATCCCGGCTTCGCGTGCGCTTGCAGCCAAGGCAGACTTCGAAAAACCCGGACGGCGCGACAGCGGCAGCGCGCGGACATCAGCAAGAACTTCGACGCCTGCTTCAACCAGAGCATTCATGACCGCCGCAACCGTGGCCTGCTCGTACCCGATGGTCCAGATGTTGCGGGCGGTCATGTCAACTAACGTGGGACTTCTTGCCTGTGGATCAAGGCCTTACTTGCCCGTGAATGCTGCCTTGCGCTTTTCCAGGAACGCCCGGCCACCTTCTGCGGCGTCTGCGCTGTCGCCCGCTTTCCATTGCCCTTCGGCTTCGACAAGCAGGGCACTGGCATAGTCCACCTCGAGAGCCTTCGCGATGTTCTGCCGCATGACGCCAAGCGCCACAGTGGGACCGGCGGCCAGCCTGCTGGCCAGCGCCATGGCTTCATCCTGCAATGCGGCGTCATCGACTGCCTTGTAGATCAGGCCCCAGTTTTCCGCTTTCTCGGCGCCGATCTTCTCACCCAGCATCATCATCTCGGTGGCGCGAGCCTTGCCGACCAGGCGGGTGAGCATCCATGACGCTCCTCCGTCCGGCACCAGCCCGATATTCACGAAAGCCTGAAGAAAATAGGCGCTGCGCCCAGCGATGACGAAGTCACCCGCCAGCGCGATCGAACAACCTACGCCTGCCGCCGGTCCATTGACCGCTGTAACCACGGGGACTGGCAAACGCGAAAGCGCGAGCATCAACGGATTGTATGCCTGGGTGAGCGCGGTATAGGCGCCCCGCCCCCCGGCGATGGAGCGATCACCCCTCGCCGCGAGATCTGCACCCGAACAGAAGGCGCGTCCTTCTCCTGTAATGACAACTGCACGCGCCCCGCCCAGATCGTTGACGGCATTTGCCAGTTCCAGTGCCATGTTCGGCGGACAGGCGTTCAAGCGCTCCGGCCGGTTGAGCACGATCTTCAGAACATCGCCGATACGCTCGACACGAATGGTTTCGTATTCCATCTGGGCACCTTCTCCTTCGGCATCCGCATGCATGCTACGCTACACAGCAATACCGTCTCGGCAGAACGAATCCACCGGAATTAATTGCCCGATTAAAGCGTAGGAAGCGGTCTGGCAGGTGCTACGGATAGGCAACGGCTGTCCAGTTGCCTATCCGCTTAAAGATCAGTCGCGGTAGGTCTGCGCGAATGCAGCGGCAGCACCGAACAGGCCTGGCTGGGGATGGGTGATCAACTTCACGGGTATGGACGCCATCAAGCCTTCGAACCGCCCCTTGGCGCGGAAGCGATCCGCGAATCCCGACCGCACCAGCGTGTCCTTGATTCTGAGGCCCAGCCCCCCCGCCATGACAACCCCGCAAGACCCATGGGCGAGTGCAAGATCTCCCGCTACGCTGCCCAGCGACAGGCAGAAACGGTCAACAGCTGCAGCAGCAAGGCTGTCCTCGCCGGATGTGCCAAGCTCCCATAGCTCACGATCGGTGCGTGGCGTATAGGGACGTCCTTCCAGCAGGGCCAGTGCCTCGTAGATGTCGACGATGCCCGGGCCGGCAACGACCCGCTCGACCGAGACGCGCCGATGGCGCTTGCGCAGACCGGCGAGAATCGCGTCCTCGATCGAATCCAGTGGCGCGTAATCGACATGTCCGCCCTCGGTCGGTTGCACGCGATAGCTGCCACCCTCGCGCCACAGTTGCGCCACGCCAAGGCCCGTACCGGGGCCGACGACACTGATGACGCCGGTCTGCGGAAGATCGGTCTCCGGGCCGGACAGGTGGATGAAATGGCTGTCGTCAGCCTGCGCGACGGCATGAGCAACGGCAGCGAAATCGTTGACCACGACATAGCGCTCTGCACCCAGCTTTTCCGGGATCAGAGCTGGACGGATGATCCAGGGATTGTTGGTGAACTTGATGATCTCGCCACCCACCGGCCCGGCGACCGCGATGGCCGCGGCCGAGGGCAGCGGCTTGCCGACGATGCGGCCGAAGTCTTCCCAAGCCAGCTGGAACGAGCCATGCTCAGCCGTCTTCAGCGTGACGGCTTCTCCGAGGGACATGACCCTGCCCCCGCCAACTTCGGCAAGCGCGAAGCGCGCGTGGGTTCCGCCAATATCGACGGCAACTACCTGCATTCCAACCCCCTCAAATCCGTTCTTGTCAGAGTCCGGCGGCTGCCAGCATCGCCGAACCGCCGCGTTCCGCTTCATCGGAATGCAGGCGCATCAGCGCGAAGAGTTCGCGTCCTACGCCAAGACCGGCAGAAGGCGCGACAGCTTCTTCGCGTGCGTTCCATTCCTCGGCCGGGACAAGCGCTGCCAGTTCGCCGGTATTGGCGCAGACGCGGACCACGTCGCCATCGCGCAGCTTGGCGAGGGGGCCGCCGGTCTTTGCTTCGGGCGAGACGTGGATGGCGGCAGGCACCTTCCCCGATGCGCCAGACATGCGACCATCGGTGACCAGTGCCACCTTGAACCCGCGATCCTGGAGCACGCCCAGTGGCGGGGTCAGCTTGTGGAGTTCGGGCATGCCATTGGCGGCAGGGCCCTGGAAGCGGACCACGACGACCACATCCTTTTCAAGTTCTCCGGCCTTGAACGCCCCGAGCACGTCGTTCTGGTCGTTAAACACCCTGCACGGCGCCTCGATGGTCCAGCGCGAGGGATCGACCGCGCTGACCTTGATGGTTCCACGACCGAGATTGCCCTTGAGGAGGCGGAAGCCGCCCTCGGCCTGGAACGGTGCGGCGACCGGGCGCAGCATCTTCTCGTCGCCCGACGTTTCCGGAGCGGGGTTCCACTTGAGGGAATCGCCATCCATGACCGGCTCCTGCGCGCCCTCTTCGAGCGACTTGCCGTAGACGGTCATGATATCGGCGTGGGCTAGGCCTGCGCCGATCAATTCGCGGATCACGTAGGGCATGCCACCGGCCGCGGCAAAAGCGTTCACGTCGCCTGCACCGTTGGGATAGACGCTGGCGATAAGCGGCACGGCACGGCTCAATTCGTCCATGTCGTCCCAGTCGATCTGGATGCCGGCCGCACGGGCGATGGCGGGCAGATGGATGACATGATTGGTCGAACCGCCGGTTGCCAGTAGCCCCGCAATGGCATTGACGATGGCCTTCTCGTCCACGCACAAGCCGAGCGGGCGATAGTCGTCGCCGTTCCAACCAATCTGGGTGATGCGATGCACGGCTGCCCGCGTCAGCTCCTGCCGCAGCTTCAAGCCGGGCTGGACGAAGCTCGAGCCCGGCATGTGCAGGCCCATCATCTCCATCATCATCTGGTTGGAGTTGGCGGTGCCATAGAACGTGCAGGTGCCCGGCGAATGATAGCTGGCGCTTTCACTTTCGAGCAGCTCGTCGCGCCCGACCTTGCCCTCGGCATAGAGCTGGCGGATGCGCACCTTTTCCTTGTTGGGAAGGCCGCTCGGCATCGGGCCTGCAGGGACGAGGATCGTCGGTAGGTGGCCAAAGCGCAGGGAGCCGATCAGCAAACCCGGCACGATCTTGTCGCAAATGCCGAGCAGAAGCGCGCCTTCGAACATGGCATGGCTGAGGCCGACGACCGCCGCCATGGCGATGTTGTCGCGGCTGAACAGCGACAGTTCCATCGAATCCTGGCCCTGCGTCACGCCATCGCACATGGCCGGAACGCCGCCCGCAACCTGCGCCGTCGCACCCACTTCGCGTGCGAAGATCTTGATCTGCTCGGGGTAGCGGCCATAGGGTTGATGCGCCGAGAGCATGTCGTTGTAGGCGGTGACGATGCCGATGTTCATCGCCTTGCCGCTCTTGATCAACGTCTTGTCCTCGCCCGAGGCGGCAAAGCCGTGGGCGAGATTGCCACAGGACAGCTGCGGACGGTTGAGGCCCTTGTCGCGCGAGCGCTCGATCAGGTCGAGATAGGCGCCGCGCGTCGGGCGCGAGCGTTCGATGATGCGTTGGGTGACGCGCTCGACGGTAGGATGCAAGGGCATCATTCGCTCCAGTAGATAGTCACGGGCGGGCCGTAGCCGCGCAGGAATTGGGTAACGGGATAGCGGTCGTCACCCGCCAAGGCGCATTCCAGCAACACCTTCTTCGGGGCGCCAGTCACGACGAGGATAATCTCCTTCGTCGCCTTGAGCGCTTGTTCGTTCAAGGTGAGCCGATCGAACGGTGCTTCCGACGGCAGCGGGATCGGCGTCGTGGCAATAACCGCCGGTCCTGGCCGGACATGCGCTGTCATTTCCGGGAACAGCGAGGCGACGTGGCCATCCTCACCCATGCCGAGCCAGACGAGATCGAATGGCGCGACTTGCGCGCCTTCTGCGAGTCGTTCGAACTGCGCGCCGGACTCTCCGAGCGCTGCGTGGATCTTGCCGAAGTTGCTTGCCGGATGGTCGTCAGGCACCCTGCGATCATCAGTCAGGGCGATGGTCACGCTGGCCCAGTCGAGCGGGCGATCCTTGAGCAGGGCCAGCACCTTGATCGGCGTCGAGCCACCAGTGAACGCAATCCGCTTCGCGCCGGGTGCGGAAACCACGCGCGCAATGTGATCTGCCACCGCCGCCGCGTCGCCGGGCTGCGCCCACCGCACGCTCGCCGGCACGAGGTCAGTCATTCCAGCTTCTCCCGTCACGCTCGGTCAGGGCAATGCCGGCGTTCGGTCCCCACGAACCCGCGGCATAGGGGCGGGCTTCCATCGCGGTGTCAGCCCAGACCTTGCGGATAGCGTCGACCCATTTCCACTGTGCTTCCACTTCGTCACGGCGCACGAACAGGGTCTGTTCGCCCTCGATCAGATCGAGCAGGAGGCGTTCGTAGGCAATACGGCGGCGGGCCTTGGCAAAGGCGGTGGTCAGCGACAGGTCGAGGTTCACCTCGCGCAGCACGATGCCACCGCGGTCCAGCCCCGGCTCCTTGGCCATGACCTGCAGGCGCACGTATTCCTCGGGCTGCAGGCGGATAACCAGGCGATTGGCGCGGATACGCCCGCCGCGCTCGGCAAAGACGTTGTGCGGCACCTGCTTGAATTCGACGACGATCTCGCTGCGCCGCTCAGCCAGGCGCTTGCCGGTGCGCAAATAGAACGGGACCCCGGTCCAGCGCCAGTTATCGACGTGCGCCTTGATGGCAACGAAAGTCTCGGTATCCGATGCCTCGCCCAGATCTTCCTGATAGCCAGCGACCGAAGCGCCCTTGACCGCGCCGGTGCGATACTGCCCGCGCACCATTTCCTCGGCCTTCACGGGGCGCAGCGCGCGCAGCACCTTGACCTTTTCATCACGGATGGAAGTGGCATCGAGGCTGGCTGGCGGCTCCATCGCCGTCAGCGCCAGGAGCTGCAGCATGTGGTTCTGCACCATGTCGCGCAGCGCACCGGTATCGTCGTAAAAGCCCTTGCGCCCTTCGAGCCCGACCGTCTCGCTGACCGTGATCTGCACATGATCGATGCCGCCTGCGTTCCACAACGGCTCGAACATCATGTTGGCAAAGCGCAGCGCCATCAGGTTCTGGACCGTTTCCTTGCCAAGGTAATGGTCGATCCGGAAGATCTGTTCCTCGGCAAAGGCGGCGGCTACCGCGTCATTGATGCGGGTGGACGAGGCAAGATCGTTGCCGAGCGGCTTTTCAAGGCCGATGCGCACATTTTCATGCGCCAGCCCTGCCCGCTTCAACCCTTCGATCGTCGGCTCGAACAGGAACGGGGCGGTCGAAAGGAAGATCGAAAGACCGCACGAAGTGTCCCCGAGCTTCTCGGCCAGCGCGCCGAAGCCATCGACATTCGATGCATCCAGCGTCTGGTATTCGAGCCGATCAAGGAAGCTTGCCAGCTTCTCCTCGTCCCGCCTGTCTTCAGGCAGGAACTCGGCAAGCGCGGCGCGAGCAAATTCCCGGAACTCGGCATCGTCATGTTCTGAACGCGCCGTGCCGACAATCCGCAGGTCCGGCCCGATGAGCCCGTCCTCGTGCAAGGCATAGAGCGACGGCAGGAGCATGCGCCGCGAAAGATCGCCGGTGGCACCGAACAGCAGCAGAGCCGAGCAGCTGGTTTCGATCATCGACGTAATTCTCCCTTGGCAATGCGGTCTGCCGAAATCGGCGTCGGACCCGTGCCTTGCACATGGCCCTAGACCCTAAGTGACGCCAGTTCAGCACGCATATGTATGCAGGATAGCTATGCGTGGCAAAGCGACCGGCGACGGTGTGCACTGCACCATGGCCGGCCGCAATCCGCAATCGTGCCGAAAGGCTACTTCCCCGGATGCAAGCGCACGGCAAGGCCGCCGCCCGGCGCCAGCCAAGCAGGCATAACGTCGCCCTTCTTTACCTTGAGCGTGGCATAGGCGATGCGGTGGCGAGCGTCAGTCTCGTAAGTCGCGCCCTCGCCATCCTTCCACACCGTGGCTGTGTAGGTCTTGCCTGGATCGAGGAAGTCGAGGCTCAGCGAAACGTCGCGCGCCGTCGCATCGTTGACACCGCCGACATACCAGTCGTCGCTGTTGCGGTCCTTGCGCGCGAAGATGGCATAGTCGCCCACTTCACCGGCGATCAGGTGGCTTTCCGACCAGTCCGCCGGGACCTGCTTGATAAAGGCCAGTTCCTTGGGGTGCGCTTCAAGGCTTTCGATGAAGTCTGCCGCCATCTGGATCGGCGAATAGAGCGCCAGATAGAGCCCGAGTTGCTTGGTCAGCGTCGAAGCCAGCGGCACGTGGTCTGCGCCCTCGAGGCTCAGGATGCCCGGAGTGTAGTCCATCGGGCCCGAAAGCATGCGGGTATAGACCAGCGTCGGTTCATGGTCCGGTCCGTTGGCGAACTGGCCCCACGCGTTGTACTCCATGCCGCGCGCGCCTTCGCGGTCAATCCAGTTGGGATAGGTGCGGCGCAGGCCGGTGTCCTTCACCGGTTCGTGGGCATTGACGACGATACGGTATTTGGCGGCCGTCTCGACGACCTTGAGGTGGTGCTGCACCTGGCGCTGGCCGTCGTGGTATTCCATCCTGTAGGCGCCTGGCGTGTCGCCGGGGGCGAGAATGCCGCCTGCATCGGCAACGTAGCCGGTCTTCACCGCGCGTACGCCCAGCTTGTCGTAGAGCTTCATCGCGTCTTCTAGCTGCGCCTCGTAGTTGGCGATATTGCCGCCGGTTTCGTGGTGGCCGATCAGCATGACGCCCTTCTTCGCGCCATACTTCGTCACCGCCTCGATATCGAAATCGGGCGTTGCCTGGGTGTAGCTGAAGTCCTTGCCGTTGCCGAACCAGGTGCCGTTCCAGCCCTTGTCCCAGCCTTCCACCAGTACCCCGCCGAAACCGTGCTTGGCGGCAAAGTCCATGTACTGCTTGGTGCGCGCGGTCGTCGCGCCGTGTTGCGGACCTTCCGCCCACGACCAGTCGCCACGGATCATGCCCCACCAGATGCCGATGTACTTCATCGGCTTGAAGTAGGAGACATCGCCGATCTTGTTCGGCTCGTTGAGGTTCAATTCGAGGTCGTTCTCGACCAGCCCCTTGGCACTGTCGGCGATGCGCAACGTGCGCCACGGGGTGTTGAACGGCACGGCGCGCGTCACCTTCGGGCCACTGGATGACGGTGCCAGGGTAGCACGGAACGAAGTGCCGGTCTGGCGCTTGAGCCACATGCCCGAATAGTCGACCAACGCCGCTTCATGGAATGACAGGTGGGTGCCGTCTTCCAGCTTCATCGTGATCGGCGTATGCGCAGTCGAGACGGCGTCGATCGGTGTCTTCTGGTAGACTTGCTCGTACCGGTTCCATTCGCCGCCAGGGATCCACCACGCTGTGCCGTTCTGCGCCAAGTTGAACTCGGTCAGCTCGTCGGCGATCTTCATCACCTTCATCGCCGGCTGCTCGGGGATCTCGTAGCGGAACCCGAACCCGTCGTCGAACAGGCGGAAGCGCACGTTCATGCGGCGGCCGCCCCAGTCCGGCACCTGCTCGAACCTGACCAGCAGCTCATTGTGGTTGTCGCTGACGTAGCGACGCTCACCCCATGGCTGCTCCCAGGTTTCCTTGCCCGACGCGGTTTCGCTGCCGATGATCTTCTGGCCGCGCTGCATGGTCGGGCCATCACTGGTGATGAAGCCAAGCATCGAGGAACCAAGCAGCAGCTTGCCCTTGCGGGTCAGGCTGTAGAGCGGGTGGCCATCGTTGTCGGTGGTGACCGAAAGTACGAGGCTGCCATCGGGCGAAGTCGCGGTCACCGTCTCGGCCAAGGCGGGCGAAACGAGAGCGCACGAAAGCGACAGCGCCAGCGGCGCTGCGATGTTCAGAAGGTTTCGCATCAGATCCTCTCTTCGATCAGCAGCGCGCCGAACGGCGGCAACTGCCCAACAGTGGCGCCGTTGACCGACGCGAGTTCCTTGCCATCCCGCACCAGCCCTTGCGGCCAGACCACCGGGACGGAGGACAGGTTGAAAAGTCCTACAATCGATTGCCCACCAGAAACGCGCCGAATGGCAAGTAGGCATTCGTCTGCATGGAGCACTTCGAAGGAGCCCAGCCGCATCGCATCGTTTTCACGGCGCAACCGCAGCAAGTCCGAGGTCAGGTTGAGCAGCGATGCCGGGTCGGCTTCTTGCCGGTCTACTGCACGCGCAAGGTTCTCTTCACCCACTGGAAGCCACGGCGAACCGCCGGTAAAGCCACCCTCACCCGCCTGCACCATCCATGGCATCGGCGTCCGCGCGCCATCGCGCGAAAGCGTCAGGGGCCAGTTGGCAATGGCTTCCGGATCCTGCAGCTGCTCGAACGGAATTTCGACCTGCGTCAGCCCGAGCTCCTCGCCCTGATAGACGATGATATTGCCGCGCAGCGATGTGAACAGCATGGCCTTCAGCCGCGCAAACGCGTCGCGATCATCGGGGCTGCACCAGCGCGAAAGCGCACGGGGCGCGTCGTGGTTCTCGAAAGCCCAGCTCGGCCAGCCGATGCCCGGCGTGTCCGGCCACTTGGCAACGGCCTGCTCAACAAACCTGGGCGTCAGCTTATCGGCATAGAGGAAATCGAAGCCATAGGCGCTATTTAGGTGATCCTCACCGGCGGTGAAGGCCTTCATCTCGGTTTCGGCCAGATCGCCGCCCACTTCGGCCACGGTGAACACCGCGCCATATTCATCGCACAGCTTTCGCACGCGCTGGATGAACTTGAGGATGTCGGGGTGCGACTGGTTGTAGATCTTCAGCTGGTAGTCGAACGGCCGCGTCTTGCGACGGCCGTCGTCGGGCGACGGCGGATTGTCGCGCAGCGTCGGATCGTGCATCAGGAAGTTGAGCGCATCGAGCCGGAACCCGTCGACGCCGCGATCCAGCCAGAACCGCATGACGCCAAGCAGCGCATCCTGCACATCGGGATTGTGCGCATTCATCTGCGGCTGGCTGGAAAGGAAGTTGTGCAGGTAATACTGCCGCCTCCGCGCGTCCCACGTCCACGCGGGACCGCCGAACACCGATTGCCAGTTTGAGGGTGGCGAACCATCAGGCTTCGGGTCGGCCCAGACGTACCAGTCGGCCTTGTCGTTCAACTGGTCCTGACGGCTTTCCTCGAACCAGGGGTGCAAGTCCGAAGTATGGGCGTATACCTGATCGATCGTGACCTTGAGGCCGAGTTCATGCGCCCGCTTCACCATGACGTCGAAGTCAGCAAGCGTGCCGAAGATCGGATCGACGTCGCAGTAGTCGGCCACGTCATAGCCGAAATCACGCATTGGTGACTTGAAGAAAGGCGAGACCCAGATTGCGTCCACGCCGAGCCGCGCGACATGGTCGAGCCGTTGTGTAATGCCCGGCAGGTCGCCGATGCCGTCGCCGTTGGAATCGCAGAAGCTGCGCGGGTAAATCTGATAGATTGCAGCGCCACGCCACCACGGCGCGTCGGCCTGCGGCATGGGGCTGGCAAGGACGGCTTCTGAAGTCTTCATCGAACAGTCAATTCCGGGGAGGGAGCAACACGGCAGACCATGCTGCCGAAGGCGGGTAGCTCGACAGTAACGCTGCCGGGCGCGGAAACCTGCGCCGGGCATTGCCCGTGGAGCGTCTCAAGGCTTGTTGCGGACGCACCGATCACGCTTTGCACGGCGATCGGCTTGTCCGAGGTGTTGAACGCGATGAAATATTCGGTACCGCCAACCGGATCGAAGCGGGAGACTGAAAACAATCCGGGCGCTTCCGAATACGTTCGCGTAACTTGCCGTCCCCGCGCAAGAGCCGGGTGGGCCTTGCGCAGTTGGGCCAGTGTCGCGATCAACCTGTAGAAGGGATGCGCAGGATCGAAGTTGGCCGTCGCGGTGGTTGCGGAAGTGCCAAGCAGGCGGTTGTCGTTGTAACTCGCGACCTTGCTCGCGAACATGTCCTCGCGAGCATCCTGATCGTTGCCATCGCCAACAAAGCCCTGCTCGTCGCCAGAGTAGATCACGGGAGAACCGCGCAGGGTCAGCAGCATCACGTGGGCAAGCTCGACGCGGTTGGTCAGTTCTGCATCCGAAATCCCCGGCATGTCCTTGGCGAGAAGCGTTGAGAAGCGGCCCATGTCATGGTTGCCAAGGAACGTCGGCATCGCGAGCGCAGCTTCTTCGCCACCCTGATAGAGCACGTCGCCATCGAACGTATCAGCGAGGACCTCGGTGCCCCTGCCCTGTCCCAGCACCGCGCGCACCGCGCCCTGGAAGGCGAAGTCCAGCACGGCGGGATAGCCGTCACGGCGTGTGTACCGGGCGATGGTGCCGGGGTCCGAACCTTCGTGCGCTACTTCGCCGAAGATCGTGAAGTTCGGGATGTCGGCTTTCTTCGCCGTATCCAGCATCGCCGGAATGAACGCCTGCCAGAAGCCCGGATCGACGTGCTTGGCGGTGTCGATGCGATAGCCGTCGATGCCGAACCGCCTGATCCAGTCGGCATAGATTTCGATCATTCCGGCGCGAACGCGCGGGTGCTCGGTGAACAGGTCGTCGAGCCCGGCAAAGTCGCCGAAGCGGCTGTTTTCGCCCCGGAACGTGCTGTCGCCGCGGTTGTGGTAATAGATCGGATCGTTGAGCCAGTCGGGAACCTTCACATGCGCCTCGGCAGGCGGCACGAACGGTTCATAGGCCGCGCCGGGATCGGTCAGCCTGGCGAAGTTCGTCGCGCTCGAATCCTCATCGCCAGCAAATCCTGGATTGATCGGCTTACCGTTCAGGCCACCCTTGCGCGAATAGGGCCAGTTCGCCTTGTCGCGATAGGTGTACTGGCCACCCTTGTACTGGATCACATCTGCCGTGTGGTTGGCGATGATGTCCATGTAGACCTTCATCCCACGCGCATGCGCGGCATCGACCAGCGCCTTGAAATCGGCGTTGGTTCCGAAATGCGGGTCGACCCGAGTAAAGTCGGTCACCCAGTAGCCGTGGTATCCGGCGCTCTCCAACCCCGGCCCGCCCTGCACCGGCTTGTTCTTGAAAATCGGCGCCACCCAAATCGCCGTCGCGCCAAGTCCCTGAAGGTAGTCGAGGCGCTGGGTCAGTCCTTTCAGGTCGCCGCCATGGTAGAAGCCCTTGGCCGCAGGGTCGAAGCCGGTCTTGTAGCGGTCACCCTTCAGGCCCCCGAGATCGTTGGCCTTGTCGCCGTTCTCGAACCGGTCAGGCAGCAGAAAATAGATCGTCTCCCCCGCTGCCGGACGCGCCCTGACTTCTGCCAGCGGCACATCGGCCCGCGCAGGTTGCGAGGCGAGCAGCGCCAGCAGGGAAAGACCTATGAACTTACGCATGCACCGGTACCTGCCCGCAGACATGAGCGACGTAATCGGCGTGGGATGGCATTCGGGCAACGTCCTTTGCATAGGCACCGCGAACGGTTTCGAGGAAGGCTTTGAGGCTTTCAGACGCAACCTGATCGGCGAGTGGATGCCAGCGCTGAGGAATCACCCCCTGCCCGATCATCACCTGCGCCCAACCGGGCACGTCAAACAGTTCGTCATGCTCGCGCACGATGCGGCCAGAGGCACGGAACATGGCCAATCGCTCACCCAAAGCCTCGGGGAGTTGTCCTTCCGCTTCCATCTGCCTGAGAGCGTCCCAGAAGGGTTCGCCGTGCCTGCCATTGGCGACATAGTGCAAGATCACGAAGTCGCGGATGCGCTCGATCTCGAACGTTGCCAGCCGGTTGTAAGCATCGCGGTCGGCATCCTGCACAGGGCCGTTGGGCAGGAAATCGACTACGCGACTGATCGCTGTCTGGATGAGATGGATCGAGGTGGATTCCAAAGGCTCGATAAAGCCCGACGAAAGCCCCACCGCCACGACGTTGCGCTCCCAGAACTTCTCCCGCCGCCCAGCCTTGAAGCGGATCGTTCGCGGCTCAGCCAGTTGCTCGCCATCCAGCCTGTCAAGCAAGCGAGCCGTCGCCTCATCCTCGCTCATCATTTCAGAGCAGAAGACGTGGCCGTTTCCGGTGCGATGTTGCAGCGGAATGCGCCAGCACCAACCAGCGGGCTGGGCAATCGAACGGGTATAAGGGACCAACGGCTCGGCGCGCACACAGGGCACCGCCACAGCGCGATCGCACTTGAGCCATTCGCTCCAATCGACATAACCGACGCCCATCTCCTGGCCCAGAAGCAGGCTGCGGAAGCCAGAGCAGTCTACGAAGAGATCGCCTTCAATTACCTCGCCACGCTCGAGCCGAAGCGCCGCAAGATCACCGCTCAGCGCATTGCGGTCGAAACCGACGATCCGACCTTCGATCCGGCGAACGCCACGGCCCTCGGCGTAACGCCTCAGGAATGCGGCATAAAGCGAAGCATCGAAGTGGTAGGCATAGGGCATTGGCGGCAAGGCGCTGCCTTGCGGACGGTCGATGCGTGCGAACCTGTTCGCGTCGCAAGCGACGGCGTTGAGGACGTATTCGCCCAAGGGGCCTGCAAGTCCCTGCGCGCGACCGCGAAGCCAGTAGTGATGAAACGGAAGTACGCCGAGGCTCCGCCCGGTCAGCCCGAAACCGTGGATATAGCGGTCATCAAAACCGCCCCAGCCCTCGAACGCGATGCCAAGCTTCCAAGTGCCGTTGGTCTCGCGCAGAAACTGGGCTTCGTCGATGCCGAGGGTCTGGTTGAACAGGCGGACCATCGGGATGGTCGCCTCACCAACGCCGACCGTGCCGATTTCCTCGGATTCCACGAGAGTGACTTGCCAATGCGGCGCAGCAAGCCGGGACAGCGCGGCCGCAGTCATCCATCCCGCCGTGCCACCGCCCGCGATGACGATCCTGCGCTGATGTGAAGCCGACACGTCCGTTCTCCCGCAGTGAATTCTTTAAAGAGTGCCTTCTGCGGGCACTTCCTGGCAACGTCTCTGTCCCCAAAAGGGTGGAGGGGCGGGATGAGGCCGCCCCTCCGGAGGGATCAGAACTTGTAGTTGAAGCCCGCCATGAAGCGGCGCCCATAGGTCTGGTAATTGCGGATCTGCAGCGGCGCACCGTTGTCGACCGAAACGAAAGGCTCGTCGGTCAGATTCTGGCCCTGCACGAAGAGCGACAGACCGTTGAGCGGGCTGTTTTCCTTGAAGTCATAGCCGATCTGCGCATCGACGATGGTTTCCTTCAGCGCGCGGCGCAGTTCACGCTCGCCGCCGAAGCCAACGAAGATGCCCTGGAACGACGAGCGATGACGGGCCGAGACGCGAGCGTTGAAACCGGCCTTCTCGAAGAACAGCGTGCCCGAAGCGACCCAGCGCGAATAGTCTGGCAGATCCATCGAATTCGCGTTCGGACCGGGCTTGATCGAAGTCTTGGTGTAGCCAAGGCCGCCGGTGAAGCCGAACCCTTCAAGCGCCGGGGTGATGACTTCGAACGGAAGCGTGCCGGCGAGTTCCACGCCATAGAGCTTGCCGCCCGAACCGTTGACCGCCGTATTGATCGTGCCGACGAAGTTCGTGATCGGAACCGGGGCAACGATGGGCAGGCCGGTGTAGTCGTAAGGAACGACATCCTTGTAGATGTAGTTGTCGAGCTTCTTGTAGAACATCTGCAGGCCGACATAGCCCTTGCGTCCGAAGTACTTCTCGATGTTCAGGTCAGCTGCCCACGCACGGTACGGACGCAGCTGCGGGTTACCGCCGTTTCCGGTGATCACTCCGCTGTTGACATTGTAGCTGTAGTCCAGGCTGACCTTCATGTCCTCGAAGCGCGGACGCTGGATCTCGCGGGCCGCAGCAAAGCGGACAACCCAATCACCCGGAATGCGGAAGTTGAGGTTGAGGCTGGGCAGGATGTCCCAATAACGCGCGCCGCGGGTGACAGGCACCAGCGATGCAGCTGCCAGGTTCACGAAGCCGCGCGACTTCTGCTCGGTGTTCTGGGCCAGAACGCCGATGTTGCCGTCCATCTCGACGTCGCCGAGCGTCGCCTTGAGGTCGCCCTTCAGGTAGATCGACATCACGCGCTCGGTGACCGAGTAGGCCTTGGCGGGCACGTCCTTCGAGGCATTGAGCGTCTTCACGTAGACGCCGTCCTCAAGCATCCTGAACGGATCGTAACCGATGATCGGACCAGCACCGATGAAAGACAGGTCGGTTGCGCCGGTACGGTACTTCTCGGGCACCACCAGCGACTTCACGCCACCGGCAAGGTTGAGGAAATATTCTTCCGGAGTCTTGGCCTTGGTGCGATCGACATAGGCCGAGCCAACAGTGATCTTGGAGAGGAAGCTGTCTTCCAGCTCCTTGCCGACTTCGATCTGGAAGCTCTTGATCTCGTCGTCGATGATGCGGTCGTTGTAGTAGCCTTCCTGCGAACCCTTCGGCGCACCACCACCCCAACCGAGCGGATCGGTCAGCACGATGGTGTTGTAGTTGCCGTAATCGAGAACGTGGCTGGTGAAGCTGGTGCCGGTCGGCCCGCTGACGAAAGTCAGTGTGTCCGCCGCGCCAACGCCCGCGCCCGGACCAGTGCCTGCGTTGGTTTCGAGGCTCAGTTCGTTGCGGTCCGTCTTCGAATAGCCGAAGTCGAACGAAGCCGACCAGCCATCTTCGCCAGCCCAAGCCGCGTTGAAGCCGCCCGAGAAGATGTCGGAGTTGCGCTCGTAACCGTGGTTGTTGACCACCGCTTCGACGCCGGAGAACGTGCCCTTAGAGATCAGGTTGCCATTGGTCTCGATGCCGGTCGGCGAAAGCTGCGCGCCGCTCCAGGCAAGCGGGAACTCGATGCCGCGCTTGATCTGCTTGTCCTTGAAATTGCCGTAGAAGCCGTCAACCGTCAGGGTCAGTTCGTCGACCGGCTTGAACTGCACGGTGCCCTGGATGCCGAGGCGCTTGAGCTGCGTGGAAACGCCAAACGGCTTCATGCCGCCGATGATCTTGGTGTTGTTCGGGCCGTCGGCGTAACCCCAGGCTTCGAATTCCTGAGCCTGGTAGGGCTCGTCGGTGTAGGCGGCCGACAGTGCCACGCCGAGACGGTCTTCCATGAACTGGCCGACGTAGGTCGCAGTTGCGCGATAGCCGAACTCGTTGCTGTCCTTGTTGACCTTGCCGAGGTCTGCATAAGTGCCGCGGCCGCCGAACGAGAGCAGGCTCTTGCCAAATTCGAGCGGGCGGATCGTCTTGATGTCGACGGTACCCACGAGGCCCTGGTGGACAAGGTTCGCCTGCGGTGTCTTGTAGACGTCAACGCGGCTGACGATTTCCGACGGGAACTGGTCGAACTCGACATTGCGCTGCTCGCCCGTCGAGGTCTGCGGGCGACCATTCAGCGTGGTCGAGGACAGGTCCGCGCTCGAACCACGGATAGCGATCGAGTTGGCGCGGCCGAACAGGCGCTGGGTGGTGAGGCCCGGAAGACGCGCGATCGATTCACCGATCGATGCATCGGGAAGACGGCCGATGTCTTCTGCCGAAACCGATTCCACGATGACCGGCGAGGTCTTCTTGACGTTCACGGCCGTGGCGAGCGCAGCGCGGAAGCCGGTCACGACGATGGCCTGTTCCTGCGCTTCAGGAGCGGTGTCAGCCTGCGCCTGATCCTGTGCCGGGGCAGCATCCTGCGCCATGGCCGGGGTCGCGGCGAGCGCAACCGTGATGGCGGCGAGCGATACGCCCGCAGCAGCGGATAATGTGCGAATTGCCATGTTGAAACTCACTCCCCCAAGCCGGAATGTCCCGGCCCTGAACCTTTTGCGAATACCTGTGCTCGAACTGGGCGGAGCCGCTGATCCCGGCCTTCCGCTCCATTTCGGTTTAAGGGAGCGATGAAGATTGGCGAATATGGCATACGTATACTATGCATGCGCCGGCACCCGGATTGGTTTCAGATGATGCTATTTGGCAACGCTCGAGCTGCGCGCAAAACGCTTAAAAAATGGGCGTTTTCCTTGCGATTCGACTGGCGCAGCCGCCACCCCATTGCATGACCGAAACATCGCGCATAAAGTCGGCGATGACCGACCACGGGACCACACCGGGCGGTGGGAGTGATCGGGATATGGGGCGCAGGCCTTCCAACAAACCAACCAGTTTCGACATTGCCTACCTTGCCGGCGTATCACAGCCCACTGTGAGCAGGGCGTTGCGCGGCAGCAAGTCGGTCAGTCTCGCAACGCGGCAGAAGATCGAGGCTATCGCTCGGCAACTCAACTACACGGTCGACAAGAACGCTTCGTCGCTGCGCTCGCAACGGTCAAACACGCTGGCTCTGCTGTTTTTCGAGGACCCAACGCCGGACGAATCCAACATCAACCCGTTCTTCCTCGCCATGCTCGGGTCGATCACGCGGCATTGCGCCCATCGCGGGCTGGACCTGCTCATTTCGTTCCAGAAACTGGATGACGATTGGCACAAGCGATACCAGGACAGCCATCGCGCGGACGGCCTGATCCTGCTTGGTTATGGCGACTATACGGCATACGAGCCGCGGCTACGCCAGTTGCTCCGATCCGGCACGCATTTCGTACGCTGGGGCTCGGTTGACGACGGCACAATCGGAGCCACGGTCGGGTCGGACAATTTCGGCGCGGGACGGCTTGCGGGCGAGCACCTTCTGGCACGCGGACGAAAGCGGATCGCGTTCCTCGGCCAAGCGGATTCGCACTATCCGGAATTCGAACAGCGCTATGCAGGCCTTGCCAAAGCTGTCGTGACAGCAGGCCTTTCACCCGACCCGGCCTTGCTCGTCGACGCCGTCTCATCGGAAGAAAACGGCTATCACGCCGCGCGCGAGCTTCTATCGCGGGAGGCGCCGTTCGATGCGATCTTTGCCGCCAGCGATCTCATTGCGGTAGGCGCCATGCGTGCACTTTCCGAAGCCGGACTTTCGGTTCCGGACGATGTCGCGGTCGTCGGCTTTGACGACATTCCGGCCGCGGCCTTCACGTCACCTCCGCTCACCACGATCATGCAGGATATCCGGCTGGCTGGCGAAGCGCTGGTGGAAAGCGTTCTCGCGCAAGTCGAAGGCCGCCCGGGCAATCCCCGCGTGCTGCCGGCCCGGCTTGTGGTTCGCGCAAGCAGCGGTGGTTGATCCCCCGGCGGTCTTGGTATTCGTATGCGCATCGATTGCAGGAACGTCCGGTTTCTGCAACTTCGCACGGCCTGCTTGCAATGCAATGGCTGCGCGAGACGGCCACCTGGCGCACGAATAGCGCCCCATGGAGAGCTGATGACCACCTCGATCCGCCAACCCGCAAGGGAGAAACCAAGGCAGAGCTTCTGGGGACTGTGGAACATCAGCTTCGGCTATTTCGGTATCCAGATTGCTTTCGCACTGCAAAACGCCAACGTCAGCCGCATTTTCCAGTCACTTGGCAGCTCCGTCGATGATCTCGCCTTCCTGTGGATCGCAGGACCAGTCACCGGCCTGATCGTGCAGCCGCTGATCGGGTATCATTCGGACCGCACATGGGGCTTCCTCGGCCGCCGTCGCCCCTATTTTCTTGCCGGTGCCGTTCTGGCCGGATTGGCGCTGATCGGCCTGCCCAACACCGGGCTGCTCCTGCTCGCCGCGGCCTTTCTGTGGCTCCTCGATGCCTCGCTCAACGTCGCGATGGAGCCGTTCCGCGCCTTTGCCGGAGACATGACGCCGGACGACCAGCGCGCGCAGGCCTTTGCCTTCCAGACGTGCTTTATCGGGGCTGGCGCCGTGTTGGGCAGCCTCGCGCCGGCGCTTTTCAACTGGCTCGGGATTGCCAACGTCGCTCCTGAAGGAGTGATCCCGCCGTCCGTCCGCTACAGCTTCTATCTCGGCGCGGCAGCAATGATCTTCAGCGTTGGCTGGACGGTGCTACGAGTGCGCGAATACTCGCCTGCGGAGATGGCAGAGTTCGATGCCGACTCCGACCATAATCAGGGCGGAGAGCACCAGCCACTGATCTATCCGCGCCGCGGGCCGTTCTGGGTGATTGCCGGGATCGTCATGCTCGGCTTGGTCGAAACGCTCGCCCTCGACAAGCAACTCTATGTCCTTGGTGCCGGGCTGTGTGCCTTCGGACTGATCCAGATTGGCGTTCGTGCCACGTCGGCCAAGGGCGCGCTGGCGCACATCGTCAGCGATCTTGCCCAGATGCCCGTCCAGATGCGCCAACTGGCATTTGCGCAGTTCTTCACGTGGATCGGCTTCTTTATCGTCTGGATCTACACGACGCCGGTGGTCACCGCGCAGGCATTCGGCGCGACCGACACGACCAGCTTTGCCTATAACGCAGGCGCGGACTGGGTCGGCATCATGTTCGCGTTTTACAACGGCGTTGCCGCGCTTGCAGCGTTCCTGCTGCCCGTCCTGGCCCGCCGCATTGGTAATGCTGCGACCCACGCGGTCGGGCTGCTATGCGGGGCAGCGGGCTTCGTGGGGATTCTACTGATCCGCGATCCGAATGCGCTGCTGCTGCCGATGGTCGGGATGGGCATTGCCTGGGCATCCGTGCTGTCGATGCCCTACGTCATTCTGACGAGAGTGCTGCCGCCGCGAAAGTTCGGGATCTATATCGGCATCTTCAATTTCTTCATCGTCATACCGCAACTCGTAGTCGCTACACTGATGGGCGGCGTGATGCGCAGCTTCTTCCCCGGAGAGCCGCGTTGGACGATGTTGGTTGCAGCACTGATGATGACGGCGGCTGCAGCGGCCATGATGCTGGTGAAGGAAAATGCGAAAGTGACAAGCGAATGAGCGACAAAGGTCTGATCGGAGCGGTCGAAGCCGGCGGCACCAAGTTCGTGCTTGCCCTTGCGACGCATGAGGGTGAAATTCTCGCCCGCACGCGCATGCCGACCAATACGCCTGCCGAGACTTGGCCAGCGATGCAGGCTTTCTTTGAAGAAGCCAGCGCGCAACATGGTCCGATCGCGGCGTTCGGTGTGGCAAGCTTCGGCCCGATCGACATCGACCCGACGTCATCCACATACGGCACTTTCACCACCACGCCCAAGCCGGGCTGGTCAGGCGCACGGTTTCACGACGTGCTGTCCGGATTTGGCGCCCCAATCAAGGTCGACACCGACGTGAACGGCGCTGCGATCGGCGAATGGATGGCCGGCGCCGGACAAGGCTGTCGCACGCTCGCCTATACCACCATCGGAACAGGCGTTGGCACCGGCGTGGTGCGCGACGGGCAGTCGCTGATGGGCATTTCGCATTTCGAAAGCGGCCACATCCAGCCTCCGCGCGATCCGTCGCGCGATCCCTTTCCTGGCATCTGCCCCTATCACAGCGACTGCCTTGAGGGCCTGGCTTGTGGACCAGCCATTGAAAAGCGCTGGGGCACGAGCCTCGACAAGCTCGGGTCAGAGGAAGTGGGCATCGTGGCCGACTACATCGCCCACCTCGCCTCGACGCTCGTGCTGCTGCACATGCCGGACCGGCTGATCTTCGGCGGTGGCGTGATGAAGGCGCCCGGGCTGGTTGAATCTGTGCGCAAGGCCACGGCTGCCAAGATTAATGGCTATGTCCAGCACCCACGCCTCGACTCCGGGCTACAGGGCTACATCGTCACCCCGGGCCTTGGCGATGATGCCGGCATCACCGGCGCCATCGAACTGGGCCGTCAGGCGCTCGAGGCGAGGTAACGGGCAGAGAGCCTGCCGGTGCCACGCAGCGCCCATGCCTCACCGGCAAGGCGATGTTGCAAGGTGAGGCAGTCCGCCCCTGCCCCGGCGACGATCTCGATGCTGCCATAGTCGAGCCAGATCTCGACTGGCCCGACGCCGGTGAGCGCCATTTCGCTCCTGTGATCAAGCTGTGGCGTCACCGCGTCCTTGCGGATGACCTCGATCCTGCCTGCTTTGCAAGCGCAAGCGAGCGAGCGGCCCGCGTCATCGGAGAGCGTGAACGCCCAATCGCCAGCGTCCGCCGTCAGCATGGCGCAACTCGGCAGCGGAAAGCAGCCATGGTCCAGTTCGATCTTCTCGGCATCGCCGAACAATGCGCGGCATGATCGTTCGATCGACTGGACGAGCACGAAACCGCCCTCGCCGCGTCTGAAGGAAAGCCTGCGAGGCAGGCTCATCGCGCCGCGCCAGCCCTGCAGCGGCAAGTGCTTCTGCACGGCATGGTTACCCATCCAGCCAATCCACGTCGGCCGATCCAGGCGATCACGCGGTTCGATCCAGCCAATTGCCGCGTAGAACTCATCGCCATGGTCAGCCACCAGCCAGGCACTTTCGGCCGTGAACCGAACACCATCAAAGCTGCCGACCCGATAAAGAGCGCCCGATCCCGGTGCGCCTGAAAGCACATCGACCTTGAACAGCCAGCGCGTCTGATCCGTGCCTTCAACAGGCAATTCGACGAGGAATGGGCATTCCCACAAGTGCCCCGGAGCACCGTCCGTCGGTATCTCGGACAGCTCTTGCCATGATTTCAGGTCGTCCGATCCATAGAGCAAGGCGCGATTTTCGTCGGACAGAACCACGGCCATGATCCAGCGCCGCGTCGGCTCATGCCAGAACACGCTGGGGTCTCTGAAGTCTGCCATCTGGCGATCCAGCACCGGATTCGCTGCATACTTGGTGAAAGTCCGCCCCAGATCACTGCTTGCGGCAATGCATTGGAACTGGTGCTGTCGATCCGTTCTTGCGCCGGTGTAGATCGCGATTATCGCACCATGTCCCAAACCCGCACTGCCAGCATGATCGATCACAGCCGAGCCCGAAAAGATCATGGTCTGGGCTTCCTCCGCCAACGCGACCGGCAGTTCCTGCCAATGCGCAAGGTCGGGCGAAACGGCATGCCCCCACGACATGTGCCCCCATTCCTCGCCGAAGGGATTGTACTGGTAGAACATGTGCCACTCGCCATCCTGCCAGACGAGGCCGTTGGGATCGCTCAGCCAGTTGGCGGCGGGAGCATAATGATAACGAGGGCGCATCTCAGGCCTTGTCGGGCGAATTGGGGATCGATTGGGCGGGAACGACGTCAAAAGCGATGGTCATTCGTTCTCCGTCGGTGAACGGCACTGTGCCGTGCCACATGGTCGAGGGAAACAGCACGAGCCGGCCAGGCTTTGGTTCAACCGAGCCATAAGGCTCAAGCCCCAGCCCGAGTTCGGGCGGCGGGTTGCCGAATTGCAGGTAACCTGCCGGCGCCGGTCCCCGCTGCGACGCCTCCGGCGCGGTCACATATAGCGCGGAGCTGATCCAGCCCATCGGGTGCGTGTGCGTGGCGTGATAGCCGCCGGGGCGCAGCTTCACTGACCAGCTGCCGGCGAACAGGAACCGGCCTCGCGGCGCGGCGAACAGTGGGTGTGTGGCGTCAGGCGGCGACAATTCATCAATGTAACGCGCGACTGCGGCTTCGATCTTGCTCCTTGCTGCAGCGATCACGGGATCGATCCGCAGGAGCAGCGGCCGTTCGGTCTGGGTGCCACCGCGAACGGACTGTTCGTGCCATGGCTCGTTCATTGTGTGCAACTGACGGAGCGTTCGTGCCAGTTCAGCCAGTTCTTCAGCGCTGAAGCCGAGATCGAACGAACGCACATCGCGCATCCCGCCGTCGAGCCAATCAACGCGGGCATCGCCGAGGAGCCGCCACGCGAGGGAGAGATAGGACCAGAAGGCCCGCATCGGCGGAGTGCCAGCGTGGCGCAGACAGACGTCATGCGCGCGCTCGATCTGTCCGCCGCGCAGGAAGTGCCTCACGCGGGCGAGATCGAGTCCGACATCCTGAACATGCTCCACACCGTCGAACAATGCCGCGTTCTCAGCCGCTTTACCGCTCTCGCTGGCAAGGAACAGCTTGCCGAGCAGCGATGCCTGGCGTTCGCCCAATGCCGCTTCGGCGTCGGTGATGACAGCGCGGGCGCTTTCCCATTGCCGGGCCGTGGCCAGCACATGGAACCACGCCATCCTCAGGCCGAAGTTGGCCGGATCGCGCTCGATCGCGGCAGAAAAGCTGCGCGCAAAGTCCGGATCGCCGGCCGTCGCGCGCATTCCGCAAAGACAGCGATGGCCCTCGATCCAACCGGGATTGGCGGCCAACACGGTTTCCAGTAGAGCTTCTGCTTCTGTCAGCCGTCCTTCCGCCGCCAAGGCTGCGGCGCGGCTGCGCTGAAGGTCTATCCGCTGGGGCTGCAATCTTGCAGCATCGGCATAGAGGTCCGCAGCATTCAGCCCGGCCTCGAACGAGATCTGCGCGAGCCCCAGCGCCACGTTTGGATCGTTCGGAACGGCCTTGGCTGCCAGCAGGATCGCGTCAAGCGCACCGCCAAGGTCCTGCACTTCGCGCAAGGCAATGGCGCGTTGGAACAGGGCTTGCGCCTCGCTCATGCTGCGCAGTTGGCCTGGATGAACTGCTCGTGGGTAGGCTGCTGAAGCGCTGCGTGGTGCATGGCGGCACGGAGCTTGCCCAGCCACTCGCGTCCGTCGATTCCGCGGTAGTCGGCGAGCGGATCGGTCCGCTCGGGAATGTTGCCCTGCCCGATATGCACCGCCAGCCAAGACGGCGCGCCGAACAGGTCGGCATCGCGCTGCACAAGACGGCCGTAACGACGGAAATGCTCGATCTTGGTGTTGAGCGTATCGGGAATATCCATCGCTGCGCAGTAGCGCCAAAGCTCGGAATCATCGCGCGTGGTGAGCTTGTAGTGCAGGATCAGGAAATCGCGGATCCGCTCGTACTCGTTGATGGCGATGCGGTTGTACTCCTCGATCACCATCGGATCGAAGGTGCGGTCGGGGAACAGCGCAAGCAGCTTGGAGATGCCGGCCTGGATCAGGTGAATCGAGGTCGACTCCAGCGGCTCCATGAATCCGCTCGACAGACCCACTGCGATCACGTTCTTCTCCCAGAACGACTTGCGCCGTCCGGTAACGAAACGCAGCGGACGCGGATCTGCCAGCGCCTTTCCATCAAGGCGCGACAACAGCTTCTCCGCCGCCTCGTCCTCGGACAGGAACTGGCTGCAGAACACATAGCCGTTGCCGGTGCGATGCTGCAGCGGAATGCGCCATTGCCACCCGGCTTCCCGCGCGGTCGACCGCGTATAGGGCGTCAAGGGATAGGCATTCTCGCACGGCACCGCCATGGCCCGATCGCACGGCAACCAGTGCGTCCATTCCTCATAGCCGGCCTTGAGCGCACCTTCGATCAGCAGGCCGCGAAAGCCCGAGCAGTCGACAAACAACTCGGCCTCGATCTTGCGACCGTCATCAAGCGTCACCCCCGTGACGAAGCCGGTTTCGGCGTTCTGCTGCACGCTGGCAACCTTTCCCTCGATGCGCGTGACGCCCTTGGCTTCGGAGTACTCCCGCAAAAACTTCGCGTAGAGTCCGGCGTCGAAGTGATAGGCATAATCGAAGGTGGACAGCACATTGCGCTGATCCGGCATCGGCGGAGCAAAGCGGTTTTCCTTTGCCAGTGCCCAAGCCATCGAGTGTTCGTCCAACGGCGCAGTCTCACCGGCTTCGCGCGCCCGCAGCCAGTAATGGTGCAGGTTGACGATATCGAACGCCCGGCCGTGCGGACCGAACGGATGGAAATAGCTGTTGCCAAGGCTGCCCCAGTCGACGAACTCGATGCCCAGCTTGAAAGAGCCTTTGGTCTTGCGAACAAACTCGCGCTCGTCGATCTGCAGGGTCTCGTTGAAGGTGCGGATCGGCGGGATAGTCGCCTCGCCCACGCCGACAGTGCCGATTTCTTCGGACTCCACCAGCGTGATGCTGCAATTGTGCCGCAGCGCTTGCGCCAAGGCCGCAGCAGTCATCCATCCTGCGGTGCCACCACCAATCACGGCGACAGAGCGGATCATCAGATCAGGGTTGCTCATGCGATACTGCTCATTCCGGCATGCCTCTCGTTGGCGTCCCTTCTTTCCTATCGCTCTTGCGGCGATATTGGAACGGAAGGGCGGAACGCGATTTGCGCCCCGCCCCTCCCTCATGCGACCCGAAGTGGCTGGGAAGCGCGATACGCGCGCTCCCCCGCCAGCATCAGAAGTTGTAGCGGACCGAAGCCGAGACCGTACGGCCCAGTGCCGGAGCGCCACCGATGACGACCGGGTTGGTGGTCGGATCAGCAATGCCGCCGTTGCCGCGCAGGTCGAAGGTATCGAACACGTTGTAGACCTGCAGGCCGAGTTCGAGATCCTTCATCGGATAGACGCGCAGCGACGGGTTGAAGATCGCCTTGCCCGGATATTCGAACCCGCCATCGTCGATCGCGCTGGTCTGCCCGGTCATGGCAATACCGACAGTGGCGATATCGCCGATGTCGTAGTTGGCCGATGCCGTGTAGATCAGGTCAGGCAGGTTCGGCGAACGCGTGTAGGACGTGGCGCCTGCCGACTGCCGCTTGGCCTTCGAGTACGTGGCGTTGCCGACGAAGCTGAAGCCACCATTGCGATAGGTTGCGAAGAATTCCGCACCGGTGGACTTGAACTTGGCGTCGATGACGCAACCGCCAGAACCGCCGGGGCAGCGCGTGGCCGAAAGCTCATAGGTCGATTGCTTGAAGTTGCCCTTGAGCAGCGTCATTTCCATCGTGAACTGCCCACCGAGCAGATCGCCACGGCTCTTGATGCCCAGTTCGTGCTGCGTGACGAAGTCAACCGAAGGCGTCACGCCATCTGCCGAGCAGCCATTCTTGCCGATGTCGCTCGCACGGCACAGAGCACCGTCGTTGCGGATCTTGCCGCCTAGGGTCTGGCGGTCGCTGTTGAAGCGGCCACCGCGAGAAGTGCGGGCGAAGATCGTCACGTTCGGCGTGACCTTGAACAGGCCGCCCACGGTCCACGAGGTGTAACTGCGGGTGTAGTTCAGGTTCTCGCGAACGCCATTCGCGGTGATCGCAGGGATGGTCACGCCGTTGCTGTTGATCGGGAACTCGGCCCCGCCGCCGATGGCATATCCGGTCGACTTGATGCGCTCGAAGCGGACCGAACCGTCGAGCCCGAACTGATCGTGGTCGAAATCGAGCGAGAGGTACGGAGCCGTGTTTGCATACGACAGGTCGTAATCGCGAGCGCAGCACTCGCCCCAGTTGTTGTTATAGCCCGACGTACCGGCCTGGGTCAGCTTGTTGCCCGCGCTGTCGAACAGGTCGAGCTGCGAGGGGTTGTCACCGTTCAGTTCGCGCAGCGACTTGTTGACGTGCCAGTCCATCGCGATCTTCTGGTTCATGTAGAACAAACCGGCGCGGGTGGTCAGCTTGCCCGAGGCGACGTCGAACTTGCCAGCCAGGGTCAGGTCATTGGCAAAGCTGCCGATGTCGCGGATGTTGGTGCGGACGTTGACGTTGTTGTCGAGATAGCGGTCGGTAAACAGCTGCCCGGCCTTGGGACCGCTGGCATAACGGATCGCAGCAACCGTCTTGCCGTTAACGGTCGAACCGAGCACCGACGAGGTGAGCGCAGTGTTGAGGAACGGCGAGGCAAACGCACCGCTCATGTTGGTGTAGCGCATGTTGTTGTCGACAGTGATGCCGCCATCGAAGTCGTAGTGGAACTGGCCACCGAAGGACTGCGCCTTGGTGGTGATCCCGTCCATCTTCACGCGCTCGAGGTTGCCCTCGCGATTGTAGATCAGGAAGTCCTGATTGTAGATCGAGTAGTTCGAAGAGTCGCGACCATCGAAACCCGGATAGGGGCGGATGTTGGTCACCTTCTTGCCGGTGATCGTGGCAAGTGCGGGTGCGCCGGTGTAGTTCGGCTCCTGCGTATCGGCCACCTTGAAGTTCAGACGGAAATAGCCGCGGCCCTCGTTGAATTCCTTCGTCAGGTTGCCCTTGATCTGGAACGAGTCAGACACGGTGTAGTCGGCATGAAGCGGACCACGGCCGTTCTTCACGTAACCGCCAATGTGGAAGTACATCGTGTCGTTGATCGGGCCGCCATAGCGGAAGTCGGCGCGGGTCTCGTCATAGCCGAGGCCGCGATTGATCGAGACGAAGCCGCCTTCCTGCTTGCCGGTGTGGCTGATGTAGTTGATGACCGCGCCCGGTGCCTGCGAAGCAAAGGTGCCCGCCGAGCCGCCACGCACACCTTCGATATTCTGCACCGACCCATCGAAGCGGGTCCAGTAGTCGTTGTTGCCGAACTGGATGTCACCGAACAGAACGGTCGGCAGGCCATCTTCCTGGATCTGCACGAACGGCGAACCGCCAGTGGCGACCGGAAGACCACGCACAGCAATGTTCGAGTTACCGCCTGGGCCGGCGGTACCGGCAACCTGGATACCCGGGATGGCGCGGAACACTTCGGCTTCCGAAGTCGGACGGATGGCCTGAATGGTCTCCGACGAAATCGAGCTGACCGACACTGCACTGTTGAGCTGGGTCTTGTCGCGACCCGAAGCAGTCACGACGATTGCGTCGAGACCGGTTGTCTCCGGTGCGGCTTCGGCGCTGTCAGCCTGCGCAGCGTCCTGTGCGAATGCGGGCATGGCCGTCATCGCGCTGCAGAGCGCGACAAGCGAGGCACAGCCGTAGAGGGGTGTAAGCTTCATATTTCCTCCCACCAAGATGCTCCTGCAGCGTCTGCAGGAATCAGTCACCCTCTCCCTAAGACCGACTACAATCGTTTGCAACACGAAATGGCAATCGATTGCATACTTGCAGAAACTTGTGCTCAATACGCCACACCATGCCCATCCTCACCGATCTCCAAGCCACCTAAATCATTGACACGCGCGCCGATAACATCGCATCAATCTCGCGAGGGGCGTTGCGCATGACCGCGCGCAGAAGCGCTTGTGCAGGACATGCAAACTACATGGACGATGTGAAAAAACCCGGCAAGATCAGGAACATTGCAGAGCTTGCGCGGATAGCAGGCGTCTCTGCCGGAACCGTTTCCCGCGCCTTGGCCGACAAGTCACTCGTCAACAAGGAGACGCGTGAGCGTATTCAGGCACTGGCGCGCGAGCACGGCTTTCGTCCGAACCAGATGGCGCGGCGGCTCCGAACGCAGCAAACCGGAGTGATCGGCGTGGTCATTCCGCTCGGTCACGAGCGGCGGCAGCACATTTCCGACCCATTCTTCATGACCCTGTTCGGCTACCTGGCCGATGAACTTACCGAAAGCGGCCATGACCTCATGCTGTCGCGCGTCATACCCGGTGACGACGAATGGCTGGACCGGATCGTCGATTCCGGCATGCTTGATGGCGCGCTGGTCATTGGGCAGTCCAACCAATTCGACGTGATCGAGCGCGTCGCGCAACACTACCGCCCTCTCGTTGTATGGGGCAGCCATCGTGAGGGACAGGCGCAATGCACAGTGGGCGTCGATAACGCGGCTGGCGGCGCGCTTGCGGCACGGAGATTGCTGGCGCGTGGGGCCAAGCGCCTGGCCTTTTTCGGCGATCCCAACGGTCCCGAGATCGCGGAACGCCAGCGCGGCGTGGAGCAGGAAGTCGCCAAGGCGCTCGACGCATCCCTGGTGTGCTTCCCCACCCATCTCGCCAGCGAGGAAATGGCAGCGCAGATCGCAAGCCACCTTGCCGACCTCGACGGTGCTGTGGATGGGATCGTGTGTGCGTCCGATATCATCGCGATGACGACGATTCGCATCCTCCATGAGCACGGGATCTCCGTGCCCGATCAGGTTGCCGTGACCGGCTTTGACGATCTTCCCATCGCCACGCGCATGGTGCCGCAGTTGACGACCGTGCGGCAGGAAATTGCTGCGGGCGCTCGCGCCATGGTCGATGCCCTGCGCCGACGCATCGCCGGGGAAGACGCGCCTTCCACAATCATGCAGCCAGAGCTTATCCAGCGCGAAAGCGCCTGAGGTTTCAGGCGACGGTCACGCTGTCGCCATCGAACCGCAGCTGGAAACGGGGCGCTGGCGTTCCGCCGAAGTTGCTGCGCAGCAACTCGGGGTTCGTGGCGGTGGTGCGGCCTTCCATGCCCCAGTAGTCCACGAAGCTCCACACCACGCCCTCGCCGGTAACCCACCAGCTGTAGGACTGCTTCGCCTCCGCGTCGGGGTTGGCGGCAACCAGACTGGTGCCGTTGATCGGTCGCCACGGCCCAGCCATGCTGTCGGCAACCATTCCATAAAGGCCGTTCGGTCCCGCCACTGCCTCGGGCGCGAAAGTATGCGTCTGGGTCGACCAGAAGAGATAGTATCGCCCGTCGCGCGCGATCACATGCGGTCTTTCGAGTTCGTTGTTCACGCCAACTGCATCGATCAGCGGATCACCGAGAATCCACTCACCCTCCTGCAACGTTGCGATCCCGATGTTCCCGTTGAAGGGGTGATCTGACCACGCCGCGCTGCCGGTGAACAGAATATGCGCCCTGCCCGTGGCCGGGTCGCGCAACCAGGCAGGGTCGCGGAAGCCCTTGATCTGGCCAGGTGCTCCCCTGTCCTGCCGGTCGAGCACATAACGGACCCCGTCGGCCACGACGATTTCGCGCGGCTCGCGCCATGATCCGGGCCCATCGGCGTTGAGCGTGCCCTCGCTCACGAACAGGCGCTGTTCGAAAGTTTCCTGTGGATCCCCGCGGCGGCCGGCGGCGGTAAAGAAGTGTTGTACGGTCTGCCCGTCGTCCATCAAAACGGCTGAGCCCGCCCACTCGCGGCTTCCCGGAGTGAAGCCGTCCGGAAAGGCATTTCCGTGATCGGTCCAGCCATCGTTACCGAATGAAATCAGACGGATACGCGCGTGGCCGTGGCGCTCGACCGGGTCAGCAAAGACCGGAGACGACAAGAAAAACCACCAGTTCCGGCCGTTGTGCTCAGCCGTTCGTCCGTCCTCATGTGCGAGCGGCCAGCAGTCCCACAGGTCGAGGTGATCGAACAGGCGGACGACATCGGATTTGCCGATCAGCGGAATCCGGGGCGGATTGCCGTAACCAGACGGCGCCCAGCGGCTTGCACCAAAGGCAGCATCAGTCTGAACCGGAACGGAAATTTGGGACATTGCAAGCTTTCTCGAAAAGAACTTCAGGCGCGTTTGCGCATGTGAAAGATGGACACGGTCTCTGCCTTTGACGGGGGCAAGGGCAGGCCGGCGTTGCTGAGCCAGCTGGCTGGCAGGCTCTGGGGCGTTGACTTCATGGCTTCGAAGAACGGTGCGCTGTGAGCCGCATGGCCACCCTCGCCACCGGCAATGCGGAGCAGCCGAACGTCCCAAGCCCCTGATTTTCCGCAAAAAGGCAGGGTAACCGGCTGAGGTCGGCGATCCGCTGGCGGCTCTGCGCGGATAACGAACAGGAGGAGTTCGTCCTCGCGGCCTTGCGCCTGCCAGAGGACTCCGTCTGAGCTCTCGCCCTGCCAGACGCGGCCTTGGTGGAGCAGGTCACGCCATTGTTTATGAAAGGAAATCCAGTCCGCCAGTTCGGCGCGTTCGGTGTCGGAAAGGGTGCGCGGGTCCATTTCGACGCCGAGGTGGCCGGTCATTGCCATCGCGGCACGAAAGGCAAGCGAGTGACGACGACCGGTGGCGTGCGCCGGGCTCGCGGCGATGTGCGATCCCATCACTTCGGGCGGTAAAAACGAGAGAAATCCGCGCTGTATGCCGATCCGACTGACGGCATCGATGTTGTCGCTGGTCCAGTAGCGGTGGCAGAAGTCGGCCATTCCGGCATCATTCCGGCCACCACCGCCGGCGCAGGACTCTACCTCAACTCTCGGGTGCGAAGAGCGAACTCTCGCGAGCAGAGCATAGACTCCACGAAGCTGAGCGGCACCACCGGCAGGCGCAAGATCGCGGTTGTGATCCCACTTGAGGTAGGTGATCGGAAGCTCGGTCAACAGCCTATCGAGACACCCAAAAAGATAGTCGCGAACGTCCTCGCGTCGCAGATCCAACACCAATTGATTGCGCGCCGTTGGACTTGCCCTTCCCGGCAGCGACAATGCCCAGTCGGGATGTGCGCGGTAGAGGTCGCTGTCGGGATTGATCATCTCCGGCTCAACCCAGAGCCCGAATTCCATGCCCAGAGCATTTACCCTGTCAGCCAGAGGCTTGAGACCGTTCGGATACTTGCGAGGATCGGGCGTCCAGTCACCGAGGCCGGCAGTGTCGTCATCGCGATTGCGGAACCAGCCATCGTCGAGGATGAAGCGTTCCACGCCGACCGATGCAGCCGCTTCGGCGAGAGCGACGATGCGCTCTTCGTCATGATCGAAGTAGCAGGCTTCCCAGGAATTGAGGTGAACAGGGCGCGGCCGCATCGCGCCGTCCGGCCACTGCAGCCGAGCGCGTACCGCATCGTGAAATGCCGATGCTGCACCGTTTCGCCCGGTGGTGGAAACTGCGAAGATGGAATCGGGCGCTGTCCAGTTCTCGCCCGGCGCAAGGGTTACTTCCCCCGTCTGGAGCAAGGCGCCGGCGCTGAGGGTCCAGAAGCCCTCGTCGTCGCGCTCTATGGCGATGCGATTGTCGCCGGACCATGCCAGTTGCAGCGCGCGGACGGTGCCGGTGTGGAGTGTGGCGCCCTCGTCCAGAACGTAGACCCCGCCCGGACCGCCGTGCCCCGAGATACCGCGACGGACCTCGCGTGCCCAAGTCTGCTGCGGCATGGCTTCGCGGCACTCGACCAATTCCGCATTGTGGCGGCCGCGCCAGGACAGGATCTCCCGGGCAGTGGCAGTGAGTGGAAGCAGCGCGCTGGCCAGCCAGTCCACGGTGAAAGGTTCAGCGCCAGCGTTGTGAAGGCTGTTGCGGCATACGTATGCTGTGCCGGCGACCTCGAAAACCTGCCTCAGTTCGACACCGGCAATTTCGTCGCGGTGCCGCAGCGTGACCGCGTTCTGGCTTTCCGTGATTTCACAGGAGGTAAATGCCACTGGTAGCGCACTACCATTCCGGCTGACCCGCAGCAGTTCCGGCCCAAACCAACCCAAGCCAGAGACTGGTGCTACGCTTAGCGGCACGTCCTCGTCGAGCGAGTAGGATGCAGGGCCGCGGGTTTCGGCCAGCAGCGGCAGGCTATCGACCGCTACCGTGGGGCCAAAGTGGCGCCATACAGGAGACCCGCCGTCTGGCGCGTCCCAGACCAGCGAGCCGTCGCCCGCATTCAGGACAATCGGGTGCGACATCAGGCTGCAACCGCCGCCTGCGGCATCGCGCTGACCCGGCCTTCGCGGACCCACAGCACCGAGAGCCCCGCCAGCGCCAGCGACACACCGCAGAACATCAGCATGTTGCGCGGATCGCCGCCGAGCGCGAGCTTGTAGGCATCGAAGCCGATGGACACGAAGCCGAGGTCGAGCCTGCTCATCACCACCGCAAACAGCAGCATCGGGATGACGATCATCATGTTGAATATACCCATGTAGACGCCGGTGCGCTGCGGCGGGATCGAGTTGGTGAGGATCGCATAAGGGTTGCCCATGATGCTGCCCCACGCCAGCCCGATGCCGATTGCCGGCAGGAACAGCAGGGCCTTGTCCGTGACGTTGGGCAGGAGGAACATCCCCACGCCGCCAGCGAACAAACAGAGCGCGTGAAGCGGCCCCGGCCCGATCCGCTTGACCAGCGGCACCATTGCGAAAGCGGTGACGAACGAGATGGCGTTATAGAACGCCGCAACTTCGCCGTTGGTCAGGACTGCCGTGTGAAACGCGCTGCTATGGACATCGGCGGTGCCATAGACCGTGCGGCTGATCGAATAGACGGCGTATGTCCAGTAGCCGGACATTCCGACCCATTGAAACAGGCTCATCAGCCCGAGCTTGCGCATGGCCACCGGCATGTCGGCAATCGCCTCGCCGATTTCGCGCAGGGTGGCCCAGGCGCCCTTGGGCTGCGCCTTGATGTGGGCCACTTCCTCGGCAGTCAGGGGCAGTTCGGGGACACGGAGAACCGACCACAGGATGGTGGTCAGTGACAGCACAGCGCCGATCATGAAGACGATGCGCACGGTGTAGGGAATGCCGTGGCTGTCGACCCAGTCCTGATTCATGCCGAAGCCGACGAGCAGCGACGGCGTGAGGAAAGCCAGCATCTGGGCGAGACCGGTAAATGCACTCTGCGACAGGAAGCCGGCCTGGCGCTGATCCGGGTTCAGGCGATCAGAGACATAGGCGCGATAGGGCTCCATCGTGATGTTGTTGCCGGCATCGAGGATCCACAGCAGCGACATCGCCATGAGGATCGAACTGGAAAGCGGCATGAAGAACAGGCCGAGGCAGCACAGCACCGCGCCGATCAGGAAGTATGGGGTGCGGCGGCCCCACTTGCTGGCGGTCCGATCGCTCATCGCGCCGATGATAGGCTGCACCAGGAGGCCGGTAATCGGGCCCGCGAGTTGGAGCATAGGTAGCTGGGATTCGTCGGCGCCGAGGTAACTGTAGATCGGCCCCATGTTGCCCTGCTGCAGGCCGAAACTGAACTGCAGGCCAAGGAAGCCGAGATTCATTTCCAATATCCGCGCCAGTGGCAGATGCGGCCTGCGGATACTGTTTCCTTCGTGCATGCGCGAACTCTCCCGTCGGGTTCACGGACCCGTTGGAACAACCATGTCACATGCGCAGAGCAAAAACAACAATCGATTGCAATATGGGCTTGCCGAATGTCGCCACCGGGGAAATTGTGATTAAATCAGAACTGGAGGGCGCTTTCGGGCGTGGCCGCCAACACGGCCTCGGCGCGCTCGCGCATCCGATTTGCGAACTGGCCATGGGTGACGATGTAGAGATCGTTCGCGAATATGGCATCCGCGACCATTTCGCCAACGAGATCAGGGTCCATCCAGTCGCTGCCGACGACGCGCTCTGCCAAGGCCTGTTCGGATGCAGCGAAACCGCTGCTCTCACGCAGATGCGCTGGCCGATTTCGGGCCGCCTCGTGAATGTTGGAGCGCACGAAGCCCGGACAGAGGACGCTGCTGCCGATGCCCTTGGCGGCAAGATCGGCCCGCATGTTTTCGGACAGATTCAGCACGGCCGCCTTGCTGGCGGCGTAGATCGCAAGGTGCCCCGGCATTACAACCGTTGCCGCGAGCGAGGCAGTGTTGACGACATGGCCGCCGCGCCCATGCGCGATCATCTGCGGCAGGACCGCCTGCAAGCCGTTGACCACGCCGCCGAGATTGACGCCAAGGCCGAAGTCCCAATCAGCATGAGTTGCCTCGAGCACCGGCCCTTCTACCCCGACACCAGCGTTGTTCACCAGAATGTCCACGCCGCCCAGTTCGTCGTCGAGACGCCGTGCTGCTTCGGCGTAAGCCTGGCGGTCGGTAACGTCGAGTTCCATGGCGATCACGCTTTCGCCGAGACCTTCGGACGCCAGTACCCTGAGGGCCTTACCGATGTGATCTGGCCGCAAATCGGCGATGATGATGAATGCGTCGCGTTTGGCGAGAGCCTTGGCAATCCCGAGGCCTATGCCGGAAGCCCCGCCCGTGATGAAGGCATTGCGGCCGGCAAAGGATGTGATTGCCATCGTCATAATCTCCTGCCCGACGCCTTATTCGCCGGGACTTATCAGCACCTTGCACTGATGCGTGCGCTTGCGCAGGCTTTCGAACACGTCGGGCGTTGCATCGAGCGAAATCGTGTCGGTCACCAGCAGGCGCGGTTCGGCGGCGCCGCGATCAAGCGCATCGAGCGCAGCTTCGTATTCCTGCCGCGTGAAGAAGGCGGACGTTACCAGCTTCACCTGCTTCGACAGCATGGCGAAGCTGTTGAAGCTGTCGGGACGGGTGCAGAGCCCGAGCAACGTGATCGTGCCATCGTTGCGGACCTGATCAACCGCCTGGGCGATCAGGCCCGGAACTCCGACGCATTCGAACACGACATCGGCCTTGCCACCCAGCGCCTTCTCAGCGCTACCGACGGGGTCGGCGGGATCGACGACGAAATCGTGTGCGCCCATCCGTAGCGCCCGATCGCGCTGCCATTCGGCAAGGTCCTGCACGACCACGCGCCCTGCCCCGAACCGCCGTGCCCAGAAGGCGACAGCGAGGCCAATGGGGCCAGCACCGAGGACCAAAACACGGTCACCGATCTTCATTCGGCTGAGCGCGACGCCATGAAGCGCGACGGCCAGCGGTTCGACAATCGCGCCGTCGGCGAGGCTGGCGCTGGATGGAAGGCGCATGCACTGGTTCGGGCGAGTCAGGGCGTATTCGGCATAGCCGCCGCCCTGAAGCCCGAATTTCTCGCACCACTGGACTTCCCCAGCGCGGCAGGCGTGACACTGGCCACAGCTTTGCAGCGGGATGACCGAGACGAGATCGCCGGTCCGCAGGTCTTCCACGCCCTTGCCGAGAGCAACGACTTCGCCCGCGAATTCATGGCCGAGCACGGAACCGGCGCCCTGGCCGTAAGCCGGGTCCTCGGTCATGTGCAGATCCGAACCGCAGATGCCGCAGCGGCCGACCTTGACCACGACATCGCCCTCCCCCGGCGTGGGATCGGCGATGGTCTCGATTGCCAGGGGCTTGTGCAGCCCCTGCATCACGGCGGCGCGCATGGCGGTGTCCTTACTTGTACTTGCCGAGCATCATGCCGCCGTCGATCACCACGTGGCTGCCAGTCATGTAGTCCGACGCATCCGAGGCGAGCAGCAGCGCAAGCGGCTTGAGCTGGTCCGTCTCGGCAACGGAGCCGAGCGGGACGATGGCGTCCCACGCGGCGCGGGCAACAGGATCCTTCTTAAGCCAGCCACCGCCGATGTTGGTGACGAAGGGGCCGGGGGCGATGGCGTTGATGCGAATTCTGAACTCGGCGAGTTCGAGGCCGAGGGCGCGCACCATGTGCAGCACGCCAGCCTTGGCGGGCATATAGGGCAGGCCGACGATCGGTTCGGTGACGAGGCCGGCATTGGAGGCGGTGGTGATGATCGAACCTCCGGTACGACCGTTGGCGCGGCCTTCCTTCTTCATGATCCGCACGGCATTGCTGACGGTGTAGAATACGCCGTTGAGGTTGATCTGGATCGAACGGTCCCAACGGTTATGGTCGTAAGTGTCGACCTGTCCGTCCTCGTTGCGGTGCCCTGCAGGATTCCAGAAGCCGGCACCCGTATCGATGCCGGCATTGGCGAAGCAGATGTCGAGACCGCCATAGGCGCGGTCGTGGGCGTCGAAGGCAGCGACGACATCGTCCCAGCTGGACACGTCGAGCCGGTCGGCGCGGACCTCATAGCCTTCGGCGCGCAGGCGGGCGGCTTCGCGGGCGGCACCATCGGCGTCTATGTCGGTCAGGGTGACGGCAGCGCCGGCTTCAGCCATGGCTTCGGCATAGGCGAGGCCGATGCCCGATGCGGCGCCGGTGACGAGCGCTGAGCGGCCCTTGATGTCAAACCTGTCGAGCGTTCTCATTGGCATCCTCTTGTATTGATTGTTGTTCGCGATCGATCAGGCGCTGCAGCATGCGACGGGCGCGGACGCCGCCGCCGTCGCCATTCAGGATCAGCGGGCGCAGATCCCAGAAGTCTGCCCCGCGCATGAGGCGGTGGCTGTCGCGAATGATCGGCATGTCTTCCTGCTCGAACGCGAATTCGAGCGCGCCACGCATGGCGGCGGTGAACTCGGCATCGCCCAGCTTGTAGTCGCGGGCTGTTGCCCAGAAGTAGTGCGTGGTGTCGGGCGTTTCCGGCGTGAAGGCATGGAGCGAGGGCAGCAGCGTGCATTGCTCGCGCGGGGTGCCGGGATCTCCGGCGCGGAAGTCGAAGTAGAGCACGGCGGGCGCGTGCCATTGGACGAGGCCGTAGAAATCCTGCCTGCGTCCTTCGGTGCCCATGACCGCGGCAATGCCGACCGAGAGATGGTCGTTCAGGCGGACGTATTCGGCGAAGACACTATTGCCATCCTGCCAGAACTTGCGCTCGCCCTCGGTGAAAGCGCTGGCGACAAGTGCGGGATGGACGAAGTTGGCGTGGCTGAGATCGAGAATGTTGTCGCTGTAGAGCTCGTAGTGCCCCTCGGCGACGGTTGCGCCGCGTACGGCCTCCCACCTCGGGTCCGAGAGCCATGAGAAGTCCGGGATCAGCGACGCGTCGGCCTTGGCCGTGTCACCCATCCAGATCCACAGCAGGGCATGGCGCTCGACCAGCGGGTAAACCTGCAGGTTTGCGTCGGGCAGCTGGCCGCCGGGGTGCGGATTGTGGACGCAATGGCCCGCACCGTTGAAGCGCAGGCCGTGGTAGGGACACATCAGCGCGCCATCGACCACCGTGCCATGACCGAGCGGCGCAAAGCGATGCGGGCAGCGACCGGTGATCGCGTGCGCTACCCCATCCGCGTCACGAAACAGGGCGACCGGTTCCTCGAGGAACGTGCGCTGCTTCGGTTCTGCACCCAGATCGCTCGCCCAGCCAGCCACATACCACGTGTTGCGGAGGTACGTCCCCCGTGGTTCCTGCCCGAGCCGTGGAACCGGTGCCCTCTCCTCGCCCACGATCGCCGCGTCAGAGATAGAGGGCGGGGTTGATCGCGATATTGTGCTCGCGGCAGTAGCTTTCGTAGTGGTTCATGAACCACCACACGTCGAGCGTCTCGACGTGGTTGCCCTGCTCGTCGAAGAACTCGTTCGCGCCCTGCATGTGAAACAGCGCCTTCATGCCATTCGGGTCGTCGGTCACGAGGGTGTGTGCCGTGCCAGGCGTTTCGGTGATGAAATCGCCGGGGCGGCAAACCCAGTCGTATTCGAGGTAACGGAACGAGCCTTCGAGGCCGATCGCCCAGACCTTGCCGCGGTGCTTGTGGGTGCCAATCACGCCCGGCCCCTTGATCCACAGCACGTTGACATAGACGTTCTCGCGGACGTCGAAAGCGAGGTGACGGATCGCTGCATTGTCGCCGAAGGGAACCCATGGGCTCTCGACTTCGGAGGAACCGACGTATGTGCCCTCGACGCCCTTGGCACGGATGAGATCACCGTAGAGTTCCGGGACGTTGACGATCTTGTATGCGCCGGAAGGGGGCGCAGTCATGGTGCCCATGGCGTCCTCAGAGATAGAGCTTGGGGTTGATGGCGATGCCGTTCTCGCGGCAGTAGGTCTCGTAGTGGTTGATGAACCACCAGACGTCGGTGGTATCAACGAGCACGGCGTTCTCATCGTAGAATTCGATCGGGCCCTGCATCCATCCGAACAGCTTGCAGCCTTCCGGATGGTCGGTGACGAGGGTGTGGCTCTCGCCCGGCGTTTCGAGGATCAGGCCGCCGGGGGTGGCAACCCAATCGTACTCGAGGTAGCGGACGCTGCCTTCGAGGCAGACCATGGTGATGGTGCCGCGATGGAAGTGGGTGCCGATAACCCCCGGCCCCTTCACCCACAGAATGTTCGAAAACAGGTTCTGGCGCACGTCGAATGCGAGGTGCTTGATCGCGGCGTTGTCACCGAACGGCACCCAAGGGCTGTCGACGTCGGTCTGCGCGTCGATGTAACGACCGCCGGGGCTGAGGCGCTGGACCAGCTCCTTGTGTGCGAAAGGAACGTCGACAATCTCAGCCTTGTCCGAGGGCGGCGCTGTCATCACGGTGGCGGTGCTCATTGTACAGGTCCTCTCAACGGATCAGCGTGTCAACGTAGTCGGCACCGATGCCGACCTTTTCGTAGTGTTCGCGCGCTGCCTTCATGTAATCGAACACGTCGTAGTGGCCGACAGTGTTGCCCTCTTCATCGAGCCACATCAGCGGGCCGGAGACGACGAAGAAGACCTTCATCGGGTCCTCGTGCTCGTAGCAGACCAGGGTATGGCTCTCGCCCGGGGTTTCATAGACGAAGTCCCCAGCCGTGGCGGTCCAGCTGTGCTCGAGGTAGGCCCACTTGCCGCTGATGGTGTAGGCCCAGATCGGGTGCGGGTGATAGTGGCGGTTGACGAGACCCGCCTGCTTGCTCATCAGGACATCCGCCCACATGTTCTTGGCCGGGCTGATCCAGACGGGCTTGGAAAATACCGTTTCGGAGATCGGCACCCAGTAGCGTTCGTCGCCCTCGGCAATCTTGGGCATGTAGACTTCCGGCAGGCCGCCTTCGCGGAAGACCTTGTCGACCGGCTTTATGTCCTTCCAGAATTCCGTGTGCGCCGCTTCAGGCATATGCTCTCTCCGTAAGGATCAACGCGGGCGAAGCCGAAGGGGTGACGACCCCGCCCGCGCAAATCGTTCAGCTTATCAGAACTCGAAGCCGAGCCTGACGTACCATTCGGCCGGACGGCTGTAAGTGCCGTAGATCTGGCCGCCCGCGATCTGTGCCTGACCGGTCACGAGATAGCGTTCGTTGGTGATGTTGGTGCCGCCGACCGTGAGGTTCCACTGGTTTTCCGGCGCCTGGTACTGCAGGCTGGCGTTCACGATGTCGGTCGTCGGACGCAGCAGCAGGATCGTGCCCTCGGTGTCGTTGCGCATGCCGGTGGTGTGGGTCCAGTCAGCCAGCGCGACGATCTTGCCATCGCCAACGGCCATCTCGAAGCGGGGCGCGACGTTGAACTTCCACGAAGGTGCCTTGGGCAGGTCCGATCCCTTCTGTACGCCGAGCTGGAACGGATTCGGTGCAACCTGCGCCGGAGCGAGCACGTTCGTGTAGTAGGCATCGAGATGACCTGCCGACGCAGTGATGGTGAAACCATCGGCAGGGGCTGCAACCATTTCGATTTCGAAACCCTTGATGCGAGCATCGCCGGCGTTCTGGATGGTCGGCGAGACGCCCTGCTGGAAGTTCAGCTGGATGCCCTTGTACTTCGTGGTGAACACTGCAGCGTTCAGCTGCAGCCTGCGGTCCAGCAGCGTCGACTTCACGCCGGCTTCGAAGGTCTCGGCGATTTCTTCGCCAAAGGTCGGAGCGACCGGAAGCGGGTTGGACAGACGGGTTGTCCAGCCACCGGTCTTGTACCCGCGCGAGAACGAGCCGTAGGCCATCACGTCTTCGGTCGGATGCAGTTGCAGGCCGAGCTTGTAGGAGAAGTCGTCAAACGTCTGCTTGTTTGGCGCAGTCGGATAGTAGCGGAAGGGCTGCGACGGGATCGGGAAGCCGACCGCCGTGGCGCAGGCCGCGGTAGGATTGCCGGTTGCGGGATCGGTGGCCAAGCAGTTGAACAGCTTGTAGTTGAAGCCGTTCACGTCAGCCTGCGCGCCGTCGTACTGCTTGTTCTCCTTGGTGTAGCGGGCGCCGACGGAAATGCCGATCAGGTCGCTGACACGCCAGTCGATCTGGCCAAAGCCGGCATAGGCTTCGGTATCTACCTTGCCCGGACCATCAACCTGCAACAAGCCGGCCGAGAAGGTCACGAAGTCGCGCAGATCACCCTTTTCCTTGAAGCCATAGCCGCCGAGCACGAAGTTCAGCGCCCCGTCCATCGCCGAACCGGTCAGCTGGACTTCCTGGCTGAACTGGTACTGATCGACGATGAAGCTGGTCTGCAGCATCGGCAGCGGGGAGTTGTCTAGGTCGACACCTGCCTTGAAATCGACTTCGCGATACGAAGTGATCGACTTGAGCATGACGTTGTCGGACAGGTCATACTCAAGGTTGAGGCCAAGGCCCCACTGCTTCAGCTTCGAGAAGTTGTTGCCGTTGGCGTAAGTGGTGTCCTTGTCGGTGTTCACCCAGCGGCCGTCGTAGGGCAGCAGATTGTTGAACGGATCGCCGTCGACATTGCGGCTGGCGAGACCGGGGATGGTATTGTAGCCGCTTACGCTGGAACGCGGGCCACAAAGAGCGGTGGCGTTGCGTGCTGCGATCTGAGCTGCAGTGGCGCCGATGCAGAAATTGTAGAGGCCAGCAAACAGGAAGCCCGAGCTGCCCGTCACGACGTCAAGTGCGGTGCCGGGGATGTTGTTGGCAGCAACACCAGCGAACGGTCCGGGAATCGGCGTGACGGCCAGGACGGTGTTCGCAGTCGAGTCCTGATCGATGTTGGTGTAGTCACCGCTCAGCGTTGCGCGGAAGCTGGTGCCATTGTCCCAGCGCAGCTTGCCGCGCAGGTTCCACGAATTGTCGCCGCCCTGGCGGCTGCGGGTTTCATAGCCCGAGGCAGGGAACTGTGTGAAGCTGTCGTTCGCGCCGGCATTAGGATAGGGGATGCGCTTCTGGAACCCATCGCGCTTGTGAATGCCGAATGCGACCGAGGAGCTGAGACCTTCAGTCAGCGGAATGTCGACAAGGCCACGGGCCTGAACGCGATTGAAGCGGCCGACGGTCACGTCGCCTTTGACGTGGAATTCCTTGCCCGGCGTGTGCGTCACGATCGAGATCGCGCCGCCGATGGTGTTACGGCCGAACAGAGTGCCCTGCGGTCCCTTGAGGACCTCGATCCGTTCGACGTCGAGCAGGTCCTGGTTGGCACCAATGGAGCGGCCAAGATAGACGCCATCGAGATAGACACCGACGGCAGGGTCGATGTTGAACGCGAAGTCGGACGAGCCGATGCCACGGATCGTCGCACCCAGCACGGCACTCGAACCGGAGAACGGGGTTGATGCGTCAAGGGTGACGTTGGGGGTGATGCCGGAAAGCGCTGAAACGTCGCCCACTGCGCGTTCCTGGAGCGCGCCAGCGGTAAATGCAGTGATTGCGATTGGCACGTCCTGGACGTTTTCCGCGCGCTTCTGTGCGGTCACCACGATCTGTGCGATGCCGCCGGTGTTGTCTTCGGCCTGAGCCTGATCCTGCGCAAACGCTGGCGCGGCAAGAGCCGCGGCCATGGCTGCAATGGAAACCGATGCTATTCTCATGGTTTTCCTCTCCCTGTTTTTTCGGAGCGGGGCCCCTGCCCCGGAATCTCGCCAGCTTGATAGGCACTGGCGAAAATGGTCGCTTGCACTCACGCGCAAGCTGATAAGGACTGCTGCGCAAAAATCATGCTGCGCAGCATTCCGTTACGTCATGCTGGCGTCTTTCTGCCCATCCGCCAGTCGCGCGGAGCTGCGCCGAACTGCTGACGGAAGCAGCGCGTGAAGTAGGCGCTGTCGTTGAAACCCAGCTCGAATGCGATCTCGGTAATGCTGGCATCGGGCCTTGCCATCAGCCTGTCGGCCGCGCGGCGCAGGCGCTGATCGAGAATGTAGGCCGTTGGCGTGGTCCCCATCGCCGCGAAGATGTTCTGCACCGTACGAACCGATACACTGCAGGCATCTGCCACGGATGTTGTGCGCAAGGCCGGGTCCTCGAGGTTGGCTGCAACCATGGCCAACACGCGACGGCGCAGATCGGCCTCGCCTGCGTCGGTCGATGGACGCTGCGCTCCACGCATGGCCATGGCGGCAAGGTCATAGAATACGGCGTTGACGCCGATTTCCCATTCCGGATCCTCTGCGGCGCGCTCGCCCTGCTGCCACAATGACAACAGGAAATCGTGGAACACGCGCCCGCCAGGTGTCGCGCCACACATGCGCTGCATCAGCGCATCGTCGATCCCCGAAAAGCGCTCGGCCAAAGGCGCTCGCGGGAACTCGACCACGAGCAGTTCGTGGCCGGTGAGACGGATCGAATAGGGCTGATGAGGACTTGCCAGAACGAAGTCACCCGGCAGGAGCGTGCATTCCTGGCGCCCCTGCGTGTGCTCGCTGTTGCCGCGGCATTGCAGGTGGAGGATCAGGCGCTCGTCATCCTGCGGCAGAGGATTGCGACCTACTGCCGAATGGGAAGAATCCGTGCGGATCATGTCGAGTTCACCGACGCGCCACGACAGCATCTTCCCCGCGAAGTCTTCTCCGGGCACGTTGACGAATGTGCCGGTGAAGGCCCGATCCGCAATCTCGTTCCAATATCGCGCCCGATCAGGTGGAGCGACGTCGGCCGTGTGAAACTTGAGAAGCGCACCCATGGTTCTTCTCCGTTGTGTCAGGCGATCGAGGGGATCGCGTTGCCAGAGCGCCGCGCAACAACGCGCGGAGCGGATTCGATAAGTCCAAGTGTCAGGAAACCTGCCAGCACGGTGCAGCCGAGCATCAGCCACAGCGGTGCGGCAAGGCCGTAAGCGTCAGCCAGCGTCCCGGCGAGGAATGGCGACAGAACCCCGCCAAGGACTTCGCCGGTGCCCATCACGACGCCGGTCAGCGTCGCAGTCAGACGAGGGTCGACCGACTCCGAAGGGATCGTGGCCATGAACATCGGGAACAGCCCGTTGAGGCCCCAGCCGAAAAAGAAAATCGCGGCGAGAACCCAGGCCGAGCCTTCGTAATACAGGCCGCCCAGAGGCAGGATCACGCCGAGGAACGAGAAAAAGATCATCACCGGGCGGCGGCCAATAACGTCGGAGATTGCCGGTACGGCAAAGCTGCCCAGGCCCGCCGAAATACCCAGCGTTGCCATCAGCCAGCTCATTATGTCGGGATCAAACCCGCGCGCCTTCGTCAGGAAAAGCGGCATGAAGGCCCAACATACGACCAGGTAGGAAACCAGCAGGATCGAGATCAGGGCGCAAAGGATGACATTGCGGTGCCCGAACGCTTCACGCAGCGTGACTTTGGGTGCAGCGTCATCATGCGCCTCAACCGGCGGCTCGCGCAGCGTGAACCAGATGAGGGCCGCGGTGACGAGTCCGGGCAATGCAGCCAGGTAAAAACCCGTCCTCCACCCTACGGCAACGGCTACGGGCACCAGCAGCAAGGGCGCAAGACCGGAGCCAAGAAGATTGGAACCCAGGTTCTGCGCGACCCCCATGGCGAGGCCGCGGCGTTCAGGCGCGACCTCGGCGACGATCATCGAATGGCTGACCGGCATCACCCCGCCCTCGGCAGCACCCATCAGGAGGCGCGCGCCAAGGAGCATCAGGAATGAAGATGCAGCGCCCGAGATGAATGAGCACAGGCAAAAGGCAATGGTGGCGATGACCACCACTGGTTTGCGCGAACCCAGCTTGTCCGAAATGCGCCCGACGAGCAGGCCCGACAGCGCCCATGTGAGCGACAGGGCGGAGCTGAACATGCCGACTTGCGTATTGCTCAATTGCAGGTCCGGCTGGACGAACGGCATCAGGAAGTTGAGCGCATTGCGGTCAAAGAAGAGGATGCCGAAATTGAGGCTGAGGAGCGCGGTAACCCACACTTGGTAGCCGCTGCTTCTGGCCTTTCCGGCATTCATCTTCGCAGTCGCCAACATTTACCTCTCCCATCTTCCACTTGCCGATCCCATGCCGACATTGTTCTCATTCTAGGTCGCTATCGTTGCCCTCTCTTGGATTGCCGCGCAGCCCGACCGGGACCAGAGCGCACGGGATCAGATAAATGGTCGTACCGGGTCACTTCCGTCCCACGCTTGTGATGCCTGCCACATCGCTGTGAAGTGCGCGTCCATTCCTGGTGTTGCAGGGATAAGTTCCAGAAACCCCGGGGCCGCAGCAGTCCCGCCTTCGAGATAGGCGACGCTCCCTCCGGTAGGCACCGCGGCTTTGAACGCGAGCCTGTAGCCCCGTGAGAGGTATGCCGGCAGCTCCGCCTCAACATCTTCACAAGCGATGCCGAAGTGATGGAAGCCGTATCCGCGCTTCTCGATCGTTTCACGATAAACCGAAGGATTGCCGTCAAGAGGCTGGATCAGTTCGACCTGCATGTGGCCGATAAAGCCCATCGCAATCATGACATCGGCAGTCGATGGCGCGCCACGGTAGAACTGGTCAGGACCGAGGAAATGGTCGAGCAGGAAGAACGGCCCAGCGGCGCAATCCTTCTGGAAGTGCGCGATGGATGCGTGAACGTCCTCGACCACAAACGCAGTCTGCATGACGCCACCGAACGGCTGGCCGAAGCCGAGCATTCTTGCCATTTCTGTCCTCTCCGCACGCCCCGCCTCTAGCGGACGGAAGCGCGCCAAATTCTGCTAGAGCGTTATCGCAACCTTGCCGAACAGGCCGGCTGATGACTGGTACGCGTAAGCGTCGCGGGCGTTCTCGAGCGGGAAAGCCTTATCTACCACTGGCTTGATCCCGTGCTGGTCGATGAAAGCATTGAGCCGCTGGGCCATGCCCTTCGATCCGACGAAGATGCCGCGGATCGATGCGCCCTTGAACATCAAGCCGTGGGGGTTGGTGTCACCCTCGCGCGTCAGCACGCCGATCAGGGCGATTTCGCCCGCAAACCCGACGGCGGCAATGGATTGCTTGAGCGTGCCAGCGCCGCCAACCTCGACGACCTTGTCAACGCCGCCACCAGCTAGCCGGGCCGCCTCTGCACCCCACTCGGGCGTGGTGCGGTAATTGATCACGTGATCGGCGCCGAGCGCTTTCACCCGCTCAAGCTTTTCATCCGACGACGACGTGGCAATGACGGTGGCGCCCGCAGCCTTGGCAATCTGCAGCGCGAGCAGCGACACGCCCCCCGTGCCGAGAACCAGGACAGTGTCTCCCGCCTTTACCGGGCGCGGCCCCTCCATAAGGGCGTTCCACGCTGTGACACCGGCGCAGGGCAGACAGGCGGCGTGCGTAAAATCCAGAGTCTCGGCCAGCGGGACTACGCCATGGTCAGGCAAAACAACATATTCCTGCAGCATGCCCGGCGCGGGCGGCGCGCCAAGGGCGACGCCCATGCCGGGGTTGGGCGGACCGTCCATCCAGTTCTGGAAGAAGATGCCGGCCACGCGGTCACCCACCTTGAGCGAGGAAACGCCCTCGCCCACTGCAGCAATCTCGCCCGCACCATCGGACAGTGGCACGGTATCCTGCTGCACCACGCCGCCCATATAAAGCCCGAGCGGAATGATCTGGTCGCGGTAGTTCAGCGAGCACGCACGAACGCGCACCAACACTTCGCCCGGACCCGGCTGCGGAATGTCGGTCTCGTCCAGTCGCAAATCATCGAGCGACGTCGAGCCTGCGGCAATCACCCACTGGCGCATCGGCATTTTCTCCCTGTGGAAGGATCATCACCGATTCAGCGGCACAAATTAATCAGTTGGACAAACCGATTTCACCTAATGAAACCTAATTGGGGTTCGCTTCGAGTGCAGCGGCAATGGCACGCGCCGTTGCCTTCAGTGCTTCGAGATGACGCTGGACAACCGCTTCGTCCGCACCGCGACGTCCCGGCCACGTGACATTGATTGTCGCGATGGGCGATCCGCCGACCATGATCGGCACCGCCATCGAGCGGCGACCGTCGCGCAAGACCAGCTGCTTGGAGCGATCCGGCCACGGCAGCAGAGGATCACGAGTTGCATAACCGCGCTGCCTGACCTGTTGCAGCATTTGCCGCAGTTCGGCCTCGCTGCCTTCCGGCGGATTAGCGGGCCGCAGGCGGTCGATGATCGAATCCCGCTCGGCATCGCCACAGGCCGCGAGATAGGCACGGCCTGTTGCCGTATGGATGTAGGACAGCTTGACCCCGACGGGACCGAGGATGGCGGAGTCGAGCCGGAACAGCGGACTGTTGGTCTCAAGAATTTCCATGTGATCGAGTCGCGGCGCTGCCAGCACCGACGGCCATGCCACTTTCGTGGACAACGCCTTCATGTACGGCGAGGCAATTTCAGCAATGTGGGCGGCGGAGGTGAACGACGCGCGCTCGATCCGGTCCACATGCGGGAGGTACGCGCCATCGGCAAGACGCTGCCACACAAGTCCCTTCTGCCCCAACGTTACCAGCATTCGCAGCAAAGTCGCCTTGGGCAGACCTGTGGCCTGATGCAGCTCGTGCAAGCTTGCCGCCTTGCGCGTCTGCACTTCGATCAGCACGTCCAGCCCACGCTCCAACGCGCGCACGGTCTTGACCCTGCGTTCCAGCATCCATCCTGCTCCGGCAAATTCTGCGTTTCACCTTATGCAACGCAAAATCACGAAACCCCCGTGCAAAGTCAACCGCACTGTCGCAGCAATAGGCGACGGAGAGGAAAACCAGACGATGACGAAGCCAAGCGTTCTGTTCATCTGCACGCAGGATACCAAGGAAGAGGAAGCCCGCTTCACCCGGGCCGCGCTGGAGGCGGCGGGCGTTGACGTGGTCCACCTCGATCCCAGCGTCCGCCGCACTGTCGGCGGCGCCGAAATCTCGCCCGAGATGGTTGCGGAGGCAGCCGGCATGACCATTGAGCAGGTCCGAGCGCTTGGCCATGAAGGCAAGTGCCAGAATGCAATGATCGGTGGCGCAATTGCTGCGGCCCATGCGTGGGACGCCAAGTCGCCCGTCTCGGGAATTCTGGCAGTTGGCGGCTCGATGGGCTCGGCGCTTGCCGGGGCGCTAATGCAGAGCTTCCCCTACGGCCTGCCCAAGCTAATCGTTTCGACCATGGCTTCGGGTTTCACCAAGCCGTACATGGGCGTGAAGGACATCGCGATGATGAACGCGGTGACCGACATATCGGGCATCAACACCATCAGCCGGGACGTTTTTCGCAACGCCGCCAACGCTGTTGCCGGCATGGCCAAAGGTTATGATCGCGACAAGGGCCCGGAAAAGCCGCTGGTCCTGATCACCACTCTGGGCACCACCGAAGTCAGCGTGAAGCGCATCCGCCAGGCTCTGGAGAGCGATGGATGCGAAGTCATGGTGTTCCACTCCTCCGGCGCGGGCGGGCCGACGCTGGATGGCCTCGCCACCGACAAGGACGTGGCGCTGGTCCTCGACCTTTCGCAGACCGAGATCCTCGATCATCTTTTCGGCGGGCTGGCAGACTCCGGCCCCGATCGCGGCCGCGCAGCGCTGCGCAAGGGCATCCCGACGATCCTGGCACCGGGTAATGCTGACTTCATCATCGGTGGACCGATCGATGCGGCAGAGGTGCAGTTCCCCGGCCGCCGCTACCATCAGCACAACCCGCAGCTTACTGCAGTGCGAACCAAGGTGGACGATCTCAAGAAGCTGGCCGATCACCTTGCCGCCAACGTGCGCGAAGCCAAGGGCCCGGTGCGGGTATTCACTCCGCTCAAGGGCTTTTCCAGCCACGATAGCGACGCCGGGCATCTGCAGGACCTCAGCGTGCCCGGCCCCTTCGCCGAATACCTTGCGCAGGTCATGCCCGAACATGTGCCTGTCACGGCGATCGATTCCCATTTCAACGACGAAGCCTTCTCAAGCGCGGTGATCGCCGCGGCGCGAGAATTGCTGGCCGCAAAGAACTGATCCGAAGATGACCGACGACATTCCCCTGACTCACGAAGACATCGCCGAGATCGCCGCGATCCTGGAGAAGTCCGGCTACCGCGAACTCGATCTTTCGACGCGCCGTTTTCGCCTGCGCGTGGCCAAGGGCGCCGACGCACAGGGTGGTGTGATACAGGAATGGCAATGGGCTGGATCGGCGCCGGAAGTCTCAGCCGAGGCAAGCGCGACAGCGGTTGACCCCAACGCAATCTGCTCGCCCCTGCCCGGCACATTCTATCACGCCCCCCAACCCGGCGCGCCGCCTTTCGTCCAACCGGGAGATGAAGTCGGCCCGGAGACGGTGATCGGCATCGTCGAGACGATGAAGCTGATGAACCCGGTGCACGCCGGCCGCAGCGGCATCATCGCCGAGATCCTTGCTGCGAACGGGACCTTGGTCGCCAAGGGCGAAGCCTTGGTGCGGCTGACCTGACATGATCCGCAAGCTGTTCATCGCCAACCGCGGGGAAATTGCGCTCCGCGTCATCCGCACCGCGCGCGCCATGGGGATCGAGACCGTCCTCGGTGCTTCAGAAGCCGACGCTGCATCGCTTCCGGCGCAGCTTGCGGACCATGTCGCAATCGTCGGCCCCGGGCCATCGTCGCAGGGCTACCTGGCCATCGACCGCGTGGTCGATGCGATGGTGAAGTCAGGCTGCGATGCGGTGCATCCGGGGTACGGCTTCCTGTCGGAGAACGCCGCGTTCGCTCGCGCTGTGAAAGCGGCGGGCATCTGCTTCGTCGGGCCTGACATCAAGACGCTCGAAGGCATGGGCGACAAGCTCGCAGCCCGCGCACTCGCCGTTGAAGCGGGCCTCCCAGTGCTTCCAGGCGGCGAGGCCGCAACGCGTGGAGACGTTCATTCCCGCGCTGCGCAAACTGGCTATCCGTTGTTGCTCAAGGCCGTGGCCGGTGGCGGTGGCAAAGGCATGCGCCGCGTGGATCGGCCTGAAGATCTCGACAGCGCACTCGACATGGCTCAGGCCGAAGCGCAGGCCGCGTTCGGCAACAGCGCAGTCTATGTCGAGCGCTTCGTTGCGCGGGGACGCCATGTTGAAGTGCAGCTTCTTGGCGATGGCACCAATGCCATTCACCTCGGGACGCGCGATTGTTCGATCCAGCGGCGCTTCCAGAAGCTGGTCGAAGAAGCCCCTGCCCCCGCGATGCCTCTGGAGGCCCGCGCAGGCATCGAACAAGCTGCCGTGCGGCTCGCCCGCCACATCGGTTACCGCGGCGCCGGAACGGCCGAGTTCCTGGTCGATGCCGAGGACTTCTCTTTCTACTTCCTTGAGCTCAACGCGCGCATTCAGGTCGAGCACCCCGTGACCGAGGCAATCACCGGCGTCGACCTGGTCGAGCAGCAATTGCTGGTCGCCATGGGCAAGCCACTGTCCCTGACGCAGGCGATGGTACGTCCTCACGGCCACGCCATCGAAGTGCGCATCAACGCCGAGGACCCCGAGGCCGATTTTCGCCCTTCCCCGGGATGTGCAGTGCGCGCTGCCTGGCCTGCTGGCGAGGGCGTGCGCGTCGACACGCACATCGGCATCGGGGGCGAAGTGCCACCGTTCTACGATTCGCTCATGGGCAAGCTGATCGTGCACGGCGAGACGCGCGAACAGGCCGTGGAACGGCTTTCCGACGCGCTGCGCTCGCTGCACATCGAGGGACTGCCCACCACCGCTTCACTCCATCGCCGTATTGTCGCCGATCCGCGCTTTGTTGCTGGCGGCGTTGATACCGGCTTCCTCACGGGACTTGCCCAATGACCGAGATCCGTCTCGTCGACGTCACCATGCGCGACGGCAACCAGAGCCTGTGGGGCGCGACCGGCCTCAATACCGCGCACATGCTGCAAGCTGCCGCGCTGACCGAAGCCTGCGGGTTCAGGGCCATTGATTTCACGTCGTCGAGCCACATGGCCGTGGCCGTGCGCTACTTCCAGAACAATCCTTGGGAACGCCTCCGCCGCATGTCGGCGGCCATGCCGACAACGCCGCTTCAGTTCATCACCACCGGCTTGCGCTTCATCGCCTGGCAGCAGGCCGATCCCGAGTTCATGCGTCTGGTCTACCGCGCCTTGCAGGCCAACGGCGTGGGGCGTTTTGTCCTGCTCGACCCAATGCACGAGGTGCCCGCGGTGATCGAGGCGGCGAAGCTGGTGAAGGAAGAGGGCAACGCCGAAGTGATGGCGGCGCTGACCTTCACGCTTTCCGAGATCCACACCGACCAGTTCTATGCCGATTTCGCGCGTGCCGTCGGGCAGAGCCCGAATATCGACCTATTCTATATCAAGGACCCGGCGGGCCTGCTCTCGATGGATCGCGCGCGCACGCTGGTCCCGGCGGTGAAGGCCGCGATCGGCAACCGACCGCTCGAGATCCATGCCCATACCACTGTTGGCCAAGGCATGTTGGCGAGCCTTGAGGCGACAAAACTCGGCATTTCCGCGATCCATGTTGGCGTCGGCCCAGGTGGCGACGGCTCTTCTCTGCCGGAAGCCAATCGCATGGTTGCCAATCTCGAAGAGGCCGGTTTCTCGGTTGGCATCGACAAGGCTGCGCTCAAGCGCCTGACGTCCTACTGGCAGAGCGTCGCGCTGGCTGAGGGGCTTCCGCCGGGCACGCCGCAGAACTTCGACGCCAGCTTCCTGCGCCACCAGATCGCCGGTGGCGTGATGACCACGATCGCGCGCCAGCTCGAAGAGCTTGGCCTGTCGGACCGGATGAACGCGGTGATCGAAGAGACCGGGCAAGTCCGCGCCGACCTCGGCTTTCCCATCATGGTCACGCCTTTCCCGCAGATGGTCATGACCCAGGCCCTGTTCAACGTGATCGGCGAGCGGCGCTATGCGCAGGTATCGGATCAGGTCATCCGCTACTGCATGGGCAAGTTCGGCAAGCCCACTTCACCGGTCGACCGGGAAGTGCTCGCCACGATTCTGGATCGCCCACGTGCGCGTGAACTCGAGAAGGAACCAACCTTCCCTGCACTCGGCGATCTGCGCCGCCAGTTTGGCTACCACATGCCCGACGAGGAGTTCCTCCTTCGTGCGGTCATGCCTGCCGAACAGGTTGACGCCATGCTCGCAGCGGGCCGCTCCCGCGCGACCTATTCGCCCAAAGCCGCGCCAATCATTTCACTGCTGCGCAAGCTGGCGGCGAAGCCAGACGCACGCGACATCGTGATCGAACGCGGATCTTTCCGCCTTGCCCTCCATGCTGGAGCAGCGCTTTGACCCTTACCTCAGATTTCAAGGCTCGCCTGCGGGATGCAGCGGGCTTCATCTTCGACATGGACGGCACAATTGCACTGGGAGACTCCAAGAGCGGCGGTCACCGCGCCCTTCCCCATGCAATCGAAGTGCTGGGCACGCTGAAAGATATCGGGAAGCCGTTCGTCGTCTTCACGAACGGGACCGCCAAGCCGCCGGTGGCCTATGCAAATTCGCTGCGCAACGCGGGCTTCCCGGTGGACGATGACCAGATGCTGACACCATCGTCGTCGGCAGCGGTCTGGTTGGCGAAAAGCGGGATCGAGAAGGTTCGTGTTCTCGGCAATCCCGGGTGTGCAGCACCGCTGATCGATGCCGGGCTGAACGTGGTCGGCCCGGCAGAAGAGGTCGACGGAGTCGAGGCGGTCTATACCGGCTGGTTCCGGGAGTTCGACTTCAATTCACTGGAGGCGGCCTGCCATTCGCTTTGGCACGGAGCGCGTCTGGTTACCGCCAGCAACGTCCCGTTTTTCGCGACCGAGAATGGCCGCGCGATCGGTGCGAGCTTCCCGATCAACGCCATGCTGACCGCGATGACCCGCAAGCGCCCGCGCATCCTGGGCAAGCCTTCGAAGATCGCTTTCGAAACGGCGCTGACCATCATGGGCTTGCCGCGCAGCGCTTCGCAGCATGTCGTGGTCGTCGGAGATGATCCAGCGCTCGAGATGCGGATGGCCAATGCCGTAGGTGCGCATTCCATTGGCTTGGCGACCGGCATCATGGGCGGCGATGTGGCCCTGCCTGAAAAGGATCGCCCAACAGTGCTGCTGAACGACCTCAAACCTCTGCTCGACGTGCTCTAGGGTCAGGACCCTATCGCTTTCTTGCTGCGGTGGGCGCGTGAAAATCCGGGTCCTTGTTCGCTAACCACACCAGAAACCGCGCGATGTCAGGATTCTCCATAAGAGCTTCGCGGTCAGCGCCAATGCGTCCAAGCTCGCTGTTCGAAAAGGTCGCGTGGAGCGTCCGATGGCAGATCGGATGGACTGCTTCGGTCAGCCGACCGCCCCGGCTCTTGGGAACGGGATGATGGAACTCCACGCGGTTCCCCAAGCGCCGCCCGCAAAGCCAGCAGGACCTGGAAGGCCCATCCATCAATCGGTCATGGCCGGTTCTGAAGGCGGCTTGCCAGCGCGCCACAGGTACAGCCCCGCGCCGACGATGACCAACGCTCCGAATGCTGCCACGAAATCAGGACGTTCGCCGAACAGTACCCAGCCGAACGCGCCGGCAAGCAGAAGCTGCACGTAAGTCATCGGTGCGATCGATGCAGGCCCGGCCCGCGTGGTCGCAACGTAGATGAGGGCGTGCGCGCAACTCGCCGAAACCGCGATTACCGCGCACTTGATGAGGACGGACGTTGGCAGCGCCGGTATCTGGAAGAAGTGGATGCCGCTTTGGTGGCCCGCCCACGTGCCAAGGCACAGGAAACCCGCGCCGATCAGGGCCACGTTGAACTGCATCGACAGCAAACTGCCGGTGCCGGCAACCTTGCGGTTTGCAACCATGAGCAGGGCCATGCCGCTGGCTGCGACGACCGGCAGCAATGCTACCGGTCCCAGCAGCGAAAGGTTGGGGCGCAGGATTACCAACACGCCCGTGAACGCTACCCCCGTTGCGATCCAGGTTTCCTTGCGCATTGGCTCGCCCAACAGGATTGCCGAGAGGAGGGCCGTGATCATCGGGCTGGTAAACGAGATCGCGGTCGCCTCACCGATGGGCATCAGGTGGACTGCGCTGAAGAAGCTCATGGCCGATACCGCCACGCTCAAGCCACGCAGGATCTGCCAGCGCAGTCGCGGGAAGGCAAAACCCTTCGGCCCCTCTTGAACGAGGAGGATAACGCCAAGCCCCAGTGCTCCGAAGACATAGCGCAGCGCGCCAATAGCGGTCCCCGGCCACGCCCCGGCCATGCTCTTTACCAGCACATCACCCAGCGAAAGCAGAGCGAAACCGCCCAGGGCAAATAGCAGTCCGGACCTGTGACTATCCTGCAAGATGCGAAATCCTGTTGCCCTTCAAGGAGCGGTTATTGATCATAACCAAAGTCCTAGCGGTATGGACGCGACACCTCCAGTGCCAAGTGCGGCACTTTACCCGCAGTTAACCATGGCAGCTTAGAAATACGGAGCTGAAGGGCACCGGGGGGCCCGCGCAAGGACGGAAACGGGGCCCATGACCAAGCTTATCATCCAGATTCCCTGCCTTAACGAGGCTGACAGTCTGCCTGACACACTGGTCGCCCTGCCCCGGCGCATCCACGGCATAGACAAGATCGAGATACTGATCATCGATGATGGCAGTACCGATGGCACGGCCGACGTGGCGCGACGCTTCGGGGCGCACCATGTTGTCAGCCACCGCCGCAACCGCGGCCTCGCCGCCGCCTTCCAGAGCGGTCTCGACGCTGCCCTTGCCGCTGGCGCCGACATCATCGTCAACACCGATGCCGATGGGCAATACGCAGGTGAGGACATCGCCAAGCTCGTGGCCCCGATCATTGCAAGCGAGGCCGATCTTGTGATCGGCGATCGTGGCGTCGGCCGAAATGAACATTTCGGCCCGATCAAGCGCCGCCTTCAGCGCCTCGGCAGCGCAGTGGTACGCAACCTTTCGGGCACCGAAGTCACCGACGCGGTCAGCGGCTTTCGCGCGATCAGCCGGTCTGCGGCACAGCGCATCACCATCACCACCGAATTCAGCTACACCACCGACATGCTGATCCAGGCCGGGCGCAAGCGGTTCAAGATCGTCAGCGTACCGATCCGCACCAACGCAACCGAGCGCCCTTCCCGCCTGTTCAAGTCCATCCCGCAATTCATCGCCCGACAGCTGATGACGATGGGGCGCGCCTATGCGACCTACAACCCGCTGCGCACTTTTGCGATCATCGGCGGTGCGTTAGCGCTTGTCGGGATACTGCCAATCATCCGCTTCCTTGCGCTGTGGGCATGGGGCGATGGCGAAGGCCACTTGCAATCTCTTGTCATCGGCGGTGCGCTACTCGTTCTTGGTGCAGTGACCGGCATCATGGGTGTTCTGGCGGAACTGATCGGTGCAAATCGCAAGCTGCTGGAGGCAACCCTTCACAAGCTTCGCACGCTTGAGGAGCGTTTCGACAGTCTGGGCACGCCCCCACATGATGGGAAAACTCACGACGCAGACCTGTGGAAACGTCGCGCGTGAACTTTGGCTGCGCCGAAGGGCACGACGGGAAAAACCACGCAAAATGGATTCCGGCTGCCTTCGCGGTCGTTCTGCTATTGCAGCTTGAGCTTGTCTGGAACCGGCCGGTCAACTGGGACGAATTCTTCCACCTGAGCGAAGCCCATGCTTTTGCAAAGGGCCAACTGTATGAAATGCTGCAGGTATTCTATGCCCGGGCATTTTTCTGGCTGGCATACTTGGGAATAGACGCCGTCGACCAGATTCGTGTCGCGCGGGTGTTCATGCTTATCTGCGAGCTGGTTACCTGTTGCGCGATCTTCGGGATTTCACGCCGGTTAACTGACCGGACCGGCGCGCTTCTTGCAGCGCTGGCTTATCTCTCGTCCGGCTATGTCCTCCAGCATGGGATGTCATTCCGTGCAGATCCCATGGCAGCTGCGTGCCTTATGGCGGCATTGTGGGTTCTGCTGTGCAGCCGTCTGGCAGCAAGGCACATCATCGTGGCCGCCGTGTTGGTCGGGCTCGGTTTTACTGTCACCATCAAGATAGTGCTTTATGCGCCGGCTTTCCTGGCTGTGGCCTGGCTCCGCTGGCAAGAGACAGATGACCGCAGCGAACTCTTGCGCAAGTGTGCTGTATTTATCGGCCTTTCCATTGGCTTCATCATGCTGTTCACATTCATCAGCTGGTTGTTGCTGCCGCAGACACCGCCGCCGGCTGCGCGCGAAGCCGGCAAGAGTCTTTCGTCTTCAAGCACCATGATGTTCGATCTCGGGCTGTTCCCGCGCTGGCCTTATCTTCTGGGCGCGATTTTTTCCGCTCCCGTCACGGCATTTGCAGCAATTCGCACGGCAGTTATCCTCGTCCGTCCGAAAACAGCTCCCGCACCCGCAGCCACGCTCCACGTTTTCGCATGGCTCATGCTCGGAACGATCGGTTGCGTGTCGTTCTATGCCAACAGCTTTCCATACTTCTACGCCTTCATTCTGCCGCCCGTAGCGGTAGCGGTCTCGATCGGACTTTCGGCGATGGTTCGCAGTCTGGGCCCGGCGGTCGTTGTCGTTGCCTTCGTTGCCCAGGCTGTCGTTTCCAGCATGGCTACACCACGCGACGTACTTCCTGCACAGAAGCAGATGCTTCACGCGGTGCATCAGATCTTTCCTGAGCCGGTGGCCTATTTTGATTTCCCCGGCATGGTGCCGGATTTTTCAAAGGCCAACTTCTTTATGACCGTCTGGGGTATCCGGAAGTATCGTGCAGGGCTCGAGCCGACAATGGCGGAAGTCGCACGCGAGCAGGTGGTCCCTCTGCTCATCGTCAACCAGGAAATGATACAGCGCAATCAGTCAGAACCCGGCGGCGCTTGGGAATTGCTGCCCGAAGATCGATTGCTGCTCAAGAATGGCTATGTGCCACACTGGGGTCCGCTGTGGGTGGCCGGGCATACATTTGCCAAGAACGATCCTTCGGAGAGTTTCGACATTCATGCGCCCGGTACCTACACGGTCGAAGGGGGGGCGGCTCGGATCGACGGAATTCTGTTGCAGTCCGGGCAGACAGTTGAGCTAGCGCGTGGAGAGCACTTGTACGTTCGTGAAAGCACTGGCGCCATTACGCTGCGCTGGGGCAACCATCTGCGGCGCCCGGATACGGCAGAGCCGACCGGTCCAGTCCTCAAGGACTTTTGATTGAGCTGCGGACGTTTCCGCGGAGCCTGAAACGCAAGATTGCAACAGTCCCGAAAAGGATATCGCCAAGCACCGAGGCGATCCTCAGGGCAAGGACGCTTGCCAGCAAAGGAGCATCGGGAAAACGCGTCCCCGCAAGCGCAATCAGCGCCGCCTCCCTGACACCCAGACCACCTGGAGCCACGGGCACAAGAAAGCCTGCCAGCCAAGAGAGCAGGAACAGGCCTGAAAAGAGACCCAGCGGCGCACTCGTCGGTAACAGGGCGGCGCCAACCACCGCAGCAGCCACACCGAAACAGAGAAACGCAGCAAATTGCAGTGCGCCTGCACGCATCACGGGATCGCGAGAGCAGAGCCCTGCGACCATCGCTCCCATTCCGCACGCCAAAGTCGCAGCCGGCGATGCGGTCAGCGCAATTGCAGATGCTGCAGCGACCATGCTCGCAGGCAAATGGAGCGCAATCTCTACAGCGCTAGCCTTGGCAAGCTTCTTGTGGGCAAGACCGGCGGCAGCACCATCGACCTGTCGGCTAGCGTACTGGAAAACCGAACCCGGCAGATACTTTGCCAGAACGCCACGCGCATAAATTGCATCGATATGGTGCGATGGCAGCACATCGTTTGCGCTGGCCAGCGATGACCACACTGAGGCCAACAGCTTGTCTGACGCTGCAAACAGAAGCGGCGCGGTAACCATGGCAGCGCCCAGCGGCCAGGAGGCATGATCAAGCAGTTGTGCAGGTTTCAACTGGATGAGGCGGTCACCGATGAAACCAACGCACGCTGCCAGTATGGCGATGCTGCCCAGACGGGAAGCGCGCCGCTGCCAATCTTTGGATCCGGAGCCTGAAGGGAAATCCTGCCGTTCAGACTCAGGCATGCAAAATGCTGCTGAAGTCCGGATAGGGCACGCAATACGATCTTCCGAAATGGCGGTGCTCCTGCAATCCGCTCGACTTTATGGCCCTGCGATAGCGCAGTCGGCCGGTATCGTCGAACAGGATGCGCCCACCGGGTTTCAGGTAGGGAATGGCGCGCGCGAGGCATGCATTGCGATCTCGCCCATCGACCACGATGAGATCGAACTGGCCGCCTGCCTCGGCAATTGCATCGACATAGGCTGGTGTTGCCAGATCGCGATGCCAGAGTTTCACATTCCCGCGGTTGGCAAGCAGCTGTGCGAGGCGCGCATGCCATCCCGCATGATGCTCGACGCTGATCACTTCCTGCGCGCGGCGAGAAAGCCAAGCTGTGCTAGCTCCCGAACCATATTCGAACACCCGTGCTGCCGGAAGGTTTGCCAGAAAGGCGTCAATCTCGCGCGTTGCGGCCACGTTCCACCACGGGCAGTCGAGTGGGATCATCCGTTCTGGCTGATGAATTGCGAGTAAGGACGCAGCCCAGCGCCACATGCCCCATGGATTGGAAGCGGTAGCGTCACGCCAGAAACCGTCTAGGATCGAAAGACCGGCGATCGCCTGAGCTGAAGCCGAGTAGGCCTGTTTCGCGATCTGCATGATACCCCCTTTAGCCGTAGTCGTTACCGTGCCTACCGGGTGGGCTTTAAGATATTACTAACGATGTTTCTTCAGATGTAAGCCCAGTTACCGCAGGGCAGTGAGACGTCGCTCTCGTCGGGGAAGTTAGCGAAATGTCAAAGTTTGCCGAATATTCACCGTGTCACGATGCTGGGTAATGGCCGATCATCAAGATCGTGTCGGGGTCCAAGTGCAAAGGTTTGAAACGATGAGCGCTTTCGGGCGAAAGAACGGTATTGCGGGGACGAGCAGCGGAGGCCGGCCTTCGTTCGGCGTCGCGCGGCCAATGCGCAATGGCGAAGCCCCCCCGGCAGCGACTCCCGCCACGGCCGCCGTACCCATGCCGATGCCGATGGGGGGTGATCAGTTTCCCCCGCTGCCCCCCATGGACCCGGTCGATTCGCCGCTCAACGCAGCATCGCTCAAGGCGGATGCGCTTACCCGCCTGGCGGACCGGGCCAACGGGGTCAACGAAGGCAATTATCAGGCCGAGGGTTTCGAAGCTTCGGTCCACAAGATCAAGGAACAGGTGCTGCCGCGCCTGCTCGAACGCGTCGATCCCGAAGCAGCGGCAACGCTGACCAAGGACGAGCTTTCCGAAGAATTCCGCCCGATCATCCTGGAAGTGCTGGCCGAACTCAAGGTCACGCTCAACCGGCGTGAGCAGTTCGCGCTGGAGAAGGTGCTGATTGACGAGCTGCTCGGCTTCGGGCCGCTGGAAGAGCTGCTCAACGACCCTGACGTTTCGGACATCATGGTCAACGGCCCTGAACAGACCTACATCGAAAAGAAGGGCAAGCTCCAGCTCGCCCCGATCCGCTTCCGCGATGAAAGCCACCTGTTCCAGATCGCTCAGCGCATCGTCAACCAGGTCGGCCGCCGCGTCGACCAGACCACGCCGTTGGCCGACGCCCGCCTCAAGGACGGCAGCCGCGTCAACGTGATCGTGCCGCCGCTGTCGCTTCGTGGCACGGCCATTTCGATTCGTAAATTTTCCGAAAAGCCGATCACGATCGACATGCTGCGCGATTTCGGCTCGATGTCGGACAAGATGGCGACCGCGCTGAAGATTGCGGGCGCTTGCCGCATGAACATCGTCATCTCGGGCGGTACCGGTTCGGGCAAGACGACCATGCTCAACGCCCTGTCAAAGATGATCGACCCGGGCGAGCGCGTGCTGACCATCGAAGACGCCGCCGAACTTCGTCTGCAGCAGCCGCACTGGCTGCCGCTCGAAACGCGCCCGCCGAACCTTGAAGGCCAGGGCGCAATTACCATCGGCGACCTTGTGAAGAACGCCCTGCGTATGCGTCCTGACCGCATTATCCTGGGCGAAATCCGTGGCGCGGAGTGCTTCGATTTGCTTGCCGCGATGAACACCGGCCACGATGGCTCGATGTGCACGCTTCACGCCAACAGCCCGCGTGAATGCCTTGGCCGTATGGAAAACATGATCCTGATGGGCGACATCAAGATCCCCAAGGAAGCCATCAGCCGACAGATCGCGGAATCGGTCGACATCATCGTTCAGGTCAAGCGCCTGCGCGACGGTTCGCGTCGCACCACCAACATCACCGAAGTGATCGGGATGGAAGGCGACGTGATCGTGACCCAGGAACTGTTCAAGTTCGAGTACCTCGACGAGACCGAAGACGGCAAGATCATCGGCGAATTCCGTCCCTCGGGCCTGCGCCCCTACACGTTGGAAAAGGCGCGCCAGTTCGGCTTCGACCAGGCCTATCTGGAAGCGTGCCTCTGATATCGGATCAGGCCGCGAACCATTCCCTCGCGGCAAGGCCGAGGAATACGCAAGCTGCCAGAAACGCGATCATGTAGATCACGGTCCACGGCATGAAACCCACCGCGTCCAGGTTGACGCGGCGAAAGCGCCGACGCTCGGCCCAGACCGATGTCGTCGCGACGACGAGCGCCAGTGCTCCGGCTGCGAAGTGAAATTGCCAGATATGCGGGAACCAGTCTTCCATTGCTCGCCAGATGGGCAAGGAAGGGGTTGATCGCAAGGGGCAATGGCCTATTGCCCGGGTCATGCCCAAGCCGATGTCCACCGCGCGTGACCGCCCCATGTTGGCCCTCGGCCTGAGGCTGGTTGCGACGGTCCTGTTCTCGGTCATGCTGCTGCTGGTCAAACTCACTGGCGAGCGAAACATCGCGCTGCCCGAAACGCTGTTCTTCCGGCAGGCCCTGCCGGCGCTGTCCATCTTCGGGTGGCTGGCGGCGCGCGGGCAGATCGGGCGGTTACGGACGCAGCGCCCATGGATTCACGCCCGGCGCGCGTTGATCGGCGGCACCGGCATGTTCCTGACGCTAGGCGTGGTCCGGCTGCTGCCCCTGGCCGAAGCGACCATACTGGGCTTCACGACGCCGATCTTCGCCGTGATCCTTTCTGCGTTGTTCCTCAAGGAAAAGGTCGGTCCGTGGCGCTGGACCGCGGTCATCATGGGCCTGATCGGGGTAGTTGTCATTGCCGGGCCTGACACCACCAGCCTTCCGCCGTTCGGCGTTGCTGTTGGCATCGGCGCCGCCTTCATGGTTGCGCTGGTGACGATCCAGGTTCGCGACCTTGGCCGCACCGAGGAGCCGATCACGGTCGTTTTCTACTTCTCGGCGTTCAGCGCCCCGGTCCTCGCGCTGGGGCTGATCGGGCAGGATCTTGGCCATGACGCCATCGGATGGGCGATGCTGGCCGGGATCGGCATCTCCGGGTTATTTGCGCAGATCGCGATGACCGCATCGCTCCGCTTCGGCTCGGTATCGAGCGTCATCGTGGTCGACTATATCCAGCTGGCTTGGGCGACATTCTGGGGTTGGCTGATCTTCAATCACCTTCCGCCAGCAACAACCTGGCTGGGCGCGCCGATCATCATCGGGGCGAGCCTGCTGATTGCCTGGCGCGAGCATTTGCTGGCGCGCGCCCGGGAACGTGCCCCTTTGGCTGCGTAACGGAACCGGCCTCGAATTCCGGCGTTCTTCCTTTCGTCAAATCGTGAGGTTTCCTTCTCCTCACTCTAAAGTTCGAAAGGTGAAAGCCATGATCCGCAAGTTCGTATTTGCCACCATGATGGGTGGCCTTCTGCTTGGTGCGACTGCCTGCAACACCGTCCGCGGCGCGGGTGACGACCTCAAGTCGGCCGCCAATGAAACCGAAAAAGCGATCAACTGATCGCCCAGTTAATCGGAAAAAAGGGCCGCTCCGGATTACCGGGGCGGCCCTTTTTGCATTCTCAGTCCTGGTAGACCAGCTTGGGCTTGCGCGCCGCCAGGGTCTCGTCAAGACGGCGCCGCGGTGCCAGATGCGGCGCGGACTTGAGCATTTCGTCCCCTGCCCTCGCCCGCTGTGCGAGCGACCGCATCGCGCCGATGAACTGGTCGAGCCCGGCCTTGCTCTCGGTCTCGGTCGGCTCCACAAGCATCGCTCCGTGAACGACCAGCGGGAAGTAGACTGTCATCGGGTGATAACCCTCGTCGATCAGCCCCTTGGCAAGATCGTTGGTCGAGAACCCTTCGGCAAAGCCATCGTCCGAGAACAGTGCTTCGTGCATGCACGGTCCGGCACTGCCGAACGGTGCATCGAGCACATCATCGAGGCTGCGCAGAACGTAATTGGCGTTCAGCACGGCATCGCCCGAGACCTTCCGCAACCCATCCGCACCGTGGCTGAGGATGTAGGCCAGCGCGCGGGTGTACATGCCCATCTGGCCGTGAAACGCGCACATCCTGCCGAAGGCCTGCGGATGCTCTTCATGCGCCTGCTCTTCCTCGATCAGCTTGATCGAGCCATCGGCCTGCCGCGCGGTGAACGGCAGCGGACCGAACGGGGAAAGCGCTTCGGACAGCACGACCGGCCCGGAACCCGGACCACCACCGCCATGCGGGGTCGAAAAGGTCTTGTGCAGGTTGATGTGCATGGCATCGACGCCAAGATCGCCGGGGCGCACCCGCCCGACGATGGCGTTGAAGTTCGCTCCGTCGCAATAGACGTAGCCACCTGCGGCGTGGACGGCATCGGCGATGATCTTCAGGTCGCGCTCGAAGAGGCCGCAAGTGTTCGGATTGGTAATCATTACGCCCGCGACGTCAGGACCGAGCCGCGCCGTCAACGCCGCGGTGTCTACGCGCCCGTCTGGCGTGGCCGGTATGTTCTCGACCTTGAACCCGGCGAAGGCAGCCGTTGCGGGGTTGGTGCCATGGGCACTTTCCGGCACAAGAATGACATCACGCGGATCACCCTTGGCTTCCAACGCGGCGCGTATGCAAAGCAGGCCACAGAGTTCGCCATGAGCACCAGCCTTGGGCGTCATCGCCACACCGTGCATGCCAGTCAATTCGATCAGCCAGTGCGCCAGTTCGTTGATCACGCCCAATGCGCCCTGCACGGTATGGACCGGCTGCAGCGGGTGCACGTCGGCAAAGCCGGGCATACGCGCAACCTTCTCGTCCAGTCGCGGGTTGTGCTTCATCGTGCACGAGCCGAGCGGGAACAGGCCGAGGTCGATGGCATAGTTCTGGCGTGACAGTCGCGTATAATGACGCACGGTCTCCGGCTCCGACAGGCCCGGCAGATCGGGACGTTCGGCCCGCGCCATCGGCCCCAATGCCGATAGGTCGATCCCGTCAGTCTCAGCGAAGTCCACGCCTGAGCGATCGGCATTGCCAAGTTCGAACAGCAGCGCTTCCTCAAGCTGGAGCGCGCGGTTGCCGGTGAAGGTCTGGATGCCGCTTTCGGGCGCGTTCTCGCCAATCGAGGGGCGCCATCCCGTTGGATTGATCGCGTTCATGCCAGCACCTCCCTCAGCGCCGCGACCAGCGCGGCGATGTCTTCATCCGTCGTGCATTCGGTCGCAGCCACGACCATGCCATTCGCAAGGCACTCTTCCTTCGGGTAGAGTCGGCCGAGCGAGATGCCTCCGAGCACTTGGCGGTCAGCCAGTTCGCGCACGATCTGGCGCGCGTCGCGCGGCAGGGTCACGGCGAACTCGTTGAAATAGTGGCTGTTGACCACCGTCACGCCCGGAACTTCGGCCAGCGCCGCCGCCGTCTTGCGCGCGGCGAGATGGCTGAGCTTGGCCATGTCCGACAGACCCGAACCGCCGAGCAGCGTCATGTGGATCGAGAACGCCAGCGCACATAGTCCTGAGTTGGTGCAGATATTGCTGGTCGCCTTCTCGCGGCGGATGTGCTGCTCGCGGGTCGAAAGCGTCAGCACGAAACCGCGCTTCCCATCGGCGTCCACAGTCTCTCCACACAGGCGGCCGGGGATCTGGCGCAGGTACTTCTCGCGGCAGCCGAAAAGGCCGAGATAGGGGCCGCCGAACTGGAGACCGACGCCGAGGGACTGCCCCTCACCCACGACGATATCGGCACCAAGGCTGCCTGGGCTTTTGAGCACGCCGAGCGCGACCGGCTCGGTCACCACCGCGATCAGCAGCGCGCCCGCGCCCTGGGCGGCGGCGGCAATCTTTGCCAGATCGGGAATGCGGCCAAGGATGTCGGGGTACTGCACGACAACACACGAGGTTTCAGCGTCGATCTTCGCGATCAGCGCATCATCATCCGGCGTGGCTTGCAGAACCGGTGCGCTGATGTCGAGCACGTCCCCGGTGAACTTGGCCATCGTGCGCGCCGTTTCGACGTAGTGCGGATGCACCCCGCCCGAGAGCACGGCCTTGCCGCGCTTGGTCACGCGACCCGCCATGGCGATGGCTTCCCAGCACGCAGTCGAGCCGTCGTAGAGCGAGGCATTGGCGACGTCAGTGCCGAACAGGTGGGCGACCTGGGTCTGGAATTCGAACAGCACCTGAAGCGTGCCTTGCGCAATCTCGGGCTGGTAGGGCGTGTAGGCCGTCAGGAACTCGCCCCGCTGGATCATGTGATCGACCGTGGCCGGCACGTGGTGGCGATAGGCCCCGGCGCCGAGAAAGAATGGCACCGATCCAGCGGTGGTGTTGTTGGCCGAAAGCCGCGCCATATGGCGTTCGACGGCCATTTCGGTGGCGTGATTTGGCAGGCCAGCGATGGGCACAGAGAGACGTGCCTCGGCTGGAACGTCGGCGAACAGCTCGTCGATCGACCCCGCACCAATGACCGAAAGCATGGCGCTCCGGTCGGCGTCGGTCAGTGGAAGGTAGCGCATGGGGTCACAGCTCCGCGACGTAGGCCTGATAGGCGGCCTCATCCATCAGGCCTTCGAGTTCGGCGGTGTCGGACAGGGTCATCTTCCACAACCAGCCCTCGCCCTCGGGGTCGGTGTTGACCAGTTCGGGCTGGTCTTCGAGCGCGGCGTTTGCGACCGTCACCTTGCCCGAAACCGGGGCGTAGACGTCGGACGCTGCCTTGACGCTGTCGACCACCGAGGCGCTGTCGCCCTTGGTCACTTCGCTGCCTTCGCCGGGAAGTTCGGCAAAGGTGATGTCGCCCAGCTGGCTCTGCGCGTAGTCGGTGATCCCGACAGTCGCTTCAGCGCCTTCAACCGCGATCCATTCGTGGTCCTTGGTGAAATAGCGGGTCATCAGGCGGCTCCTTTGCGATGGTAGCGATGGGGAACGAAAGGCATGGGAACGACGCTGGCGGCGAGTCTGCGGCCGCGCACATCGATGGAAAGCGAAGTGCCGGGGGCGGCAAGATCGACAGGCACGTAGGCCATCGCGATCGGGCGCTCGAGGCTGGGTGAGAAGCCGCCCGAAGTGACTGCGCCCACTTCCGTGTCTCCGGAAAGGACCTTGGCGCCTTCGCGCGCGGCCATGCGGCCATCGATAGCGAGGCCGACGCGGCGGGTGAGCGCTCCGGCGGCGATCAGCGGCAGGACCTTGTCCGCGCCAATGAAGCCGCCTTGGCTGCGGCGGCGCTTGTTGATGCCGAACAGAAGTTCGGCGCTGACCGGATCGATGGTTTCGGTCATGTCATGGCCATAGAGCGGAAGGCCTGCCTCAAGCCGCAGACTGTCGCGCGCGCCGAGGCCGATTGGCTTCACCTGAGACAGGGCACAGATCAGATTCGCCAGCTCCGTTGCGTTCTCGGCGGGAACCGCGATTTCGAAGCCGTCCTCGCCGGTATAGCCCGAGCGGCTGATCCAGGCGTCTACTCCGCCCAGCTTGAACGATCCGCCGCGCATGAAAGTCAGCGCCGAAAGCGGAAGCTCGCCGGACACCAGCGGTTCGAGCGCTTCAAACGCCTTCGGCCCCTGAAGCGCGAACAACGCGCTGTCCTCAAGGTGATTGATCGTCACCGCATCGGGCAGATGCTCGCGCAGATGGCCGATATCGTCCCACTTGGTCGCACCGTTGACGACGAGGTAGAAGCCGGTGCCCCAACGCGTGACCATAAGGTCATCGAGAATGCCACCTTCCTCGTTCAGCAGAAGCGAATAGCGCACGCCGCCAACGGGCAGGGTCGAAAGGTCGATCGGCAGGACGGCTTCAAGCGCCGCTTCCACGCCTTCGCCCGAGACGTAGAGCTGGCCCATGTGCGAGACGTCGAAGAACCCTGCACTTTCGCGGGTCCAAAGGTGTTCTGCGATGATGCCTTCAAATTGAACCGGCATCCAGTAACCGGCGAAGTCGACCATCCGGCCGCCGCGAGCGCGGTGCCATGCGTCAAGCGGAAGCGTCAGCGGGCCGACCGCCACGTCAGGATCGAAGTCGGCAATTTCGCCAGAATTTTCGTATGTGTCGCTCACAAATATCATTCCCGTGCAGTTCAGGCGCCATTCGGCGCCCCCTCTGTCACGGAAACCTGAGAGCTTTCCCCCGCCCGCCTCTCCAGACGGGTTTGGTTGGGGTTACCCCTTCGGCGGCCCTTCCCTTTGCGGGAAGCGGCACTTTCCAGAGTGTCGCTATCGACCAACGCGGTCCATTTGCCTGAGAGATTCCGGGGCGGTTGCTCCTTCGGCGTCTCTCGACCCTGAACGAATCGAGAGAGCTCTCCCGCGCGATCAGCGACGGCTCCTCATCGTTGCACTGCAGCGTGAAGTCAACCGGAGTGAGCTCAGCTTATCCCCGGCGCAGGATGCGCTGCATCTCGTCATGCTGATGAACGACGCGCCCGCGCTGTTTCGTGCCGGCGAGCCTGAGGATCACGCGGGCAACGTCGCTGGCCTTGGCTGAACGGTACTTTCTCAGGCTTCCAACCATCAGCAAGTCTACGAGAGGACTCAGGATCATCCCGATCCGTTCCGCCGGTCGTGCCGCACCTTCGCGCTTACCGCGCAATAGTCCGGGCCGGATCAGGTCGAGGCGATCGAAATGCAGCTTTGCCAGCTTGTCCTCGACCTCGCCCTTGACCGAAAGGTAGAAGTTCTTCGACGAGAACTGCGCACCGACCGAGGATACCACGATCAGCTGCCTCGCCCCCACAGCCTTTGCTGCCGCAGCGCACTCCAGCACCAGATCGTGATCCACGGCGCGGAAGGCCTGCTTGTCACCACCCACGGCCTTGATCGTGGTGCCAAGCGCAATCACCACGGTGTCCGGCCGCCCTGCAGCGATGGCATCAGGCCAATGCCCTGCATCGGACAGCAGCATTTCCATCCGCGCGCCTTTGGGCAACGGCACTTCGCGTCGGGCCACGGCAACGAGGTGAATGTCTGGCCGCCCGACAGCCTCGGCCATCACCGCACGGCCAACCAGCCCGGTCGCGCCGACGAGAACCACCCTCGTCTGCTCAGACATTGCGCAACCCTTCTGGTGCCTGTCCAAACAGCCTGGCGTAGCTGTCGATCGCATAGCGATCGGTCATCCCTGAAATGAAGTCCGCAATGTGCCGTGTTCGCGCCGGTTCGGCATGGGGCAGCGTGTTGCGCCAGCTTTCGGGCATCTGCACTGGGTCACCAGCATAGGCCTTGAACAGCTGGGCAATCACGTCCTTGGCCCGGTCTGCCGTCTGGCATTGCTCTTCGTGCAGATAGAGCCGATCATACATAAACTGCTTGAGCGCCCGCTCTTCCTCGCCCATCGCTGGGGAAAACGTGGCCAGCGCACGGCCGGCCGCACGCACGTCTTCCACGCTGGCCACGCCGGTTTCCCAGATGTTCGCTTGCGCCGTGGCGATCACGTCATTGACCATGCGCCCGATCTGGCCTCGCACCAATTCGCGCAACAGCCGGTCTTGCGGAGCACCCGGAAACCGTCGCTCGATGGAGCGCCATTGCTCGGCCAGCGAAGGCAACTGCAGCAGCTGGTCAAGGCACAGGAATCCTGCACGAAGACCGTCGTCGATATCGTGATTGTCGTAGGCAATATCATCCGAGATTGCCGCGACTTGTGCCTCCAGCGACGCGAACGAGCTGAGGTCCATTGGAAACGCAGCGTCCAGGTCCTCGAGCGCCCAGGTCGGCTTCAGGATCGGCCCGTTGTGCTTGGCGAGGCCCTCCAGCGTTTCCCACGAAAGGTTCAGCCCCTCATGCCCGCAATAAGGGCTTTCGAGCCGCATCAGCACTCGCAGCGTGTTGGCGTTGTGATCGAAGCCACCAGCCTCGGCCATGGCCTCCTCCAGAGCATCTTCCCCCGCGTGGCCAAAGGGAGGATGGCCTATATCGTGCGCTAGGCACAAAGCCTCGGTCAGATCCTCGTCAAGGCCCAGCGCCCGCGCGATCACGCGCCCGATCTGCGCCACTTCCAGGCTATGCGTCAGTCGCACCCGATAGTGGTCACCATCGGGCGCGATGAACACTTGCGTCTTGTGGCGCAGACGCCGGAACGCAATGGAATGGATGATCCGGTCGCGGTCGCGCTGGAACGCGCTTCGTGGGCCGCGTGAAGCCTTGTCGTCCAGCCCGAACTCCCGCCCGCGCGTGCGCGCAGGGTCGCTGGCATAAGGAGCGCGGCCCTCGATCACGCTGCGGTCAACCGAGAATCCAGTCGACCGCGGCCTGCGCGTGGATGCGCGTGCCATCGAAGATTGGCAGGACGTTGGCGTCCACGTCGATCACCATGTCGAGCTCGGTACACGCCAGAACCGCGCCCTTTGCGCCGCGCTGGCCCATGTTGGTCAGCATGGTCTTGAACGTCCGCTCGGCCGAGCGCGAGGCCTTGCCCAGCATCAGTTCGTCGTAGATGATCTTGTCCATCGCCTCGACTTCCTCGACCACCGGGGGCAGGAGGCTGACGCCATGCGCGACGAGGCGCTTGCGGTAGAAGCTCTCCATCACGACGTTGCGGGTGCCGATCAGCGTGGCGTTGCTGACGCCCGCTTCCTTCATCTTCGCGCCCACCGCGTCGGCAATGTGGATGACCGGCACCGACACTGCTGCCGCCACATGATCATAGACCTTGTGCATCGAATTCGCGCCGATCAGCAGCGCAGTCGCTCCCGCCTGTTCGAGCCTGCGGGCGCTGTCGGTCAGCACCTCGGCGGCATGGTCCCACTGCTCTGGCGTCGAGAGGCGGATCAGGTTGGTGAAGTCGAGGCTTTCGATCAGCAGCGGCGCACTGGCCGTCTTCGAGGTGCGCGCCTGCACCAGCTGGTTGATGTCTTCGTAGTAGGTGCGGGTCGAAACCCAGCTCATGCCGCCGATAAGGCCGATCTTGCGCAAAACGATAACTCCCCGGGCTTGGATGACAGGCCCCTGTTTGCACCGGCCTTACGAAAGGCCGCGCGGGAGGTCCAGAGCGCTAGCGCTTCTTCTCGGGCGCCAGACCGCTCGCACAGAGCGCTGCGGCGCTTGTCGTAACGCCCAGCAGTTCGGCGTCGCCAAGGCGCTTCACCGTCGCCACATAATCCGCCAGTGCGCGCTTGGTGCCCTGCAACGCCTGCAGGCGCTGCAACTGTCCGATGCTCAAGCGATCGGTCATGCGCTCCGCCATGCAGGCGGCATTGGAATCGGAAAGGCCCGCATCGACAAGCGCCGAGCGGACCTTTCCATAAGCCAGTTTCGATGGCGCACAGGACGCCGCTACCAAGGCAATCGCGATGACGGCAGCGTCTTTGCGCATCAGTGCTGCAGCGCCTTGACGATGTCCTCGACCATCTTCTTGGCGTCGGCCAGGAGCATCATGGTCTGGTCCATGTAGAACACGTCGTTGTCTACACCAGCATAGCCCACTCCGCCCATCGAGCGCTTGACGAAGAAGATCGTCTTGGCCTTGTCGACGTCGAACACCGGCATGCCGTAGATCGGCGAGGACTTGTCGGTCTTGGCCGCCGGGTTGACCACGTCGTTGGCGCCGATGATGAAGGCAACGTCAGCCTGCGCGAACTCGCTGTTGATGTCTTCCAGCTCGAACACTTCGTCATAAGGAACGTTGGCTTCGGCCAGCAGCACGTTCATGTGCCCAGGCATGCGACCCGCAACAGGGTGGATGGCGTACTTGACGTTGACGCCTTCCTTCTTGAGCACGTCGCCCATCTCGCGCAGCGCGTGCTGCGCCTGGCTTACGGCCATGCCGTAGCCGGGGATGATGATGACGTTCTCGGCTTCCTTCATCATGTAGGCCGCATCCTCGGCAGACCCGCGCTTCCACGGGCGCTGCTCGCGGGCAGCGCCACCAGCGGCAGAGGCTTCTGCGCCAAACCCGCCCGCGATAACCGCAAGGAAGCCGCGATTCATCGCCTTGCACATGATGTACGAGAGGATCGCACCCGAGGAGCCGACCAGCGCGCCGGTCACGATCATCGCGGTGTTGTGCAGCGTAAAGCCCATCGCCGCAGCCGCCCAGCCCGAGTACGAGTTGAGCATCGAGACGACCACCGGCATGTCCGCGCCGCCGATCGGGATGATCAGCAGGAAGCCGATGATGAACGACAGTACGGTGATCGTGGCGATTACCCAGGCCGACTGGTCCTGCGTGAAGTAGGCGACAAGGGCGATGATCGCGACCAGCGTGCCGAGGTTCAGCACGTGCCGCCCCGGCAGCAGGATCGGCGATCCGCTCATCTTGCCGGCAAGCTTGAGGAAGGCGATGACCGAGCCGGAGAACGTGATCGCACCGATGGCGATGCCAAGGCCCAACTCGATGCGGCTGACCGGGTTGATCTGGCCGTCAGGCAGCATGATCCCGAAGGCATCAGGATTGAGGTAGGCGGCAAGCCCCACCAGCACTGCAGCAAGGCCGACCAGCGAGTGGAACGCGGCGACCAGCTGCGGCATGTCGGTCATCGCGATCTTTCGCGCGATGACGAAGCCGATGCCGCCACCGATGGCGAGAGCCACGATGATCTCGGGCAGGCTGGCGATCGAGTGCGTGAGCAGCGTGGTGGCAACCGCGATGGTCATGCCGATCATGCCATAGCGGTTGCCCGCACGGCTCGTCGCCGGGCTGGAAAGCCCGCGCAGCGCGAGGATGAACAGGACGCCCGAGACCAGATAGGCCAGCGCGACCCAGGGAGAGACAGCGACGTGCTCCATCACTTCTTCTCCTTCTTCTTGTACATCGCCAGCATGCGCGCGGTAACGGCGAAGCCGCCGAAGATGTTGACCGAAGCCAGCACCACCGCACCCAGCCCCAGCCACTTGGCAGACGGGCTACCGGCAGCCGCCGAAGCGACCAGCGCGCCCACCACGATCACCGAGGAAATCGCATTGGTCACTGCCATCAGCGGCGTATGCAAGGCCGGCGTGACCGACCAGACGACGTAGTACCCGACAAAGCAGGCGAGCACGAAAATGCTCAGGATCGATATGAAGTCCATGGCTTTCCCCCTCAGCCGAGCAGTCGTTCGTTGACCACCTTGCCGCCCTGCGTCAGGCGGATGGCGTTGCCGATTTCCTCGTCAAGAACAGGCTTGCCCTGCTCCTTGTCCCAGAAGGCCGAGAGGAAGTTGTAGAGATTGCGGCTGAACAGCGCCGAAGCATCCGCCGGCAGGTGCGCAGGCGTGTTCGAATAGCCGACGATCTTGACGCCGTGCTTCTCGACCACCTGATCCGCCACCGAACCCTCGACATTACCGCCCTGCGCCACGGCAAGGTCGAAGATGACCGAGCCCGGCTTCATCGTCGCGATCTGCGCATCCGAGATCAGGCGCGGCGCGGCACGGCCCGGGATCAGCGCAGTCGTGATGACGATGTCCTGCTTGGCGATGTGCGCGCTGACCAGCTCGGCCTGCGCCTTCTGGTATTCCTCGCTCATTTCCGTGGCATAGCCGCCGGCGCCCTCGCCTTCGATACCGGCGACGCTTTCCACGAAGATCGGCTTGGCGCCGAGCGACTGGATCTGCTCCTTGGTGGCAGAGCGCACGTCGGTCGCCGAGACCTGCGCACCGAGGCGGCGCGCCGTGGCAATCGCCTGAAGACCGGCAACGCCGACGCCCATGACGAAGCACTTGGCAGCCGAGACCGTGCCTGCCGCCGTCATCATCATCGGGAACGCGCGGCCATAGAGGTTCGCTGCGACCAGCACTGCCTTGTACCCGGCAAGGTTCGACTGCGAAGACAGAATGTCCATGGACTGCGCACGCGTGATGCGCGGCATAAACTCCATCGCCAGCGCTTCGTATCCGGCAGCGGCATAGGCATCCACCCGTGCCCGCTTGCCGAAGGGATCAAGCCCAGCAACAATCCATGCGCCCGGATTGGCGCCAGCCAGAAGCTCAGGCTCCGGACCCTGCACGCCGAGCACGATGTCCGCGCCCTGCACCGCATTGTCCGTCACCTCGGCTCCTGCCGCACGGTATTCATCGTCAGAGATCGAGGCGGTAATACCCGCCCCGGTCTCGACAGCCACCGTAGCCCCGAGGGCAATGAATTTCTTGCAGGTCTCCGGCGATGCCGAAACCCTGCTCTCCCCTGTCGCACGTTCCCGAAGGACGGCGATCTTTATTGCCCCCGCCACGGCGCTCTTACTGGATCACCAGGACGACCACGAAAACCAGCACGCAAATTGCTGGCGTGGCCCACTTTACCATGTTCACGAAGCCTTCGTAGGTCGACTTTGCAGCCTTGATGTCGTTTGCCGGAGCCATTTTCTTCCCCAAAAACCATGCGCCACTGGGGCGCGACGTGCATGCTCTAGCGGTGGCCGTCCCTGCGCTCAAGTGCGGAGCGGTCCTATCGCGCTTAATCGGGTCTTTACCCTATGACCTTAGACCGACGCTCCTGACGTATTTGCGGGGGAGTCAAAAGACTAGGTCATGCAGGAGCCCGAACAGCGCCTTCTCATGCTGATTGATGACGAACCCGCCCAGTGTCGCCTGATCTCGGCGCTGGCTTCGCGGGAGGGATGGCGCACGATCATCGCCCGCGATTCGGAAAGCGCAATCGCCACGCTCGGCACTCGCCAGGGCATGCAACTCGGCGCCATCATTCTCGACCAATGGGTTCCCGGCGACGATGCCTGCGCGCTGATCGCTGAATTGAAGGCACGCCGCCCTGCCCTTCCGATCCTGATGCTCACCACCAGCAACTCGCCACTGCTCGCGGTTGAGGCCATGCGCGCGGGCGCCACCGATTACCTGATCAAGCCGGTTGCGCCGGAACGCCTGCTCCAGGCCCTGCGCAGTGCAACTTCGCGCGAAACCGACGCCAGCGAACTGCAGCCCCTCACAGAGAAGTTCGGCACAGCGCTGGACTTCGATTCGATGATTGGTGCAACTCCAGCCTTCCGTGCCGCGCTGGCCGTAGCCGCGAAGGCAGCGCGGACCCATGGCAGTATCCTGATCGAAGGCGAAAGCGGCACGGGCAAGGAAATGCTGGTCCGCGCCATGCACGCCGCCAGCCCGCGCAGCCGCACCGCGCTCAAGACCATCAACATCGGCGGCATGCCTGCCAATCAGGTCGAGTCCGCCTTGTTCGGACACGAAAAGGGCGCCTTCGCCGGAGCGTTTGAACGTCACGTAGGACTGCTCCAGCACGCCGATGGCGGCACCCTGGTGATCGACGAGGTCGATCGCCTGCCCGATACCGTGCAGGAGCGCATGATCCGCTTCCTCGAACGGGGCGACGTCCAGCCCATCGGCGCGCGTCATTCTTTCCGCGTCGATGTGCGAGTGATCGCCTGCGCCAATGCCGGCCTGCGCGACCTCGTCGAGACCCGCGACTTCCGCGCTGAACTCCACGCCTTGCTCAGCCAGACACAAGTCCTGCTGCCCGCCCTGCGTGAGCGCGCCGCCGATATTCCGGCGCTTGCAAGGCATTTCCTGACCCGCATCGGTGAACAGCCGGGCCTCAGGCCGCTGGGCATTACCGATGGCGCACTGGCACTGCTGTCGGCATACGATTGGCCCGGCAACGTCCGCCAGTTGCAAGCCACCCTGTTCCGCGCCGCCGTGTTCTGCGATGGCGAGGCCCTTACGGCACAGGACTTCCCAAGCCTTTCAAGCTTGATCGGGGAATCCAGCCGCCGTGCACCGAACGTCACCGATGGTGCCGGCATCACGTTATTCGCACCCGATGGCAACCTGCGACCACTCGAAGAGATCGAGGCCGATGTCATTCGCCTTGCCATCGGCCATTACCGGGGCCGCATGACCGAAGTTGCCCGCCGCTTGGGCATCGGCAGGTCCACCCTTTACCGCAAGCTTTCGGAACTGGGCATCGACAACGCCGCCTGACCCGCGCTAGCCTGCGGGCATGACGGGAACCACGGAATTTGCGGGGCGCGTCGCGCTCGTGACCGGCGCGGCATCTGGCATCGGGGCAAGCGCTGCCCGCTGGCTCGATGCGCAAGGTATCGAAGAACTCGTTCTGGTCGACATCGATCGTCCCGCGCTCGATCGCTTGGCTCTAGCCTGCAAGGCACGCCCTTTCGGCGGCGATGTCTCCGATCCGTCGCTGTGGAAACTGCTCGAGCGCGAAGTGCCGCGGATCGACTTCGCCGTGCTCAATGCCGGCATTGCCAGCAATGGCGAGATCACGGACCTTGATATCACGGCGTGGCGCAAGACCCTCTCGGTCAATCTTGACGGGACGTTTCTCTCGCTGCGAACCGCCTTGCGCGCCATGAAGAAGGCCGAGAGCGGAGCCGTCGTGCTGACGGCGTCGGTGTCCGGTATAAAGGCGGCTGCCGGAACCGCTGCCTATTCAGCTTCAAAAGCGGCCACGATCCAGCTCGCCAAGGTCGCCGCTGCAGAAGCCGCTAGGTATGGTGTTCGCGTGAATGCCATCGCACCGGGCGGAGTCGACACCGGCATCTGGGACCGCGCCGAGTGGTTTGCCACCCTTGTGGAACAGCACGGTGGCCGAGCCGAAGCGCTTGCCGCAATGGCGAAGGATGCAACGCCGCTGGGCCGCTTCGCCCGTGCCGATGAAGTCGCCGCGCAGATCGGCTTCCTGCTGTCCGACGCGGCTGCCACCATCACCGGCACCTGCCTGGTCAGCGATGGCGGCGTTTCACTCTAGACGGCTTGCGCAAAGTCCGTCAGGGCCGCGTCACGCAAGCCGCGCCATACGTGTAGCGCCTGGACCGTTTCTGCCACGTCGTGCACCCGTACCATCTGGCAGCCCGCATCCATTGCTTTGAGCGCCAGCATCACCGAACCCGGCATGCGCTTATGCGCCGGCACCTCATTCGACAGCGCCCCGATCATCCGCTTGCGGCTTGCCCCGAACAGGATCGGCTGGCCGAGCGCATGGAACATTGGCAGGGCATTGATCAGCGCAAGGTTCTCGGCCAGCGACTTGCCAAAGCCTATGCCCGGATCCAGCAGCACCTTCTCCCGCGCGATCCCCGCCGCCACGGCTGCATCACGACGTTCGCGCAAGGCATCGAAGACATCGAGCACAACATCGGCATAATCGCCATCGGCGTGCAGATCGCCATCAGTGCCCGGCGCATGCATCAACACCACCGGCGCGCCTGACCGCGCGACGATCTCTGCCGTTCGTGCGTCGTGACGCATGGCCGAAACATCGTTGACGATGTGCGCTCCTGCCGCCAGCGCTGCCTCGATCACCGTGGAGCGTCGGCTGTCGATGGAGATCGCCGCACCCGCTGCCGCCAGTTGCTCGATCACCGGCACGACGCGCTTGACCTCGTCGCCCTCCCACACCGCCGCTGCGCCGGGGCGGGTGGACTCACCGCCAACGTCGATCAGCGCCGCTCCGGCTGCCAGCATCGCGTGGGCATGATCCAGCGCGGCATCGGGTTTGTCGAGGAATTGGCCGCCATCGGAAAAGCTGTCCGGCGTGACGTTGAGAATGCCCATCACCACCGGTTGATCGATGCGCAGCGTCCGCTCCCCGCAGACCAGCGGCGCGTGCGTGCGGCGCAGGTTGTCCCACTGCTCCAAAGTATCGGCGGCAAGTGCATCGGGCAAAGTCGCAATCGCCGCCTGAATCTCGCCCGCGCCAAACCGCTGGCGCGAAACAACCTTCCCGCCCTCACGCACGATCAGGGCAAACCGGCTGGCATAGACCAGCCCGCCGCCCAACCTGATCGCCTCACCCTCCTCCGCCTGCGGACTATCGCACAGCGCAATCGGGCGAATGTAGACGCTTTGCATCAGTCCTCGACAGCCAGCAGATAGAGTTGCCGCAGCGCATCGATCGGCTTGACCTCGCCCTCATGTTCAACATGCCAGAAGGTCCAGCCATTGCACGAAGGCGCACCCTGCAGCTTCGCGCCCAGGCCATGGATCGATCCGGTCTCGGCCCCCGCCTGCAGCGAACCGTCAGCGCGCACCACCGCCTCGAACTTCGCCTTCTTCGCCGTCAGCCGTGTACCCGGCGTGAGCATACCGCTCTCGACCAGCGCCCCGAACGCCACCTTCGGCGCGCTGCGCTTCGACTGCATTGTCGTCAGCGCGCTTTCATCCAGCGGCAGCGCCAGTTCGATGCGCTCCTGCGCCACTTCGATGTAATCGTCCTCGCGCTCGCAGCCGATCCAGTCGCGGCCCAGCCGCTTGGCCACCGCGCCGGTCGTTCCGGTGCCGAAGAACGGGTCGAGCACCACGTCGCCCTTGTTGGTCGTAGCCAGCATCACGCGATAGAGCAGCGCCTCGGGCTTCTGCGTCGGGTGCGCCTTGGTACCATTGCGGCGCAGCCGTTCCGGCCCGGAACAGATCGGCAGAACCCAGTCCGAGCGCATCTGCAACTCGTCGTTCAGCGTCTTCATCGCGCGATAGTTGAAGGTGTACTTCGACTTCTCGCTTTTCGACGCCCAGATCAGCGTCTCGTGCGCATTGGTAAAGCGCGTGCCCTTGAAGTTGGGCATCGGGTTGGCCTTGCGCCAGACGATGTCGTTGAGGATCCAGAACCCCAGGTCCTGCAGGATCGTGCCGACGCGGAAGATGTTGTGATAGCTGCCGATCACCCAAATCGAACCATCGGGCTTCAGCAGGCGCCGCGCCTCGGTCAGCCATTCGCGGGTAAACTGGTCGTAGACCGCAAAGCTTGAAAACTTGTCCCAGTCGTTGGTCACCGCATCGACATGGCTGCCATCAGGCCGTGCCAGATCGCCGCCCAATTGCAGGTTATAGGGCGGATCGGCAAAGATCATGTCGATCGAGGCGTCGGGCAGCTTGCGCATTTCCGAAATGCAGTCCCCGCGCAGGATCTGGTTCACCGGCAGCGCAACATCCGCCTTCAGCACCTTTGCCGGCGCCGCACGCAATGCCTTCGCGCGTTCCTTGACTGCAACTGCCATATCTAGTCCCTGACCCCTTGTGGATAAGGCCACCGTTTGAGTCATCAGGGACTCGCCGTCAAGCGGCGACTCGCCAGATTCCGGCGAGTCGCGCGGGGTTCAGGATGAGAACGAAAAGAGTCTATTTCGATATCTAGAGTCTTGGGACGGGCGCAGGACTCAATATCTGGTAGTGTGCCCACGCGGACTCACCGCCAAATTTTTTCGTCAGAGCAACTGCAACTGCGCCACCGGAGCAAAGCTGCGCCGGTGCAGCGGCGACGGCCCATGTTCGCGCAGGGCCGCGAGATGCTCGGGCGTGCCATACCCTGCATTGCGCTCCCACCCGTAGTGCGGATGCGCAAGAGCCGCTTCGCGCATGATCCGGTCACGGTGTTCCTTGGCGATGATCGAGGCGGCTGAAATGCACGGCTCCAGCGCATCGCCGCCGACGATCGGCCGTGCGGGCCAGCACCATTCGGGCCGCCGGCCATGCGGCGTCAGGTTGCCGTCGACCAGCACCTCGCCCACGCCCTCGTCATGCGCGATCTGCTCGCACAGTGCCTGCACCGCCAGCGTCATTGCCAGCATCGTCGCGCCGAAGATGTTGAGCCGGTCGATCTCCTCGGGCTCGACGACGCCCACGGCCCATCTGCAGCGCCGCTTGATCTTCTCCTCAAGCTCCGCCCGCCGCGCCGCGCTCAGCTTCTTGGAATCATCCAGACCCGAAGGCCGCGGCTTGCACAAGACCACCGCCGCCGCCACCACTGGCCCGGCCAGCGGCCCACGCCCCGCCTCGTCCACGCCGATGGTGACCATGGACGAAAAGGAGGTGGCACAACTGGCGTTCAGAGGCATTGTGGGCTGCATGACGAATCCGATCCTGCGCTCGCTATCGCCTCTCGCCCTACTCCTCGCAAGCTGCGGCTCATCGATTTCTGCCCAGGGCGCTGACCCTTCCACAGCGGACATCGCGATCACCGATGTCGCCACGTTCGACGAGCCCTGGGCGATGACCTTTCTGCCCGGCACCAATAAGGCGCTGATCACCGAGAAGAAGGGCAAGCTCAAGCTCTGGACCGAGGGCACCGATAAGACCGTCGAGGTCTCGGGCACCCCCACGGTCGATTACGGCGGACAAGGGGGCTTTGGCGATGTCGTCGCCGCGCCCGATTTCGCGCAGAGCGGCATGGTCTATCTCAGCTGGGTCGAAGCGGGCGAGAAGGACACGCGCGGCGCGGTGGTCGCCCGGGCAAAGCTCGTCATGGGCGACGCGCCTCGCCTCGAAGGCTTAAACGTGATCTGGCGGCAGTTCCCCAAGGTCACCGGCAAGGGCCACTTCTCGCACCGCATCGCCTTCTCGCCCGACGGGAAATACCTGTTCATCTCCTCGGGCGAGCGGCAGAAGTTCACCCCGGCACAGGACCTGAGCGCGAACCTCGGCAAGGTCATCCGCCTCCTGCCCGATGGCGCCCCCGCCCCCGGCAATCCCTTTGCCGAAAAGGGCGGAATCTCCGCGCAAATCTGGTCCTATGGCCACCGCAACCTGCTCGGCCTCGCCTTCTCGCCCGATGGCCGCCTGTGGGATCTGGAACACGGCCCTGCCGGTGGTGACGAGATCAACCACGTCGAGCCCGGCAAGAACTACGGATGGCCGCTGGTCTCGGACGGCGACCACTACGACGGCAAGCCGATCCCCCGCAACAAGACCCGCCCCGACCTCGCCCAGCCCGCGATCAGCTGGAACCCTGTCATCGCGCCGGGCGACATGATCTTCTACACCGGCAAAGCCTTCCCCCAATGGCAAGGCCAGGCCCTGATCGCAGCCCTGGGTGCAGGCGGCATCGTCCGCGTGAAGATCGACGGCGAGAAAGCCACCGAACTCGAACGCATAGACCTCGGCAACCGCATCCGCGAGATCGAGCAAGCACCAGATGGGACGCTCTATGTGCTTGATGATGGCGAGGGGGCGAAGTTGCGGCATGTTGTGCCGAAGGGGTGAGAATAGGCAGCGGCCCGCACCGCTGTAGAGTGTGAGACGTACCGAGAATCCTGCGTCGCCCAGCAGCGGTCTTATCCGGCCAGATCAACACGAGCCATAAGTCAGCTTTCAAGTGGATGCTAAAGGCAAGTTGCGGAGCAATCTAATGGAGCGATTGAAGGGATACGTCAGCCTTGACGGCCTAAGAAAGCTAGACATCTTCAGAAATTCCAGCGAGCTGTTCCAATTCGAAGAGTTTGTTGTCGAGCTTATAGTGGAACCCGATGCTGAAAATTTCGAGGAGGGTACGACCTATTGGAATTGCACACACTCTTCTGGACTGTATGCAAGTGTAGAAGATGCTGATGAGGATGCGAAAGCTTCGCTTCCGTGGTTGCGTGAGGGCAAGTATTTGCTGTCATAAGTGCCTGATTCAGAAGTTTCTCAATTCCAGCAATATCTTGCGGTTCGGCGCGTGAGCATTCGGATTGAAGCTATGAGTGCCCATGCGGTTGAAGACGCGATGGACTTT
>NZ_JABAIC010000020.1:0-31270 GCF_012641315.1 Novosphingobium sp. ERW19
GGCCAGTGCCGGTGCCCCCGATGCCGACGCGCTGTCCGCGAATGCCCGCGCCAGAGCCGAAGCCCTGGCGCGGGAAGCGAGGACCAGCTCCGACGAGGCCGAGGCGCACGCCCGCCGCTACACCCGCGAGGCTGCCGCGAACGCGAAGCCTGGTGAGGCCAGCACGTTCGATTTTGACCGGATGGTGGCCGATGCCGGCGCCATGACCAGCGAAGGCATGGGCGAGGCGCCGAGGTTCATCGCCTTTGCTTCGCTATCGATGCCGCCTGCAGCGCTGCGTGCGATGATCGACGACGTGACCAAGGCTGGCGGTGTTGTTGCCTTGCGCGGGCTGCCCGGCAACAGCGCCAAGGCTCTCACGGCGGCATTGGCCAAAGTTGCCAAGCCCGGCGAGCAGCTGGACGGCGTCGGCATCGACCCGCGACTGTTCCGCGCCTTCGGGATCGAGGCGGTTCCCACCTACGTCGTCACCAGCAGCGACTTCGATCTGTGCGACGGGTTCGACTGCCGGACGCAAGTTCCGCCGCACGACCGGATGAGCGGCAATGTCAGCGCAGCTTACGCGCTCGAGACCTTCGCGCGCGGCGGCGGCCCCGGCGCTTTGCTCGCCGCCCACCACCTCGCCCGTCTTGAAAGGCAGGTTCCATGAAACGATCGGTCCTCTCTCTCGCTGGCGTGGGCGCGCTTCTGCTCACCCTCGTCGGCCCGCTCCACGCCCAAACCACAACCGATGCTGCCAAGGCCGACGGCAAGGCTTTCGGGCGGGACAAGGCAGCCTCGGCGCAAAGCGCGGCAACGACGAACCCGGATGCGAGCCGCATTCCCAATTTCGGCGGCACGCCGAGCCAGTCGGGTTACTTCGACGATCCTGACCGGATGAGCCGCGAAGCAGCGAGCCAGGCGACGACCAACACCGGCTACAAGGCCATGCGGGATTCGATGGACCGGCGCGCCCGATTTGCGCCGCAGGATCTCGATGCAACGATCGCGCGCAGCAATGTGATCAGCGATGACCCGCTCGCCTATACGAGCGGAATGGCCATCGGCGGCTCACAGGGACGCTGCGTGCCCTTGCCGCCGGCCAGCGGAACCGCGGCGCGCTACATGGCGACCTGCAATGTTGGCTTTACCGCAACACAGGAAACACGGACCTGCCCCGTGACGTTGACCGCGCGTGTCGAGCAGCGGCAGATCTACGGCTACTACTGTGTTGGTGGTAGCGGGGTCGACCCGGCTTCGATCTACAACTGCAACCGCTACCCCGCGCCGCAATGCACGGTCACGCAGTCCTATCCGATCAACCTGTGCGATCCTTATTTCGGGATCTACTGGGGCTGTAACTCGGGCGATCTGCGGGTCGATCTCGTCAGTTGCACGGCGCCGGTCGATGGCGCGACGCCCTACACGGTGACAGGCGAGAACGTCGTCACGACCACGCGCGATGAAAGCCAGTGTGCTGGTCTTGCGGCTGATACCTCGTGCCAGCAGGACACCGAGACGTGCATGGACAGCGATCCGGTGACCCGCATCGTCGATGGCATCGCCGTGACGCAGCCGTGCTGGGCGTGGAGCCGCAATTACAGCTGCGCGCAGTTCACCGAGGCACAGGACTGCCAGACACTTGAAGCCACTCCGGGCTGCAAGCTGGTGCGCGAAGACTGCCTCGCGGGCGAGCCCTGCCGCACCTGGGAGCGGGTCTATGATTGCCCGGTTCCAGACCAGCCTGCGAACACCAACCAGTTCATCTGCGACGGTGATGTCTACTGCATCGATGGCTCGTGCGAGACCATCCAGCGCGAGGCCAACGACGAGTTCAAGGATGCGGCCGTCGCCTTGAACGCGATGAACCAGGCGCGCCGCGAATTCGATCCGGACAACCTCACTCTGTTCAAGGGGACCCGGGAAAGCTGCTCGTCCAAGGTCTTCGGCGTGCTCAACTGCTGCAAGGGCAAGGGTTTCCCGCTCATCCCGGGCATCCAGCTGCTCGTGGCGCTGGGCTGCAGCCGCGAGGAGATGCTGCTGCATCAGAAGGATGCGCAGGGTCTGTGCGCCTACGTCGGCACTTATTGCTCGTCCTCCTTCCTTGGCGTGTGCCTGACCAAGCGCAAGGTCTACTGCTGCTTTGAATCCAAGCTCACGCGGATTCTGCAGGAGCAAGGCCGCCAGCAGCTGAACAAGCCCTGGGGCAAACCGAAGACCGAGCAATGCCAGGGCTTCACCATCGACGAGTTCGCCCGGCTCGACCTCTCGAAAATGGACTTCAGCGAGGTCTACGCCGAGTTTACCGACGCCGCCCGCCTGCCTGACGAGCTGCAGGCAACCCAGGACATCCAACAGAAGATCGAGGACTACTATGCCCGCGCCCGCTAGTAAGGTCGCGTGGCGGCTGCTTGCCGCCTGCGCGATTGCCAATTCCGTTTTCCAGTTTTCTCCGGCGACCGCCCAGCCGGTCGCAAGCCGGACCGATGCGCCGCCCAGCGCACAATCGGCCGAGCGCCAGGATAGCTTCTATTGCGAGGAGCGGCGGCTCGGATACTGGTTCTACTGCGAGCGGCCCAAGCCGACGGAGCAGAATTCGCCCTCGCCCGCGCCTGCGGCCAGCGCGACCAGCCAACTTGACGCGATCACGGCGACGTTGCGCGAACTGAAGGCCAAGGCGATCCTCGAGCCGACGCCAGCAAATGTGACGGCCTATATCCGCTTCCAGCGCGCCCAGCTCGACCGGGCATCCCTCTTCAGCGACGTCTGGCAGCGGGCGATCTGGCAGGATCCCGAGCTCGACTACACGCTGCAGCGCCCGGTCTCGACACTTGGCAAGCGCCAGTGGCAGGATTCGCGAAGCGCGGAACGGAACGCTGCGATGGCCCAGCTTTCCGAGCGCTACGGGTTGTTCTACTTCTTCGCCCAGAGCTGCGGCGCCTGCGAAGTCATGTCGCCAATCGTGCAGAGCGTTGCCTCGACCTGGCATATCGCCGTGCGCGCGATTTCGACCGACGGCGGCCCGTCGCGGCATTTCCCGAACTACACGGTCGAGACCAACCAGCGCAGCCGCATGGGGCTCGAGCCCAAGATCACGCCAGCGGTCGTGCTCTGGGACGCGCAGACCGGCCGCCCCATTCCGATTGGCTACGGCGTCATGAGCGCCGACGAGCTTCAGGACCGGATTTACCTCCTCACATCGAAGGAAGCTGGACGTGACTACTAGGTTGAAAACAGCCGTCGCTGCGCTTCTTGCAGCCACCATCCCCATCGCCCTCCCGCTGTCTGGCGCATCGGCCGACGTCGGCAGTTCGATGGACTCGTTTCTGAACGACGTCGGAGGCGCTGCAAACGTCAACGGACCGACCGCGTTCCAGGGGCAGTCGGCCGGCTATTACAGCCTCGGCAATGTCTGGACGCGGTTCCCGCAGAAGACCACCAACATCGCCAATCTGCAGCTGCCGCGCGCCCGCGCCGGTTGCGGCGGCATCGACATCTTCGCCGGGTCCTTCAGCTTCATCAACGCCAGCGAGATCGTCGCGATGCTGAAGGCAGTCGCGAACAACGCTGTCGGCTTTGCCTTCAGCCTGGCGATCGACACGGTCTGCCCGGAATGCTCGAAGATCATGCAGGAGTTCAGCCAGAAGGCTCAGCTCATGAACAACCTCAACATCAACTCCTGCGAAATGGCGCAGGGTCTGGTGGGCGGGATCTGGCCGAAGGGCGACCTTGCCGACAAGGCGATCTGCGAAGCGATCGGCAACTCCGAAGGGATCTTCACCGACTATGCCGCGGCCAAGCATGGGTGCGGTACCAGGGGGCAGCGATCGAGCACCACCGCGCAAGGCTCGGGCAAGTATGATGACGTCAATCCCGGTGTGCCGCGAAACTACACCTGGACGATCCTCAAGAAGTCGGCGTTCTTCTCGCCTGGCGGCCGCTTCGACGAGGAGCTCGCCGAATATGCGATGACGCTGCTGGGCACGATCATCTACGTGCCCCCCAAGGACGACGAGCCGGGCAAGTTCGTGCCGATCGTCGGCGAGGCATCGTCCACCCTCGTGTCTTCGCTGCTGGATGGCACGGCGAATGGCAATGTCCTAATTTTCGACTGCGACGAGCCGGAAAAGTGCCTCAACCCGGGCTTCAAGTCCCTGAGCCTGCCGGCATCGAAAGCGCTGCGGCCGCGCGTGGCTGCGCTCATCGGCGGTATGGTTCAGGCCATCCGCGACGACACCGCGATCAGCGAAGAGCAAAAGGAACTGCTGCAAGTCGCGTCTATCCCGCTCTACAAGATCCTGACCGTCCAGGCGGCCTATGGCCGGGGCATGCCGACCGACGACCGGGAGACCCTGGCCGAGATCGCCAGTGTCGACCTGCTGTTTGCTGTGCTCGACCGGATCGTGAGCGAGGCGGGCCGCTCGATGTCGAGCTTCATCGGGGCCGACGAAGCCAAGATCGCCATGTGGCAGAATCAGGTCAATGTCGTGCGTCAGGCTCTCGCTGACCGGCAGGCCAACACGCATCTCAAGGTCAATGCGGTGCTGCAGATCATTGAGAAGACGGCGTTCATCGAGAACGTGCTGGCTGCCTCGATGTCGCCCGGAATGGCCGCATCGCTGGACTGGTCGCGCGGCGTCCAGAGCCGCGCCCTCACCCACTGACCGGGCCAACCACATCCAGGCGGGACAACAGACATGGTCGAGATTTTCACGGTCGGTGGCGGGGACTATCTGGTCAACGTCTTCCAGGCGGTCGCCGCCTGGACCGGCAACGGGGGCTACAAGAGCCTGCTCCAGGTGGTGATGGTAATGGGGCTTGGCCTGTCCGCCATCACCCTCGCGTTCAATCAGGACTGGCGCGCCTGGATCAACTGGTTCCTCGGCGCAACGCTCATCTACTCCTGCCTGATGGTGCCGCGGCTCGATGTCCATGTGACCGACCGGCTCAACCCGAGCCTTGCCCCGGCCAATGTCAGCAACGTGCCGCTGGGTCTTGCGTTGATGGCGAGCTTTACCAGCCAAGTCGGCGACTATCTGACGGGCTCGGCAGAAGTTGTGTTCGGCCTGCCCGGCGATCTCAACTATTCTAAGAACGGCATGATCTACGGCGCCCGGCTCTACGATGCGACCCGGTCCTTGCGGATTTCCGATCCGGAGTTTGCTGCCAATCTCGACGAGCATTTCCGGCAATGCGTGTTCTACGACGTCCTGCTCGGCCGCTACTCGATGAAGGAGCTCGCGGAAACCGGCGACATCTGGGCGACAATCGCGCCGGGCAGCCAGGCGCGCGCGCAGCGGTTCCTGACGCGGGATACCGCTTCGGGCCAGGTGAGCTCGAACATCGTGACCTGCCGCGAGGCTTACGACACGCTCAATGCGCAGTGGGACGGCCTCGTCGATGCGATGGGAGCGGTGTTCGGCCGTCAGCTTTACCCCAACCAGACAGCCGCGCTCGCCAAGGCGAAGCTCTTTGCCGACCTGCCGGTGGCCTATCAGTACCTGACTGGCGTCTCGGCCAGCGCGACCGAAATCTTCAAGCAGACGCTGACCATCAACGCGATGAGCCAGGCCATGCATTCGATGTCCGGCACCAGCGGCGCGGGCAATGTCGACGTCTACGCCCAGACCCGCGCCGACATTCAGACCGAGCGGACCTATGGCTCGATTGCGAGCAACGCCATGAAGTGGGTCCCACTCCTGAACGTCGTGCTGACCGTGCTGTTCTATGCGCTGTTTCCGGTGCTCTTCCCGCTTTTCCTGCTTCCCAAGACCGGGCCTGTCGCACTCAAGGGCTATGTGACGGGCTTCTTCTATCTCGCGGCCTGGGGACCCCTGTTCGTGATCCTCCACATGATGCTGATGTACAAGGGCGCGGCTGACATGAGCGCGGTCACGGGCAGCAACGGCCTCAGCCTGGCGAGCTTTACCGGCATGGCCGACGTCAACAGCGATATCGGTCTTCTGGCAGGCTATCTCATCGCATCGGTGCCGTTCCTGGCAGGGGGTGTGGCCAAGGGCGCCATGGCGATTTCTCACCATGCGACGAGCTACCTCAACCCGAGCCAGAACGCGGCCGAGGAAGCTGCCCGGGAGGCAAGTACCGGCAACGTCTCGCTCGGCAACACCAGCTTCGAAAACTCGAGTGTCCTCACCCGCCAGTTCGCACAAGGCACGATCGCGCCGAGCTTCACCTATGGCGCGCCGCAGACGCGGACCTTCAGCGACACCGGGGCAATGACCACGAGCTTCCCGGACGGCAGCTACGATCAGATCCCGACATCCAGCTATCCTTTCACGCCGACGCTGGGCCAGGAGTTCACGGCGCGCCTTTCGACGATGGCATCGCAGGCCCGCGCCAACAGCGAGACCTATGCGAATGTCGCCACGGAATCGACGACAAGCGCGGTCACGAAGTTCCGCGAGCTCAGGGACCAGTTCAGCCGGGGCGCATCCTTCGAGAGCGCGACCGGCACCTCGGACTCCGACAGCATCCAGACCGCATTCAGCGAGGTCGATCAGGCATCGACCAGTCTGCAGCGGCAATTCGGGCTGTCGCGCAGAGCGGCCGATGACATATCTACGGCATGGTTCCTCGGCGGTGAGGCCGGGGCAAAAGCTGGGATTTCTAATGGCGTGCTCTCGGGAAGCGTAGGAGCGAAGGGCGGTGGGACACGCACATGGACCGACAGCGACATCGGCATCGCATCCGAAGACCGTTCCCGGATCTTTGGAAGCCTGTCCCAGATGTCTGACAGCCGCAATTGGTCGAGCACCCGCGATGGGTTCGTCCGCTCGGTCAGCACCTCATCAAGCTCGTCGATCTCGAGCACCGCGAGTGGCATGAGCGCATCGCTGACCGAAGCGCAGAGCTACAGCCGGGAGGCACGCCGAGCTGAGGAGCTCGCCAACCGGCTCGAAAGCCAGGCGTCCTTCTTCGAAGGAAACAGCGCTGCAGGCAGCCTCAATTTGTCCCAAGCCTACCGCGAATGGGGTCTCAGCGAGATCGAAAGCAACCGCGATTTCTATGGCAATGCGCGGTTTGACGATGTCACTTTCCAGCTCAGCCCGGAAGGCCAAGCATTGCAGGCAAAGTTCATCGAAAGCTATGCCGAGCAGCTTCGCGACGGGATCGACGATCGTCTCGTACTCGCCCCAGGACTGCCCGTATCCCGACCGGCTATCTTAAGCGCAGGCTCAGTGCGCGGCCGGGCACAAACCGGCGGCGGAGGTTCCGGTTCAGTGCCTCGGGTGGGGGGCGGCGATCTTCGTGAAGAGGTGCAAAGGGCTCAGGCGGCCGGTCGCCAGAAGATTACCGGCTCTAGGGGACGTCTGGACGCGATCACCAAGGGAGCTCAAGGTGCCAATGCAGAAGCAGCGGATGATGTGAAGGAGTGGTGACTTGAACGGTCACCACAGGCCGAAGGACGCTCCAGCCAGAAACGCGAAAACTGCGCCAATGACAATAAGGCCGATTATCGTCAGCTTGCGCCCCCAAGGGTCGGCCCACGACTTCTTGATCCTGTACTCAATTAGGCGATTCTCAAGTAGCGCCTGATCAAGCTCCGACAGACCCTCCCAATTCCGGGATGCAGGTCGGTTGCCAGGATCGATGTCAAAGTTGTTCATGATCGCATTCATCTCGCCGCTCCTTGGAACATAGCAGAAACGAGGACAGTAACCAGCAAAACATGCCCCGCACCGGGGAGTGCGCAGCCTCTCCTCCAATTCGGTCTAGGCCGTCACGTATCGGCACCTTGATCCGTCAAGAGCATTAACTCGCTTCGGATGCCTGGACGGGTCATCATGTCCGCGACAGTTGGCAAACTTTGCGACATTGCATCAAGGAGATCGGCCTCTAATGCCCGCATTTGCGAGATATCGATTTCAGGCGGCTTCGGACTGTCCGAGCGACCTAACGAGTTCAATAACTGAAGGACTTCCCAATCTCGAAGAATATGGACCTGAGCTGCGTTATCGCGCCAAGCACCTAGGATAATTCGAGTAACCGAGTGGTCCTGGCCAGTGACCTGATCCTCAACTGAAGCGATAAGCAAAGGAGCGGGCAATCGCGTGCAGGTCGCCAGAGCCGATTGGAGGTTTTCCCCTTCCTTCAGCGCTCGATCGAAAAGCGTGTGCCCCACACCGACAAGACGGACTGGGCCTTCGCCATTGCCTAAGCGAGCATTGCGATCGAACAGGAGCCCCTTGTACCGATCCTGCATGGCGTAGTCTTCGTCGGCCCATTTCTCCGGCGTCAGAACGTCTAGACCATCGTCCCTCCGGAAAATGCGCCGCCCTTTCGATTCCATCACCATCGAGAAGAATCGTTCGAGATCAGGGAGATCAACCTGCGGAAGATTTCTTCCAACCTGGGCAAAGTCAAAGCGAGTAACATTGCCAAGCATGGTCTTGACCTTATCGACTAGGTCTTCTCCGCCAATGGTCGCCGATTCCCGGTCGAACCATCGATCGAGGCTCTCTCGCGGCTGGGTCTGGCCTGCAGCAAAAATCTTCTCAAAAGCGCTTGGACCAGTCATGCCAATGACGAGCTGGCTGATGTCTTCTCGCTCATCCATTGCCTCGTCCAAGGTGCGCTGGATTCGCTCGAGCTTGGCGTTCAGGAGGTCCCAAATGCGCGCCTCCACCGTGTCTGGGTTCCTCAGAATGAACACTTGAACCGGCCTTGTCTGTCCGTAGCGCGACAGACGGCCGACACGCTGATGAAGCCGCATGGGATTCCAGGGCATGTCGACATGAATGAGCGTCGCGCAGCGCTCCTGAAGATCGATCCCTTCGCCCGCTGCCTCGGTTGAAACCAGAAAGCGGATCGTGCCTTGGTTGAAAGCTTCCGCTGCCGCATCGCGCGACCAACTTTTCGGGCCCCGCGAACCGTCCGCCTTGGTGACTTCATCCAAGCGTTCATCACCGTTGATGAAGCCGCAGCAACCGTGACCAAATCGAGCATGCAGGGCATCAACCACGAGAGCCTGGGTTGCCTTGTATTCGGTGAAGAGCAGCACTGGCTCACCGGTGGGCAAATCGCTCGCGATGAGATCAACTAGTCGCTCGATCTTCCGCTCTTGCTGAATGGGGGCGGCCAACGCAAGCAGCTCATCAAGGCGAGCGATCTCGCCCTCCATGAGTTCGGCGAGCATCTTGCCCCACGCCTCTTCGTCAGCCCGCGCGCGATCGTCCAATGTCTCGTCGTCATCACCTTCCGTTATGGACACAGAAGGCGTACGAGCCTGCTCAGCAACATCTGCCAGTTTCGCGCGGCGTTTGGTCAAAGCGCTTCGGATCGCAGCAATCGAACTCGCCGCTAGCTTCTGGAGTGCTATGAGCAAGAGCATCCTCGCGGATTGGGCCCGCCCATCGAGGGTCGATGCATAGGCGCGCCCATCAATGATGAATGCACTCAGCGTTTCGTAGAATGCGCTCTCTGCTGCACTAAAGGCATATTCCCTTGTTTCCACCGTGACCGGCGTGAAAAGGCGGTTCCCTTTGAGGTCGGTAACGGTCGCCTTGTTGTTACGGATCATCACATCCGGCAGCTTGGCCAGTTGCTCGTCGATGTCGCGCTCAGGTCCGAACTGATCCGGATCGAGGAGGCTCAACAATGACAGAAAGCCGAAGTCCTTGCCCCGATGCGGCGTGCCAGTGAACAGAAGAAGAGAACGGATTCTGTGCCTTTCCTCCAGCGCGCGAAGGAGCTGAAAGGAAAGGGTCTCTCCTGTGCGTTCATCCGCGTGCAAATGATGCGCTTCATCGACCACGACCGCGTCCCAAGGATCGGCCGCAAGAAACCGGCTGCCTTCAGCCCGTCCGTCGGCGACTTCCCGGCGCAGCGTGTGGACCGACGCCACCACCATGTTTGCCGTATCCCAGAAATCCACAGCAGGTGTATCAACGGAGCGATCGTAGACCTGCAGGCGGATATCAAACATCTGCCGCAGGCGTTTCTGCCATTGGGGCACTAGCTTTGCTGGTGCCAATACCAGCAGGCGGCGAATTTGAGCCCGAGCAACCAGAGGCATGAGCACCAGACCGGCTTCGATCGTTTTACCCAACCCCACGTCATCGGCGACCAACCAGCGGAACGGGAAAGTTCGATTAACCTTGTGACAAACCCAGAGTTGATGCGGGAGCAGCTGGACACGTGATCGAGAAAACACCCCCCACTGATCGTTAACGGACCGGATTGCCATGGCGCTAGCGCGCATCAATGTCTCCGCACTGTCGTCAAAAGTCCCCGTCGACAGCGCTTGATCTAGCGACCGAGCAAGCGTGAGTTCTGAGCGAAGAACCTGCTGGATCGTCGCGCCGAAACGCGCAACAACGAATTCTCCTGCATCGGCAATAACTTGGCCCACGCCGTGGCGTGGGTGAGTGACTCTTGCGTCAGCGGCTAGTGCTTCAGGCATCGTCATCTTCTGCATCGTCCCAGTTGTTGTCTGGCCACTCGTCGACGTCTGCATCGTGAAGAATCGACACCAGGTCATCGCGGTGCTTGGCAAGTGTGATCACGTGCAGTGGCAAATCACCATCGCCATCGAAATGAGCGGCATCACCAATGCGACGCTCTACCGCCCCATACAGGGCGCGTCCCTCGTCGATGCCACGCTCAAACTGGCCCATGCCGAGCGTGTAAGCGAGGCGGCGGACGCGTTCCGCCGCACTCCAGCCATAAGGCATGATCTGCTCGAATTGCGCCTGAGAATAGATACCTTTGCGGCCCAATTCGCGCACAAGCCAGTTGGCGCCAATGCCAAGCGACCTAGCTAGAGGGGCTGCTTCAATGCCCATACGAGCGGCGACGTGAGAGAATGCCGGTCGCAAATGTCCGCGCAGGCTCACGTCACCCTCTTGGGCGATCACCGCAGGCAATTTGCGGAACAGTCTCTGGTAGCTTTCGAGATGCCGCGCGATCATGCATAGATCAGGAAGGCATCTGCGCCACATCAGGTAGTTTTCATCGGCATCTGGATCGCTCCAGGCTCGGAGGCGCTCGACAAAAGGCCTCAGCTCCTCGTCACAAGGATCGATTGTCGCGAGTTCGTGCCACCAGCCATCTTGGATTGCCTTGGTAACAAACTGCCGGGATTGAGCCGGCTTAACCCTCCCCAGTGTCTGGAAGGTTGCGAGGGAAAGCATGGTGAACCAGGCGGGCTTATCTCCATCAGCGAGGGCTGCTGAGGAAAAATCTTCAGGATACACGGCTCGATCGTAGGCAGCCCGCAAATCCCCATGATTGTCGCGCCACCACTGCGCGATCCTTGAGAGCGCCTGCGCAGCGTCAGGTTGCCAGGGGCTGATTGGATCGACCGGAGTTGAAGGGAGGCCGAATGAATACCCTAGCTTGGCGAGCAACCGGTTCTTCTCGTCTTGCCTCAGCCCGGCCAGCAAAGGGGAGTTGGCGAGTTCGTCGACATTGGGTAGCCACTTTGCCGCGCTCGCCAACAGTGCGACGGTCCGATCATCCGCACCGACCAGATAACGAATGAAGGCTTGCTGGCGTGCGGCGCTGTCACCGGCAGTCTCAGCCCATTTGGCGACAGGTAGCTGACCTGCCTGTTCACGGGCGAAGGCAGCGAGTTCAAAGGCGGCGCCTACGTACTCTGACGAAAGGCGACCCGAAGGAGGAGCGAATGCAGCCCTGCCTTGTTCATCGTTGTCGCCCAGCGGAAACGCTAGAAGACGAATCTGCTGCCAACTTCCATCTTCCGCGAGCCAGAACCGCTCGCGCAGCAACTTGCGGAATTCTGATTGTTCCTCACCGGTCATCGCCTGCGAAACTGCTTCCTCGCAAAGACAGGAAATGCGTCCCGCCAGCCCAGGATCTATGCCCTCGGCTCCAGCAAGGTTTTCGGCCAAGGTCACAACATCCAGTCTTTGACCCGAAGGCAGCCCAACAGATTTCAGAAGCTGTCCTGTTTCCTCGGTGACAACTGCATTCTTGAATTCCACTTCGGCGAGCAAATTCGAGATCGCAGCTTGAGCATCGCGATCGGCAAGGGCTCCCGACAAGCGCCATTTGACATCAGCCGCGCGCGTTGCACCGCCGAAAGCCAGCGGCACCACGGGGCGCTCCGCCCATAGCTTCGCAAGGCCTTGGCCTGACTTGTGTAGTGACTGTTCGGACCCCTGGCTTGCCAGATCTTGTGCAAAAAGCTGCACTAGCTTCCGCCAAAAATCCTCCCGTCCTTCCGGATCGAGACCTGTCGCTCGCGCGAAACTTGCCCAGTCAGCAAGACAATGGTCGTAAAAAGCGATGAGCCGTGGCCCAAGAGCAATGCCAAGCCGGGCAAATCGGCTATCCTTCTCATCGGCCGTGCCAGACAATTGGGTACGCCCCGGGTCAACCGGAAAGCGGCCTTCCAGAAGCCAGCCCCCCCGGCGACGTTCACCAACGAGCGGGACAAGGTGCCAAAACTGCGGCACATCATGCGGAAACGAGTAGGGCCCATTACGTCCGAAGGGCAGGAAGAGCCGAAAATCACTCCCTAAATCGAAGCGCAATACGTGGCGAGTAGCATCGATTGTCAGCCAGCTCACGCCGTCGACAAGAGGATGCTCCTCATGTCGGAACACGGTCTCACCGTCTGGAGCCACCACCTCAATGGATGCTTCCTGACCGAGCGCCGCCAAGAACGGAGCCGCATCCCGAAACGCTTCCCATGCGTCTAGCGCATCTCCTGAACGGCCCGGAGCAACCGGAAGTTCGATGAGAGTCGCTTTGCGCCCCCTGTCATGGAATGGGGTGACCGTCCTGCTTCCCCCTGCCCAATCTGCAGGGATCATGCCTCCCAAGATCCGGATAGCTATGCCTCCGCTGGCGAGGCGAACTTCGTCGGCGAGCATATGCACGGTCTTGAATCCAAGGCCGAAGCGACCGGTTACCCGATCTCCATCTTTGGCAGAGTGATTGATGGCGAGCATATTCGAAAGGTCCCGTCGGTGCCCTTCTTCCTCTGCCTTGCGTGGATCGCTCCCTGGTTGATTGATGGGGCGCCCCCAATGGATCACTCGCAAGCAAGTGATCACTTGATTCTCATTGTAGATCACTTCTACCCGGAAGCGTCCGATACCGTGCCACTGCGCTTGGGCATCGACAGCATTCTGATACAGTTCGAAAACCACGCGATGGGGAGCATAGCCCATCTCGTCGATCTTCTGGCGGGTGGCTTCGAGAAGCTCCCTCGCCCCGTCGTCCGACTGCGCCGCTGCCCAAAGTGCGTTGCGCGCCTTGTCCCGGTCGCGTGGTGCGTCGCGATGATAATCATTCAATGCCGCGCGCATTACCGGCCCGGTCTTGATGCCGGCCAGGCGATCATGAAGCACCTCCTGCAACTCTTCACAGGTGTCTGCGAGCGTGCGCTGATCGCTTGTAAAATAGCTGTCCAAGAGCTCCGACAATGCCGCCTTGTGACGTTCGAAGCCTAGCATCAGAGCCGGCGCCAGTTTTTTAACGAACTGATCCAACAACAGCCGCGCATCGGCTTCATCGGATGGCGATACCGGTCCGATCACGAGGTCATAGACGTGTCGATAGCCATATTCGTCGCGCTCAATTCCTCTCTGGATACAATCCAGCAGCAGCGCATCGTCTTTGCCAGACAGTGGAACTGTGCAGTCCGTTCCAGCAGCTGACCGCACCGTGACCTGCCCATGTTCCGGCAGCTCGACTGCAAAACGCAGTTCAGCAAGCCGGTCCAAATTTGCGTTAGTCAAGCCACGGTGTTCGTCGGCCAAACTGTCAAGATCATCGCAAATGCGGTGGAATGATCGCTGCCCTTCCCATCTGGCTGCGAGCGACTGGATCCTGTCATCACGACCAAGCATCGCCAGAGCTAGCAGAATCCCATCATGCACATCGTACTGGCTGACTGGAGTGAAGGCGCGCTCGACACTCTCGAGCCAGTCCACCTTCGCAGACTTGCTTGCTGGAATGGTGTCTGTCTTTTGATCGTCGGGCTGTTCCAGTTTGCCAGCATAATCGTGTGCGAGTAGCGCCGCAGGGTCGATACCTGCTGCTCCTAGCGCAACCCTGTCTGCCCTGCTGAACCCACCGGCTTCGGTCGGTACAAGGAGATCGGGCGGCAGATAGCTGGACGCATGCGTCAAAGCACGCAGATTTCGGGCAAATGTTGAGCGGTAAAGGCGCCGTGCTGCTTCAGCATTCGTGCCGAGCCCGCTCAGTGCAGCCATTGCATTCATTTGAGCAACGGTGCCGGCAAGAGAGGGCGCGTTAAAAACTTCAGCCATCCCCGCGATGACCTCATCGGCCACGCCGTCGCGAAGAGCCGCAGAGATCAGAGGCCACGCTTCTGCATCAAGGCCAACATTCGCGGCCGCCAGCTTCGCTAGCTCATCTAGGTGCTCGACGACATCAAGGCAAAGGCCGGTGGCTCCGTGGTCAGCGGCAAGGCGGGCGGCAAAGAGAAATGACTGGGATCGATCGGGTCTTAGCCTCGCCAAGTGCCGCCGCACACTTTCTTCGCGAAGGGAGCCGGGAAGCATACTTGCGAACAGAAGTCCGGCTTGGTCGATAATCAGCTCCTGAAGCGCATGTTCAGCATCTAGAGGCAGGTCGAGGACTTTGGTCGGCGTCCAAGCATTCCCGTCCGCAGCAATCCAGGCGGTCGCCTGAAGCTTTTCTATCAGATCATCAGGCACTTGCTCGATTGCGCCCAATGCTGAAGCAATTTCCGAGGTAAACTGATGGGGATCTGGCGCGGACAATGCTGTGCGGATCGCGGCTTCAGGTCCCCAGCGCCCGATAAGCCTGTTTTGAACCGCCGCTGCTAAAGGATCGCCCCAAAGCTCGACCAGACGGGTAAATGGCAAGAGCGTAGGTGCAACATCCGAAACACGACCGCTGAACAGATCAGTAGCCGGAAGAAGGGGTTCATGCTGGTCGGATCGGTGCAAGGGCAGCGACTTCAAGATATCGTCATCGATCCCTGACTTGAGCAATGCCATAGCCTTGGAGTCGTCCATCGGCGGCATGGTGCCGGCACACTGCGCATCGCGAAGCCATGCGCCTAATTCGGCAAGATCGATCCGTCGCAGGCCAATGTGATCGCGCAATGCCTTTTTCAGTTCCGCCGCAGTCGCGGACGATACGAGGCGATCTTCCCTGTCCTGCAACAGCGCCAGTACCAGATCATCGAGTATCCCACCGAGCTCATCGAGCTCAATCAGATTGACGTGCGAAGGCAAAGCCTGATCTCGCGCGACAAGGCGCCGCAACTCCTCGCGGGGAGCATCGGCACCGAGCAGTTCAGCAAGCTCGCCACACTTGCCTGGATCCCCGAAGCGATCAACCTGCCGCAAGACTGCCAGGAGGCAATCGGCCTTCTTGGCCGAGGCCAAATCCCCCAACCCGCCATCTTTCAATGTAACCCGGTAAATCGGGGGTGACAGGACTGCGCCAGCGAGCACGACCAGCTCCCGATTTGGTGCCGCATCGAACAGCAAACCCTTTCGCTTCAATCCCGCGATGGCGCCCAAAGATAGCCGCACTTCCTCTTCGGCTTGCATCAAGCGCGCCGGAATGACCTGCAATTCGCTACCCCGACGATCCGCCGCCAATGCGTCGAGCGATGGACCGTTTCTCAAGAGATGCGATATCAGCGTCGACGCTTCCTGCGCTACGGTTCCTCGAGATGACAAAAAGGGTTCGGCGGCGGTCAACAGTTCGATTGTTTCGTTCAGCCCCAATTGCCGGGACATCGCCCCACCCTGCTCCGACCACGCAGCTTTAACCGGAATGCTACCTCCAGCGGCAGCCAAGGCTTTCAGGAGCTCACGATTTTCTACGCTCGGCGGAAGAACCAAGATGCGATCCTCCGGGAGGCGTCGGACAAGCGGCCTGAGCTTGTCAGCAGTAGCGAAACTTTGCTCGACCATGGCGATGGCGCTGCGGCAAGTTTCGACTAACGCCATCCGCGTTGCTTCGCCGGGCTGCGCGCCCTCGAGCACCGTCGCCAGCGTTTCGGCGATCTGCCCTTTTTGGAAGGCAGCGGGTCCGGCAAGGCGCACCAGGTCAGCAAGCTGCGCATCAGGCCAGTGTGGATCAGCATCAGCCAAGACCGTGCCGAATGCCAAAACGATGCCATTTTCGCTGCACCACTCCTCGAGTCTAGGAAAAGCGGCCTTGAGGCGGGCAATCGAGGTTGCATCGCCTCTCGTCACCGGACGCAGTGAGTCACCGGCGCAAACCCGCCAGCTTTCCGCCTTGTCGCCCGTCCAGCACCGGGCAAGAGCCCTGCCCTGGCAGGATTCCACACGGTGCTCATTCCACCATCGCGTGCGCTGCAATGCTCGGATCAGCGCATGACGCTCTGCATCGCTGGGTAAGCTGGGCAAGGTATCTGCAATCGCATCGAGCAGCAGCGGCAGCGCCGCCTCGCGGCGGAGCGCCTGGTTCCAACGGGTTTCGATATGATCGTCTTCACGAAGTTTTCGCCGGTCACTCGACACGAAGAAATAGCCGTGCACGAGCAGATCGATATTGTCCGTTCCGCGTTCGAGTGGCTCGGCAAACAGAGGTTCACCTAGCGGCAAGTAAACAGCATTACGCAACCGCAAGTGGCCCAAACCTTCACGGGTAGCAGATCGGCACAGGATTACTGCACCATGCGGATTCGCCTTGGGCGGTATGAGCTTACCGTGGATGTCGAACACCTTGTCCCATCCATCGGCCGTCAACAGTCGAGCAGCTTGCCCATCATGCTTCCATTGCTGGCGTCCGCTGAACGAGAGCTCGAACCCAGCTCCCTCGACGTTACCGTCAATGCTCGGGGCCCCGCTCCCCACACCTGGGCCAGACAAGCGCTGGGCACCGCTACGCAGGGAGATCCGGCGCACCTCGCCCGAGACTGGTATGATCTCCACGCTCTCCAGATTGCGGAGGCAGCACAATGTCGCGGCCAATTCCTCACCATCGAGGATATCTGAGATCGCACCATCAGGGTGCCAGTTCGTATCTGACAGGCAAAGCGCAGCCCCGGGACGCAGATGTGGGGTGCGCAGCGGCAGGAACAGCGCCATGCCCCGCTCCATTCCTAGCGCCGCTGCCTTATCGAGTAGCATTTTGGCTTCGGTTGCAGAAAGCTGAGGCCAGTCGCGATGGGCCGCATTAGCTTCAGCAACCTGTTCCCATGGATTCATGATCAGCGTTTGCGGTCGGCCTTCGCGATCCTCAACCCGGCCAAGCGCAATGAACGCGTCGCACAGATGATAGACTGATTTTTGTCCTAGACCGAACCGCCCTACTGCCGACCGTTCATCCGCTTTGCTCCCGCCGCTGGCGCGGGTAATCGCGTCCATATGGCGGGCAAGGACGGGACCATCATTTGCGATAATCAGCCCAGGGGTTCGGAGCAGTGGGTTAGTCGCTTCATCGAATCCAGCGTGACCGGCCACAACCATCCGGCGAGCACCCGCGTCTTCGGCGTTCTGGAGCAGCTCCTTGAAGATCGTGAAGCCCGAGGCATACCCCTCCCGCAAAATCTGCTGCAGGCGAAGAATGTCGCTTTCCGCTGAATGCACTAATCCGCTGGATCTGATCTCCATCTCGGTTGGATCAGATCCGAGTACGTCAGAACCGGTCGCACTTCCCTCGGTCACATAGCCCCCTTCAGCAGCTCAACCACATTTTCGCCGTGAACCACTGACTTTGACGTGCACACAATACGTTATGAGCACTGACGTTTGCCCCAGGGAAAACAAAGATTGCATCTAACCCCGCTTCCGCCACTCGCCCGACATCTCTAGAACTACCGGACTCGCACCAAATAACAACTATAGGTCGCCACCTCTTGCTCTGAGCCATTCCTTTCTTTCGCAGAATGACGGCATCACCCTACGAACTTCTAACCAAAATGCCTCTGAATGGTCCGGATACTTTAGATGTACGAGCTCATGCACCACGACATATTCGATGACTTGCGGTGGGAGCTGCATGATCCTCCAATGAAAATTGAGATTCGCGTTCGAGCTGCATGACCCCCACCTGAAACCCAAGTCCATGACCTGAACATATTTTCTAGGATTAACGCATACAACCGCTTTCCAGCGATCGACTAAGGCATTCAAATATGGATGGGCAGCACGGCTGTAATACTCTTCTATCCTTTTGCCGCCGGACTTTATTTGGTCGCGGCGAAAAAGAAGCCGATCGCCTTCAAAGCGGATCGTCGGAATTGGCCCCTTTTCACAGTCTACATCTACTAACTTAAGTCGAAAGTGCTTGCCAAGGTAATGAAACCCCTCGCCATCGACGAATTCCGGTTGCCGGAAGACCGATTCACGCCCGACGTCTTTGTGGCTCGCAAGCTTCTGGTGAACCCACACTAGTCTTGTCCGGATCAGCTCGCTCGCCCGCCCAAGATCGGCATCTTTCGGCAGATGCGCCACCAACGAAGCGTCGCGCTCAACGGTCACGCCAACGGTCTTCCGACGCTCGCTGCGCTTCACGACAAACGTGAGGTCATCGACGCGGATGGTTTCCGTCATGCGGCGAACCCCGCCCGGTTCGCGCGAGCCACCCCCATGCAGTCGGTCGCAATCGCGTCCAACTCGGCGAATGGAAAGAGGTTGCAGCTGTCGAGTTGACGAAAAACCCACCGCCTGGCCTCTTCTTGCCCGACTGGATTATCCCAAAAGCCTGCTACAGCAGTCTCTTGCCGCAGATGCCGAACAATCTCGGATGCCAGTTCGGCAAGCTCGGCGTCCCGGTCGTCATTCCCGTACCGCATCCGAAGAATGCCAAATATCGGCCCTTCTGTGTAAGGATCGAGGCCATGATATGCGGCTGAGGTCGATGACGCCGCCAAGGCCTCATCGATGAGCTTCTGTAGCTGCCTAGCGATCTCGTTCCAGTCTTCCTGATGACTGGTCAGGATCCCCTCAAGCCTTTCGCTCAAGCTCTTGAACTTCGCCGGGTCCTTTTCGAACGAAATCGAGATGTGGTGACGGAGAGCATTCTCCATGTCGGCCGCTTTGGCGCGATCGGTCTTCTTGCGGGAAACCTCTGCAGCGAAGTTGGGATCGAGGATCTCAATGGGCGGGATTTTGGGATCAATGCCATGCGCCTCGATGAAGGCGTCGAGCATGGCTTGAACCTTGTGCGCCACTCCGCGAACATCCAGCGTGCCGTCCCGATAAAGGTTCGCCGCAGCCTTTGCGATGAAGGCGAAGATCTTGACGTCTTTGGTGAACGGCCTCGCTTCTGGCCGCGGCATCAGCGTGTCGAACAAGCTGATGAAGCGCTTCACAAGAACCAGAAACTGCGCCCGGAACTTCTGATCCTTCAGCTTCCCGACGCATGCATCAACGTAGGCTTGCAGATCAGCGCCAAGGGTGATGCCGGCATCGGCAAAGTGCTTCACCACCGCATCGCGGGCCTGGCGCAACTCGGGCAGCAGCTCCTCAGGCTTGCCGATGCCCCCTGTCAGATCACTCTGATCTTCGGCGTCATAGAGCGCCAGCGCGTCGGCGAGGTTCTTTCCGACCCCATAATAGTCGACGACAATCCCATACCGTTTCGCTTCGCCGGCTGTGCGATTGGTCCGGGCTATGGCCTGCAACAGCTCAGCCCCCGCCATGGCGCGATCGAGATACATCGCTTGTTCGACCTTAGCGTCGAAGCCCGTGAGCAGTTTGCTTTTCACAACGAGGATCGCGAGCCCGTCGCGGGAGAGCGGCTTCTTGAAGCGCTCGATCCGCTGCTTGGTCTCGGTCGCGCCACCCCATGCTTTCAGGTGGGGCAGATCGTTATGGTCCACCGAAATGACAGCCGCAAACTCCAGGGCCTTGACCGTATCGAGGTGAGGAAAGGCGGCGGCCAGGAACGCCACATCTCCACCGGCATTCTGCGCATCCTCGGGCGCGATATCCTTCAAGATGTCCGCAGCGCCTTCAATGGCGGCGACGATCTCGTCGCGGGCGTCGTTCAGGGCATCGACATACTGGACTGCCAATTCCCTGCTGGAGGCAACAAGCTGCGCCTTCAGATCGTTGGGTAGAATGTTGACGATGTAGTGCCGAAGCACGTCGATGGCCTTGGCCTTTAGCGGGTCGGCGGCATTCAGAACGCGTGCGCGCGTCGCATAGCGATCCTTGATCGCCTCCCGCTCCTCAAACGACTTCCCAGCGAAGGTCGCATTGAACAGTCCATCCAGCGTGCCCTTGTCGGTCACATCGGCTTTCAGTTCGCGCCCCTCGTAGAGGATCTTCACGATCGCACCGTCCGCCTCAGCATCCCGAAGCAGGTAACGATCGATGTAGGTGCCGAAGATTTCCCGCGTCTTCTTCTTGCTCTTTTCCTCGATCGGGGTTCCGGTGAAGCCGATCCGCGCAGCGTTTGGCAGGGCGTCCAGAAGATTCTGGTGCAGCCCGCTTGTGTGCGACCGGTGCGCCTCATCGATGAGGACCAGAACGTCCTCGCTCTCGTTCAACACGGGGAAGGCCTGTCGCTCGCCGATCTTTACAACCAGCTTACTCACACGCAGCTGGTCAGGCTTGGTGGGGAGGAGCGCGTCATTCTCCGGAGCCTGACGCTCGTCATTCTCGGCAGCGAATACGATTTCCTGCTCGTCGCCGCCGTTCCGCTCTTGCAGCTTCTGGATCATCACGAACACCAGGTCGGGTTCCTGGCGGCCCAGATGCGCTTTCGCGCCGTCGGCATTCCGCGCCACCCGCATGACCTGACCGGCGAGCTTCGCCGTCTTCGACAGCTGGTCCTCGAGATCGGTCCGGTCCGTGACCACGACCACCTTGAACCGCCGAAGCTCCGGAAGTGTCCGCAGTTTCTTGACAAGGAACACCATGGTCAGGCTCTTGCCCGACCCCTGGGTGTGCCAGATGATGCCGCCCCGGCGATCCGTCATGCCGTCCTGACGGCGCGTCTTGCCCTCGCGCAGCCGATTGAGCGCGATGTGGACCGACCGGAACTGCTGATAGCGTGGCACGACCTTGATCCGAACGCCATCGTCCGTCGTCATGAACACGGTGAACGATCGTATCGCATCGAGCAGATACGCCGGCCGCAAAAGACCTGCGGCGAGCACCTCCTGCTGCACCAACTCAGTGCCGGGCGCCTTGCCGATCTCGCGGCAGACCTCGTCAATGGCGGCGCGCGTATGCTCGATGCCGATCGGCTTGACCGACCGCCACGGCAAGAAATCGTCGGGCCTGGCCGTGACGGAGCCGACGCGCGCGTCGTAATAGTCTGTCGAGACCAGAAGCTGGTTCGTCCAGAACAGGCGCTCTGCCCCCTCATTCTTCTCGGGAACGCGGCGATTGGCGTAACGACGCATCTGGTCGATAGCGGTGGCGATGGGGTCGGTGACGGCAGGGCTCTTGGCCTCGATCACCACCAGCGGCAGGCCGTTCACGAACAGCACGATGTCCGGCACGATGAAGCCCCGGTCGCCGCTTGCGCCGGGCGGGTCAACACGGAACTGGTTCACGGCGACGAACTCGTTCTCGTCGTCCGGCTCGAAGCCGATGAAGCGCACGCGGCGTTCGTGCTCTCCATCGGGGCCAGAGACATTGACGCCGCGCACGATCTTGTCGTGCAGTTCCTCGTTGATCGCGATGAAGTCCCTCGCCGTCGGGCGTTCGAGCTGCGAGATCGCCTGTTCGATGCGGCGATCGTCCAGCCATTCGGACCCATCGTCGCTGCGGTTCAGGCGTCGCAGCGCCGCCTCAAGCCGGTCGCGCAACAATGTCTGCTGAAAATCGGTGCGGCCAAGCAGGTGATAGTCCTTGCGGCCACTGGCCGGGTCTTCGTCTGCGCCCTCGAAATGCCGCCAGCCCATCGCGCCCAGCTGGCGCAGTAGCGGGCGCTCGACCACGTTCAGCTCATCCAGGCGGTCGATCTGGCTCACTCGGCCGCCTCCAGAATGGCAGCGACGAGCTTGCGGCCACTGAGGAGATCATCGCGCAACCCTTCGCGAAGTGCCGCGAGCTTGGCGCGCTCGCGGCGGTGATCCTCGATCGCAGCAGAAACACCGCTCACGCGTTCGATGATGGCGCGTTGTTCGTCCAAGGTATCCGGAACGGCAATCAAGGCCCGCCGAAGGTTTGTTGGATTGATGTTGACCTGCTGGACACCCGGCGTCGCGAACTGCCGGATCGCGCGCTGGACTGGAGCCCAGTTCAGCCAGAGGTGCAAGAACTCGGGCAGCAATTCGTCACCACAGTGAAGCCGCACAAGATAGGAGGCGAAAGCAGGGCCAGGTTCGTCGTGCCGCCAGATGGCGGCCTTGCCGACATGCTCCCAGCTGTTGGTGCGGTTGAACAGCACATCGTTGCGCTGCACCCGGAACCGCTCAACCGCATGCGCCGGTGCATATTTCAGGTCGGACAGGTCAAACTCACCGTCCTGGATGTTGTTCATCCGCAGAACAGGAATGCCGCCAATGATATCGCCCAACGACAGGTTAGTGCCATACTCCGCGCTGATGACGAAGCGTCCGAGGTTCTCGATTTTCCAAGCTGGTGGACGCGGGCCAACATCTGTCTCGATCAGCGCAGATGAAACGCGGGGTGAGCCGTCATCCGAGACGCCGCGCGCGAGCAACTCGTCGATCAGGCCGACGCGAATTGTCCGCAGTTTCTCGATCAGCGCATCGGTCTCGATGATCGCGTCGTCGAGCGCATCGAGGACATCAGCGATGAAGAGCTGGGACGGTCCGTCCAGTGCCGCCAACTTCACTCGAAGCAGGTCTGACTCGTTAATCGCGGGATAGTTCGAACCGACTTCAAACTGGGTGACCTGCCGCTTAAATTCATCAAGAAACAGCGCGTGGAACAGAAAGCGTCCGTCAACGCCATCCTTTGGAGAGAGCACGGCAAAGCCCGTGGATGCAATCACTGGGAGGTCGGCCGTGGCACGAACCATCCCATGACCCATTAAGCTTGGTCGGACGGTCGAAAACAGCACGTCACCCGGCTTTACAACTCTTCGCGCACGGCTGGGGCTGCCGGCAAAAGTAAGCACTCTCGCCTTCTGCCAGTCGATGCTGCCTTGGTTGACGCTGCTTAAGTCGATGTATCGAAACTGAAAATCACTCGGCGTCTCTCGCCCAAGGCTCTGGACGTTAGCATCGCAGTATTGGCTGAGCGATGTCGTGGCGAGATTTTCAAGCATACCTGAGTTCCTTCAGGTATTGGTCCAGCCGCGTCGTCGCGTCGGTCCTTCGCCCCTCGATGTGCTTTAGGCTGACCCGATATTTATCCCAGAGACGCTCGAGACTGGAGACCAAGGTCCCGACACGACGCGCACGGGCACGCTCGAGCCGATCGAAAAGCCGCTCGCGGTCGATGGCGAGCACCAGTTCGCGGCAATCACCGTCATCGAGTTCGGCCCGCGCTGCTGTCAGCCGCTCGACAAAGGCCGCTTTCAGCCGCCGCAGCGTGGCGCGCGCCGCCTTCAGCTCCTCCTTGATCGCTTCATAGGGGGCGAGCATCGCATCGATGGTCTCCGCTTCGTCGACAAGCGGCGCGAGACGGCGATTGAGGTCGGCAAGTTCGGCCTCAGCCTCCCGCACGTTCATTCCCTGCGCCCGCATCCAGTCGATTGAGCCCTTGGACGGCTTTCCAGCAGGTGTGGTCTTCACCAGCTCCTTGCGGCGCTTGTCATCCTCGCCCATCTCGGCGCGCAGGTCCTTGCGGCGCTTCTCCAACAACTTGGGCAGCGCGGTGCCGTCCTCCGCGCCATCCATCCAGTCCTCGGCGCCTTCGACACCGTCACCGCTTTCCCAAGCGTCCTTTTCGGCCTTGATGCGCTCCACCTCGGCTTGCGCTGCGGATAGTTGGGTCACATAGTCGGCCATCCGGTGCCGCACGAAGGGATGGGCGAGCAGCTCCTCAAGCGTCACCTTCACTGTCTTCTTGACGTCGCTGTCCTCGTCGTCGTCGGCCTCTTCGTCTTCGAGCGCGGAACGCAGCGTTTCGACCCAGCCGTCGACAAGCTCGGCAAAACCGTTCTCGACGATAACACGGAGTTCGTAGCGGATTTCGTCCCACCAGCCCGCGATGGCGCCCATAAGCGCATAGCGATCGACGCAGCCGACCGGCAGCATCGCCGGCTCGAAACTGTCGAGCAGCTCCCGGCGCAGCGGCATGAGGCGCTTGGTGGTTGGCAGGTCTGCCAGCCCGGACTGCGCCGAAGCCCACCAGGCATCGAAAGCGCCCAGCATCTCTCCGGCCCGGGCGGCGACGCCAGCGTCGGTTTCCACCAAGGCACGGATGTCCGCCCGCTTTGCCACGGCGGGGGCGAAATCGGCGTAGTCGGAATCGCGGTCGCAGAACGGCACGCCAACGTCGAAGCCCTGCGCCATTGCCTGCGGGCGGATGGCTTCGATCTCGCGCTTCGGCAAACCGCCATGAAGGTGCGCGCGGACATCGTGCGGCTCCGGCGGTGGGCTACTGTCGGCGTATCGACGGATGTTCAGGTTTCCGGCTTCGTCCTCGATAATGGCCTTGTTGTCGACTACAGCCGCAAAGCCGGGCACATCGGCGAAGGCATTATAAGCGCTGATGATCTTTTCGATGTGCTCCGGATCGATGAAGTTCTGCGCACGGCCTTCGCGATATTCGCGGTCGGCGTTGATGAAGAGCACCTTGCCCTTGCGCGCTTCGGGTTTGCCGCCCGGATGGCGCATCACCAGGACACAAGCCGGGATACCGGTGCCATAGAAGAGATTTTGGGGCAGGCCGATGACCGCCTCGATGCAATCATCCTTGAGTAGCGCTATCCTGATCTTCTTCTCTTCGCCACCACGGAACAGCACGCCGTGGGGCATCACGACCGCCATCTTGCCGTTCTGCTTGAGGCTTGCCAGCATGTGCTGCGCGAACATGAGGTCGGCCTTTTTGCCCGTCGTCGGGCACCAGCCGAAGCGGAACCGGTCGCCGAACTGGATGCCGCGCTTGGTGTAATTCTGGCTGAATGGCGGGTTGGCGATCACCCGGTCGAAGCGCATCAGGCGACCGTCCTCAAGGTGCTTCGGTTCCAGCAGCGTGTCGCCATTCCGGATGTCGGCGTCGGGAACGCCGTGCAGCAGCAGGTTCATCCGGCAGATCGCCCAGACAGCCCCGTTATCTTCCTGCCCATAAAGGCGCAGCCGCGGTCCTCCGTGCTGGAGGGCGTGCTCGTTCCCCTGGTTCAGCATGCCGCCGCTGCCACAGGTTGGATCGTAGAGCGACGTGCCACCCTGCGGATCGAGGATCCGCACCATGAGCTGCACGACCCCTCTTGGCGTGTAGAACTCTCCGGCCTTTTTGCCGGCGGAGTCCGCAAACTCGCTGATCAGATACTCGTAGGCAGCGCCGAGCAGGTCCGGAAATTCGAAATCCTCATCCAGAAGCCGGTACTTGTTGAAGTGGCTGATGAGCCGCCGCAATTTCTCGTCGGGAATTTCGGATTCGCCGATCTTGCGGGCAAAATTGATGTGACCCAAGACGCCCGACAGCGCCTGATGGTTCGCGTTTTCCAAGCCAGCCAGAGCCTTATTCAACTCGTTGGCGACATTTGAATGGACGTCATCCAGCAGCCTTGTCCATCTGGCTACGGGCGGAACAAAGAACGACTTCTCGTATGATGATGGATGGTCTGCCCGCTGCAGTGCCTCCGCTTCAGACCGCCCTTGGGCTCGCTGTTCCTTGAGAATTTTATCTCGCTGCTGCTCAAACACATCAGAACAACGCTTGAGGAACAGGAGCCCAAAAATATACTCCTTGAATTCAGAGGCATCCATCTTCCCGCGCAATATGTCTGCAGCTGCGAATAGATGACGTTCCAATTTTTCAAGGGTAAGCTTTGACATTACTATTTTGATCCAATTGGGAGTGCTTGAATCGCGATCTGATATCGTCGAGTGCCCCTACCCTTCGAAGTAGCCTTGGGGCAGGCAGCCCGCAACCACCTACCTTGGAGATCTGATTGATTTCCCACGCCGAGTAGGCTCGTTGACCGGCCAATGTGTCCTACGAGCGCGCGTAGCCCGCCTCAGCCGTGAGAGCCCTGCCTCAGGTAGCAAGTTATGCGCACTCTCGTCTTCTCTCTCGGGCGCCTGCCTGACCTAAGGTCAGCAACAAGCCTTGGGTCCCCGGCAACCAAGCGACCGAAGGTGCTCGGCGACGTCCGTGTTCGCGCTAGATATGCCTCGATCTGCTCCAATAGCTCCATCGCCATAGACTCGCTTTAAGCTTGCGTTCCTGTTATGTTCTTACTAGGAAGGCTTCCTAGAGTCTAGGATCGATTTTCCTAGGTGCCCGCGATAGGACTGGCAGTCATGGACGACGCACGGAGAGCCCTGGACGAACTAATCCAGCAACGAGGGGTGAATTACTCCTCGGTTTCGCGCCTGTTGGGGCGCAATGCCGCTTACATCCAGCAGTATATTCGGCGCGGCAGCCCGAGGCAGCTGGACGAGCAGGACCGCTCGGTTCTGGCGCGATTTTTCGGGGTCGATGAGAAGGTTCTTGGAGCCCCTGCCCGCCGCTCAGGCCCGGTGGTCGAGCTCGTCCATGTGCCTTTGCTCAATGTCGAGGCATCAGCCGGCCACGGCGCTCTGGCCGAAATGGAAGCCAAATCCGCGCAGTTCGGCTTCGACGAGAAGTGGCTGCGTCGACTGACCGCGAGCAAGGCATCGAGCCTCTCGATTATCGCGGTCCATGGGGACTCCATGGAGCCCACCCTCCACGATGGCGACGAGGTTATGGTCGATCTCGGGGATGGCCAGTCGCGGCTGAGAGACGGGATCTATGTCCTGCGGATGGACGACATGCTGAGCGTAAAGCGGATTGCCCTCGAACCACAGGGCAAACGCGCGTCGGTCCTGAGCGACAACCCGGCTTATCCAAGCTGGCGCGGCCTCGAGAAACGCACCCTCAATATCGTCGGACGGGTTCTCTGGTTCGGACGGGCGCTCTAAGGTGGCCTTCTGATGCTTGCCCTGCTTGCCGCTTCGATCGTCGCTTCCGGGCAGACATTTACCTGCACGCCCACTCATGTCTGGGATGGTGATGGTCCAGTCTGGTGTGCGGAAGGCCCTCACCTGAGGATCGCGGGCATCGCGGCCCGGGAGATGGACGGCACCTGCCGGACCAATCAGCCCTGCCCCGCTGCCTCGGCGCTTGAGGCGCGCGATGCGCTGGTAGTGCTGATGGGCGGCTCGAAGGGAACAATCGCGACCGGACACGTGGTAGTCAGAGGTCCACGGCTCACATGCCGCTCCGAGGGGTCCGCAGGTGGAAACAGGACCGCTGCCTGGTGCCGTCTGCCGTCAGGTGCCGATCTGTCATGCGCCATGATCAAGACCGGCACTGTCCTGCGCTGGGATCGCTACTGGAAAGGCCCGGCTTGCCGGTGAGCAGCACCACGCATCTGACCGGCATCATCGAATGGGCGGCCAACGGACCGGTGCTGCGAACTGACGGTGGCGGGACTTGGGAACTCGACAACACCCGCCAGGTACGCAAATTCATCGGCGCTCGCGTCGAAGTTGTCGGGGAGCGTTCGGGGTTCAACGGATTTGTCTGTGACCAGATATGGCCAGCCGGACAGCCTCGTCCGACTGCCTTCAAACTCCGGCTCGAACTCCTCCTTGCCGCAGCCTTCGTCGCCTACGGTCTCTACGCGGCGGTTGGCGGTGTCGTCAGCGCGCTCGCCTGATGCTCAGCGACTGGGAGCTCTGGGCCTGCGCCAACCATGTCCTGCAAGCCCATGGGGACAAGGCACCCTTGCACGTCGCCGAACAGATTGGGGCGCTCGCACTTGCTGGCGACGAGGCAGGCATTCGGACATGGCAGGCTATCGCCGAGCGCATTGTCCAGCTGAGCTCCAACGCCCAAGACCGACCACTCCAGTAACCCTCCTCGACAAACCCAATCAGTTCATCCGATCGGCGACAGATCGCCCGGAAACAGACACGATTGCGCGACTGGGCCGCCCTGGCTGTCGCCTTCGATGGTGAAGCCGCGCATGCGTTCGACCAGATGACGAGCAAGATCGACCCTGGCGCTGCGCTGGGCGCGCGGATCATCGGCATTGAGACGGACAAGCGTGTGCTCCGGCGCAACGGCCAGCGCGACTTCGAGATGCGTGAGGAGGATATCGTCGGAGATTCGGGGCATGAGACAATCAGAACAAATAAAGAACTTCGCGTCAACCGGCCATGTGCGGACGCATGGGGACAGTGGGACGCTATATGCCGATCTCGAACGGCTTGGTGATCGACCGGTCAAGCTCTGGCGGCTTGCGTTCCGGCGCAGGAGCCACGCGATCTTTGGCCTGCCCTTTGGCTGCCGCATCGCGGAGGAGATCGACCGTTTCCAACGCCGAGCGCTTCATGCCGGCATTGCGTTCGACCGCCGCTTCAAGCTTGCCAGCATTGTCGACATAGAGGGTCAGGCCATCGCGCAGCCGTGTGACTGTCACCAGGAACGTCTGCTGGTTGGCCAGATTACGCTCGCGGCTGTCCATCACCGCAATGCCGCGATCGGAGGTCAGCCCCTGCGCCATATGGGCATTGAGCGCATAGGCAAGATCGAGACGGCGAAGCATCGGGTCGCCCTGCTCCAGCCTGTGCTCTGCGCCCAAGGATGTCTTCACCACGACAGCCTCTTTGTCGACTGCGATAATCCGGGCCTGGTCGGCATTGAGCAGGCCCCGCTGGTGATCGGTCTCGGTCCACCGGATCTTGTCACCGGTATAAATGTCGAGGGAACGAACTTCGAACAGGCGTAAAGAATCCTGCTCACCTTGCGGCCGGATCTGACCGGGACGAAACTCGAACTGGCGGCCACGCGCGTTCTCCAGCGTGACACGCTCGCGTGCCACATCGGTTCCGACCACCCGGTATTCGCCCGCTGCAATAGCTTGGCTGCGCTGACGCCGCGCGACCTCGACCACCATGCCGGGCGCATAGGTGCTCGCATAGCGCAGCTCCTCGCGGGTCACATTGACGCGCGACAGGGTCTGAAGCCGCATGGTTTCAGGACCAAGCTCGCCGCTGGATTTGAGGCCGGTCTGCACCGCATCGTTCACGGCACTGCGCAGGTTTCGGCCTGAGGCATAGATTGCGGTTGCCTCGCGCTCGGCTGTCGAAAGGGACAGCCAGGCTGCGGCAGCTTCGACAGCAGCATCATTCCCCGCCTCGATCACCTGGGGTGCCAAATGGCGCATGGCGTCTTCGATGCGCCCTTCTTGCGCTGCCAGTTGGGCTTCACGCAGGCCTTCGCTGCGTGCGCGAAGATTGGTGCCCATCACCGCAGTCTCGATGCCGGCCTGCTGCATCACATCGAATGGCTTTCCAGCATCGACGGCACCCAGCTGCTTGCGGTCACCAATGCTCGCAAAGCGGCCGAGCTCGAGCAGGTTGGCCAGCCGTACAAGCTTCTCCTTGTCGGCATTGCCGACCATTGATGCCTCATCGAGCAGCACGACGGTGCCGCGCATGTCGGCCCGCGCCTCGGCGAGACGGTCCGCATCGGCCCCTTCAAGGAGATCGCGGTGCCGGGCGAGAAACCGCGACACGGTCATCGACGCAATGCCTGTATCGCGCTCGAGCATCTGGACCAGCGTGTTCTGCACCGCGAGACCGAGCACGGCTCTGCCCTCCTCGCGCAGAATATCGGCGACGGGTTTGAGGACTGTGCTCTTGCCTGCCCCCGCGACGCCCTGGATCGCGACGATGCGGTTGTTCGAGCCAAGTAGCAGACGCCCTGCCCGTTCCTGTCCCGCATTCAAGGTCAGGCCGTATTTGATCTGGGACAGGGCCTGCAGACGGGACCCGGCAAGGTCGGGAGAAACAATCGCCGGCGCGGCGCCGCGCCCGTCTTCAACCCCGGCGATGATGCGCTGTTCGAGGCTTATGGCGTCGCGTGTCGTCAGCAGTTCTCGGTCGGCACCCCTGCCCTTCTCCAGATGTCCCTGGCGGAGCAGCTGGTCGACGCGGTGCTCAATGTCTGCAAGTGAAGTCGGGAGCGCAAAGCCAAGCGCTGCACGGTAGATTTCGGCCCGGGTGAAGGCCGCCTCCCGCTCGCCCAGATGCCGCACAGCCGAGGCGACTGCATGAATTGCGGCGACCTGCTCGACACTGCGATTGATGAGCCTGCCAGGTATCAGCGGGTCACCTTCCCGCAGGCCGAGCCGTTCGGCAAAGGTGATTGCGAGGGCCTGAACATTGCGGACGAGCGCGCGCATGGTTGGTCCCACGCCGGTCACATTGCCAAGATCCTGCGCACTGCGAGCATTGGCTCTGGCAATCACCGTGGCGGGATCAAAGCCCAGCCTCGCAGACGCTTCCTGCCACTGCTGCGTCAGCGCATCGCGATCTTCGATCTGCCCCTTTTCAGCCCGGGTCATCAAGGTTGCAGCATCGAGCACGCCTGGCCCTGAGAAGTTCATCTGGGCGGCCGCTTCCAGGATTTCCGCTCGCCGGGAACTGAAGGCATCGCGGACCGCCTTGGGCACACCTACGGCCTCAAAATTGCCGTGCTTGCCGAACTCACCGACCTCGTAGCCAAGCTTTTCGACGCTCAGACGAAACCGCGCCATCGTCATGGCATTGAGCAAGGTATTGTGCTGCCAGAGCTTGTCATTGCGCAGCGCCCGCCATTTGCCATCGACCCCTTTCGTCACATTGGCAACGACGGCATGGAAGTGGGCGTTGGGCTCCTGGTTGCGGTTGGTGTCGTGCTGGAACAACGCGATCGCAAGATTGCCGGTCTGGACGGTACGCTCCTTTCCGCGAACCTCCATCCGGGTCTCGGCAAGGTTCTTCTCGGCCCAGCGCAGGGTTTCCCGGACAGCCGACGCGTAGGCATCGAGGATTCGTTTGTCGCCGCCGACCAGAGCAAGGACCGACCAGCTTTTCGGCATCGAAAAGGTGAGGTCGGTCCCCGCCCGGTGCGCCCGGTTGTCACTGCCGACGCGGCTACCATCGGGCAGCAGTCCCTTAAGGACCGCCTCGAACTGCCTCGCGTCGACGGTACCAGTAAGCCCGAGCGCGGCAGCGCCCTTGCCCAGCCATTCACCCGAGCGATCGGCATCAGCCCGCGTGTAGTAATTGTCGGCAGCGAAGTAGTTGGCCGCGCCGCCGGCGGTGCGGACATTGGCTACCGACAGCATCGATCGGTCCGCCATCCCGAGGCAGTCAGCGACATGCTCACATCTCCATGTCGCCAAGATCCGGACCAGTGATCGGCGGAGGCTCGTGCTCCCGCAAACCATCCTCGATCATCAGCTTGCGCGCGGCGGCATCACTCGA
>NZ_JABAIC010000021.1:0-23873 GCF_012641315.1 Novosphingobium sp. ERW19
TGTGAGACCCGATACAGCACGACCAGGCTCCGGCTCGGTCAGTGCGGACAGATCCATGAAACCCTCAAGGGATCACACCGCCCAGCTCTGCAATTACAGATCCTGAGCCTAGAGGCGATTTGGGCGACGCTCCAGCCGAGCCGTGAACCAATTATGGGCCCTTGAATTTGTCACGAATGGACGACGAGAATTGCAGGTTAGCACACCGCCAGACGGTTCATACTCATCCGCTGGCATCCAAAAAATTTGGGGGCAAATCTGGGGGCGTAAATGGATTATTAAATAGAAAAAAGATGATAATTCAATGCAAAAGGCAACAATCTCGAATCCCACCCTCTCCGCCAGCCACCTGTTTCCGCCCGAAATGGGCGTGACCCTGCTTCGACATCGTTGATCTGTTCCGCAATCCCCCGCAAGGGCTGTGCTCGGTTGCTCCAGTCGGGTGCAGAAAATGCTTTTCGCGCCGGAATAATGCTGCAACCCGTGTCGTTATGGGGGGCTGTGAGGGATCACCACACGGCCAGACGAGGGGGTTACTATGAAGAATGCATTGGCTGCAGGCTCTATCTTGCTGGCAGGCCTGCTGTCCGCGAGTGCGGCAACTGCGCAGGAGGCTCCGGCCCAGACGCAGAAGGATGACGAGCCTGCGGTCTGGCGAGCAAGCGCAGGCGCAAATTACTCCGAAGGCAAGTATGGTGACACAGCGACGACCAAGGTCGTCTCTGCGCCTGTCGCCATCAAGTACCGCAAGGGCGGCTTTTCGGTCCGCCTTTCGGTTCCCTGGGTCCATGTCAATGGTCCGGGCAGCATTCTCGACACGCCGCAGGGGCGCGATGCCGGTTTCGGAGATCTCAGCTCGGGCGACGATAACGGCAGCGGTGGCTCCGGAAGCGATGACTCATCGGGTTCGGGCTCGGGGGGTTCGGGCTCGGGGGGGTCCGGCTCGGGAGGTTCGGGTTCGGGGTCTGACGATTCCGGCTCCGGCGGTTCGGGCAGTGGCGGTTCGGGCTCATCGGGCGGCGATGATGATAGCGGCAGCGGTGGCATCATCACGCCGCCAGTGCCCGGTGCGCCAGTCTCCAACAGTCGAGGCGGACTGGGCGATGTCTCGCTCGCACTCGGCTATTCGCTGGAACTTGGCCGGTCGACCTGGCTCGATCTCGGCACGCGCGTGAAGCTGCCCACTGCGTCGAGGGCGAAACGCCTTGGCACCGGCAAGGCCGACGTTACCCTAAGCGGCGATCTCGTGCAGGATATCGGCAGCTTCAGCCTGTTTGCCGGTGCCCGCTATCGCTTTCTCGGCAAACCGGCGGGATCCACGTTGCAGGACACCTGGGGGGCAAGCGGCGGAGTGAGCTACCGGCTGCCCGGCGGCACGATAGTCGGTGCCGACTACGATTGGCAGGAATCGGCCACGCCCGGTCGCATTGCCAGCAGTGAAGCGACTGGCTGGATCAACTTCGGGCTGTCACGGAAGCTGCGCATGCAGGTCTTTGCCAGCACCGGATTCAACGCGCGCAGCACCGATTTCGCCGGTGGCCTGTCGCTCAGCTGGCGCCTGAACTGAGGCCTGAACCGAGGCCACAACTGGGGGGATTGAAGAAAATTCTGCAGCCGATGGAATAAGCGCAAATTGCTGTCGTTGTCGCCCCGATTGGAAAGAAGGGGTGAACGGACATGCTGCAGGACTTGCAAGCCGAAGGAGGCCTGATTGCACCAGGCCAGGACCTGGCCGGGACGATCGCGCGCAAGGGGCGTCCCTTGCGCGAAGATCGCCGCTCGGCTGCAAAGCACGCCTTCACCACGCGCCGCGTCGACCTTGATCTGGCGACGCGGTTGCGCAGCGATCTAAGGCCGCGCGCGGGAGATCTGGTGCTGGCCCGGGTGGCGCAGCTTGGCCAGCACCAGAAGCTTGAATCCCCCTACGGCCGCCGCGCCCAGCTTTATGTCGGCGACGAGATCATCGTCGCCTATGGCGAGCGCTACGCACCCGACCAGTTCGAGGCCATTGTACCGCAGGACCTTTCGCCCTGTGATCTGGTTGCCGGCGGCGGCGTCGCCGGACTTGTCCTCAGTCGCCATGCGAAAATGCGGACGGCGACGCGGATCGAGCCGGTTGGCCTGCTCGCCGATGACGATGGCAAGGTCCTCAACCTCGGTTGGTTCGGGCTGCCACGCCTGACCTTGCCGCCTGTCCTGCCCCCCGTCGTTGCGGTGGTCGGTACGTCGATGAACGCCGGCAAGACGACCGCTGCGGCGGGACTGATCCATGGCCTGTCGCGGGCGGGGCTCCACGTCGCTGCGACAAAGGTCACCGGGACCGGCTCGGGCGGCGATCTTTGGACCATGCTAGACGCCGGCGCGCGCTCGGTTCTGGATTTTACCGATCATGGCCACACTTCGACAGCTGGCCTGACGCTTGATCGCATCGAAAGCGTCGCGCTTTCGCTCATCGCCCACAGCGCGACCTCGAATCCCGACCTCATCGTCGTCGAAGTTGCGGATGGCTTGCTGCAGCGCGAAACCGGCGCTCTCCTGCAGTGCAAGCGTCTGCGTGAGGCGCTGCATGGCGTGCTGTTCGCCGCTGGCGATGCGATGGGCGCGGTTGCCGGCCATGACTGGCTGGTGAAGGCCGGGCACCGGGTGCTCGGCGTGTCGGGTCTGCTCAGTGCGTCACCGCTTGCCGTGCGCGAAGCCGAGGCGGCGCTCGGTTGGCCGATCCTGTCGCTGGCCGATCTGCGCGATCCCCTGACCGCGCCGAAGATCTGCTTTGCTGGCGATGCGAAGTCATGCCTCGCCTGACATCCCCTTCCATCGCGCGGCGCATGGTCGGTCCGGTTGCGGTGGCTGTTGCGCAAGGCGGTGCAACGCTGATCGGCGCCGCGCTGGTGCACCGCGCCGCGCAGCAGCCTGCCACCGCGCCGATGGCCGCGCTTGCCGTGTTTGCGCTCGTCTGCGCTTTCGGGCTGGAAGTGGCGCGCCGCAGACTGTGCGAGGCGATTGGCTGGCACGAAGTGGCGCAAGTGCGCGCCGCGCTGTTCCGGCGCATCTTGCGGGCCGACCGGTCACAAATTGCCCGCCAGCGCCATGGCGCCCTGCTGCAGGTCTTCGTTGGTGACCTGTCGGCCCGGCGCCAGTGGTTGAGCGACGGACTGCCCCGTGCCGTGACAGCACCCATCCTCGTCGCCGCTCTTCTGGCTTGGGCCGCGATGCAATCCCCGTGGCTCTGCGCAAGGATTGCGATCCTTCTCCTGCTTGGCATGGGGGTGGGAGCCGGGCTGCTGCGCCCGATGTCGCGCGCGGTTCGCGAGGTAAGGCGTACCCGCGGGCGCCTGTCCGCCTTCGCTTCCGACACCATTGCGGAAATCGCCGATGGTTCGGTTCCGCCAAGGCAGCGCGCCCGGATGCGGCGCCTTCGCCGGCGCAGCGATGACCTGAACCGTGCCGCATTGCGGCGTGCCTGGTGGACCGGAACCCTGCGCGGCCTGCCGCACCTGCTGACCAGCCTGATTGTTCTGATCGTGCTGCTCGAAGGTGGCGCCATCTCGGGAACGGTCGTGGTGATCGGCACCGCCGGCCTTGCCCTGAACGACCTGGCCCGCGCAGCGGAGCTTTGGATCCCGGCGCGGATTTCGGCGCTGCGCATCCAGCGCCTGATGCGCCTGCCCAAGGCGCCTCCGCAACCTGGAACCCTGGCGCTGGTCGAGCTTGCCGAGCCCGGACCCCGCCTTCGCCCCGCAAACAGACAGGACTGCGCATGACCGCTCTGTTCCCGATCCCGCAAACGGCTGCAATCACCATGCCCCCGCCGCAGTTCTTCACCGTGCCGGCAACGCCCGCCCGCCGCTACTACGCGGTGATCCCCGAGAACTGCGCAATGGACGCAGTCCCGCTCGTGGTGGTCCACGGGATTTCGCGAAACGCCGCTGAACTGGCGCTGCGCTTTGGCGAACTTGCGGCGTTGCACGGCATCCCGGTGATCGCTCCTCTGTTCGAGCGAGGGAGCTTCGGCAGGTACCAGCACGTGCGCGATCCTGAAGGCGCACCGCATTGCGACGATGCCCTCTTCGACATTCTTGCAGATGCGGCGGTCCGGTTCGGCGTGAATGCTCGGCACTGCGACCTGTTCGGCTTTTCCGGTGGGGCACAGTTCGCCCACCGTCTGGCGATGCTCCATCCCCACCGGGTGCGACATTGCATCGCTGCGGCAGCGGGATGGTACACCATGCCCGATGCTTCGCTGCCTTGGCCGCTTGGCCTTCAGGACGCACCTGTCGCGATCGATCAGGCCGCGCTCGCCAATGTCCGCTTCGACGTGCTGGTCGGCTCGCTTGACCGGCAGCAGGACAAGGCCTTGCGACGATCCGAGGCCATTGACGCCGTGCAGGGCCTCCACCGCCTGCAGCGTGCCCGGCGCTGGCACCGGGCCATGCGCAAGGCAGGCTTTTCAGGCGGCCTGACCATCATCCCCAGCCTCAGCCACGCTTTCAGCGATGCCGTCCAGCTCGGCCTCGTCCCACTTGTCCTGGATCTGCTCGGCACGCGCCGCGCCACAGTGCTCTAAACCCGAGGAAACGCGAACCATGAAGACTCTTGCAAGGGCCATCGTGCCCGCCATCGCCCTGTGTGCCTTGCCTGCCCACGCGCAAGAGGTCAAAGCCGACGAGAAAGGCCTGACGCTTGATGCCGGCCCGCTGCAACTGAACCTCGGCGGACGCCTGCATCTGGATGTCAGCGTTTTCGACGACCCCGCCTTGCAACGGACAGACGTGACCAGCGCCGACGTCCGCCGCGCCCGCATCGAGCTGTCCGGCAAGGTTGGCGAGATCCTGCGCTTTCGCGTTGACCGCGAATTCGCCGGGGCCAGAGGCTGGCGCAATCTCTGGGCCTCTATCGAGCCGGTGAAGAACCTCGAGATCAAGGGCGGCAACATGATCGTGCCGTTCTCGATGGAGGATCTGCAAAGTTCGAATGCCACGCCATTTGCGGAACGCTCGATGGCCTCTGCGCTGACCGGCGGCTTCGGCCTCGGTGGCGCGATCTCCTCCGGCGGCCGGAACTGGAGCGCCAGCGTGGGCTACTTCACCGATGCCCTGGCCAATGATGAAGGCCGCACCACCGAGCGCGGAAAAGGCGTGGTGGGCAGGATCACGTTCGCACCGGTCCGCTCACGCAAGGCGATCGTGCATCTGGGTCTCGGCGGAGAACGAAGGACATTCTCGGCGATTGAGCGCGTGCGATTTACGGCTGATCCGGGTTCTGTCTTCGCGCCCAATATCATGTCCAGCGGCACGCTCGGATCGCTCGAGACGCTTAACGCGTTGAATGTCGAAGCGGCGGTTTCGCTTGGCCCCGTGCTGGTTCAGGCACAGTCCCTTTCGCTGAAGCTCAATCGCACCTTGCGAGACAATCGCAGCTTCAACGGCCAGACCGTCCAGGTCGGCTGGATCGTGACCGGGCAGCGCCATGCCTACAGTGCATCGAGCGGGATCTTCGGCGGTCCGGAACGTCGCAAGGGCGGCGGCGCGCTAGAATTGGCCGCGCGCTATAGCCGCCTCGATCTGGTCGACGGGACTTTCGACAGGGGCATTGGCCGCGCGCTCAGTGCCAGCGCAATCTGGACGATCAGCACCAATCTGCGCCTGCTGGCCACATACACCGACAACCGCGTCCGCTTCCCCAGCGGGGGCGCGCCGGTGACGAACCACGTGGGCGTCCTGCGCGCTCAACTGAGTTTCTAAAGCGGAGCCTTTCGGGTTGGCTTCCGCCGGGGCGGTCACCTGCTGGGGTGGCCGCCCCATTCCTTTGCGATCAGCGCCTGCTCGGCAGCCGCATCGAGCGGATCGGCCAGGTTCAGGCGGCGATGGGCAGCGTCCAGCACGGCATCATCGGTTCCGGCTGCGACCGCATATTCGCCGGTGCCTGCGGAAGTGCTACCTGCGCCCTGCGCTTCGATCGTCCAGACGCCTTTCGTGTCGCGGCAGGCCAGGGCCACCTTGCCACCTTCGCCAAATTCGCGGCACCAGCGCCCATCGGCAGCGCGCGCGGTCAGCGCTGGCGTGATCTTGCGGCCATCGGGCAGCTCTGCCGAAGCCAGCGAAGGTGTCCGGTCAAGCGCGAGAGAAAGAGGATCGCGGTCAGGCGATCCGCCGCGAGGAGCCAGCACCAGCGCCGCTACAAGGCTTGCCGCGATTGCGCCACCCAACGGCAGGGCATGGCGTTTCCACCATGGCGCATTGTCATTGGCCGCCAAGGACGGGGGCGGAACCACAATGGGAGCCGGTTCGACAAGGCCGAGCCGTTCGAGCATTGCCGCATCGATCGGCGCCTCTGCCACCGGCGCAAATGCCCCGGCAATCAGGGCGTCGTTTGCGCCCCATTCGTCGGCGAGCTTATTGAGTTCGGGGTCGGCGGCAAGTTCCGCCTCGAACGCTTCAAGCTCTGTGCCGTGAAGCTCGCCATCGAGCCAGGCGGCAAGCCGTTCTTCGCGCGAAAGGGTCATGGTTGGGCATCCTTTTGCGCAAGTTGCGTTTCGCCAAGGGACGAGGCGATCCTGGCCCGGGCACGGGCCAGACGGCTCATGACCGTGCCCACCGGCACCTCAAGCGCTTCGGCTGTATCGCGATAGCTGCGGCCTTCGATGACCACGAGGGCAAAGACAGCGCGCTGATCGTCGGGTAGTGCCTGCAGCGCGCGCTGTGCAGCGGACAGTTGCGAGCGGTTCTCGACCGTTTCGCGCCCATCGCTGCCGGCAATGCCGTGAAGGGCATCGACGTCGATTGCCGTGCCGCGCCGCCGGGCAGCGCGCGTGCCGTCAATGTGAATGTTCTGCGCGATGCGATACATCCAGCTGTCCAGCCGCGTGCCCGGTTCGAACTGGTCGGCACGCCGCAGCGCCCTTTCAACCGTGGCCTGCATCAGATCGTCTCCATCGGCGGCGTTGCCTGCCATCGCCTGGCAGAACCGTCGCAGGCGCGGCAATGCGGCGACTATCGACGCCCGCATGCCTCCTGCATCGTGATCTGCCTGCTCCATCCATGCCCCCACAACGTCTTGCGCGTCCGGCTATTCCAACCCGCCCCCTGTCGCGCTACAAAAAAGTTGCCGACCATCGGAATAGCAAGCACTTGCAGTCGTTGTCGGCGCGTATCAAGCAGGATTTGATCCATGAACATGCGCGCCATCCTGTCCGGAATTGTCATCGGGTTGCTTGCCGCGCCCGCGTTCCCGCATGACCGCGACCCGCCCGAGCCACAGAGCGCGCAAGAACGCGCGCAGGAACGGCTGGAGCGCGAGCAGGAGCGTGCGGCCCAGCGTGCGGAAGAGCGGGCCGCCCGCTTCGAGCGCGATCGCAGCCGCATCGAAGAGCGTGAATTGCGCGAACCGGCCAAGGCCGCCGAGGACCTCGCGAAGTTGGAAGCCGATCGCGCCGAGAATGAAGCCAAGGCTGCCGAGGATGCCGAAAAGGCCGAGGCAGACTACGAAAAGGACCTGGCCGAAGCGGCCGAGGATGAGCTCGAGGATGCCGCCGAGCTTGCCGAGCAATCCGACGACGACCGCGTGGAACGGGGCAGCAGCGCCGAAATCCGCGACATCGCCGATGGCGAACGCGCCGAGCATGACGAGCGCGGATATCCGGTTCGGCGCGGCGAGGTCTTTGCCCTGGATTTGCCCGAAAGCGTGCTCGCCCAGATCCAGCGTTCCGGTTACCGGATCATCGAGCGGACCCGCCTCGAAGCGCTCGACCGGGACCTGCTGCGCCTTGCGGCCCCCGGCGGCACCAGCGCAACCCTCGCCCGGGACCGCTTGCGTGAACTAGCCCCCGGCGCCACGGTGGATGTCGTCCATTACTACGGCATGGACCTGACAGCCGGCAGCAAACCGCACAAGGCACGTGAGAAAGTCATGCCAACCCGCGCCAACGAAAGCTTTTCGGTTGGCGTGATCGATACCGCAGTCGTGTCGCATCAAGCGCTCGCAAAGGCCCGGATCATCCCGTGGAGTGAAGGGGCCACGCCGCAGGCGCAGGCCCGGCATGGCACGGCAGTGGCCTCCTTGCTGGCCAGTGCCGGTCGTCCGACCATTTACAGCGCCAACATCTTCAGGGGCCCGGCGGATCGCCCATATACCTCTGCCGAAGTCATCGCCGCCGCGCTGGAATGGACTTTGCTCCAGGGCGCCCCGGTGATCAACATGAGCCTGGCCGGACCGCGCAATGCCATTCTCGACCGCCTCATTCGTGATGCGGTGAAGGCTGGCAAGGTGGTGGTTGCCGCGGCCGGAAACGGTGGGCCCACGGCACCGCCGTCCTATCCGGCAGCGGTTCCGGGCGTCATCGCAGTAACCGCGGTCGATAAAGATCGCCGGGTCTATCGGCTGGCCCAGCGCGGCAAGCATATTGCCGTTGCCGGCTATGGGGTCGATGTTCTCGCGGCAGAGGCCGGGGGCAATCTTGCGCGGTTTACGGGCACATCGTTTGCCACGCCGGTCGTCTCAGCCTGGCTCGGGCGCTGCCGCGCTACCGGCGCCGATGCTTCTGCCTGCCGGCTGCTGCTCAGGAAAGCGGCGAAGGATCTGGGGGCGCAGGGTTTCGACGAGACCTACGGCTTTGGCCTGATCGAGTAGCGAGGCGGACCGACGATAAAATTCGGCTTTGCCGTCAAAGACCGTATCAGGGGGACGACAAGAAAATTGAACGAGGATGCCCGACTTGGAAACTCCCGATGATATCTCGGTCTTGCCGAAGCATCACCAGGCCACTCATAGTGAGAAGCTGATCATCACGGCCTCATCGCTGGGCACGGTGTTCGAGTGGTACGATTTCTACCTCTACGGCCTCCTCACCGCGATCATCGCCGCCAAGTTCCTGACCGGCCTCAACGAGACGACGTCGTTCATCATGGCGCTGCTGGTGTTTGCCGCGGGCTTTATCGTCCGCCCGTTCGGCGCGCTGGTGTTTGGCCGCATCGGCGACATGGTCGGAAGGCGCTACACGTTCATCGTCACGCTGCTGGTCATGGGCCTGTCGACCTTCCTCGTCGGTTGCCTGCCGACGTACGAAAGCGTCGGCGTCGCCGCGCCGATCATGCTGGTCGTGCTGCGCATGTTCCAGGGCCTTGCCTTGGGCGGCGAATATGGCGGCGCGGCGACGTACGTTGCCGAACACGCGCCCGAGGGCAAACGCGGCCTCTATACCAGCTGGATCCAGATCACCGCCACGGCGGGGCTGGCCATGGCGCTGCTGATCGTCATCCTCGTACGCTCGCCCGTCACCGGCGTTGGCGAGGAGGCCTTCAGGGACTGGGGCTGGCGCGTCCCGTACCTGCTGTCAGGCCTGTTCCTGGGCATCGGGCTGTGGCTGCGCCTGAAATTGCATGAATCGCCCGTGTTCCAGAAGATGAAGGCAGAAGGCACCTCGTCCAAGCGCCCGCTGTCCGAAGCCTTTGGCGAATGGAAGAACCTGAGGATCGTGCTGATCGCGTTCTTCGGCGCCATCGCCGGGCAGGCGGTAGTCTGGTACACTGGCCAGCTCTACGCGATGTATTTCCTCGAAAAGATGCTCAAGGTGGATGGTCTGACGGCCAATACCCTGATCATCATCGCGCTGGCCTGCGCCACGCCGTTCTTCCTGTTCTTCGGCTGGCTCTCGGACAAGATCGGTCGCAAGAAGATCATCCTGGCAGGCTGCGCGCTGGCGGCGCTGACGATGTTCCCCGCGTTCAAGGCGCTTACGGCAGCGGCCAACCCCGCGCTCGCCCGCGCGCAGGCAAACGCACCGGTCAAGGTCCTGGCCGACGCTGCCGAATGCTCCTCGCAGTTCGATCCCGTCGGCGCCAACAAGTTTGACGGCACCAGTTGCGACATCGTCAAGAACGCCCTCGCCAAGGCCGCGGTGAACTACGAGAACGTCGCCGCGCCCGCCGGAACCCTTGCCTCGATCCAGATTGGCGCGACCACCGTGGTCGCCCCCGATCCGGCCCGGCTTTCGGGCGAGGAAAGGAAGGCTGCTATCGCCGCTTTTGCCGCGCAGGTGACCAGCGACCTGGCGACTGTCGGCTACCTCGGCAAAGCCAACCCGGACGAGATCGACAGGCCGCTGGTTGTGGCCATCCTGTTCTACCTCGTGCTGCTGGTGACCATGGTCTACGGCCCGATCGCGGCGATGCTGGTGGAACTGTTCCCCAGCCGCATCCGCTACACCTCGATGAGCCTGCCATACCACATCGGCAATGGCTGGCTCGGCGGCCTGCTGCCGGCCATCGGCTTTGCCATGGTCGCGGCCAACGGGGATATCTACTACGGCTTCTGGTACCCGGTCATCGTCGCCGCTGCCACTTGCGTGATCGGCCTCATATTCCTGCCAGAAACCTACAAGCGCAGTATCGACGAATAGCCTTGCGTGAGGGGGCCTTCAGGCAAGGCCCCCAAACGCCTACTACCGCTCGAGCCTGTCTAATATCGTCTGCCACGACACCAGCTTGAAGTTCTGCGCGCGTGGCGCATTATCGCCATCCTGCGCGACGAACAGGCCAGCAGGGAAGGCGGGGCCAAAGTCACCCGGCAGCAGTTCGATCCCGTCGGTATCGCTGGTTGCGCCGAGTTGCCCCGCGGTGATGCGAAAGCGTCCTTTCGGTGCGGCTGTGCCCAGGTCGAACAACACGTAGGCATTGTCGCCCTGGCTCGATGCCACGAGCATGCCGCCATCCCGGCCTTCGGGTGCCAGCGCCAACCCTTCGACATCGGCTGCCAGCTCCTTTTCCGCGCCCACCATGGCAAAGGCTTCGGCCCGCAGCACCGCGCTGCGCAGATCAACCCGCCAGATGCCGACATCTTCCTCGGCCACATAGAGCTGTCCCGTCCGGTCGTCCACCACACACCCCTCGGACTGCGTAGCGAACCGGACAGAGCGCAGATGCCGCGCCGTGATCGTGCCGCCAGCCTCTTCCAGCGCGCTTTCGGCCACCGTGCCATCCTTCAGCACGACATAGGCCCGCGCCAGTTCGCCTGCCGCCAGAGCCTTGCCCATGCAGAAGCCATAGGCCTCGGCGGGAGCATGGCCGGCGTCCAGAAACGCCAGCGTGCCAAGACCGGTCAGCCTGCCCGTCGCGCCATCCAGCCGGAACAGCGCGATCTTCGGTTCAGCCAAGTCACTGCGGTCGCTTGCCGCCACGAGCACGAAGCCGGGCCGCACCTCGCGCAAGTCGACATTGTTGAGCGCGCCCGCCGCCACGAAATCGCGCACCTTGCCGTCAAGGCCATAGACATAGAGCCCGGCCTTCTTGTCGGTGCCGACGATCAGGCTGGCCGCGGGATCGGCAGGATTGCGCCAGATTGCCGGGTCATCGGCGGCATCGGCATTGGCAGACCCGACCGGCGCGGTCTCGCCCGTCGCTGCCACGTCTACCGCCGGATAGAATGGACGCGGAAACTCCGCCACGCTGGTGCAGGCAGAAAGGAACAGGACCGGGAGCAATGCCCCCGATCCTGCCGTGACGAACCTGGGCAGGGCAACCATCAGAAGTTGATCCGCACGCCCGCCGCATAGCGACGACCGAAGCGTTCGTATTCGATGGTGTAGATGTCGGTGTGCGGCGTCGGCGTGCCGGTCGCAGTCAACAGGTTGCCGGGTTCCGAATAACGGCGGCCCGGCTTGTTGAGCAGGTTCGAGGCATCGAAATAGACCTCGAAGTTCTTCGTGATCGCATAGCGGGCCGAGAAGTCCATCTCGTCGTCGGCTGCCCAATAAGTGTCGCCAGCGTCGGTCAGGTCATCGGCATAGCCATCAAGCCAGGTGCTGCGGCGCTGGTACTGCAGGCGCAGCGACAGGCCGTACTTCTCGTAATAGGCGCCCAGGTTGTAGACCCAGTCGGACGTGCCGGGCAGGCGCACCTTGCGGGCGGGGACATCGCCCACCGCAGGCTTGGTCACCTCGCTGTCGTTGTACGTCAGGTTCGCGCTCACGCCGAAACCACCCATGAAGTCGGGCAGGCCGAGGCTTTCGGTCCATGGTTCCAGCTGCAGCTGCGCGGCCACTTCGAAGCCGAAGATGCGCCCGTCACCGCCGTTGGTGATGCCCGTGAAGGTGTACTGCGAACGATCGACGCCGCCGCTGTTCAGCACGTCGGAATTGAAGGTGCGGCGCTGCGAATAGAGCACGTCCTCGACCTTCTTGTAGAACACGCCGGCCATGAGATAACCCTGCGGACGCACGTACCATTCGAAATAGGCGTCCACGCCATAGGCGCGCTCGGGCTTCACGCCGGGATTGCCGCCGGAGATGGTCAGGTTGGCGTCGTTCACCGTCACGTTGGGGCGGATCTGGTCATAATCCGCACGCGCCGCACCGCTGTTGAACGAGAGCCTGAGCTTCTTGTCCTCGGCCAGGTCGTAATTCACGTGCAGGCTGGGGAAGGCGAGGGTCTGGCTCGCCTCGGCGGTGACCAGACCTGTGGTCCCGGCAATATTGGCCTCGGCAATGCCACGGTTCTTCACATGCTCGACGCGAACCCCGCCGACCACCGAACCCCAGTCATAGCGCAGCGTGCCCATGGCGAAACCGGCAAAGACCTGCTCGCGCACGTCATAGATGTTCGCGGTATTGGGCGTGAAGGTAAAATTGGCGCGCGCGGCGTCGGCATACTGGCGCATCTTGTCGGTATCGAAATAGCGGAAGGTGTAGCCCATCGGGATCTTGCCGAGGAACCCCTGATCCAGCGAGAACTGGTTGTAGTCGGTGGGGATGCCGATCTTGGCGAAGTCGCCAGCCGCCGTCAGCGAGATCTGGCTTTCGTCCACCACCTTGGTGCGCTGGTCGAACTGGAAGCCCAGCTTGAAGGTTGCATCACCACCCAGGAAGCTGGTGTCCTTGGCCACGATCAGGCGGCCGGTATAGGCCTTCGTCGTGTCCACCGCGTCAAGCAGGCGAAGCTCGGCCAGTGGCTTGGTGAACGTGTCGATTGCGCTGACGGCAGTCCCGGCGGTGTAGCGCGTCGGGCTGGAAAGCTGCACCGTCGTGAACAACCGTGGCGTGTTGCGCAGCGGGTTGGTGAAGTCATAGGCCACGGTCGGGCGGGCAGAGCGGGTGGAAGGGCTGTTCCAGCGCGCTTCGCCAACCACCGAACGGTCGTCCTTGGACTCGGTGTAGTTGCCCAGCCAGTTTACCTTCCAGCCTTCGCCGAACTCGTGGGTGCCTTCCAGCGTGTTGGTGAAGATCGACTGGCGGAACGCGCGCAGGGTGGAGCGCTGGTTGATGTCGATGCCATAGACCGTGCCCTTGAGCGGCGTATTGCCGATGCAGACGTCGGCATAGCCGGTGGTGGTCGGCGTGGTGTTGATCGTGGTCGGGCAGGCGGCCGAACTGTTCGAAAGATCGCCCTGCCTGTCATCCATGTCGAAGATGTAGTTGTCGCGCGCCTCGTCGTCGGTGAAGATCGTGTAGACCGACCGCAGCGAAATCGTGTTCTCGCTGTCAGGCTTCCAGTCCATGCGGCCAGAGACCGACCAGTTGCGGCGGCGCAGGCGATAGAGCTTGTTCTCCGTCTCGCGCGCCCAGAAGCGGGTGCCGTTCCCGGGGCGCTGGTCCTGCGAAACGCGCTCCCAGTCGATCTCGAAATTGTCGGTGATCATGTTGCGTTCGAAGAAGCTGCCCGAAAGCAGCACGCCGATCTCGCCGTCACCCGCCTTGAAGCGATCGGAAACGACCAGCGAGCCTTCGTACTCGCGGCGGTCGCCCAGCTCGGCGTAACCGATCCCGGCCTTGCCCTGAACGTGCAGCCCGGCGAAGTCGAAGGCCGAGCGGGTGATGACGTTGACGTTACCCGAAACCGTCTCGCCCGGCATGTCCGCCGTCACCGCCTTTGAAACGATGACCTGCTTGGCAATTGCCGAGGGGATCGAATCGAACCGCGCATCGCGGCCCTCGGGGCTGACCACGTTGATCCCGTCGAAGCTCAGCGTGGTCCAGTAGTTGGGCGCACCGCGCAAGCTGATATAGCGCGCCTGGCCCTGGTCGCGCTCGATGGCAACGCCCGGCAGGCGGCTGGTGGCTTGCGCGATGTTCTGGTCGGGCAGGCGGCCGACGCCATCGGATGATAGCACCGTTACCAGCGAATCCGACTTCTTCTGGACGTCGAGCGCGGCGGCTTCGGATTCGGCGATCGGACGTTCGCCCGTCACCACGATCGGCGCCTCGGCGCTCTCTTCCGCAGCAAGGTCTTCGGCAAAGGCTGGCGTGGCAGCGAGCGCGGCAACCGAACCCAGCAGCATCGCACGAAGAAGGGTTCGGCTGCGCGCCGCGGAAAACACAGATGTCATGGTAAGCCCCCTGAATGACTTGGCTGGGGAGCCCCTAGGCACTGCGTTTGACGGTCACGCGACAGTTCGAAGGCAGAACGAAGAATGCGTTTCAAACAGCCGTAACAATTGCGGAAAGTCGGGCGCTCCGCATTATGTCGGGCAACAAACTGTTACGCAGATGTCAGGCGGCAGGCGTGCTGCAGTGCTGCACCAGATCGCGCAGGTCGCGCGCCGCGCTGTCGCCGAAAAGGTTGGGGTCGGGGCTGTCGATCACGATCGTGCCGCCCTCGGCCCGCAGCCGCACCTGGTCGAGCACCCGCGCCGATCCCGCACTCAGCCGCCGGCACAGCCGCGCCGCATGGCCCAGCGTCCGCGCCTCGAACAACAGGTCCTGCGGGGCGAGGGCGCTCCATGGCACCTGGCCGGCACTGCCCTTGCCAAGGCTCGCGCGCAAGGCGCTGGCCAGCGCGGCGCGCCCGGCGTTGTCCGCGCCCACCCAGCGCTTCTGCAGGCCCCATTCCGTCGGCAATTCGCGCCGCAGGTTGGGCTCGACCCGGCCCGCAGCCAGGCACAGCATCACCGCCGCCCGCCCGACCGGGGTCTCCGCCAGCGGCGCAACTTCCCTGACCGCCGCCACCGTCGCCTCGACCAGCGCCGCATCGACGCCCATTGGCTCCACGAAGGCGCTGACACCGGCGAGCAACGGGTCCTCGCGCTGCGCCGCGTCGGGCAGCGATCCGAACAGCACGCCCTCGCGCAGGCCCCATGACGAGAACACGATGCCCTTTGGCTCCAGCTTCTGCAGCAGCACCGCCAGCAATGCCGCCGCGTCGGGAATGCTCGCCGCGCGGCTCGCCGAAACGCCATCGATCTGCCGCAGCGCCTGCCCCCGCCGCGCAAACCGCCTCGCCAACTCCAGCGCCTTGGCGGCATCGAGTGCAAAGCCGTGCGTGTCATCCAGTGGCCAGCCCAGTTGCACCATCATGGCGCGGCCCAGCGCGCGCATCGATCCGCCGACCAGATAGAGCGTCGCCTCTGGCTCAGCGACCCAATCCGCCCCCGCCAGCATCCGGCTGATTTCGCGCACGAACACCCGGTCGCCCCGCGCCCGCAACGGCGGCAGGCGCAGCGAACCCAGCGGCAGACTCACCCCATGGCTCGTTCCGCCATCGGCAATATCGACCAGTTCGAGACTGCCGCCGCCGAGGTCCCCGACGATGCCCGAGGCCCCCGGAAAGGCGCCAAGCACGCCCGTCGCGCTGGTCTCGGCTTCCTCGACGCCCGAGAGCAATCGCGGCTCGAAACCGATCTCGCGAATGCGCGCCAGAAACTCCGGCCCGTTGGTCGCATCGCGCGCCGCTGCCGTCGCCACCACGTCGACGCGCGGCACTTGCGCCAGATCGATCAGCGCCTTGTAGCGCCGCAGCGCCGCCAGCACGCTGTCCACCGCCTTGTCGGAAAGCCGGCCCGTCTCGGCCACATGCTTGCCAAGCTTGGCTGTCACCTTCTCATTGAGCAGCGTCACCGGCGCACGCGGTGGCCCGCCATAGACCACCAGCCGCACGGTGTTGGAGCCGATGTCGATGATCGCGCGCGATTGCGCCCAATCGTAGATGGTGGTTTGAGCCTTCACTCAGCCACGGTTAGCCGCGCCGCGCCGCAACGCAAGCTTTGGAACCTTTCTTCCCTTGGAAAGCGCTGCACCGCGCCCGGAAAGCGACGGGTTGGTCATGAAATAGCCGTGGAGGTTGAACGAGGGGTCGCCCTTCTCGAACCGCTCGTACTCGCCGTCCGGCCCCAGTTCCCAGCTCTGTTCGGTATCCAGCAGGTTGGCCAGCATCACCTGGTCGAGGATCTGGTCGTGCACCGTCGGGTTCTTGACCGGCACCAGCACTTCCACCCGCCGTCCCATGTTGCGGCTCATCCCGTCGGCCGAGGAGATGAACACCCGCGCCCGCTTGTTGGGCAGGTTGGCCCCGTTGCCGAAAGCCCAGATGCGGCTGTGCTCAAGGAACCGCCCGATGATCGACTTCACCTCGATCGTCTCCGAAAGCCCCGGCACGCCAGGCTTGAGGCAGCAGATCCCGCGCACCACCAGCCGGATCTCCACGCCCGCCATGCTGGCAAGATAGAGCCGGTCGATCAGGTCAGGGTCGGTCAACTGGTTGAGCTTGGCCCAGATCGTGGCGGGACGGCCCTTGCGCGCCAGCGTGACTTCACGCTCGATGCATTCGTACAGCCGCTCGCGCAGGTTGATCGGACTGATCGCCAGCAGTTCGGTCTGCTTGGGCTCGACATAGCCGGTGACGAAGTTGAACAGCTGCCCGGCATCACGGCCCATGCGCGGGTCGGCAGTGAAGAATGACAGGTCGGTATAGATGCGCGCGGTGACCGGATGATAGTTGCCGGTGCCGAAATGGCAGTAGGTGCGATATCCGCCACCTTCACGCCGCACCACCATGCTCACCTTGGCATGGGTCTTCCAGTCGACGAAGCCGTAGATCACCTGAACGCCGGCGCGTTCAAGCTGCGCGGCCCACATCAGGTTCTGCTCCTCGTCGAAGCGGGCCTTGAGTTCGACCACTGCCGTCACCGACTTGCCGGCCTCTGCCGCCGCGATCAGCGCTGCGATCACGGCGGACTGTTTCCCGGCGCGATAGAGCGTCTGCTTGATCGCCACCACGTCGGGATCGGCCGCAGCCTGCCGCAGGAAGTCGATCACCACCTCGAAGCTCTCGTAAGGGTGGTGGATCACCAGATCCTTCTCGCGGATGGCAGAGAAGCAATCACCGTCATGTTCGAGAATGCGTTCGGGGTAGCGCGGGTTGTAGGGATCGAACTTCAGATCCTGCCGGTCCTCCTCGATCACCGCAGAAAGCCCGCTGATCGCCAGCAGGCCCCGGCTCTTGATCACCAGCGCATGATCCAGCCGCAATTGCTCGCGCAGCAGTTTTTCGGCAGCAGCATCGAAGTTTTCCTGCAGGTGCAGCAGGATTACCTTGCCGCGCCGCCGCCGCTGGATCGCAGTACGGAAGTAGCGGACGAGGTCCTCGGCGTCTTCCTCCACTTCGATGTCACTGTCGCGCAGCACGCGGAACGTGCCGTCGCCCAGGATCTTGAAGCCGGGAAACAGCAGCGTCGCATGGCGCCGCACCAGTTCCTCGATCCCCATCCACGAAGCCCGGCTACCCGGCAGACGGACGAAGCGGGGCAGGGCAGGCGGGATCAGGATCATCTCCGTCACCGGCGCACCGTCCGCGGTGCGCTGCAGCTGGAACAGGATTCCGGTGCCCTGGTTGGCGATGAAGGGGAAGGGGTGCGCCGGATCGATCGCCTGTGGCGTCAGCACCGGGACGACGTGTTCCTCGAAATAGTCGCGCAGCCACTCGGCTTCGCCCTTGTTCAGGGCATCGTTGTCGATGATGCGAATGCCGGCATCGGCCAGTTCGTCCTTGAGATCGGCCAGCACGTCCTGCTGCGCGTCAATCAGGTTCTTCACCGCATCGAGCAGCGCGCCAAGCTGCTGCTGCGGGGTCTGCCCGTCGATCGAAAGCTCGTCGATCTGGCGACGCACCTGCGCGGCAATCCCTGCCACGCGGACCATCATGAACTCGTCAAGGTTGCTGCCGCTGATCGAAAGAAACCGCAGCCGCTCCAGCAGAGGGTAATCCGGGTTGACCGCCTCGGCCAGCACGCGGCGATTGAAGGCCAGCCAGCTCAGTTCGCGATTGAAGAACCGCTCCTGCACGGGCGGCAAGCCTTCGATCTGCGTTGGAATTTCCCCTGCCGACATTACCAGAGCCATTGCGCATCTCGCGTTACAGTCCCGTGACAGTCATGTTCCGGATGATTGCTGTCAACCGATCGTCACGCAGATGTCGCTCATCTGACGCCGAATCTCCATCATCCTGCAACAGCGCGCGCCTAGCAGGCCCTCGCCACACCGATGTGGTCTATGAGGGATAACACCATGCGTATCGTCGCCGTGCTGCTTGCCAGCACTTCGCTCATCGCTGCTCCTGCCTTTGCTGCGGAAGAAGTTGCGCCTGCCGCTGAAGCCGCCATGGCTGCGGACTCTGCCAATGCCGAGATCGTCGTCCTCGGCTCGGGCCAGACCCGCCAGGTGCAGGAACTCTCCACGCAAGAGCTGACCATCCTCGCCTCGGGCACCAGCCCCTTGAAGGCCATCGAAAAGCTGCCCTCGGTCAACTTCCAGTCGGCCGACGCTTTCGGCAACTATGAATGGTCGACCCGCGTCACCATCCGCGGCTTCAGCCAGAACCAGCTCGGCTTCAACCTCGATGGCATTCCGCTGGGCGACATGTCCTATGGCAACGCCAATGGCCTGCACATCAGCCGCGCGATCAGCCCTGAAAACATCGGCGTCACGCGCGTCAGCCAGGGTTCCGGCTCCATCGCCGCGCAGTCGACCAACAACCTCGGCGGTACGCTTGAATTCTTCTCGGTCGATCCCAAGGACGTGCTCGGTGCCGACGTTTCGGCATCCTACGGTTCGGCGGAAACATACCGCGGTTTCGCCCGTGTCGCGCTGGGAACGGCAGAAGGCGCGCGCGGCTATGCATCGGTCCAGTATCAGGATGGCAAGAAGTGGAAGGGCGATGGCAAGCAGCGCACCTTCATGGCCAACGCCAAGGCCGTGCTGCCGCTGGGCGAAACCGTCGATCTCGATGGCTACATCAGCTATTCCGACCGCGCCGAGCAGGACTATCAGGATCTCAGCCTCGAGATGATCGATCGTCTCGGCTATGACTGGGACAACTTCGGCCCCTCGCGCTATGCCGAAGCCATCAACATTGCCGATATTGCCGCAAATACGGGCTACAGCGGCGTCACGCCGACCAACCCCGCTGCAGGCACGACCTATCCGTCGCCGTTTGTCATCGCCGATGATGCCTATTACGATGCTTCGGGCCTGCGCAAGGATACGCTCGCCGCGCTTGGCCTGACCATCCAGACCGGCGATACCGGCAAGTTCTCGATCAAGGGCTATTACCATGAGAACGACGGGCAGGGCACCTGGGGCACGCCGTATCTGGCCAGCCCCTCGGGCGTGCCGATGTCGATCCGCACGACCGAATACGACATCAAGCGCAAGGGCGTGTTTGCCTCGTGGACGGGCGAACTCGGCTTCAACAAGCTGCTCGTCGGCGGATGGTATGAAAAGAACGACTTCATCCAGTCGCGCCGCTTCTATGGCTATGAAAGCCGCACCAATCCGGGCCGCGATCACCTCGATTTCCAGCGCAACCCGTTCTTCACGCAGTGGTCCATCGCGTTCGAAACCGACACGCTGCAATACTACGTCTCGGACGATATCGACCTTGGCGATCTCAAGGTGAACCTCGGCTGGAAGGGCTACTCGGTCGACACCAACGCTTTTGCGCTGGTCAACACCAACAGCCGCGCTACCGGTGACCTCAAGGTCGAGGACTGGTTCCAGCCGCATGTCGGCCTGAACTACAAGTTCGGCAACGGTCTCGAAGCCTTTGCGGGCTTCACGCAGGTGACACGCGCCTATCAGGCTTCCACCACCAGCGGCCCGTTCTCGTCAACGCAGGCTGGCTTCGATGCGATCAAGAACACGATCAAGCCGGAAAGCTCGGACACCTACGAGGCAGGCTTGCGGTACAACACCGGTATCGTGAACGCCTCGCTCGCTGGCTACTATGTCGATTTCCGCGATCGCCTGCTGGTCATCCCCACTTCGCTCGGCATCGTCGGAGCCACCAACGCCCTGCAGAACGTCGGCTCGGTCCGCGCGCTCGGCATCGAAGCGGCGGTGGACGTGAAGTTGCCCGGCGGCTTCGGCGCCTTCGCTTCCTATAGCTACAACGATACCACCTATCGCGATGACGTCGTCATCACCGCAGGCGGCGTTACCACGATCCGTCCCACCAAGGGCAAGACCGTGGTCGATACTCCCAAGCACCTCCTGCGCGGCGAACTGTCCTATGACAGCGACACCGTGTTCGGTCGGGTCGGGGTAAACTGGATGTCGAAGCGTTACTTCACCTACCTGAACGACAAGTCGGTGCCGGGCCGCGCGCTCGTCGATGCCACCATTGGCTATCGCGTGGACATCGGCCAGCGCCAGCCGATCGAACTGCAAATCAATGCGGTGAACCTGTTCGACAAGCGCTATGTGGCCACCATCGGCTCCAACGGCTTCGGCTTCAGCGGTGACAACCAGACCCTGCTCGCGGGCGCGCCACGACAGGTCTTCGTCACGCTCAAGGCGGGCTTCTGATGATGCGCGGCCTTTCAACCGCAAAGGCCGTGATTGCGGGCGTCGTGCTGCTGGGCAGCACGGCGCCTGTCGTCGCCAAGGCCCAAGAAGCGGGCAAGCCTGTCCTGCTGATCTCGATCGACGGACTGCGTCCCGGCGACGTGCTGGAAGCGGAAAAGCGCGGTCTCAAGGTGCCGAACTTGCGCCGGTTTCTGAAGGAAGGGGCCTATGCCACTGGCGTCATGGGCAATCTGCCCACCGTCACTTATCCCAGCCACACCACGCTGATCACTGGCGTCGCCCCGGCCAGGCACGGGATCGTCAGCAACACCACCTTCGATCCCAGGCAGATCAACTACGGTGGCTGGTACTGGTATGCGCAGGACATTAGTGCGCCAACGCTGTGGGATGCGGCCAGGGCGGCGGGCATGACCACCGCCAACGTCCACTGGCCGGTCAGCGTCGGCGTCAGTTCGCTCACCTGGAACATGCCGCAGATCTGGCGCTCGGGCCACGGCGATGATAGCAAGCTGATCCGCGCGCTCGCCACCGATGGCCTCTATGATGAACTCGAACACGATTGCGGCGCCTATGCCGACGGCATCGACGAAGGCGTCGACGCCGACGAGAACCGCACAAAGTTCGCCGTCCGCCTGATCGAGACGAAGAAGCCCGATTTCCTCACGGTGTACCTCGCCGCGCTCGACCATGAGGAGCACCTCCACGGCCCCGGCAGCGCCGAAGCCAACGCCGTACTCGAACGTCTCGACACTGCAGTTGGCAAGCTTGTCAGCGCCGAACTCGCCGCGCGGCCCGATGCCACGATCGCCTTGGTAAGCGACCACGGCTTCGTCGCCACCGACACCGAAGTGAACCTGTTCCGCCCGTTCATCGAAGCCGGGCTGATCCGGCTCGGCGCCGATGGCAAGGTCGCGTCATGGGACGCGATGCCTTGGCCCTCGGGCGGCTCCATTGCAGTCGTCCTCGCCCGCCCGGATGATGCCGCGCTCATCGGCCTCGTCGGCGCATTGCTGGAAAAGCTCACCGCCGATCCGCAGGCGAAGATCGCCAAGGTCATCGGCAAGGCGGAGATCGCCAGGCTCGGCGGCAATCCGCAGGCAAGCTTCTACGTCGATCTCAAGCCCGGCGCACTGGCGGGGAATTTTTCTGCCGATGCGCCGCTGGCAAAGCCTTCACGCTACAAGGGCATGCACGGCTACTTCCCGGCCATGCCTGAGATGCGCTCGACTTTCCTCGTGATGGGGAAGGGCGTGGCAAGGGGGCGCAGCCTGGGTGAGATCGACATGCGCGCGATCGCTCCCACTCTGGCAGAGGTGATGGGGGCGAAGCTGCCCGATGCGCAGGTTCCCGCCCTCAAGATCGGCGGTTAGGCGCAGTTCTGCATTCTCCGGGGAGAGTTGCGCCTCTGCCTCGGAGAGTTGCGGTGGAGTTGCCACAGAGTTGGAAAACTCCCGGTTGGCGCCTGTGTTGCTGAAATTTGACGAATATCGAATGCGTTAGCGAGAATCAGTGGTGCCGCTGCAAAGGTCCGGCGCGCATCCCCGCCAACCAATGGTAACCCATGAAACGCGGCCTCTTTCGCACGATCGACAGCTTCCTGGGCGAATGCGCCCGCGTCCACGAAGACGCCGGCGACGCCTTTCCCTACCTGCGTCCCGAACTCTATCGCAGGCTTGGTTTCACCCCGGCTTACGAGGACCTGCCGTTCCGCTCAGAACCCGACGGCGCACTTCGGCGCACTTCCTGAGGCATGAAAAAAGAGCCCCCGCTTTCGCAGGGGCTCTCAAATTCTCAAGCCAAGGCTTTGGGTTTACACCCTTTCCTTCAGCACTTCTGCCAGCGTCTCACCCAGCAGGCTGGGCGAGGCGGAGACCTTGATGCCGGCGGCTTCCATGGCCGCGATCTTGCTTTCGGCATCGCCCTTGCCGCCCGAGACGATCGCGCCGGCGTGGCCCATGCGGCGGCCCGGAGGCGCGGTGCGGCCCGCGATGAAGCCGGCCATCGGCTTCTTGCGGCCACGCTTGGCCTCGTCGATCAGGAACTGCGCGGCCTGCTCCTCGGCATCGCCGCCGATCTCGCCGATCATGATGATCGACTTGGTCGCCTCGTCGGCCAGGAACAGTTCGAGTACGTCGATGAAGTTGGTGCCGTTGACCGGGTCACCGCCGATGCCGACAGCGGTGGTCTGGCCAAGGCCGATGGCCGAGGTCTGGAACACCGCTTCATAGGTCAGCGTGCCCGAGCGCGAGACCACGCCGACCGAGCCTTCCTTGAAGATCGATCCCGGCATGATGCCGATCTTGCACTGGTTGGGCGTGAGCACGCCGGGGCAGTTCGGACCGATCAGGCGGCTCTTCGAACCCGACAGCGCGCGCTTGACCTTGACCATGTCGAGCACGGGAACGCCCTCGGTGATCGCCACGATCAGTTCCATCTCGGCATCGATCGCCTCGAGGATGGCGTCGGCGCAGCCCGAAGGCGGCACATAGACGCACGAAGCGGTTGCGCCGGTCACCGCCTTGGCCTCTGCCACGGTGTCGAACTGCGGCAGGCCGATGTGCGTGGTGCCGCCCTTGCCGGGCGTCACGCCGCCAACCATCTGCGTGCCGTAATCAAGCGCAGCCTGCGTGTGGAAGCTGCCGGTCTTGCCGGTCATCCCCTGCGTGATGACCTTGGTGTTCTTGTCGACGAGAATGGACATTATGCGACCTTCCGGACTTCAGCGACGATCTTCTTGGCGGCATCGCCAAGGTCGTTGGCGGGGACGATGGGCAGGCCCGAGTTGGCGAGGATGTCCTTGCCCTGCTGGACGTTGGTGCCTTCGAGGCGGACGACGAGGGGAACCTGCAGGTTCACTTCCTTGGCCGCGGCGACGATGCCATCGGCGATGATGTCGCACTTCATGATCCCGCCGAAGATGTTGACGAGAATGCCCTTCACCGCCGGGTCCTTGAGGATGATCTTGAACGCCGCGGTGACCTTCTCGGTCGTTGCGCCGCCGCCCACGTCGAGGAAGTTGGCCGGGAATTCGCCGTTCAGCTTGATGATGTCCATCGTCGCCATGGCAAGCCCTGCGCCATTGACCATGCAGCCGATGTTGCCGTCGAGCTTGATGTAGGCGAGGTCGTACTTGCTGGCTTCGATCTCGGCCGGGTCTTCCTCGGTCTCGTCGCGCAGCGCCATCACGTCGGGGTGGCGATAGAGCGAGTTCGAATCGAAGCTCATCTTGGTGTCGAGGACGAGGAGGTTACCGTCCTTGGTTTCCACCAGCGGGTTGATCTCGAGCATGTCGCAATCCAGCGCGACGAAG
>NZ_JABAIC010000022.1:0-20772 GCF_012641315.1 Novosphingobium sp. ERW19
CGCTCTGCCTTCGGCCACAAGTTTGAGGCAGAATTCGACGAACAGCGCGCGGGCAGCGATCACCCAGAACTGGGCTTCTCCGCCCCCGTCATGGGGGACGAGGGCGTCCGCGGCGGCCCAGAACTCACCTTCGGAGCGGCATTCGTCAAACAGGCTCCACTGGGGGCAGCGCGCATCGAGCGGGTTCAGGATGATGTCGCAATGGGCCGCATGGAAGTGCTCGATAAAGGCGCCGGTCAGGTCGAAGACCACGCAGCGCTGGCCCTTGGCTCTTGCCTCCGCAATCATGTCGGAGATCGCCACGGTCTTGCCCATACCGGTGGTGCCAATGAGCATCGCATGGCTTTGCTCGAGCCGCCAGGGATAGGAGACCGTGGCGATATGCGATGGCCGATAGGGAAAGACACGGGCGATCTCTCGCGGCAGGCTGAGCCGCCATTTCCAGCCCAGCGCGGAATCGAGCTCACGGGTGCGCTCGCGCCGGTTGTGCGCGGTCAGTTCATCGACCAGCTCGGGGAGCGTGATGAGCATCGCGCCGCGCTCATGTTTGCGCTCTTTGGAGCGGCCACCGAACCGCTCGGCGAACCAATAGAAGACGGCAAAAGCGGGTACCAACAAGAACCCGGAACGCCACAAGGCACTGGTCAGAAGCGCCATCAGCTTCTCCCACGCATGGACCACCGGGGGGTAGTGCTCGAGCTGGGCAATCGGAAACTGGATGGTCGCGCCGAAGGCGGTTTCCAAGGTGATCCGTTTGGCGGGATCGAACTCCATGAAGCCGTAGATGGCAGCGTAGATCCGCATCCAAACGAGATAGACTTCGTGATCGGTGAGGCCTGCCGAAATGGTCCACCATGAGGTCCATGAGAACACGAGCGCGGCGACAATCAATGGGCCCTTGAGACCCGCCGCGAACATGAAGCTGAAGTGTCCGAGCAGCTGGCTGCCACGCGTGAAGTTGACGAGATTACGCTTCATCGGAGCCTCCCTCGCCAGCGGCTGTGGAAAGACCGAGTTCCTTGCATTTGCGCACGTAAGCCTGGTGAGCCCGACCGCGCAGCGCGTGGTCGGGGTGCCCTGCCAGCAGCGCATCAACCCCGACCATGAGGAACACCGAGCGGCGGGAAATGCGTTCAATGGAAGCGTCGAGCCGCGAGGCAAGCTCGTCCTCGGTGCAGGCATTGGCGAGCAAGGCGCGAACCCACTCGCTCATGCTGATCCCCTTGGCCTTGGCAGCCTTGCGGATCAGCGAACTGAGCTCGCTGGAGATGTAAACCTGGAGACAGATTGGCCGTGTCATGCACAGACTCCTTGTGGTCAGGAGCCCGGTTCACACTGCGAAAGGCGAGGTTGAAGCTAAGTCAGATTCAAGAACATGTCAAGAACATATGGGACTGCGGAATTCCGCCATTCTCGGCCTCGCTTTGGTCAAATCCACGTAACTCCCCTCGCCCACGTCATTTTTGACGGAGAAGCTGCCATTTCGCCGAATTCGATCCATGAAACTGTAATTACTTGCTTTTCCGTCAATCATTCCAGCGATTTGTCGCGTACGGTGTGCTTTCGTCAAGAGGGACTGAAGCCTGTTTCCGGTCTTTAGAGCTCATCTTCGAAGTGCCTGAATCTTTGGCATTTCAGGGGGTGCCGCTTGGCCGTGCGGCCATGAGTTTCGCGGCCAGTTTTCCGACCAAATCCGGCTTTGTTCCGGAATGGGGACCAAATAGCCATCAGAAGCAGGGATGCCGCCGGACGAGCAAACCGCTTCCGTTACAGGCATGATCGCTTAGCCATTCAGCTTGCTGGCGGGGATCAGTGGGCCGTCGCAGATGCGCTTCATAAGGTCCGCCTGCTTCGGCTCCAGCTCGACCAGCAGCGCCAGAACATTGAGCACGTTGATGAGCTCGCTGGTGTATTCGGGTAACCACCGATCGGGCTGGATATCGCCGAGCGGAGAGGGCGGGCGCTTGTCGCCGATGAGGGGGCGTTCGCGGTTCTTGCGGCGGTAGCTGAACCATTGGCGCAGCACCTGTTTGCCCGACACTTCATAGGCCCAGACGGCGGGTGGGACATTGTCGATGAAACCGGTGCCGACGAGGAGTCGGCGCCTGGCGGCATCGTATTCGAGCGTGTCGGGAAAACCCTCGGGCGTGGAGGGGATTGCGCCGTCCTTGGGCTGGGTCGGGCCGCCTTCGCCAACGCGCGGCGGACGGGGTGGGTCTTCGGTGGCGAAGCGTTCCCCGAAGGTGTGCAGCCGGATCACCTCGCGGCCCAGCTTTGCGGCTTCGGCAAAGAGCGCAGCATGGGCAGTCATCGGCACCCGCAGGCCGGGGCGGACGAGGTCTTCGGCGAAGCTGGCGGTGTAGGCCGGATGGGCCAGCAGCGCCGCGACATAGGCAAAGATATCGACCGAATCGACCGGCGCGCCGAATGCCTTGGAGAGAAGCGCGATGACGGTAGGGGAGATGTTGGCTTCGGTCGCGGCGGCGGTCTTCCACAGGGCAAACACTCGCCCGCCGAATGACCCTTTGTATTGATGGAGATCCGGTATGAGAGCCGTTGCTGAAATCGCAGGGCCGGATTTCGGACTGTGCGCCATAAGCGCAGAGAGAAAAATCTGCTTGTCGCTGTAGTTGTCCCAGAGGCCCGGATTCGGCTGATTAATGACCCGCGCATCGGGCAGGATATACTGCCGGTCAAACGACCGGAAACCGTATCGAACCGGAGCCTCCCCAGCGAGAGCGCGACGCGCCAAAAGCCGTAGTTTCTGGTCCTCGTGGTCAACCTGCTTTGGTGCATCTTCGACAGCAGTGAGCACCTCGCGCTGAGGCCACCAAAGCGCCTTTCCGGACTTGCCGATATGCCTGTCGCCGGGTTTGCCGTCGCGCATATGGGGCTGGAAAAGCATTGCGCGCTTATCCGCCTTCGGCTCTTCAACAAGCCGCTTCCAGCGCTGCTTCAGCGACACTTCATCCGGGGCGATGATCCATGTGCGCCCCGGCATTACGCCCGAACCGCAATCGCCAATTACCGCATCAAGCGGGGCGAATGCGCCCCACCCTTCCCGAAGTTCCGGGAGGAAGGGCGCGCGCGGATCGGAGGGGCAATCGCTCCACCCGCCGCCCGCCAGCGTGATGGTTTTCAGCTCCTCGAATTTCTGCTCGCGGCGACCCTTGGCGAGCGCCCGGTAGCGCACCCGCGCAGCGTCCTTGCCGGGCTCACGAGAGCGGCTTGCGAGCACGATGCAGACCGGGTGTTGCACGCCCTGAAAAATGCGCGTTGGCACATCGGGCTGATGGCCTTCGGGCGTGCAATCAATCACCCAGATATCGTCACACTGGCTGCGCAGATCGGCGCGCATTTTCTGGAAGCCATCGCCGTTCAAAAAACCCGCCACGGTAATGTAGCAGACCATGCCCGAAAGCTGTTCCTGAACGGGCGGGTCGAGGTCTCGTCCACCGGCACCCTGCTCAAACACCTTCCAAGCCGCCCAGCGCCAGAAATAGACATAGAGGTTGCGCAGATGTTTCGCGTGCGCGCCCACTTTCCATTCCTTGGGCGGCTGCCAGGAATTGAGGGGAATATCCTCGCGCTTTTGCTTGGCAGGGCTGCCGTTCTCGACCCACGCACCCTTGCCTTTGGCCTTCTCCTTGTAGGGCGGGTTGCCGATGACGACGGTGATGGGTTCGCTGCGCTTGACCTTGTTCGCCTCGGTGCGCGATTTCGATATTTCGCGGTAGATGCCTTGACCGGTTTCGAGATCGGCAAAGGGATCGCCCAGCGTGTCGGTGACGAACAGGCGCGGGGTGGCGTCTGCGCCGATTTCCAGCATCTCCGCCAGCAGCCGTAGCTGCGCCACGGCAAAGGCACCGAATTGCAGCTCGAAGCCGACCAGACGGCCCGCGATCTCGTTCATCGATGCCGCGACATTGCCCTCGCCATCGCGCGCAGCGATCGTGGCCTTGATCCGCTCGATCAGGCCCAGCAGAAAGGTGCCCGATCCGGTCGCCGGATCGACGATATGCACGTCCTTGCCGGCGAGGCCATCGGCGATGCCGAAGCGGGGGCTTTTCAGCGCCTCGTCGCACAATCGTACCATGGTGCGCACGACTTCGGGCGGGGTGTAGTAGCTGCCTGTCAGCTTGCGCAGCTTGTTGTCGTAGACCTCGAGGAAATCCTCGTAGAAATAGAGCCAGGCCTCGGGATCGCCCTTGGACACCTTGGCCCATGAAACCTCGTCCAGCACGCGGGTCAGCGTATCGAGCGCGGGGCCAAGGTTGAGGTCCTGTTCGGTCAGCAGCCGCAGCGCGGTGCCGATCAGCGTGTTGGCCTTGCCGAGTTCGCGCGCGACATGGTCGAGACCGCCGGTCAGCGCCATGTCCTTCGACTTCGCCATGAGCAGACCGAAGGTGACGGCCTGCGCATAGCCATCGGCGAACTTCTCGTCATCGGCATCGGGGAAGAGCAGCGCCTTCCAGTCGTCCTTGAGGTCGGTCAGCCGCGCGTTCTTTTCCGATGCGCCGAGCTGTTCCAGCACCTCATCCCGCAGGAATCGGCACAGCCGTGCGGAAACGCGCGCCAGTTCGGTCGCGCTTCTGGGGGGAATGGGGTTCCAGGTGAGGAAGTCACTGAGCAGCGGCAGGAAGGTTTGCGGCGCGGCGAGCTTCGCTCCCGCATGTTCGATCCCGCCATCGAGGTGGACGATCTGTCCAACCAGCACGCCATCGCGCCACAGCGAGAAGCTGTCACCATCGGTGTAGAGCAGGTTGGGCAGCGCCTTGAGCTTGTCCCACTGTTCCTTGTCGTGGCCGGTCTTCCATTTGCGCGGATCGGCCCCTTTCCCGGGGGCCTTCACCTCGATGAAGCCGACGAGAGCGTTCTTGACCTTGACCGCATAGTCGGGCCGGGTGCGCATCTCCGCAAGTGAGGTTTCGCCGGTCAATACAAGGTTCTGCACTGCCGGATGCAGGATTGCCGCAACATCGGCGAATAGAGTTTCGAGCGGCGCGCGAAGCTGATCCTCCGGCTGACCGTCACCGCCCGCCAGCTTGGCCTTGGCCGCAGCGCCGAATTCCCCCACAGCCTTTTCGATGGTTTTGGCTTGCGTCACCCGATGCCTCCCGTGCATATTCTGTGGCACAGGGCGCGCTGTGCCCGCAACGGCTTTGGACAAGTAAATGGCGGAAGATTCTGGCAATCTGTTCGGTGGCTCGGCCCAATTGGGCTTCGACCTCGGCGACGATGTGCCTGCTCCGTCGTATGAGCCGGATCGCGATGAGGTCCGCCGCGAGCTGCACGACATACTGGCCGAGGCTCGCAGCGCTCAGGCAGAATGTCCGTGGGACCGGCAGACGTTCAAATACCACAAGGTGGTTTTCCCGCAGATGGCCAATTGGTTGCCCGAGGATGAGCGGGACCAGTTGCGCTTCGAGTTCGCGCGGGAAGTCGAGCGGATCGAGCTATTGCTGGCGGCGTAAGCGCGCCTTGCCGGGCGGATTCGGGCGACAACGATGGTCACCGACAGCCTGATGGCAGACTGCACAGTGTCCGCAATGACTGGGATTGGTGGCTCCTGTCTGAGCAATTTCAGAGGTCAGCGCGCGATTGCAGGCCTTGGTTGTAGCCGGATCACGCTAGCGTGCTGATTTCCTACATACAACGACGGGCCTTTTTTGCTACGGTCTTAGCGTGGGGTCGTACCTATGGATTGATCAACAGCGGGCTATTCTGGCAGTACAGTGGCTTGGCGGCAGCTACGTAGAGGGGGCAATAAACGACCATGGCGAAGGTCCCATTCAGCGTTTCGGCACGCGCCGCGCGGCTGATTGGACGCGAAAATGTCGGCACGCCCCAAGGTGCTGTTACCGAGCTGGTAAAGAATGCTTATGATGCCGATTCAACGGTTTGCGCAGTTTTATTCCTGCCGAGATGGTCAGAGTTGCCCGCCAAGATCACGCAGCGGGAGCATGATACGCTGCTACGCCTCGCCCCGAACATTGATAAATTTTTCGTCCCCGATGGTGATATGTGGGCCCTCACGTCCTGCAATTTTGTCGAAGACCAAGAAACACTAGCAGAGGCGTTTGCGCAATTCCTCGAACTTTGGATCGTTGACAACGGTCATGGCATGTCGGCTGAGACGATCAGGGACCGCTGGATGGTCATTGGTACCGACACCAAGGAAATCAATGATCGATCAGTCGGAGGCCGCGTAGTCACCGGCGCGAAAGGCATCGGTCGTTTCGCACTCGATCGCCTTGGCCAAGAATGTGAACTATTCTCGGCTTTGCCCGACAGCAGCGAGACCACGCACTGGCTTGTCGATTGGACCGAGTTCGAAGGAGCGGGAAAGATCATCAGCGATGTCGAGGCGGTACTTGAAATAGAGGCGCGCCATCTATCCGACGCCTATGTAGAATTCGGCTTAGATGCGGTGCTTCCCAAGGTGGGGCCATCCCGCGACGACGAAAGCAAGCCCCTTGATTTCACAAAGGGAACGGCGATTCGGATCGGCTTTCTACATGACGTCTGGGACGCTCGCGACAGCCTTCGCCTTAAGGAAACGCTGGAAGCGCTTCTTCCGCCGCATGACCGCGGTGATTTCGATATCTTCGTCTATGATCACCGCGCTCCCGCAGAGAGCGGCTTCATAGACAATTTTCCTCCCGATCACTTCGACTATCGCATGGTGGCCAGGGTCGGCGAGACAGGCGAGATCACGATTACTTTGGACCGACGCGAGATCGACGTGCCACGCATCCGGTCGCGGGTCTTCCAGCTAGAAGCAATGAAGAAGGCACCCTTCAGAAAGCAGGATTTTGACGCCGGCTCGGTGACCTACACGACCGATCTGGGACGACTAACGGGTGCAAAAGACGAAGCACTAGCCGATTACAAGGCCATCGGCCCGTTCTCGTTTACGCTCTATTTTTTCAAGCTCACTAACCCCACCAGTGATAACCTGCTGCGCTATCCCCAGAAGAGTTTCGACGTGGGAAAGCGAAGGCGCTGGCTAAAGTCATCAGGCGGCATTCGGTTGTACCGCGACAATTTCCGAGTGCGGCCTTACGGCGAGCCCGGCTCGACGACGTACGACTGGCTGCTGCTCGGCGATCGGGTCGCCCGCAATCCGGCACCGGCGTCGCGGATAGGCTGGCGTGTTCCACCAACCCAAGTCGCAGGGACGCTGCATATCAGCAAGGTCGGCAATCCGCACCTGGCAGATCAGTCGAGCCGCGAAGGGGTCATGAACGAGCGAGCGTTCGAGGCCTTCCGCACAATCGTGCTCGCACTGATCAAGGAATTTGAGAACGACCGGGCCTATGTCCTCGGCCAGTTCAGTGCTGCTTTCGACCTTGACCATGAAGAAGAGAAGGAAGCGGAACAGGGCCGCCGTATCGCTGAGGAGCTTCTCGGCAAAGCGGACGCGTCGGAGCCTGCCGACGACGAAGAGCAATTTCCTCCCGTAGAGGTACAGTCGGACCTGTTCGACCAGCAAAAGACCCCAATCGAAGAAGCGCAGCGTGATAACGAGCTCGCGCTGCGGCAGGTATCGCAGGCCTATAGTTCCGAGGTTCGCAAGAACGAAAGTCTTCGGGACGATATCCAAGTCATGCGTGGCATGGCGACGCTTGGAACCGTGCTTGTTTCTTTTACACACGAACTTAAGCAGGTCAAAACCAATATAGACAGCCGCTCACAGCGACTGTCCGATGCCATCGAAAAAGTCGCTGACCAGGATCGTCTGGCCGCCTTGACACCTGCGCACAACCCTTTCCGGATGCTGGAACGTCTGCGGCGGCAGGACGAAAAGGTCAGCCGGTGGGTCAACTTCGCTTTGTCGGCGGTGTCGCCAGCCAAGCGGCGGCGGCGGGTGGTGAATCTGGCAGAGTATCTTGCAGGCGTAGAGAGCTATTGGGAGGAATTCCTGCAATCCAAGAGCATTTCCTTAGGCATCGGCCCAAGTTCTATCAAAAGTCTCACAGTACTTGCGCACGAGATCGATCTTGATAGTATTTTCTACAATTTAATCAATAATTCTGTAGAAGCATTAGTCAAGCCGTCGGCGCCAATGGAGCGTAAGATAAAGATCGACATTAATGCGGAAGATGATGGGTGGATCGATATTCGATACAACGACAACGGTCCGGGCATTCCGAACGAGTTCAATATTGCTGAGGATATCTTCCAGTTTGGCACCTCCTCGAAAAAGGAAGCGGTCAGTGGCGATGCTGCCGGGACAGGGCTAGGCATGTGGCTACTCAAGACCGTTGTTGAGGAGTATCGTGGGTCTGTCTCGTTGCAGAGCGCCATGGGCGAGCCTGGTTTCTCTATCAGTATCCGGTTGCCAATGTACCGATCTCCAAGCGCCGAGGCTATGAATGGCTGACGCGACACAGGCTACCGAGCGCCCGATCATCGCCTATGTCGATGAAGACGAAGACGCACTTGAGGATTTTCTCATCGATGCGGATAACAGCAACCTCTTTCGTGAAGTGATCATTCTTAAGCCTGAAGCGCGCCTCGCAGATATGCTCGAGGTGCTTCTGACGCTGCCGATTGACGCACTCGTATCCGATTTTCGGCTCTCCGACGCCTCACCGATTGAATATGATGGCGGGCAGCTGGTTACCGCCTATCTGGCCGCACGAGCAGAATTTCCCTGCTTTATCCGGACCTCGTGGGACAATGACGCACTGCACGGCACAGATGACGTCAACCGTGTCTATTCCAAGGAAGAAGGTTCGCAGGATCTCAATAGACCCTTGTTCGAACGTATCAGCCTCCAGATTGCCCATCACAAGTTGCAACTGCAAAAGTGGTCGGACGAACTAGAAGCGCTTTTGGCAATCGAACGCAGCACCCTCACCGCCACCCAAATCGAACGGATTGTACAGCTCGACACGCGCATAGAAGCTCAGTTCGGAGCAGACCATGCCGTGAGCCAAGATGCCCGCCGGGCGATCTTCGACGGCGGTCTGTACAGCCGCAAGCAGGAGCTGCTCGCGGATACCGAAAGGCTTATCGCCGATATAAAGAGGACGCTTGGTGAGGAAGGCGCCACCGATGGCTGACGGTCTGTCGATACGCGCTCGCGTGCCCACGCGCCGAAAAGTTCCTCCGCAAACGCGCTATGGTTTATATCGAGACGACCTCCGGCAGGATTTCGCCAACGCCTGCGGGTATTGCGGCGACGATGATTTGAGAGTCGACCGAATTACGTTCCATATTGATCATTTCGCACCGCGGAAGATTTTTCCGGCGCTGGAATGCGACTATGGAAACCTCGTGTATGCTTGCCGCTTCTGCAACATGGCCAAGTCGGACCACTGGGTCGGCAGTGACGCCAGTGTTCCAAATGACGGGACACGCGGGTTCGTCGATCCGTGTTGCGATCAGTATGAAGCGCATTTCCGGCGCGATCCCTCCGGCCGCATTGTCCCTGTAGGGGAGCTCGGAGCCTATATCGCGAAACGCCTGCGCTTCAATTTGCTACGACACGAACTGTTGTGGCAGGCGCGACGAGCACGCGTGTTGCGGGACGAGGTCAAAGTGCTGATTGAAACGATGAAGGCTCGTGCAGTGAAAGGCGACGCATATATCGAGCTGCTCGAGCGCTATGTGAGCCTGACTGAAGCGATTGATGACTATGAATTACGTGCTGCCGCTTAAGGATCGGGCATCAATCCGGCTTACGGGCGCGGTCTATACACCAACGGACGTCGCCTCGGCGGTGACATCTCACGTCCGAGGCCTGGTTCGCACCTTGCGGCCCACGATCCTCGAACCCAGCATCGGGGACGGTGCTTTTGTGGACTCGCTTGCGCGTCATTTTCCGAGGGCTAGTCTGACCGGGGTCGATATCGACATCGGCGTAATCTCGTCATTGAACTTGTCCGCTGGTCTCTGGCCTGGTGAGGCTGCGTTTCATGCGAGTGATTTTCTAAAATTTGCTTGCGACAGGATTGTATCGGACGGCAAGAAGTTCGATCTGGTTATCGGTAACCCACCTTTCATCCGAAAGCACAACTATTCTGATAAATTCAAAGAAAATCTAAGTAAGCTGTCAAATCTTATCGAATATCCGCTTCCGCAACTCAAGAATAGCTGGGTTGCGTTTTTGGCGGCTTCGACTCGGTTGCTCGCGGACGGTGGCGTCGCTGCTTTTGTGATACCCTACGAGATGATGACGGTTGCCTATGGCCAGCAGGCTCTCCTCTGGCTCTGCAATGAATTTTCTAGAGTCGATCTTTTCATCTCTGATCAGAAGGCGTTCCCTACGCTCGATCAGGATGCGATAATTTTTGTCGGTCAGAAGCGCCCCAGAGTACCAGCGGGTCTGTTCATTCAACGTGTCGTCGAGATGACTGAGTTAGGGGTGGCTCGGGAGCACGCACTCGAGATCACTGGGGAAGAAACGCTCGCGCTTGAACTCAACAAGTTTCTGATTTGCCCGGCGACGCTACCTTTGATCCAGCGCCTCAGACGCGAAAGCCGTAAAGTTTCCGATTATTGCACCAGCGCTCCCGGCATTGTCACCGCAGCAAACGATTTTTTTATACTAACAGAAGCGCGAGCGAAGGAACTCCAACTCCTAGAATTGACGCTGCCCATCCTGAAAAAGGGCAGCTTCGCGAGCCGGCTACCCATCTTCTCGGCAAGCGACTTCGCAGCTATCGCAGAGCGCGAACCTTGCCGCTTCCTCCGGTTGAACGGCAAGCGAAGCGAGTTTCCGTCGAAGGTTGAGTCTTATCTCCTGACAGGCGAGGAACGCGGTTTTCATAAGCGCTACAAGTGCCGCAACCGAGAGAGATGGTATGAGGTGCCACTCGTACCCCGCGCTGACGGGTTCGTCTTTAAGCGCTCGCACGAATATCCACGGATATGTTTGAATGCCGCAGACGTCTTCATTACCGACACCGCCTATGGTCTGCGGGCGCATGAGGGCTATTCTATGCGCGGGATTTGCTTCTCATTTTACAACTCCCTGACGCTGCTCTTCTCCGAAATAGAGGGCCGCTTTTACGGTGGGGGAGTGCTAGAATTAACGCCGAACGAATTTCGCGCGTTGCCCCTGATATATCATGAACCGAGCGACGCCGAGTTCGCGGCGTTTCTCACCGCGCACTCCGGTGCAGCCGACATATCGTCTATACTCGATTTCGGCGACCGATGGCTTGGAGAGAAACTGGCGTTGAACGAAGCTGAGCTTCGATCTTTACGTGGTGCCTGGTCCTCGGTGCGTTCGCACCGCCTTCGGCATGGCAGGCCGACTTAGTTGCTTTGAGTTTGCAGCAGGTGCGAGCCGTTCCCCTTCATTCCAGCTCAAATCCGCCGAACCAGCCTAAATCTGCGCACTCGTGTAGCTGAGGGATCTCCTCAAGCCTCCCGTAGGGTCCCAAAACCAGGTGACGGGTCACTTGCCCGCCCTTGCGGAGGATGATTCTGCGGTGCCCGTGCGGGTAACTCCGACGCGCCAGGCAGCACGCCCAAACGGGGCGTAGGCCTGAAGTCTGCGCCCCCATAGGGACTTGCATTCAGATACGCATCGCATATATTCAATTCTGAATTGAATGAGGATTGTGAGTCGATGAATACAGAAACCGGATCGATCTTGGCCGATCTTAGGGCGTCGTCGGGACTGACGCAACGACAGGTCGCCGAACGGATGAGTGCCAATCAGACGCGTGTCTCGCGGATCGAAGCGGGCGACGGCGACGCAACTGAAGTCTCCGCCTATCTGTCGGCAGTGGGCACACCCGAAGCCGCCGCCCTCGCTGAGCTTCTAGCGCTTGAATGGGTGCATTTGCCGCAGCCTTCGTTGCGCCATCCTGATCTCTCCACCTTGGTATCGGTGGAACGCGGCCTCGAAACGGTGCGTGAATTCCTGGGCGACGGCCAGGTGCCGACCGTGCTCGCCGGGCAGGCGCAGCTGCTCGAGCGGCGGCTCGAGGACGCAGGACGTTATCTCCTCTCGCTGGACCACGAAGTGGTCTATGTCGGCGAGATCGGCGTCGGCAAGACGACCGCAGCGTGCCGGCAGGCTGGACTGGTGATCGACGAGGCGACAGCCGCCGACCTCAAGGGCATGCTGCTGGATACCGGCGGCGGCCGCACCACTTTGTGCGACGTTCGCGTGGAGACAGGTGAGCGGTTCGCGCTCACTGTCGAGCCGGTGAGCGACGAGGAGATCTACAAGCTCGTCGGCGAGGTCTGCAAAGGCATCTTCGAGAAGCTCTCCGGCGAGCCTTCCTCCAATAGCGTGGAATTCAGGCCGGCCGAGGAAGTCGAACGTGCGCTGCGCAACATGGCCGGATTGCCGCGGCCGGCACGGGCGCGTAAGGGCGCCGCAGCCGTGCCCGATCCTGCCGCCGAACTGGCGAAGGATTACGATACGCTAGAGGCGTTTACCGCCGAATTCGCCGCCCGGCTCAGCCTCTGGCGCCGCAGCCGGCGCACGGTCGAGTTCGAAGGAATCGACGCCAAAGCGGGGCGCCAGTGGCTACGCACGACCTTTACGGCGATCAACAATGGCCGGCACGAGGATTTTTCCTTGCCCGACCGCATCACCGTCACAGTCCCTTTCGCGCTGATTTCCGACGCGCGATTGTCGATCACGGTCATCGACACCCGCGGAGTCGACGGAAGCGCGGTGCGCCCTGACATCCTCCTGCATCTGAAGGATCCGCGCGCAGTCACCTTGCTCTGCTCGAAATGGGGCAGCGCGCCTGATCCGAGCGTGCAGGCGCTGCTCACCCATATCAATGAAACCGATGCTGATCCGGCCCTGCTCGACCGCGTCGCGATCGTGGCGCTGGCCCGCTCGGGGGACGCCTTGTCGATGCGGCACGATTCGGGCGAGGCGGCAGAGGACGTCGCTGAAGGCTATGAGATCAAGCTCGGCCAGATCGAGGACGCCTTGCAGAAGATTGGCCTCGCCGGAATCGAGAGCTATGCCTTCGACGCGAGCGGGGACGATCCCCGCGAGCTGACGGCCTTTGTCCTCGACCGCATCCTCGCGGTCCGGAACGCCCAGGCGCAAGCGGCGATGGCGACGATCGAAGCGATCAGCCAGATGATCGAGAACCGCGCCGAAGCCGAGGCGATGGCGGCATTGGCCACGGTCAGCGGCAATCTCACCCGGTTCGCCGATCGCAAGGCGGGGCTCCGCGGCGCAAGGCGTCATCCGTATGAACGGCTTCTCAGCGCCGTAACCAGCCTCCACGCGCGGACGGTGTGGGCGGCGACCCTGCGCAACGGCCGATTCTGGAACTTCGACGTCTTTCAATATCTCGGGGATGGCGCTGCCGCCGAAGCCAAGATCCGATCATCAGAGGTGGTCGCGGGCTTGACGGCGATCATCGAGTCGGACTTGGACAATGGCGAGCTGGAGAGCGCGCGCGGCTTCCTGATGCAGGTTCTTGCCAATATCGCCCAATGGGAAGCGGACTTTGTCAACGCCGCGCGGCATCACGGCGGCGCGGTCTACTTGCCGCCGCTCAGCCGCGCGCAAGAGCTGTGGGACGCCTGCGAGCACGATTACGGGCTGGGCATGGGCGGATATCGCGAAGGTGTCGCTGACCGATTGCGGGCTTGGTTCGAGGACAATGTCGAGCTACGAGAGGAACTTGAGCGGCGGATTGCGCGGGCTTGGGAGACGAGCTTTATCGCGCCGCTTAAGCAGGCTGCCGGCATCAGCCCTGATCAGGCGCAGGTGGCAGCGCCGTCGCTGAATTTGCAAACGGCAGCAACGGAATAACGAATAACTAGCTTCGGCAACAGCGTCATCCCAGCATTCGTTCGACGGCTGCACCGATCTGTTCTGCTGCTTTGAGCGCGTGTCCATCATCGAGGTGGGCATAGCGCGACGTTGACTGAATGCAGACATGCCCCAGCAGTCGCCCGATCATAGGCAGGGTCTCTTTGTTCATTGCGGCATGGCTAGCGAAATTGTGGCGTAGGTCGTGCAGCCTGAAATTCCTGAAGCCCGCGTCAGCCCGAAACTCGCTCCAGAAGCGGTGAATGTCAGTTACCGCCTTCTTACCGACAGGATTCCAGAAGACCCACGGCACCTTGTCATATCGCGGACAGGTGTCGAGCACCGCACGTGCCTCGTCGCCCATCCAAACCATGCGCGGACCAGTCTTTCCGTACCGCAGCTTGAGGCGCGTGCCGTGAATGTCCTGCCAATGCAGGCCGAGGATTTCGCCTCGGCGGCACCCGGTCAGGGCTAGCAAGGTAATCGCCTTGGCCGCCAGCGCGCGCAGCGGCTGATCGCTGGCGCGTTCCTTGGCCAGTACTGCGCCAAGGCGCTGCAACTCCTCAGGTGACAGGAAGCGCTCGAAATGATTTCGGCGGTTTGTGCGAACAACGCGGCATGGATTGGTGTTTTCAAGCCGATAGCCCCAATCTTCGGCCTTGTTGAGCATGAGATTCAACAAGCCCAACGCCATGTTGGCTGCGCCCGGCCCGGTCTGCCGGTTGACCTCGGCGAACCACCGGGTGACATGCTCCTCGTTGAGCTCGTCGATACACAGGTCATGAAATGCGTCTTGCAGGTAGAGCCGCCGGTAGCTGGCGTTGACAGTCCATGTCTTTGCAGACCAGCGGATCGCCCACTTCTCCCAGAACTCGTCGAGAAAATCGCTGTAACGTGGTGCTGACCTGATGCGCTTGCGCTCACTGGCTGGATCCTGGCCCACCCGCGCGTAGGCCAACACAATCCGCGCAACCTGCGTTGCCTGCGCCCGCGTCAGAACCGACGCTGGCCCCAGCGTCACCGTCCGCAGCTTGCCCCCCATCCGCGTCTGCACGATGTAGACGTTCCTGCCGGTCGCGTAGTGACGAATGCCGAACCCATGTTCGATCCCGAGCCAGGTCGTCGATCGCGGCCTTCCTTTCGGAATACGGACGAAGCTGACGTCCGCACCGACCCGAGCTAACGCCTGCTCCACCACCTGCTTCAGGCCGAGCGCCGTCATACGCGCAGACCTAAAGCGCCCGCGAGCGAACCCGAGACGCGCTTTGCTGCGTCGGCGACAATCTCGTCGGCGAGGTGGGCATATTTGGCGGTTGTTTCAGGGAGCACATGGCCGAGCAGTTTGCCGATTGTGGCGAGGGGGACATCGTCCATGATCCCGGTCGAAGCAAAGCTATGGCGGAGGTCATGGAGGCGCACGTCGGGCAATGCGCAGCGGCGCCGGAAATTCTCCCACCACCTTTCGAGATTGATTGGTTTCGTCCCGTTGTGATTGGGAAAGACGTACGGACAGTGTTCCACACGAGCAATTCCTTCAAGAATCGCCAATGCCTGACTGTTCAGCCAAATCACCTTCGGGCCAGTTTTGCTATCCGGAAGCACAAGGCGAGGCGGCTTGACCCAGTCCCATTGCAACCCCTCGATCTCGCCGCGACGTGCGCCAGTGAAAAGAAGCAGCCGCAGTATCGCAACCTGCGTCGGAAACTCTGCGTCCTGCGCGCGCAGCTCCGCGCCGACGCGCGCATATTCGCGAGGCGTAAGATACCGCTCCATCGCTTGCCGCTTGTAACGCGGCATCCCCCGGCACGGGTTGGAGCCCTTGCGGCGCATCTTGAGCGCCTCGGCATAGTTCAAAAGCGATGCAAGCACGGGGATCGCGCGGTTGTAGCGAGCCTCGCGCTCGCCTGCGCAAGCATCACGCCAGCGCACGACATCAGCTTTGGTGATGTCAGCCACCAGAATGTCACCGAAGTGGGGAGCAAGGTCTAAGCGCCAGGCATTGGCGTTGCGCCTTGCGGTGGAGGATTTCCATATCCGCGACAGGTCGTCAAAGTAGGTAGCCACAAAATCGTTCATGGTTGGCGTTGACCGCACCACGACCCGCTTGGGCAGTCCGTCCAGCGCCACCTCGGCAAGCAAGCGGCGCGCTTGCGAGCGCGCAAGGGCTGCGTCGAGCTCTGTCGTCCTTCCAAGTGTGATCCGCCAATGCTTACCGCGATGTCGTAGCCGGACAAACCAGTAGTAATTCCCAGTCGGGCGAACCCGTAATCCGAACCCTGCAAGCTCGGTGTCCCAGATGCAGTATTCGTTCGCCTTCAGCGGCAGATTCCGGCGTGCGAAATTGCCGTCAAGGAAGGCCCTGTTGCCCTGCTTTTTCACTGCGGGGACCATATAGCCATCAGCAATATCAGAACTGCCGCCTAAAGTCCCGAAATTCTGCGGATTTTTGGGGACCAGATAGCCTTCGCTAGCAACCGATCTGCCAAGCGCATTGCTGAACGCGCGCACTGATTCTATTGCACTTTTTCCCATAGAAGGGCGGTTTACCGCGTGCGTTTTGCGATCCCCATTCAAAGGGTCCTCGGCAACTAGCCGATCCGCGGATCGCGATAGGCACAGACGGGATCGACGCCTATGTTGCAGCCAATATTCCGGACAGAAAGGAGGCGCCGCATGGGCCAGGTCACACTGAGTGCGACACCGAAGGGCAACGGCTTCCAGGCGACAGTCACTTACCCGAACGGGGTGTCGATCAGTTCCTCCGAGGCTTTCCCGACACAGGCAGAAGCCATTGAGGCCGCGGCGTTGAAGGTTCTGGGTATGCCGGAACGGCTCGCCGATCTCGACCGTCCTGACACCGCCGACTGACGCTGTCGACGCGCCTTCCCGTATCGGCCGAGGGATGCCGCAACGGTCTGCGAGCAAAAAGAAAGGAGGAAGCCCTGACGGACTTCCTCCCAAACCGGCGGGTCAGAATTCATCGCTGAGACGGCCCGGCACGGTGTCGATGACACGGTCCAGCATGGCCTTGGGCAAGGCGCCGTAGTCGCCTTCATCGACCGCGATATAGCCTGCCTCGTCATCGGTCAGGACGTACTGTGTGAAGTAGCTGTGAAGGGACCGGGCATGAGCCTGATCCAGGGCAGCAACGAAGGCTGCCTGATCGGCGGCGGGACCAGCAGCGGCAATGTTCAGTGAAGCGTACATGATCTTTCCTCCTGATGTTCGATGCGTCGCATCAGGAGCTGCGAAGGATGTGGGTGACGGGCTGGGTCAGGGACCGCGATAGCGGCCGCGAAGCGGCGATGGGGGCAACGATTTTTGCCGGGCTTGCCCGGTAAAAATGGTGGGGCCCCGTCGTCCTTGACGCAGCCCCAAAGCCCGCATCACACTTGGTCTTTCTGCGAGAGAGACCTCTCCAACGCCTGCGCAGAAGCGCAACGCCTGCCCCACAAAACATTTTCCTACATGCGCCCGCAGTGCCAAGATCGGCAGCGGAGGGGACCAACGGCCAGCAAGAAGGAAGCACTATGGCCAGGTCCAAACCTACTGCCCGCGATGCCTTGAAGAAGCTGCGTGAACAGCGTGCCCAACTCGAGAACGAGGAGGCGCGTCTCCGCGAAGAAGCAGCGACCGAACTCGGAAAGCTGCTGATCGAGTGCGGCGCGGAGACGATCGATCCGGCGCAGTTGCGCCAGATCGTTCGCGCATCGATGGCCCTCGGGATCGAGGAGACGCTGAAGCGGATTGCTCCCGCGTAAAACCCATCCGGCGGCGGCAAGGGGTTCGATGCCCCGCGCCGCCGCATCGCACGCGTGCAAATGAATAGGCCCCGATGGCGTCTGCCACCGGGGCCTTGTCGTGAGGCAAGGACATTCAGTCCTCATCGATATCGGGAGCACCTTCGTTGCTGCCGGAGCGGCCCTTGGTGAGGAAGTCGACCTTGTCGGCGATGATCTCGCAGCCGTAGCGCTTGGTGCCGCTCTGATCTTCCCACTGGGTGTAGTGGATGCGGCCTTCGACCGTCACGAGCTGGCCCTTAGTGCAGTACTTGGCGACGTTCTGACCCAGGCCATTGAAGCAGGTGATCCGGTGGAATTCGCTGTCCTTGGCGGTGTAGCCGTTTTCGTCCTTGTAGGTCTTGCCATCCTTGCGGGCGGGACGGTCGGTCACGACCGATATCGAGGTGATGCTGGTTCCGCCCTGGGTGGTGCGGGTCTCGGGGTCGCGAGCGATGCGGCCAACGAGGATAACGAGATTGGTCATGGGCTTTCTCCTGATCGAGCATTCCGGGTCCATCCCGGCTGCAAAACCCGAGCAGAAGCGCCCCATGGCGAAGCGCACCAAAGGGAAACCCGGAACTGGTTCGGGTGGTGCGGGCAGCCGGGCACGCAGCATCGCGCCGAAAAGTGGGAACCGGTTTTCGGCACCAGCGATGCGCAAAATCGTGCCCGGCAACTCGGTCGGACCTGATCCGGGTTGCGCGTCTCGACGGGGGGTGATTCAGGGACAGGTTTGCATCGAAGCCGGGTGGAGCTGGATGCCTTGAACAGGTTTGCCCTGACTCGTTTCCCTCCGGTCTTGGCAGGATCATCCACCCCGCCCCTTCACCGGAGAACCCCCTCTTAGATCACGGTACCGACCGCTTCAGCAGGTGGCACGCTCCAGGGCGCAACTGCTTCACCGCGGCCAGGCATGTCGATCGTCACCCCTTCAGCGCCGTCCAAAGGGTTGCCGCGAAGCATCCAGGCCTGCGGCGTGATCAAGCGCGCCCAATCGGCAAAGGAGGGGATCGAGCCCAAGTCTTCGCGCACGTGCTGTTCGCCGACCAGACGCACCGGAACGACCCGGCCATCGGCATTGACGAGGGTCTCGCCGAAGATCGCCTCCAGCATGAATATCCCCTCGGCATGGTGCCGCAGCGCGCGGTGTCGTGGGTCTGCCAGGATTGCCTTGGACTGGTCGAACCACTGGTGCAGCGGGAGATAGTCATCGACCGTGCCGCCCCATTTCCGGACCGAAGAGAGGGCGTGGTAGTAGCAGTGGGCCATGCCGGGTCTCCTAGAGCTCGGTCGAGTGATCATCGGTCGCGGTGAAACGCAGGCTGCAGTCGAGCACGAAGGTCGCTTCAGCCACATCGATCACCAATTCGCCGCAGGCACCGTCGTTGATCTCCCAGCCAGGATGGTGACGTTCGAGCGCCAGGTAGGTCAGCTGTTCGAGTGCCTGCCCGAGTGATTGCGGCTCTCTGGAACCGGTACGATCAACGCTGCCTGCTTCGCCTTCCAAGAGGGTCACATCCGGGCACGGGATCCCCGCGCCGGCTGCATCGAGGCATGCACATTCTTCAACGGCACCGCTGTCGCCGCAGCCGTCAAAGCGGATCTCGACACGGGCGATGCCGGCATCCTGCAAGCGCGGAAGAATGGCGACCTTGACCTGCTGAATCTCTTCAGCAACCTGCATCTGCCGCTCGGCCTGGCGAACGGCAAAATCGGCCATCACAGCCTCGATATCGATCATGAACTGCCTCCTGTAAAAAGGAGCCAACGACCTCCGCTGGCTCAAACTGACAGGCGCGCGCCTTTCCTCTGACGGACGACGCCAGCGCCGACCCGGCGCTGGCGCGAGGACTGGCATGACCTCAGTCAGTGGCTGCCGAAGTGCTCTTCGGATTGGTGCCAAGGGGCCCGCGCCGATCGACCACGGTGATCCGCCGGGCCTTGGCTTCGATGACCAGACGTTCGAGCACGCCATTGCCCGGAAAGGCGATGACGTAACGTGGATCGAGGGAGAGCATCCGCTCGTTGCGCTTGAAGCCAGCACGAGCGCCCAGCCGCATGTCGAGCGAGAACGTGACCTGCGGGATGCCGCGCCGTTCGGCCCAGCTCGATGCCAGACGGTCGACGCCTTTGGTGTCGCCGCCATGGATGAGCACCATGTCGGGCACGCGGTCGCGGACCTTGTCGAGCGTTGCCCAGACGTTGTTGCCGAAGGTCAGTGCATCGTCCTCGGTCGCATGACGGGTGCGCCCGCCAGCGAACACGACAGGGGTTCCTTCGGGCACCGCCGCACGGCGCTTGGCCTCGGCACGGGCGCGCAGGAAATCGCGACCTTCGACGAGCGCAGAAGTCATCATGGCGCTGTGATTGAAGCGCGAACTGGAGACCGGCTTCCAGGAGGAACCGAACTCATTGAGGTACAGGGCTGCTGCGACTTCGCGCATCTCTTCGAGCGCCAGCATCGCACTTTCGGCGCACTGCGCTCGCTCGACCTGGGTCTCGAGGTCATGGGTGTGGACCTCGGATCCGTCGGCAGTGGCGATCAGCGCGCGGACCTCGTCGGTCGCCCTGTCGAGGGCCGTCGATTTGCGTTCCGCCGAGCGGTGGAAGATGTTGACGAAGGCCCAGCCAAGATCCTCGGCGTCGGCTTCGAGCGCGGTCCCGGACACCATGGCGAAAAGATCGGACCAGACCGCTTCGAGGGTTTGGACAACCGCCTCCCGGACCGGGAAATCGCTGGTCGATACGGGAGCAGGACCGATGGAGAAGCCGGCAAGATCGAGCCCGGCGAGTTGGTCGGCGAATGACGTGTGCATGGGGAAGTCCTCCTGACTGGCGTGAGGCCGACGCACCCGTTCATGGCTGCGCCAGCGAGAGCCCGCCAGGGCCAGCTTCAGGCAGGATTGCGCACCCGTCAGGGGGAACCCGGCTTGGCGGGCTGGCGCGGGCAGGCCTTGAGCCCGAAGGGCCAAGGCCAACACGGGTCCGCCCAAGCCGGGTTGCGCAAGACTGGCGGCTGGCCCAGGGCCTCTCTCGCATGGCGACAGACCATGAGCGGCCGACAAAGTGCAGTCAGGGATGGCAACCCAGCACTGCGCCTCACCAACTCGCAAACCTCAAGCTGCGCGCTTGGTGTAGACCCCCTCGCCGTTCGACATGTGCCCGAGGCAATCGTAGTCGCCAAACAAGGCATCGAAACGGGATGCGATCTGGGACAGCCAGCGCTGTGCCCGC
>NZ_JABAIC010000023.1:0-17722 GCF_012641315.1 Novosphingobium sp. ERW19
AGTGAACAACCTGATCACCTCGCCCTCGGCCGCCGCGGCAGCTACGAGGCTGCGCCAGGCGCTTGACCGGCATATGCTGGCGATTAATGACAATGGCTTCCTGCCTGAAGGGTCCGTCGGCGAAGGCTATTTTGAAAGTCGCAATCGCGCGGTTTACCCGCTTCCTGCGTTGATGCGGCTGGCTGCTGCAGCCGCAAAGCGCGAACCGCGCAATCTGAACCGGTTCCGCAAGCTGTTGCGCAGTTCCAACGAAGCAACCCGGTTTTGGGCAGCGCGGGGACTCCTGATGCTGGGCGGGGAAGCGGCTACCGTCCGCGGCGATCTTGAAACGGCTTTGGTGGCGGATCCATCGGATCATGTCCGCGTGGTTGTGGCCGAGACCCTCGTCGGTCTCGGCAAGCCGGAACAGGCCGTGCAGGTCCTCGCGCGATTGGCCGACGAACCATCACCGATGCCGGTTCGCATCCAGGCTTTCGATGCATTGTCGTGCATCGGCAAGGCAGCCCTGCCGGCGCTGCCGGTAATCCGGAAAACGGCGGCGTCGACCGCCAAACGGGATGCAGAGTATCCAAAGCGCCTGGCAACCTATCTCGAAGCAGTTCTGACCGGGCCGTACGACCCTATGGCAGAGGCGATCTCCGAGGCGGCCTGTCAGGGGTCGATAAAGAGCGGGTCCGCCTTCATGGGGCCCGCTGAAAGTGCCAAGTGGTCTTCATGACGGTTTGCGCACGGCGATTTGCCGGGCACGGCTGTCCGGCATTCGCACTGTCGGCTTGGGGCTTTTAACAGGCGTGATCTCATGAACGGCATGGAGCAGGGCTGGGCGGGGCCTTTCTGGCAGACGGAGGCGCCTAGATAGTTGCAGGATTGAGTTTTGGGCTAAGCACATGCACGACGGCGAGGGCCAGAAGGTAGCTGCTGGCGCAGATGGCGAACAGAACTTCGTATGAGCCGCCGGTCTTGTCGAGGATATAGCCGGTGAACAACGCCATGCCCATGCCGCCGAGCGCTCCAACCGTGCCGCCAATGCCAACCACCGAGCCCACTGCTCCGCGCGGGAACACGTCCGAAGGCAGCGTATAGAGGTTCGCCGAAAAGGCCTGATGCGCTGCGGTGGCTAGCCCGATGATGAGAACGGCAGCCCACACGCTGTCGATGCTCTGCGCAAACCAGATCGGCAGGACCGCCACGGCGCACAGGAGCATCGTGGCCTTGCGCGCAAAGTTGGGGGTGCGTCCCGCCTTGATCAGGCGCGAGGACATCCACCCGCCAAAAATCGATCCACCATCGGAAATCAGGTAGATCGCCGCGAGCGGCAGGCCGAAGGTCTTGAGGTCCATGTCATAGCGCTCGAACAGGTAGCCGGGCAGCCAGAACAGGAAGAACCACCAGACCGGGTCGATCAGGAACTTGCCCAGCGCGTAGGCCCAGGTCTCGCGCACGGTCAGGAGCTTTGCCCAGCCGATCTGCTCGACCGGGTCTGCAGGGTCCTGCTGGATCCAGGCAAGTTCGGCCGGCGAGACGCGCGGGTGTTCGGCAGGATGGCGATAGACCAGCCACCAGGCGGCGAGCCAGGCCACCCCGAAGATACCGGTGATGAAAAAGGCGGCGCGCCAGTCGAACCACAGCACAAGCGCCGGGACCAGCAGCGGGGTGATGATGGCGCCGACGTTTGCACCGGCATTGAACAGTCCGATCGCGTAGGCCCGCTCACGCTGGGGGAACCAGTCGGTTACGGCACGGATGCCAGCCGGGAAGTTCCCGCTCTCCCCGACGCCGAGGCCGAAGCGCGCAGCGGCAAAGCTGGCAAGACCGGTCGCGAAACCGTGGGCCATGTGGCCGGCGGTCCAGACCACGATGGCGATAGTGTAGCCAAGCTTCGCCCCGACCACATCGACGATGCGGCCAAAGCCGATGTAGCCGATGGCATAGGCGACCTGGAACCAGAACACGATCTGGGCGAAGTCGGTTTCGCTCCAGCCGAACTCCGCCACCAGCGTCGGCTTGAGCACGCCGATCATCTGGCGGTCGATGTAGTTGACCGCAGTGGCCGCAAACAGCAGGGCGACGATGACCCAGCGGTAGCGCCCGGCCTTGGCAGAGGCGGCAGGCGGGTTGAAGTTCTGGTCCATTGCTTCTCTCCCGAAGCGGCCAACCCGTTCCGGGCCATGCCGCCAAATGCAATTCAGCGGGGGGCCGCCGCGATGATCGTGCAGGTCAATTCGCCGTGACCCTCGAAGATCGCACGAAACTCCTGGCCGACGGCGATTTCGTGCACGCCGGTCACGGCGCCGGTGGATACCCACAGGCCCTGCGACACATCGAAGCCACGCGCCAGCAGGTTGCCAAGCAGGAAGCGCACCGCACCATAGGGTCCGTCGAGCATTGCGGCAGCGGTAGCCGATCCGACTTCGATGCCGTCGATCTCGCTCTTGACCCTGATGGCGCAGAGGTCGGTCGACTGCCAGTTGGGCAGAGCTGCGCCGCGCACCAGACCGGTGTTGTTGCCAAAGTCGGAAACGGTCACCGTCGGCCCATCGGCATTGATGCCCGGGTACGGCGAACTGGCGATCTCGATCCCGATGCGGACATCATCGACAATCGCGATCGTGCCGGCGTCGTCGGCGGGAACCGGACCCTTGAAGCCCGGCGCGACGTGGACAAGGAACTCAGCCTCTCCGGCGGCGAAGCCTCCCGCGTAGACCGGCATCGCGGGAGTATCGGCGGCATCGGCATCCACGACGCTGTCGGCAAAGATCGGGCCGACAAGGCGGTTGGCGCCAAGCGATGCGTCCAAAGGAGAATTTATGCGTCCGACTTTCCAGCCGACGATCTGGCGCCCATCGATCGTGATGGCACGATCCTGTATGTCATAGGCATCGTCGAGCGCCTGGGGCGTAGTGCCGGGGTAGATTTCGAGCACGCGGGCTTCGTGGCGGGCGCTGACGAAGGCCGCTGCAACCTGATCCGCATTCTCGTTCAATTCCGTCCCCATCCCTTGGTCCTTCATTCGCCCGGCTGCCTATAGGAAACCGGTGTCAATCACAAGTCTCGGCCGTCCGACCGCGGTACATAGTTAGAGCGTTACGCCCTTCTTCCAGATTGCCATCTCGCGCTGGTCACTGCGTTCAGCAGCCGTCTTCCGTCCGCTGGCGATAGCGATGAGCGTTTCCAGAAAAGCCGCATCTGCCGCCACCTCGCCTTCATCGAGCACGCGCGAGGCATCGAAATCGATCCAGTGGGGCTTGGCCTGCGCCAGTGCCCTGTTCGAGGCGACCTTGACCGTCGGCACCGGAAAACCGAGTGGCGTTCCGCGCCCCGTGGTGAACAGCACGAGCGTAGCCCCTGCTGCGGCAAGCGCCGTGGAGGAAACCGCATCGTTTCCCGGCGCTTCGAGCAAGGCGAGGCCGGGCCCCATTGCCTGATCCCCGTAATCCAGCACCGAAGCGAGGGGTGCGGTGCCGGCCTTCTGCACCGCCCCTGCGGACTTTTCCTCGAGCGTGGTGATTCCGCCGGCAATGTTGCCGGGCGACGGATTCTCCGAAACTGGGAGGCCCTGATCGAGGTAGTACCGCTTGAAGCGGTTCACCAGTGCAGCAGCAGACGCGAACGTCGGTGCATCGACGGCACGATTCAGCAGCGCCTGCTCCGCGCCAAAGATCTCCGGAATTTCGGTGAGGATCGGCGTGCCACCTGAAGCGGCAAGGCGTTCGCTGAAGCGGCCGAGCAAGGGGTTGGCAGTGAGACCTGACAGGCCATCGGACCCACCGCACTTGAGCCCCACGGTCAGCGCAGAGAGCGGCAAGTCCTCACGCCGGACGGAAGCTGCAAGTTCGACCAATTCGTCTACCAGCGTTGCCGCTTCCGCCAGTTCGTCGCCGGCAGATTGCGAGGACAGCGTCCGGACCTTGGACCGCGCGGCTTGCGGAAGGGCGGCCAGCAAAGCGTTCAACTGATTTGATTCACACCCCAGCCCGAGCAGCAGAACGCCAGCCGCGTTGGGGTTGGCCGCCAGTCCTGCCAGGAGCGCGCGGGTCGCGTCCAGATCATCTCCCAGTTGCGAACAACCGTGAGGGTGAATGAACGCGTGTATGCCATCGATACAGCCCTCCGCGATGACACCGGCATGGCGCGCTTCGGCTGCACGGGCGACCTGTTCCGCCGTACGACCGACGCAGCCCACGGTCGGCAGGATCCAGATTTCATTGCGCGTCGCGGCACGGCCATCGGCGCGGCGGTATCCTCGCCAGATCGGTGCATCGTCTGCTTCCAGAGCCGCTGCGCCGCGTGCAGTTGCGGCAGAATAGACCTGTTCGCCGTCGAGGGCAGTCTTCACGTTGTGGACGTGGACGTGTTCGCCGGCCCGGATGCCTTGGGTGGCAACGCCGATCGGCAAGCCAAACTTCACGACCCGTTCGCCGGCTGCATGGGCCCGCGTGGCAAACTTGTGCCCCTGCGGGATGTCTTCCTCGATCGTAAGGGCGACGCCGCCGACCGTGACCCCCGCCCCGCGCGACAGCGGACGCAGCGCCACCGCAACGCTATCCAGCGTGTGAACGCGCAGCACGTCCGGCATGGCAACGACGACCGACAATCCGCGACTCTCCCAACAGACGCCCTTCATGGCGCTGTCTCTGGATAGACTTTAGGTAACCGGTGTCAATGGCGAAGACGCGTGGCCCATTGCAAAGTCTGGCAAGAACCGGCTAGGAACCTTTCACTGCCTTGACACCGGTGTAAGTCACAGTGAGCGGGGCCTGGATCGACGGGACAACGTGTGAAGAAGTCGAAGGACGGCAAGCCGACAATCAACGACGTGGCGCGCCTTTCAGGCGTTTCGAAGAAAACCGTCAGCCGGGTGATCAACCGGTCGCCGCTGCTCAACGATGCCACGCGCGAGAAGGTCGAGGCGGTGATTGCGGAACTGGGCTACGTACCCAACCCGCAAGCCCGGGCCCTGGCCCTGCGCCGCAACTTCCTGATCGGCCTGATTCACGACAACCCCAACGCGCAGATGGTCCTGGGAGTTCAGGAAGGCATCCTTTCCGCGATCCGCGATACCGAGTTCGCGCTGGTTGTTCGCCCCGTCAATCGCCGCTCGCCCGACATGCTCGACGACGTGCGCGCATTTCTCGAACAGCAGCGCCTGTTCGGCGTGATGTTGCTGCCGCCAATTTCCGAGAACGATGCGCTTGCAGAACTGTGCGAGGATCTGGGCGTGACCTACGTGCGCATGGGCTCTGTCCAGCTTGACGAGGACGAGCACATGGTGGCGTCAAACGACCGTGAGGCGGTTTCGCAAGCGGTGGACTATCTGATCGGTCGAGGCCACCGCCGCATCGGCTTCGTCGCAGGCCCCGAAGGCTTCCGCTCCGCTGCCGAGCGTTCGCTGGGCTATCGCGATGCCTTGGAGAAGGCGGGAATCCCGCTGGACGAAGCCATCATGGCCGAGGGCAACTACACGTTCGAGACCGGAATTGCCGCAGGCAGGAAGCTGCTCGCCGCTGCTCCCCGCCCCAGCGCGATCTTTGCGAGCAACGATGAAATGGCCGCAGGCGTGCTGCATGCGGCGCGGACGCTCGGCCTTTCGGTGCCGGAAGACCTTTCGATCGTCGGCTTCGACGACACCGCCATCGCCGCCCATATCTGGCCCCCGCTCACCACCGTGCGCTGGCCGATCCAGGCAATGGCGAGAGCTGCGGCGATCAAGCTGATCGACCCGGCAGAGGCGCGCAGGCAACCCTCGCACTTCCTTTCCGACCTGATCGAGCGGGCTTCCGTCGCAACCTGCTGAGACTTGCGAAGATGGCGCACGAATGGGCTTGCTTCACTTAATGACACCGGTTACCTAAAGGGCAAAGCCGCGTCACACTGCCGGGTCAAATTGGCCGGAGCGAGAGGAATTTCCATGAAAATCGCATTGATCATCGAGAACAGCCAGGCCGCCAAGGCGAGCCTTGTCCACGAATCGCTGGCCGCTGTCGCAGAGCCGCTCGGCCATGAGGTTCACCATTACGGCATGTATTCGCCCGAGGACAAAGCCTCGCTGACCTACGTGATGAACGGTCTGCTGACCGGCATCCTGCTCAACTCCGGGGCAGCCGACTTCGTGGTGACCGGCTGTGGCACGGGCATGGGTTCCATGCTTGCTGCCAACAGCATGCCGGGCGTGTTCTGCGGACTGGTGATCGATCCGACCGACGCGTTCCTGTTCGGCCAGATCAACGACGGCAATGCCATCTCGATGCCTTACTCGAAGGGCTTTGGCTGGGCCGCCGAACTGAACCTGCAGGACGTTTACCGCAAGCTGTTCGATGGCGAGCGCGGCCTGGGCTATCCCAAGGAGCGCGCGGCGATCATGAAGACCAATCGCGGCATCCTCAAAGGTCTCAAGGAAGCATCGTGCCGTGACATGCTGACCGTGCTCAAGACCGTCGATCAGGACCTGCTCAAGGCCGCGATCGCTGGCGAGAAGTTCGCCGAACTGTTCTATGCCAACAGCAAGGACGAAGCGATCTCCGATTACCTGCGTGGCCTTTCGGCCTGACCCCCTGATCCAGGGGAGAGGATAACGATGAACCTGTTCGATCTATCGGGCCGCGTCGCGGTCGTCACCGGCGCCAACACTGGTATCGGCCAAGGCATTGCCGTGGCGCTGGCGCAGGCCGGGGCAGACATTGCCGCTGTCGGCCGCACGCCTGCCGAGGAAACCGCAGCCAAAGTGCGCGCACTGGGGCGCAAGTGCGAGCTGGTTGGTGCCGATCTTTCGACGATCGAGCCCGTGCAGGCCGTGGTCGAACAGGTGGTCTCCGCGCTGGGCGGGCTGGATGTGCTGGTCAACAACGCGGGCATCATCCGCCGGGCCGATGCGGTCGACTTCACCGAGGAGGATTGGGACGCAGTGGTCGACACCAACCTCAAGTCGGTGTTCTTCCTCTCGCAGGCAGCGGGCCGCCACATGATCGCCACTCGCGAGGCCACCGGACGCCGCGGCAAGATCATCAACATAGCCTCTATGCTGAGCTTTCAGGGCGGCATCCGCGTGCCAAGCTACACCGCAAGCAAGAGCGGCGTTGCCGGCCTCACCAAACTGCTCGCCTGCGAATGGGCGGCCAAGGGTGTGAACGTCAACGCCATCGCGCCCGGTTATATCGCGACAAACAATACCGCAGCCCTGCAAGCCGACGAGACGCGCAACCGCCAGATCATGGAGCGCATCCCCGAGGGACGCTGGGGCGACCCTGCCGACATCGGCGGGGCAGCGGTGTTCCTTGCCAGCAGCGCGGCAGATTACGTGCAGGGACACGTGCTGGCCGTCGACGGCGGCTGGCTGGCCCGGTGACTGCGAACGCGCTGATGGCCGGTCACGTCGTCTGCTTTGGCGAGATGCTTTTGCGGCTCTCGCCCCCCGGCTCACGGCTGATGGTCCAGGCACAAAGCCTCGAGATGGTCGTGGGCGGGGCAGAGGCCAACGTGGCCGTCGCGCTTGCCTCGCTGGGGCACGCGACCCGCATGGTCACGCTGCTGCCTGAAAATCCCCTTGGTGACAGGGCGCGGGCGGAACTCGGCGCGGGTGGAGTCGATACTCGCTTCGTCGCCCGTGGGCCCGGGCGCATGGGGCTCTATTTCATGGAGCCGGGCGCTGGCCTCAGACCTTCGTCGATCACATACGATCGCGCAGGGTCGGCGTTTGCGCAGGCCGAGGCAGCGGCGTTCGACTTCGCTGGCGCGCTTGAAGGCGCGAGCCTCCTGCACCTGTCGGGCATAACCCCTGCGCTCGGTCCCAAGGGCGTGGCACTTGCCCGCGCGGCCGTGACCGCAGCGCAAAGCGCGGGCGTGCCGATCTGCCTCGACGGGAATTACCGCGCCCAGCTCTGGGAAAGCTGGGACAGCGACCCGCGCGCCGTGCTGACCGAACTGGTAAGTGCAGCAACCTTGCTGATCGGCAACCACCGCGACATTTCGCTGCTGCTCGGCAAGACGTTCTCTGGCGATGGCGCCGAACGGCGGCGCGAGGCGGTGGAAGCAGCCTTTGCCGCGTTCCCCAACCTGCAGCTGGTCGCCTCGACCGCGCGACAAGTGTTGAACAGCGATCACCATCGCATCGCGGCCCGCGTCGACGCGCGCGGGTCAAAGCATCAAACTGCCGAGATCGACGTTACCGGCATCATCGACCGGATCGGGACAGGCGACGCTTTTGCTGCGGGAGTGCTGCACCGCTACCTGCAGGGGGGCGATGCTCAGGCCATGGCCGAATGCGGCCTTGCGCTTGCGGCGCTCAAACACTCTGTCCCCGGCGACTTCTGTCTGATCAGGCCGAGCGAACTCGCTGCGTTCAGTGCCGAAGGTGGCGATGTCAGGCGGTGAACTGACGCGGCGCGCGATTCTGGGCGCAAGTGCAGCACTGGTTGCATCGCCGGTTCTGGGCAAATCCCGCGACCCGCAGGCAGGGCGCTTTATCGGACTGCGCGAGGATGGCGTGCTCGCCTTCAAGGGCATTCGCTATGGCCGCGCAGAGCGTTTCGCACGCGCCGTGCCGGAGCCGTGGCAGGGGCCGCGGACAAGGGCCCAGAGCTTCGCTCCGATTGCTCCGCAACGCGGCAATCCCGACATGGCGCAGAGCGAGGACTGCCTGTTCCTCAATGTCTGGACGCCGGATGCCAATCCCCGAGCGCGGCGTGCGGTCATGGTCTACTTCCACGGCGGTGCCTACTCGAACGGCACGGTCACCGATCCGCTGACGCACGGTGGGACGCTGGCAGCGCAAGGCGACGTCGTCGTGGTCACCGTCAACCACCGGCTCAATGCTTTGGGCTATGCCTGGCTCAAGCCATTCGGACCGCGGTTTGCCGATAGCGGCAATCTGGGACAGCTGGACCTGATCCTCGCGCTGCAATGGGTACGCGATCACATAGTGGCGTTCGGTGGAGATCCGGCGCGGGTCATGGTCTTCGGGCAGTCAGGTGGCGGCGCCAAGATTGCAACGCTGATGGCAATGCCGGCGGCTGACGGCCTGTTCCACGCGGCGGCCACGATGAGCGGCCAGCAAGTTGTGGCGAGCGGACCGGGCAACGCATGGAAGCGCACGCTTGCCTTGCTCGCCGCACTGAAGCTGCGCCCCGATGACGTGGAAACGCTGCGGACGATGCCTGTGCAGCAACTCGTCGAAGGCCTCGCCACAACCGATCCGATCATGGGTGGCAGCCTTTACATGGGGCCGGTTCTGGACATGACCAACCTGCCCCGCCACCCGTTCTGGCCGGATGCGGCGCCGCAGTCGCTGAGCATACCGATGATTCTCGGCAATGCGCGCGAGGAAACGCGGGCCTTCATCGATCCACGCGGGCCGAAGCTTCAGGGGCTGACCTGGGACAACCTTGCCGCCCGGATCGCACCGGAGATCAAGATCGACCTCGATGTCGATTGGGTCGTCGGGCAGTACCGCACACATTATCCGCAATGGACGCCCGAGCAGGTGTTCTATTCCGCGACCACGGCCGGCCGCTCCTGGCCCGGGCAGGTGATCGAAGCGGACGAGAGGGCGAAAGCTGGTGCCAAAGCCACCTGGGTCTATCAGCTGGACCGCCCGTCTCCGCGCGATCCCTTGCGCGGTGCCGCCCACACCGATGACATCCCTTACGTCTTCGGCACGCTCGATGCGCCCGGCAGCATGAGCGGGACGGATGCGGGCGCACGCACGACCAGCAACCTGCTGATGCAGGCATTCACCGGCCTTGCCAGGACCGGACAGCCCGGTCTGGCGGCGTGGATGCCCTACACCCTGCCTGCCCGGGAAACGCTGGTGGTTTCGGACGGCCGGGCCGAAACCGTCAATGATCCCCGCCGTTGGGAGCGCGAACTCTGGGCTACGGCGCCTTACGTTCAACCGGGTAGCTGATGATCAGCGCGAGAGGCGCGTCCCCGCGCTGCGTGATGCCGACGACCGCTCCCTCGTAGAGGTAGGCGGTCATGCCCTTCCTGAGCACGGCACGCTGCCCGTCGGACACGACTTCGCCCTCGCCTTCGAGAACGTAATAGACCTCGTCGTGCGCGATGGGATGTTCGCCGATTGCTGCCCCGACATCCAGCGTGCGGCGGCGGAATTCCATGCGGCGCGGCTGAGGCACCGCGTCGCTGATCCGCCAAGCAGTGCTCATGCCGATGTTGCCATGCGGTGGGGGTTCCCGCCGCATGGTGTCCGCCTCATCGACAACCGCCATGGGTGGCGCGGCGGCAAGCATCAGGGCGACGATCGCGCTCACGGCTGGCGCATCCCGGCATCTCGGGCGGAGAGCTTTTCTTGCGGCCCGGCCTTCTGGCCCGGATATCGGCCCGATTTCGGCGTCATCGTATCGAGGTTCCAGTCGGCCTCGACGAAAGGCGCGAAGGTGGCCACGGGATGTGGATAGCCACCGACCTCCTTCTCGTCGTCGATGATGTCGCCACGCCCTTCGGCGACGAAGAACAGCACGCGGATATCATCAGGCGCGCGATCCCACGGGCGCGCACCGACCGTCTGCAGAACGGACGTCTCGACCTCGCCCGAAGGCAGGGCGCTGTAACGAGAGAGGTTGGTCAAAGGCGCTTTTGCGGTGATCAGCCTGGCCCGCGTCTCGCCATAGCGGCCGAACTGCGGGAGCGCATTGCCGTGGCGGTCGACCGCGCGGTTGTCCTTGCCGAAGTACTTGAGATCGCCATCGCCACCCAGCATCAGGAACGGCAGGCCCGGATCGGTATCGTTGCCGCCGCGCATTACGTTGCCCACTGCAGTGATCTCGCCGGTGACATAATCGTGCCCGGTCCATTCGAGATTCATCAGGTTGTAATGCACCGCGCGGTGGCCGGGATTGTAGATCACGTTGTTGATCATGGTGACCTGCGCCCCGCCCTTTACCAGCGGCGCGCGCTCGACATTGTGCGCCCAGACGTTGCGGTAGAACGTGATGTTCGTTGCATTGTCGTGGATAAGCGAACCCTTGGAATGCTCGCCCTTGGGATGGCTGGCGTTGGCAAGCCCTTCCGCTGCGATGTTCTCGCGAAAGACGATGTCATGGCTCGTGCCGGCGCGCCATTCAGCCACGGTATTGCCGGTGAAGCGCGGGCCCGATGCGGACATGTTCTCGTCAAGCGCCCACAGGAAGCTGCAATGTTCGACAACGACATTGTGCGCCGCCACGGTCGAGAAAGCGTCGGCCTCCCAGCCTGAAAGCTTGGCCTGACCATCGGCGCCGGTCATCACGCGCAAGTGGGAGAGGATGACGTCGTGGGTCTTCAGATCGATGCCACCCTTGATGATCGTGATTCCCGGCGAAGGTGCGGTCTGTCCGGCCACCGTAAGGAACGGCTCGGTGATCTCCAGCGTGTCGCGGCCCATGTCGATCGTGCCGCCGACCTCGAACACGACGGTGCGCGGACCCTTTGCGGCAAGCGCCTCGGCAAGCGATCCAGGGCCGGCCTTAGCCAGCGTGGTAACGCGGATGATTCGCCCGGTGGCCCCGCCCCTCGTCGGATCGGCAGGGTGCGGTTCTGCCCAGGCGGTCGTTGCCAGCAGACTGGCGAAAATGGCCGAAATCGTGAACTTTTGCAGTCTCTGGTGCATCGCAGATTCTCCCATTGGCATGGTTATTGACAGAGGCGCGAAGCAAGGGCAATAAATAATGACACCGGTTACCTTGATGACGCGCCAAGCCTTGGCGGGCGTGATCACTACGGGACCGGATCAATGGTCGGTGTCATGTTGGTAGCAGGGCCGGCTTGCGGGAGCAGTGGTGCACAGGAAGGTTGGCGCTTTGCGTCTTCCCCCTTTGACACCGGTATCAATAGCCCCGAAAAGGGCAATGAGGGGATTCATCATGCTTACTTCAGTTTCGCGCACATCGCTGTTCAGGATGGCACTGCTGGCAAGCGGTGCGCTCGCGGCAAGCAGCCTCGCACAGGCGCAGGAAGCGGTCGCGGCGCCTGAAGCGCAAGTGGGCGCAGACGATGCAGCACCCGATGATGCGATCGTCGTCACCGGCTTCCGCCAGTCGCTCCAGGCAGCGATAAACGTCAAGAAGAACGCCGTCGGCGCCGTCGATGCGATCGTCGCCGAAGACATCGCCAAGTTCCCCGATCAGAACCTTGCTGAATCGCTCCAGCGCATCCCCGGCATCTCGATTTCGCGCGATGCCGGTGAAGGCCGCGCAATCACGGTGCGCGGTCTGTCCAGCCAGTTCACCCGCGTCCGCGTCAACGGCCTCGAGACCGTGGCAACCTCGACCGACGGCGCTTCGGCGAACCGCGACCGCGCGTTCGACTTCAACGTCTTCGCCTCCGAGCTGTTCAGTTCGATCGTCGTCCACAAGACTGCCGAGGCCAGCCTCGATGAAGGTTCGCTGGGCGCAGTGGTCGATCTCAACACCGGCAACCCGCTGGCTGGCAAGGCCGGCTTCACCGGCGTCGCCTCGGTCGTCGGCACATACAACGACCTGTCGGACTACGTTGGCCCACGTCTCGCCGGTCTGCTCAGCTGGCGCAACGACGCCGGCACCTTCGGCGTCTCGCTTTCTGCCGCGTACCAGAAGACCAAGGTCCTTGAGCTCGGCAACAACACCGTGCGCTGGTCCCAGGCCCGCTTTGACTCTGTCAATGGTACCAACTGCTTCACGACGCCGAACAGCGGCGGCACCTACGTCAGCAGCGCCGCGTGTAACAAGGCTGCCCTTGCCTTCCACCCACGCATCCCGCGCTACGGCGAAGTCAAGCACGACCGCGAGCGCCTCGGCCTGACCGGCTCGGTCCAGTTCGCCCCGAGCGATGCCACCAAGTTCTCGATCGATGGGCTATTCTCCCGCTTCAACGCCGATCGTGAGGAGCAGTGGGGCGAAGTCCTGCTGCGCAGCAACGAGCGTTCGATCAACGTCGTGAACCCGGTTTACGATGCCAACAACAACATGATCTCCGCAACGCTCAACGATGCCTGGGTCCGCACCGAACATTACCTGCGCAAGAGCAAGACCGAGTTCTATCAGGTTGGCGGCACGTGGGACCAGGACCTGTCGGATACCTTGCGCTTCACGGTGCTCGGCGGCTTCTCGAAATCGGATGCCGACATCCCGGTCGAAACCACGATGATCTTCGATGATCGCGACGCGCAAGGCTACAGCTTCGACTACACGGACATGAAGCGCCCGAAGCTGACCTTCGGCACCAGCGTGACCGATCCGGCCAACTTCCAGCTTGCCGAAATCCGTGACCGCCCATCGACTGTGGTGAACAAGTTCAAGACTGTGCAATTCCGCACAGAATGGGACGTTGCCGAAGGCTTCACGGTCAAGGCCGGGGCAATGTGGCGCCGCTTCAATTTCGATACCGAATCCTACACCCGCGACACCGCCGTGTGTGGCAATGGCGGACTTGACCGGGTACTCGGCACGATCACCTGCTCGGCCTCGTCGGTCTTCGGCCCCACCGCGGTGTACGGCATCCCGGTGACCGCGCAGTTGGCGCAGATGTTCAACCTCGGCAACGCCGGGCAGCCGGCAGGCAACACCAACGCCTGGCTGGTGCCGAATCTCGAAACCACCACGGCGCTGACCAAGCTCTATGATCGCGCGCTGGTTGCCGATGCGGGCAACATTCGCGGGGTTCAGGAAACCACCAAGGGCGGTTACCTGCAGTTTGACGGCAAGGGCGAATTGCTGGGCCTGCGCTATGCGCTCAACGCCGGCATCCGCTATGTGAAGACCGAACAGTCCTCCTACGGCCTCGTCAGCGGCACGCAGGCTACGGTCGAGCGGTCGTACGACAACTGGCTGCCCTCGGCGAACATCGCGTTCTACCCGACCGAGGACCTGATCGTTCGCGGTGCAGTTGCCGAAGTGATCACGCGCCCAACGCTCGGCTCGCTGACGCCGGGTGGTTCGGCAGACGGGTTCAACTTCCGCGTCAACAGCGGGAACCCGTTCCTGAAGCCGTTCCAGGCCACCAACTACGACCTGTCGATCGAATGGTATTTCGCCCCGCAGGCGCTGATCTCGGTGGCGGGCTTCATCAAGGAAGTGGCGAGCTTCACGCAGAGCGCAGCAATCACCGAGGCGACCTTCGCACAGACGGGTCTGCCGGTTTCGGTGCTGAATCCCTCTTCGCCGGCCGCGCTGAACCCTGCCCTGTTGAACCAGCCAATCTGGACGCTGACCACCACTGTCAATGGCACCGGTGCAAAGCTGAAGGGTATCGAACTGGCCGCACAGATCCCGTTCAAGATCTTCACCGAAGGCTTCCTCGGCAACTTCGGCATCATCGCCAACGCGACCTTCATCGACAGCGATGCAACCTACACGCTGCAGGGTCCGGCGACCGTGCCGGGCGGCGCACTGGTCAATGTCGACAGGACTGCGGCTCTGGCCAACGTCTCCAAGCAGGCGTTCAACGGCACGCTGTACTATGACGACGGCCGCTTCTCGGCACGCGTCATGGGCACGTATCGCGGTCGTTATCACGAGGGGGCGAGCGGCACCGGCAACGTGCTCGAAGGCTACGGGTCGATGTTCAATCTCGACGCATCGATGCGGTTCAAGCTGACCGACTGGGTCGAACTCTCGGTCGAGGGCAACAACCTGCTCGATACCTACCGCTATCGCTACACCGACATCGACGCGAACCGGAACTACGAGAACAATCACTACGGGCGCAACATCCTGGTGGGTGCCCGCTTCAAGTACTGACGACCCACCCTGCCGGGTGCACCCCTCCCGCGCCCGGCAACTTAGAAGGAGCTGCCATGACTGTCGCAGGATCGCTCGATCGTCGATACTTCATGGCGGCTTCTTTTTTATCTCTCGGCCTCGGCGCGGCAGCGCGTGGCCAGACGCCGCCGCCGACTGTTCCCGGAGGCCCTCTGCCTCCCGGCCTGCCGCAGCCGTCAGAGACGATCGATCTTTGGCCGGGCGGCGCGCCAGGCCAACCCGTCAAGGCACTGGTCGAAACCGTGCAGGAGCGTTCGATCGACCGCCTCGTTACCGATCGGGCCGTGTTCGGCATATCTCGTCCGCGCATGGCGGTCTTTCGTCCAGACCGCCCGAATGGCGCTGCGGTTCTGATCACACCGGGCGGCGGCTATCGCTGGGTGGTCGTTGACAAGGAAGGGTACGAGATGGGCCGCTGGCTCGCAGCCCGTGGCTTCACCGCCTTCGTCCTGTTCTATCGCCTGCCAGGGGAAGGCTGGGCGGCAGGCCCCGATGTCGCCCTGTCCGACGCGCAACGCGCCATGCGCCTGATCCGCCACCGTGCGAGGGATTTTGCAATCGACCCCGAACGCGTCTCGGCCATGGGCTTTTCTGCCGGCGGTCATCTCTGCGCCGATCTGGCCACGCGCTTTGCGGCGAAGACTTATGGCCCGGTCGATGCAGCGGACGCGCTGTCGGCCAAACCGCACAGCGCCGCGCCGATCTATCCCGTGGTCTCGATGTCCGCGCCCGATGCCCATCCCGGTTCACGCGAACTGCTGGTCGGCAAGGCTGCTACCCCGGCGATAGAAGCTGCGCATTCCCCTCACCGCAATATGCCGCGCGATGCCCCGCCGCTGTTCCTGCTTCATGCCGAGGACGATGACGCGGTGCCGGTCAACAACACCCTGCTGCTTCGCGCCGCCGCCAAGGCGCAAGGCGTGCGCGTGGAGACCCACCTGTTCGAATTCGGCGGCCATGGCTTTGGCCTGCGCAAGGCAACCGGCAAGCCGGTCGAAGTCTGGCCTGAGCTCTGGCGGGCATGGGCGCGCACTACGGGACTGGCGCTATGACCGTAAATCGCCGGGATGCCCTGAAATCCGTTGCCCTTGCCTCCTTCGGCCTTGCCGCACCTCTCGGGGCAAGCGCCGCACCTGCCCCGGCGCCGCGTCAGATCTCCTCGCGGCACCGGGGCTTCGACAACCAGCGCGTTGCCGATCTGGGCAACGGCACGTTCCTGAACCCGATCCTTTCGGGCGACCGTCCGGACCCTGCGATCCTCAAGGACGGCAAGGACTATTACCTCACCTTCTCCAGCTTCGAGAGCTATCCCGGGCTGCTGATCTGGCACTCGCGCGATCTGGTGAACTGGCAACCGCGCAAGCCTGCGCTGCACAGGAACATCGGATCGGTCTGGGCGGTCAGCCTTGAGAAGCACGCCGGACGCTACTTCCTGTACATCCCGGTGAAGGCTCTTCCACGCAACGAGATCTACGTGATCCATGCCGATCATATCGACGGACCGTGGAGCGATCCGGTCCCGCTCGGACTGCACGACCATATCGATCCGTGCCATGCAGTCGGCGAGGACGGTTCGCGTTGGCTGTTTCTGTCCGGCGGCGATCGCGTGCGCCTTTCGGACGATGGCCTCAAGCTCGCCGGGCCGGTAGAGCATGTCTACGACCCATGGCGATACCCCGATGAATGGGACGTCGAAGGCTTTTCCCCGGAAGGGCCGAAGATTCACCGCGTCGGCAAGTGGTTCTACATGCTCACTGCCGTCGGTGGCACCGCTGGCCCGCCCACGGGGCACATGGTCATTGCCGCCCGGTCCAGGTCGATCCACGGGCCTTGGGAGCAGCACCCAGGCAACCCGCTCGTCCGCACCACCGACGTGCGCGAGGCGTGGTGGTCGCGCGGCCACGCCAGCCTCGTCGAAGCTCCGGACGGATCGTGGTGGAGCCTTTATCACGGTTTCGAGAACGGCTTCTGGACGCTGGGCCGCCAGTGCCTGCTCGATCCCGTCGCATGGACTGCCGATGGCTGGTTCCACATGAAAGGCGGCGATCTCTCCCAACCCTTGGCCAAGCCGATAGGGGGCGAGGCGCTTCCCCACGGCATGCCGCTGAGCGACGATTTCAGCACGCTGCAACTTGGCACAAAATGGTCGTTTTTCCGCCCGGCGCCGGATGAAGCGGACCGCGTGCGCGTTGCCGACAAGACCCTGTTCTTCAAGGGCAAGGGTCAGGCCCCGTCGTCCGGTTCGCCACTGCTGCTGATCGCTGGAGATACGTCCTATCAGTTCGAGTGCGACATCGAACTGGCCGAGGGCGCCACTGCAGGCCTCGTGCTGTTCTATGACGACCAGCTTTATGCCGGGCTCGGCTTCGACCGGGAGCGCTTCGTCACGCACCAGTACGGGATGGAACGAGGCCGGCCGGCCAATCCGCACGGCCCTGCCATGCGAATGCGGGTGACCAACCGCCGCCATATCGTCAGCTATCACACTTCGGGCGATGGCGGACGCACATGGCGCAAGTTCGACCGCGGGATGGAAGTCTCAGGCTATCATCATAACGTGCGCGGCGGTTTCCTGATGCTGCGGCCCGGCCTTTACGCCGCAGGCCCCGGCGAGACGAGGTTCAGCAACTTCACCTTCACTGCACTGGACGACTGATGCCCCGCACGCTTGAGCTTCATCCCGACCGGTTGCTGCCGGCCGATCCTTCGGTGCGCGCGATTGCGCGTGAGTTGTACGCCAGCGTGGCGGGCTTGCCGATCGTCAGCCCGCACGGTCATACCGATCCGCGCTGGTTTGCCGGCAACGCGACGTTCGGCAATGCCACCGACCTGCTGCTGGTGCCGGACCACTACGTCTTCCGCATGCTCTATTCGCAAGGGCTCGTGCTGGAGGATCTGGGCGTACGCAACAAGGGCGTGGACCCGCGCGCGGCGTGGCGGCTGTTTGCCGAGCGCTACTGGCTGTTTCGCGGCACGCCTTCGCGCATGTGGCTCGA
>NZ_JABAIC010000024.1:0-15563 GCF_012641315.1 Novosphingobium sp. ERW19
CGACATACCTCCTTGACCTGCAACTCATCATATGAGGGGGACTCATCGACGCGCTCTTGGCCGCTCGCGGGGCGGGTTCACCAGTAAGCTTCACTGCCTGGCTGATGCCCTCGGACGACCGCTCGCCTTCCATCTGACAGTCGGCGAGGCGGCAGATTGCAAAGCCTATGATGCCCTGATCGGTCTGCCGGAACATGCGCCCGAGGCACTGCTTGCGGACAAGGGCTATGACGCAGACGCCATCCGGGCCGACCTTGCCGAACGGGATATCAAGGCTGTCATCCCCGGTCGATCAAACCGTCGTGTGAAGATCGAGCATGACCGGACGCTCTACAACCAGCGCAATCGCATCGAGCGCATGTTCGGCCATCTCAAGATCAACCGTGCCATCGCCACCCGCTACGATCAACTCGCCAACAGCTTCCTCGGCATGGTCCATCTCGCCACCGCCAGATACTGGCTCAAATTTGTCCACGCCGCCTAGTCTCAGCGACTGGCGGCGGCTGAAACCCGCTTCGCGGCACGACGCGGTGAGGGTCGAATACCTCGATGGGCTCAGGCGGATTCTCGACGCAATCGGCGACGATTGCATGATCATCGTCACGATGTTCAATTCCTTCGCTACGGCCAATGACAACATGCTTGGCCAGCTTGATTTCAGTGATGTCGGGTTTGACAGGATCACGGCGCATCTTCGCGAAGATCCCCAATCGACGTTGGCAGGCCTCGGCGTGATCACCGAAAGTCTGTGCGAATTCACCCAGGACTGTCTGGAACTGGGCGTGTCTGGTTTGTTCCTTTCTGCAAATGGCGGAGAGCGCGGCCGGTTCACGGCCGAGCAGTTCAGAGAATATGTCTCGGTCCATGACCGAATGATACTCCAGGCCGCTCTTGATTCCGGCTCCGAGTTCAACCTCCTTCACATGTGCGGCGGCGATTTGAGAATGGAGGCCTATCGCGACTACCCAGCTCATGCAGTCAACTGGGCACCGCAAGCGAACAACCCCAGCCTTGCTGATGGCCGAAGACTCTTCAGCCAAACCCTCGTGGGCGGGATGGATCAGGCTGGAACGCTGGTTTCGGGCACACCGGAAGCGATCGAAGCTGAGGTTCGCGCAGTCATAGAAGAGGTTGGCCCGCGTAATTTCATGTTGGGAGCGGGCTGTGCGCTTGAAGGTGAAGCGCCATCCGGCAATCTGTTGCTGGCCCGCAAAGTCCTGCAGATCCCGAATTGATTCCGACCTGATAGAACTGGCCGATTAGCGATTGGAAGGCCAGTCGAGTATGCAATCTTCCGAGACGACCAAGCGGGCCATAGCGCTAACATGCGCCATCACGTCCGCGCGCGTTTCAGGGGCCGAAGGAAGCGAGAAGGCCTGTCTTGCATCTTCCATGGTCTCGAACCATTCCTCCGCGACTCCATCCCAGCCAGCCTCGACGCCAGTCCCACCAGGGAGATCGTCGGCTAGGCTAACGTTCACGACATAGCGCGAGATAAGATGGCCCTGCCGGGCAGCAATCATGGGGGCGTGCCCTTCAAGCCACCACTGACGAAAGTCCTCCATCGACAGGTGTCCCGCCTTGCGAAGGAACCACATCACCTTGACCATTTGTCACTCCATCAATGCACCCCGAAGAGCTGCATCCACATTGACACATTGTCGACATGCTGCATACAATGCTAGTAGATGGACCTTGCCTCCTGGTCAATTCAAATACGGCTACGGAAATTTGGAAGTTCGATATGCGGGATGAGGTTTTCGATTGTGACGTCCTGGTTATCGGCTCAGGTGCTGCTGGCCTTGCTACGGCGGTCACTGCCGCCGTTCTTGGTCTCAAAGTCATCCTGACGGAGCATGCAGCGCATATTGGTGGTCCCAGTGCGATTTCCGGTGGCGAGGTCTGGGTACCGCTCAACCGCCAGGCAGGTGGATCTGCCAATGACAGCGAAGAAGCAGCGATCGGGTATCTCGCACGCGTGATTGGCGACAATTTCGATCGGGACAGGGTTGAAACCTATGTCAGGAACGCTGCCACAGCCCTGGCGTTCCTCGAAGACAACAGCCATCTCAAGTATGAACTGCTCGAAACAGTTGTCGATTACTTCACTGACCTGGAGGGCGCAACCAAGGGGCTCAGGTCGTTGGGCGCCGTGCCGTTCGACGGCCGTCGCCTGGGCAAACATTTCAAGACAATCCGCTCGCCCATGCCGGCATCGATGATCTTCGGCGGGATGTCCCTCGGTCGGCTCGACATTCCTCATTTCTCGCGCTTCACGCGATCATTGCCGTCCCTGCTGCATGTCTGCGGCATGCTTGCCAAACACATGCGCGATCGCCTGCTGGGCCACCGTCGCGGGACCCGAATGGTCATGGGCAACGCCTTGGTCGGCAGGCTGACTTTGACACTTATCGAGCGGAAGGTTGCCCTCTGGACAAATACGTCAACCCTGGAGCTGGTCCGCAGACACGACAGGGTGCTCGGAGCCATAGTCGCGCATCCATCAGGTCGGCGACAGGTAAATGCGCACCGTGCCGTCGTCATCGCTACCGGCAGCTTCTCGGGAAATCGTCAGAAGCAAATCGAATTCCTGCCGCATGTCAGGGCCGGCCAGCAGCATCGCTCACACTTGCCTGACACCAATGACGGCTCGGGCCTCGATCTTGTTCGCAAGCTTGGCGGAAGCATCGATAACACTCTTGTGCAGCCCGCAGCCTTCACCCCGGTGTCCATAATTCCCAGACCGGATGGCGCAGACTGGCTAACCCCCCACTTTGGCGACAGGGCAAAGCCAGGGGTGATCGTAGTTGACGGCAGCGGCAACAGGATCGCCAACGAGGCGACCAACTATCACGATTTCGTAGGGCAGATGCTCCGGCATAGTGCCAGCAAGGCCAGCGCAGAGTTCTACCTCGTCACCAGCCATCGTCACCTTCGGGCCTATGGTCTCGGTCGTGTTCCGGCTTCGCCGGGCCGGATTTCGCCATTTCTGCGCAATGGGTATCTGCTAAAAGGCCAGACACTATCAGATCTTGCCGGGAAACTGGGAATCGATGCCGAGGGTCTCGTCAAAACCGTTGCAGCCCATGACAGTCATGCCATCCGGGGTGATGACCCGCTGTTCAATAAGGGCGGAACGGCATACGAGCGAGCAGCCGGTGATGCAGCCAACGAGCCGAATCCCTGCGTTGCCCCCCTTGGGAAGGGACCTTTCTACGCAATCCGGATGATACCTGGCGACATTGGCACTTTTGCTGGAATCCGCGTAGACTCAGTGGGGCGTGTCCTGACGGATAGGGGTACTGAAATCCCAGGCTTGTTCGCGGTTGGCACAGCCGCATCGAGCATAATGGGCGGAACATATCCCGGAGCAGGCGCAATGCTGGGACCGGCTCTGACTTTCGGTTATCTAGCCGCCAAAACAATTGCGCAAGAAGCAACCGATCATAAGACCTTGGCGCATGAGCCTAGGGAAGTCGTGACTTGCCCCCCGCTGGCCCCGCAGTCTTAACGAGAGTCTGCCGGCCTGATATTCTTCCTATCCCACCGGTCACCAAACTCCGGCGGAGCACCCTTTTGCACCAGTGCAGGCTAGCCTGCACTGATGCAAAAAGAGCAGGTCTTTCTCGCAATGACCGGACCAGACTAGGGGCCAGGCTCAGCTCACAATGGACTCTAACCAAACCTGAAGGAAAATCAGAGCGGCACGCCAAGCCCCCCAACTTCCTCGATGAGAGCCTTGACTGTTGATTGCCACTGAGATTTGACCCGGGATTTTCATCGAGAAGTGACCCGGGTGGTGGTTATGTCCCGCGGTGCGGGTTTGAGGTCAAGCGGGTGATTTTTCCTTTCTGGTTTTGGGTGCGGCCGAGCTGGCTCTGAACCGGAAGCTGTCATTGCCGGTCTCGAGGATGTGGCAGTGGTGAGTGAGGCGATCGAGCAGCGCGGTTGTCATTTTGGCATCGCCGAACACGCCGGACCATTCGCTGAAGCTGAGGTTGGTTGTGATGACGACGCTGGTGCGCTCATAAAGCTTGCTGAGCAGATGGAAGAGAAGCGCGCCGCCTGACGGGCTGAACGGCAGGTATCCCAACTCATCCAGGATGACGAGGTCGAGACGCAGAAGGCGCTCGGCAAGCTGACCTGCCTTGTTCAGGGCCTTTTCCTGTTCCAGCGCATTGACCAGATCGACGGTGGCGAAGAAGCGGACCTTCTTGCGATGATGCTCGACGGCCTGCACACCGAGCGCGGTGGCAATGTGCGTCTTGCCGGTGCCGGGCCCACCGATGAGCACCACGTTGTCAGCGCCATCGATGAACTCCCCGCGGTAGAGCTGGCGAACCATGGCTTCATTGACCTCGCTGGAAGCGAAGTCGAACCCGGCCAGGTCCTTGTAGGCGGGGAACCTGGCCGCCTTGATCTGGTAAGCGATGGACCTGACCTCGCGCTCGGCAAGCTCGGCCTTGAGCAACTGGGAGAGGATGGGGACGGCTGCATCGAACGCGGGCGCCCCCTGTTCGGTCAGGTCACTGACAGCCTGGGCCATCCCGTACATCTTGAGTGCGCGCAGCATGACCACGACGGCGGCGCTGGCAGGATCATGACGCATGGCGCAGATCCTTGTTCCGCAGTGTGTCGTAGCGCGCGACGTTCGCCTTGGGCTCGTGCCGCAGGATCAGGGCCTGCGGGGCATCGATCCTTGGCGGAATAGCGTCCTTGCCGTCGATCAGGCGGTGCAGGATATTGAGGACATGGGTCTTTGTCGCGACGCCGGCCTCCAGTGCGAGTTCCACGGCACGCAGCACGGCCTGTTCGTCATGATGCAAGACCAGCGATAATATCTCCACCATCTCCCTGTCGCCGCCGGGATGCCGCAGAAGCTGGCCCTGCAACTGCCGGAACGCTGCCGGCATCTCGGTGAATGGGGCGCCGTTGCGTAGGGCACCGGGCTTGCGCTGGACCACCGCGAGGTAATGCCGCCAGTAATAGATCGTCCGTCCCGGCAGATCATGAGATCGCTGGATGACCCGCTCATGTTCGCACAGGATCTGTCCTTCGGCCGCAATGGCAATGCGCTCGGGGTAGATCCGCACGCTCACCGGCCGGTTGGCGAAGGAGGCGGGCACGCTGTACCGGTTGCGCTCGAATGATATCAGGCAGGTCGGAGATACCCGCTTGGCATGCTCGACGAAGCCGTCGAAGGGCCGCCCCATCGGAATCAGGCTGGCAACCTCGGCGGCATGCGCATCAGCAATGGTCCCGGGCAGGACACCATGCTGGATCAGGCCCCATTGCGCGATACAATGCACCTCAAGCCAGGCATTGAGCGCATCGATATCCGGGAAGGCTGGCATCACCTGCCACAGTCGCCGCCGTGCATCCTGAACGTTCTTCTCGACCTGGCCCTTCTCCCATCCCGAGGCCGGGTTGCAGAACTCGGGCTCGAACAGATAGTGGCTCGCCATGGCGGCGAAGCGGGCGTTGACCTGGCGGGCCTTGCCGGTGCCGATCTTGTCGACTGCCGTCTTCATGTTGTCGAATATCCCGCGCTGCGGCACGCCACCCAGAACCCGGAAGGCCTGGGTCATGGCGTCGAACAGCATCTCATGGGTCTGGAGCGGATAGGCCCGCACGATGAAGGCCTTGCTGTGCGCCAGCTTGGTGTGTGCGGCCTGCAGCTTGGTCTGCTTGCCGGCGATTATGGCCCAGTCCTCGCTCCAGTCGAACTGGAATGCCTCGCCTGGCTGGAACACCAGCGGCACGAAAGTCCCGCGCCCACTCGTCTGGGCGTCGCGTTGACGGTCGGCCTTCCAGGCCCGCACGAACGCCGCCACGCGGTTGTAGGAACCATCATAGCCCAGAACCACGAGATCGGCGCACATCTGCTTGGCCGTGCGCCGCTGCTTGCGTGACTTGTTGGCGTCGATCCGCAGCCACGCCGATAGCTTCTCCGCAAACGGGTCCAGCTTGCTCGGCCGTGCCGGAACCTTGAACTTCGGCTCAACCGCATCCGCCCGCAGGTACTTGCGGATCGTGTTGCGCGACAATCCAGTGCGCCGCTCAATCTCTCGGATCGGGATGTGCTGACGGAAATGCCAGCGTCGAATTACACTCAGTAATGAACCGCCCCGGGATTGCCGGAGGCCAATTGGCTTAATTTATGCGGCCATGGGGGTTTCGTCCAGCATGGCGTAGTAGCGCGCCTCGGCTTCGGCGGGTGGGATATTGCCGATAGGCGCGAGGAGGCGCCGGTTGTTGAACCAGTCCACCCATTCGAGCGTGGCGTATTCAACGGCTTCAAATGATCGCCACGGTCCCCGCCGGTGGATGACCTCGGCCTTGTAAAGACCGTTGATCGTCTCGGCCAAGGCGTTGTCATAGCTGTCGCCGACGCTCCCGACCGATGGCTCGATCCCGGCTTCGGCAAGGCGCTCGGTATACTTGATCGAGACATATTGGCTGCCGCGGTCGCTGTGGTGGATCAGGCCGCCACGATGGACTGGGCGCCGATCATGGATCGCCTGCTCCAGGGCATCCAGCACGAAGCTGGCGTGCGCCGTTCTACTCGCCCGCCAGCCCACGATATAGCGGGCGTAAACGTCGATTACGAAGGCCACGTAGACGAACCCCGACCACGTCGCGAGTGGAGTAGGAAGCGCATAAGCGCTTCCCCTCCCCGAACCGTACGTGCACCTTTCAGCGCATACGGCTCTCTATTCAACCTTGGCCCAAGGCCATGGCGACATCATGATAGCGGGAGGTGACGGTGTTTCGGAGCTCGTCCCGATAGATGTAGGGATTTCGCTCCGGATTCCGCCACCGGAACTGCATCTTCTGGCTTGTGACCAGTCGTCGCAGCGCCTTGCCGACGGCATTGACCTGATTGCTTCGACCGTAGACGAGCCACGTCTTCGATTGGCCGGTTTCCGGCATGCGGTACCATTTACGCATCAAAGGCTTGATACGGGACCGGTACTTCTGCGCCAACCAGTGCGCCATTTTCCAGAACACGACGGTGTCGATGCGCCGGAATGTGCGCGCCGTGAAGTCGGTGAACCTGTAGAACGCAGCCCATCCCGCCAGCTGGCGGTTCAGGCCGTCGATCATGTCCACCGCGGCAACCTCATGATTGCCGGAGAGTGCCTCGACCAATCGGCGAGCGAAGGTCTTGGCCTTCTCCTTGGGTATCGTCGAGACCACGGACATGCGTCCGCTCGATCCCCGCCTGCGGATAATCCGGTGCCCGAGGAACACGAACCCGTCGTCGACGTGGGTGATATGGCTCTTGTCCATATTCAACGTCAGCTTCAGGTCGTCTTCCAGAAAGGCCCGGCATTCCTCGCGGATGGCCTCGGCATGTGCCTTGGTGCCCTTGACGATGACAACGAAGTCATCGGCGTAACGGCAGTAGGCGACAGCAGGTTTCCATTGCCGGTTCTCGCGAACCGTGATGGGGCGCCCCTGCTGGATGCCGAAGTTCCATGCCCAGCGATCCTTTCGCGCCTTGTCGCTCAGGTATTTCGCTTCCAGCCACGCATCAAACTCATGGAGCATGATGTTGGACAGGAGCGGCGACAGCACGCCGCCTTGCGGTACACCTTCGCTTGAGGCGACGAACAGGCCACGGTCGACGTGGCCCGCCTTCAGGAATCGCCAGAGCAGATCAACAAACCGATCATCCCGGATTCGCCGCCGAACGCAGCGAAGCAGAAGCCGGTGGTGGACCGTATCGAAGTAGCTCGCCAGATCACCTTCGATGATCCAGCGGCCCCGCGCTCCGGCACCACTATCCTGCAACTGTATCTTCACGGTCCGGACAGCGTGATGCACGCTGCGTTCCGGCCTGAAGCCGTAGGAGAGGCGATGGAAGTCGCTTTCCCAGATCGGCTCCATGGCCATCAGCATCGCGCGCTGGACGATGCGGTCTTTCAGGGTCGGGATACCAAGTGGTCGTTTCTTGCCATTGGCTTTCGGGATATAGATTCGCCTGACCGGCTGCGGGTGATAACTCCCCGTCAGCAAGTCCGTTCGCAGACTGGCCAGCTGTTCTGCCAGTACGGCCTGCATCCGTCGCTTGTCCATTCCGTCGATGCCCGGCGTATTGGCGCCACTCGACGCCAGCACGATCCGAGCCGCCTCGGCAAGCCACGCCCGATCGGCAATGAGCCGGAGAAGGCGATCGAACTTGCGGTTCTGGTCGCTCTCGGCCCACGTCGCGAGCTTGTGCTGCATTTCGCTGATTATCAAAGGTCTTCACCTCGTTTGGTCAGGTAGTTTGCACTTCAAGCTGATTGAACTGTCCCCCTTCGCCATGTGACAGGCTTTCCCTGTCGCGGACTACTACGGGGACTCCGCCAGCATGGTGGACATCGGGGCCAACTCCCTTGGCATTCCATCATGCCTTCCCTCGTTCATTTGCTGGACTTTCGCGCGCTGGGGAGGCTGCCGGTCGCAGTCCTTGTCCTTGCGTCCCGCAAGTCGATGCCGATGCCATGGCCTGGCTGCATTCTCTCCATGGCTCCATGGGGACGGGCTACATTTCCGGCCACATTCGGATGCCGCCGACATACGTCTCCGGCGCCATCATCAGCATTCCGCCTGTTAAGCCGTGTAGGCGAAGGCGACATTTCAGCCCTCGGATGCGGATTAACCGGTTCGTGTTCCTCAACCTTCCAGCGCTACAGCCTCGGGGACCATCTTGGCGTAACGGCTTCGCCTCAATCCCCTTTACCTGCGGGCTACGTCACCCTGCCAGTTGACGGCAGGTCACCGCCGCTTGGGCTCATGCCCCCTCACAGCAGAGGGCAAGGCGTTCGTTCAATTCCTCCTTTCTCCTTTGCATTCCAGTCATATGCACCCCGGACCATCCGGGACGAGGCGCACCGTAAGTGAAGTCCGACACCCACAACCTGTTCGGTGCCGGGGCGTGGAACTGGCGGTTCACCTGATCGAGCGGACACGGTGCGGCCTTGTCGCTGATCGTGGTCTTCACTGGCTTGCCCCGGATCACGCCCTGCAGGCCAAGATCGCGCATCAGCCGCTCCACCGTGCATCGGGCAATATCGAAGCCCTCGCGCTGCATCTGCCGCCACACCTTGCGCACGCCATAGACCTTGAAGTTGGCGTCGAACACGCGCCGAACTTCGGGCTTCATCGCCTCGTCACGCTGAGCACGTGGCGACAAGCGCGACGGATCGCGACGCTGCGCCACACGCTCATGGTAGGTGGATGGGGCGATCGGCAAAACCCGGCAGATCGGCTCGACCCCATACTCACCCCGATGCTCATCAATAAAGCTGGTCATCGCTTGAATGGGCGGTCGAGCTCCGCCTGGGCAAAATATGCAGACGCCTTGCGAAGGATCTCGTTGGCCTGGCGAAGCTCCCGGTTCTCGCGTTCCAGCGCCTTCAAGCGGTCTGCCAACTCGGTCGGAACGCCGGCACGCTTGCCGCTGTTCACCTCGGCCTTCTTCACCCACTCCAGCAGCGTGTGCCCCGAGCAGCCGATCATGGCGGCTATGGATGTGATCGCTGCCCAGCGGGATGGATGCTCACCTTCCTGATCCAGCACCAGGCGGACCGCCCGTTCACGAACCTCAGGGGCAAACTTGTTCGTCGTCTTGCTCATCGTAGACCCTTCCTCTCAGGAGTTAGGGCCTCCGACAATCCCGGGGCGGTTCATAACGCCATGTCGATCACTCCTTGTTCCCCCGAAGCCAAAGCCAGGGGAAAGGTCAGAACATGGGTCACTTCTCAGTGGAAATTTATGCCCCTCCCGGGTCAAATCTCAGTGGCAATCAACAGTCTTGTGACTTTGCGGGAATGCAGCGGCGATCTTCTCCAGCGCAATACGAAGGCCGTCTACATCTATCGCCAGATATGCTGGATCAGCCTTGATAGCTTCAGCCAGATAATCAGTCGTGAACAGAGAACCGGAAATGAAAAGCGCTGAATCAGACAAGCAGGAACCCCTTTGGGAGCACCTTACTGAGGGGGAGGCGTGCCGGGAAGAGCACCACAGCGTCTTTATCGTGGACCAACCAAGTGCACAATGTCCAGTGCCTCAACAACGCCAGCGCGCCAACCGAACTCATCGTCGTGTCTGGCGCGATCCATGGCTTCGACAGCCCATCCTTCCCGGCGAAGATTCGCTGTAGTACAGCAGGCGAAGCTCATGCTCTGCGCCGCGGGCTCGCTTCTTGAGTAGCGTCGCAACCAGACAGCGCAGCCCAAGCGGTATCAACAGATGTCCACTATTAAGTCGCGAGAAATCGCCCGAACGGCAGCAATGTCGGTGCTAACCATCTAACCCCGGGTGGCAAGATACGCATTCACACGCTCTCGTGTCCTCTGCCTAAGCTTTCGGCCGGCCCTCAGGTCTCCGACGAGCCTAGGATCCCTAACCGCTAGCCTGCCAAACGTGCTGGGCGAAACGCAGCTACGCACCAAATATGCCTCGATCTGCTCCAATAGCTCCATCGCCATAGACTCGCTTTAAGCTTGCGTTCCTGTTATGTTCTTACTAGGAAGGCTTCCTAGAGTCTAGGATCGATTTTCCTAGGTGCCCGCGATAGGACTGGCAGTCATGGACGACGCACGGAGAGCCCTGGACCAACTGATCCAGCAACGAGGGGTGAATTACTCCTCGGTTTCGCGCCTGTTGGGGCGCAATGCCGCTTACATCCAGCAGTATATTCGGCGCGGCAGCCCGAGGCAGCTGGACGAGCAGGATCGCTCGGTTCTGGCGCGATTTTTCGGGGTCGATGAGAAGATTCTTGGAGCCCCTGCCCGTCGCTCAGGTCCGGTCGTCGAACTGGTCCATGTGCCGGTTCTCAATGTCGAGGCATCGGCCGGCCACGGCGCTCTGGCCGAAATGGAAGCCAAATCCGCGCAGTTCGGCTTCGACGAGAAGTGGCTGCGCCGACTGACCGCAAGCAAGGCAACGAGCCTCTCGATTATCGCGGTGCATGGGGACTCCATGGAGCCTACCCTCCACGATGGCGACGAGGTCATGGTCGATCTCGGGGATGGCCAGTCTCGGCTGAGAGACGGGATCTATGTGCTGCGCATGGATGACATGCTGAGCGTAAAGCGGATTGCCCTTGAACCGCAGGGCAAGCGCGCGTCGGTTCTGAGCGACAACCCTGCCTATCCAAGCTGGCGCGGCCTTGAGAAACGCACGCTCAATATCGTCGGACGGGTTCTCTGGTTTGGTCGGGCGCTCTAAGGTAGCATTCTGATGCTTGCCCTCCTTGCCGCTTCGATCGTCGCTTCCGGACAGACCTTTACCTGCACACCGACTCATGTCTGGGATGGTGACGGTCCGGTCTGGTGTGCGGAAGGCCCTCACCTGCGGATCGCGGGCATCGCGGCCCGGGAAATGGACGGCACCTGCCGCACCAATCAGCCCTGCCCAAATGCCACGGCAATTGAGGCGCGCGACGCCCTTGTACATCTGATGGGCGGTGCCAAGGGAACAATCTCGACCGGTCACGTGGTGGTCAGAGGTCCGCGGCTGACATGCCGTTCCGAGGGGGCCGCTGGCGGCAACAGGACCGCTGCCTGGTGCCGTCTGCCGTCAGGTGCCGATCTGTCATGCGCCATGATCAAGACCGGCACTGTCCTGCGCTGGGATCGCTACTGGAAAGGCCCGGCTTGCCGGTGAGCAGCACCACGCATCTGACCGGCATCGTCGAATGGGCGGCCAACGGTCCGGTGCTGCGCACCGATGGTGGCGGGACTTGGGAACTCGACAACACCCGCCAGGTACGGAAATTCATCGGTGCCCGCGTCGAAGTGGTCGGGGAGCGTTCAGGGTTCAACGGATTTGATTGCGACCAGATATGGCCTGCCGGAAAGCCTCGACCGACTGCATTCAAACTCCGGCTCGAATTCCTCCTTGCCGCAGCCTTCGTCGCCTATGGCCTATATGCGACGGTTGGCGGTGTCGTCAGCCTGCTGGGCTGATGCTGAGCGACTGGGAGCTCTGGGCCTGCGCCAACGATGTCTTGCAAACTCATGGGGACAAGGCTCCCTTGCACGTCGCCGAGCAGATTGGGGCGCTCGCACTTGCTGGCGACGAGGCGGGCATTCGGACATGGCAGGCTATCGCCGAGCGAATTGTCCAGCTGAGCTCCAACGCCCCGGACCGGCCACTACAGTAACCCTCCTCGACAAGACGACCAGTTCATCCGATCGGCGACAGATCGCCCGGAAACAGGCACGGCTGCGCGCCTGGGCAGCCCTGGCTGTCGCCTTCGATGGTGAAACCGCGCATGCGTTCGACCAGATGACGAGCCAGATCGACCCTGGCGCTGCGCTGGGCGCGTGGATCATCGGCATTGAGACGGACGAGCGTGTGCTCCGGCGCAACGGCCAGCGCGACTTCGAGATGAGTTAGGAGGATATCATCGGAGATTCGGGGCATGGGTCAATGAGAACAAATAAAGAACTTCACGTCAACCGGCCATGTGCGGACGCATGAGGCTAGTGGGACGCTAGATGCCGATCTCGAACGGCTTCGTGATCGACCGGTCAAGTTCTGGCGGCTTGCGATCCGGTGCTGGAGCCACACGATCTTTGGCCTGCCCTTTGGCTGCCGCATCGCGGAGAAGATCGACCGTTTCGAGTGCCGAGCGCTTCATGCCGGCATTGTGCTCGACCGCCGCTTCGAGCTTGCCAGCATTATCGACATATAGCGTGAGACCATCGCGCAGGCGCGTGACTGTCACCAGGAACGTCTGCTGATTGGCCAGATTGCGCTCGCGGCTGTCCATGACAGCAATGCCGCGATCAGAGGTCAGCCCCTGAGCCATATGGGCATTGAGCGCATAGGCAAGATCGAGACGGCGAAGCATCGGGTCGCCCTGTTCCAGCCTGTGCTCTGCGCCCAAGGATGTCTTTACCACGACAGCCTCATTGTCGATTGCGACAATCCGGGCCTGGTCGGCATTGAGGAGGCCCCGCTGGTGATCGGTCTCGGTCCACCGGACCTTGTCTCCGGTGTAAATGTCGAGGGCGCGAACTTCGAACAGGCGCAGCGGATCCTGCTCACCTTGCGGCCTGATCTGACCGGGACGAAACTCGAACTGGCGGCCACGCGCGTTCTCCAGCGTGACCCGCTCGCGTGCCACATCGGTTCCGACCACACGGTATTCGCCTGCTGCAAGGCCCTGGCTGCGCTGACGCCGCGCGACATCGACCACCATGCCGGGCGCATAGGTGCTCGCATAGCGCAGCTCCTCGCGGGTCACATTGACGCGCGAAAGGGTCCGGAGCTGCATGGTTTCAGGACCAAGCTCGCCGCTGGATTTGAGGCCGGTCTGCACCGCATCGTTCACGGCGCTGCGCAGGTTTCGGCCTGAGGCATAGATTGCGGTTGCCTCGCGCTCGGCTGTCGACAGGGACAGCCAGGCTGCGGCAGCTTCGACAGCAGCATCATTCCCCGCCTCAATCACCTGGGGTGCCAAATGGCGCATGGCGTCTTCGATGCGCCCTTCTTGCGCCGCCTGCTGTGCAGCTCGAAGGCCATCTGCCCGTGCGCGGAGATTAGTGCTCATGACGGCCGTCTCAATGCCGGCCTGCTGCATCACATCGAACGGCTTTCCGGCATCGACGGCACCCAGCTGCTTGCGGTCACCTATGCTCGCAAAGCGGCCGAGTTCGAGCAGGTTGGCGAGGCGCACCAACTTTTCCTTGTCGGCATTGCCGACCATGGAGGCTTCGTCGAGCAGCACGACGGTGCCGCGCATGTCGGCCCGCGCCTCGGCGAGACGGTCCGCATCGGCCCCATCCAGGAGATCGCGGTGCCGGCCGAGGAACCGCGACACCGTCATCGATGGAATACCCGTATCGCGCTCGAGCATCTGGACCAGCGTGTTCTGCACCGCGAGCCCGAGTATACCCCTACCCTCCTCGCGCAGGATATCGGCGACAGGTTTGAGGACCGTGCTCTTGCCTGCGCCCGCGACGCCCTGGATCGCGACGATACGGTTGTTCGAGCCGAGCAGCAGACGCCCTGCCCCTTCCTGTCCCGCATTTAAGGTCAGCCCGTATTTGATCTGGGACAGGGCCTGCAGCCGGGACCCGGCAATGTCGGGAGAAACAATCGCCGGCGCGGCGCCGCGCCCGTCTTCGACCCCGGCAATGATGCGCTGCTCGAGGCTTATGGCGTCGCGTGTCGTGAGCAGTTCCCGGTCGGCGCCCCTGCCCTTCTCCAGATGCCCTTGGCGGAGAAGCTGGTCGACGCGGTGCTCGATGTCAGCGAGCGAGGTCGGGAGCGAAAAGCCAAGCGCCGCACGGTAGATCTCGGCCCGAGTGAACGCCGCCTCCCGCTCGCCCAGATGCCGCACAGCCGAGGCGACTGCATGAATTGCGGCGACCTGCTCGACACTGCGGTTGGTCAGCCGGGAGGGTATCAGCGGGTCACCTTCCCGTAGGCCAAGCCGCTCGGCCAAGGAGGTTGCAAGGTCCTGAACATTGCGGACAAGCGCGCGCATCGTTGGCCTCAAGCCGGTCACATTGCCAAGGTCCTGCGCGCTGCGAGCATTGGCTCTGGCAATCACCGTGGCGGGATCAAAGCCCAGCCTCGCAGACGCTTCCTGCCACTGCTGCCGCAGCGCATCGCGATCCTCGATCCGCCCCTTGTCGGCCCTGGTCATGAGGTTTGCTGCGCTGCGAGCGGCGAGCCCCCTTCCTTCCATCGTTGCCAGGCGGTCGAGAATCTCCGCCCGCCGCGAACTGAAGGCATCGCGCACATCTTTGGGCACACCGACGGCCTCGAAATTGCCGTGCTTGCCGAACTCCCCGACCTCGTAACCGAGCTTCTCGACGCTTAGCCGAAACCGCGCCATCGTCATGGCATTGAGCAAAGTATTGTGCTGCCAGAGCTTGTCATTGCGCAGCGCCCGCCATTTACCATCGGGCCCTCGCGTCACATTGGCAATGACGGCATGGAAGTGGGCGTTGGGCTCCTGGTTGCGGTTGGTGTCGTGCTGGAAGAGCGCGATCGCAAGGTTGCCGGTCTGGACCGCACGCTCTCTGCCCCGAACCTCCATCCGGGTCTCGGCAAGGTTCTTCTCGGCCCAGCGCAGGGTTTCCCGGACGGCCGACGCGTAGGCATCGAGGATCCGTTTGTCGCCGCCCACCAGAGCGAGGACCGACCAGCTTTTCGGCATCGAAAAGGTGAGATCGGTCCCCGCCCGGTGCGCCCGGTTGTCACTGCCGACGCGGCTGCCATCGGGGAGCAGTCCCTTAAGAACCGCCTCGAACTGCCGTGCGTCGACGGTCCCCTCGAGCCCGAGCGCGGCAGCGCCCTTGCCCAGCCATTCACCCGAGCGATCGGCATCAGCCCGCGTGTAGTAATTGTCGGCAGCGAAGTAGTTGGCCGCGCCGCCAGCGGTGCGGACATTGGCTACCGACAGCATCGATCGGTCCCCAACGCTAAGGCAGTTGGCGACATGCTCACATCTCCATGTCGCCAAGATCCGGACCAGTGATCGGCGGAGGCTCGTGCTCCCGCAAACCATCCTCGATCATCAGCTTGCGCGCGGCGGCATCACTCGA
>NZ_JABAIC010000025.1:0-12615 GCF_012641315.1 Novosphingobium sp. ERW19
ACACCCCCGGACACGGCGTCGACATCGACGAGAAACTCGCCGCCAAATACCCCTACAAACCCGCCTACCTCCCCGTCGCACGGCTCGAGGATGGCACCATGTGGAACTGGTAGAACCAGCCGCGGGGAGAGGATTGCAAGGCATGAACTGGAAATCGGCGCGGCTGCGCATCCTGGTGCTGGTGATGGTCGGCACCATCCTCAACTATATCGCGCGCAATTCGCTGGGCGCGCTGGCGCCGCAGCTCAAGCTCGACCTGCAGATCACCACCGAGCAGTATTCCTACATCGTCGGCGCGTTCCAGCTGGCCTACACGGTGATGCAGCCGATCGGCGGCATGCTGATCGACCGGATCGGCCTGACAGCAGGCTTCGCCCTGTTCGCCGTTGCGTGGAGTGTGGCCAACATGGCACATGGCTTTGCGCGCGGGTGGTTGTCGCTCGCAGCGTTTCGGGGCCTGCTTGGCATGGCCGAGGCCGCCGTCATCCCCGCCGGCATGAAGACCATCGGCGAATGGTTTCCCGATCGCGAACGCTCGGTTGCCACGGGGTGGTTCAACGCCGGAACAGCGCTGGGCGCCGTGATCGCGCCGGTCATGGCCGCGCTGCTGGCCAAGCATTACGGCTGGCAGGCTGCCTTCGTCGTTACCGGTGGCATTGGCCTGATCTTCGCCGCGGCGTGGTATCGCTGGTACCGCTCACCGCAAGACGCTGCTTATGTCAGCGCCGAAGAACTGGCAGCAATCCAGGAAGGCCAGCGCCCGGTCCCGGTCTCCGCCACGACGATCCGCTCGATCGTCGGCTCATCGCGCTATTGGGCCATCGCTGTACCCCGCTTCCTCGCCGAGCCGGCATGGCAGACCTTCAGCTTCTGGGTGCCGCTCTACTTTGCCAAGGAGCGCGGCTGGGACCTCACGCAGATCGCCATGTTCGCCTGGGTTCCATTCCTTGCGGCAGACGCAGGCGGCATTCTCGGCGGCTATCTCGCACCGTGGCTGCAGCGCTGGAAGGGCATGACGCTCGAAGGATCGCGCATCGCGGGCATCTGGATCGGCGCCGTGTTGATGATTGCACCGGGCTGCGTCGGACTCGTCGCCAGCCCCTATGCAGCCATCGGGCTGCTCGCCATTGGCGGCTTTGCCCATCAGGTGATCTCGGTGCTGATCAACACGCTGTCCGCCGACGTCTTCCCGAAGAGCGACATCGCCAAGGCCAACGGCCTGGTCGGCATGGCGGGCTGGACCGGCGGCTTTCTGTTCTCCCTCGCCATCGGCCAGTTTGCCGACACGATCGGCTTCGCGCCGCTGTTCGCCTGCCTTGGCCTGTTTGACCTGATCGGCGCGATCTGGCTCCTCGCCCTGCGCCGCCGCCTCACCTTCGCGAAAGCCTGAGCCCATGAACGACGTCTCCCCGCCGCGCCGCGCCCGGCTGTCCGCGCCGCCTCGCTTCACTGTGGCGCAAGTCGATGGACCGCGCGTAACCCTCGGCTCCGACACCGGCGCGGTTGCCCATGTCTTTATGCTCGAAGACGACGTGATCCGGGTGCTGTTGCTTGCCAATGGCGAGGTCACTTCTCCGCCTTCTTGGACCATCGCGCCGGGAGCCGAAGACATCGCCGAGCCGGGCCGGGACCGCATGGACACCAGCGGATTTTCCACCCCGACTTTCACGCTTGAAAATTCGGCCGACGAGATCGTCATCGCCACCGCGCGGCTGAAGCTCACGATCAAGCCAGAGGGTCTGCTCTGCACCTGGCATCAGGCGACGGCAAATGGCTGGCAGCTGATCTGCGAAGACCGCCCGCCCCAGGCCTACAATTTCGGCTGGTGGGACGATGCAACCTATCACTACGTCAAGCGCCGCCCGGGCGAGCGCTACTACGGCCTGGGCGAGCGCAGCGGCGACATGGACCGCGCCGGACGCCGCCTGCGCCTGACCAATCTCGATTGCATGGGCTATGACGCGCAGAGCGACGATCCGCTCTACAAGTCCATCCCGTGGGTGCTGGTGGTCGACGGCGAAGGCGCGGCCCATGGCGTGTTCTACGATACGCTGGCCGATCCGGTGTTCGATTTCGGCCACGAACATTCGAACTACCACCCGCACTACCGCTACATGCGCGCGGAAAGCGGCGATCTTGATTACTACATGATTGCCGGACCCGATGCAGACGCGGTGGCCAGACGGTTCACCTGGCTGACCGGCCGCCCCGCTTTCATGCCGCGCTGGTCAGTAGGCTATTCGGGCTCGACCATGCTCTATACCGATGCGCCCAACGCGCAGGAGCAGATGGGCGAGTTTCTGGCAGGCCTCGAACGGCACGGCGTGCCCTGCACTTCGTTCCACCTGTCATCGGGCTACACCTCGATCGGCGACAAGCGTTACGTCTTCAACTGGAACCGCGACAAGTTCCCCGACATCGAAGGCTTCGTCAAAAGCTATGCCGATGCGGGCGTCGAGCTGGTTCCCAACATCAAGCCTGCCCTGCTGCTGTCGCACCCGCGCTATGCCGAACTGGCGGCCAACGGCTGGTTCGTCAGCGACGAGGATGGCCAGCCGGTAGAGTGCCTGTTCTGGGATGAACTGGGCAGCTACCTCGATTTCACCAACCCGGACGCCGCCGCGTGGTGGCGCGAGCAGGTGACTGCGCAGCTGCTTTCCTACGGCATGCGCGCCACGTGGAACGACAACAACGAGTACGAAATCTGGGACAAGAGCGCCCGCTTCGCCGGGTTCGGATCGCCGCGCCCTGCCGCTGCCGAACGCCCTGCACAAACGCTGCTGATGATGCGCGCCTCCCGCGTGGCGCAGATCGCCTATCGCCCTGAAGAGCGCCCCTATCTCGTCACCCGCAGCGGCATGGCCGGGATGCAGCGCTATGCGCAGACCTGGTCAGGCGACAACTTCACCGCGTGGAAGACCCTGCGCTACAACCAGAAGATGGGACTTGGCCTTGCCTTGTCCGGCGTCTCCAATACCGGGCACGACATCGGCGGCTTTGTCGGCCCCTCGCCCGAACCGGAACTGCTGCTGCGCTGGGTGCAGGCGGGAATCCTCATGCCGCGCTTCTCGATCCACAGCTGGAACAGCGATGGCACGGTGAACGAGCCGTGGATGTATCCCGAAACCACCCCGGCAATCGTCGGCATGATGAACCTGCGCCGCGCGCTGGTGCCGTTGCTGCACGATCTGCTGTGGCGCCATCACGCCCATTATGACGTGGTGACGCGGCCGCTCTGGCTCGACTTTCCGCAAGATCCGCAGGCCTGGATCGACGCCGATACCTACCTGCTCGGGCCGAACCTGCTGGTCGCCCCCGCGCTCGACAAGGGGGTGGATACGGTGCAGGCCTACCTCCCCGGCCCGGCCCGCTGGATCGACCTGCGCGACGACCGGCTTCTGGAGGGCGGCAAGGTTCACGATCTGCCCGCCCCCGCCGAGGGCCTGCCGCCGTTGCTGGCACGCGAAGGTTCCGCCCACCTTGTCGACATTGCGCCGGGCGGCTTTGCCCCGCCAGCGCCGCAGCCTGCCGTGCTGCTCATGCCGGCACCGGGCGACAGCCTTCTGGAGTGGTCGGGCTATGACGAAGCGGGCGAGGCCTGGCCCGATCCCGCACAGCCGCCGATGTGGCAGGCGGTCATCCACACCTCAGCCAGCACCATCGACATTCAGGCCTCGTGGCGTGGCCCCGACGCGGCGCCATCTCCGGTCCTGTCTTTCGCCGTGCCAGAGCGCGAACAGCGCACCATTACCGTGAACGGCACCGCGCTGCCCGTGCGTTCAGCGCAGGTGCTGGGCCTCACGCGCAAGGTCGTCGACTGGCAGGTCTGACCCCGACAAAAAACCGGCCCGAATGCACTGCACTCGGGCCGGAAAGTTGAACTGCCATTGGCAGTGGTGGATTCCTGAAGCTGGATTCAGCGGCTGACGATACCGTTGGCCTTCAGCCAGAGCGCGTATTGATCGAACCAGGCATCGCTCGTCGTGCCGTTGGGTTGCGAGGCAAAGCCGTGTCCACCCGCGCTGTAAAGGTGAAACTCCACCTTCGCGCCGGCCTGCCGCCAGGCGTGAATCAACCCGAAATCCTGTTTGATGAAAAAACGGTCGTCTGCGGCAATCGCTGCGAACAGCGGCGGCGCATTGGCCGGCACATCGGTCTTCTCGGTCGGTCCATAGATCATGCCCACGAAGTCCGGACGCGCGTCTGCTGCATTGGCCTGCGTCGTGGCCAGCGTGGTCATGGCCCCTGCCGAAAAGCCGATGATTCCCACCTTGGCGGGGTTCACGTGCCAGCGCGCCGCCTCCTTGCGCACCAAGCGGATCGCCGCCTGCGTGTCGGCCACGGCATAGTCACGATTGGTCAGGTCAACCGGCGCGCCTTTCTGGAACAGGTTGCCGAGTGCTTGCCTGAAGCCTTCGATGCTGTCTGGCACCGGCTGCGTCCGGTACTTCACGATGAACACGCGCACGCCCAGCTTGTCGAGCCGGCGGGCAACGTTAAAGCCTTCGTTGTCCATGGCAAGGAACTGGAAGCCCCCACCCGGCACCAGCAGCACCGCCGGTGCATCGGCATCGGCAGGCAGGCTGCTTGGCCACACGATCAGCTGCGGCTTGCTGACGTTGTAGACCAGACGCTGGTCGGGCGTCTGCTGCGCCCATGCTTCTTGCGCCGGGTTGGCGCGCCGCAAGGTTACTGGCAGGTCCACGCTGGCCAGCGCCGGCGGCGTGGCGACGGGCAGCACGCCATTGACCCAGTCACCCGGCGCGGCAAGCGTTGGCGTTGCCGCAAGGCTCAATACGACAACAAGAATGCGCTTCACTTCTTCAGCTCTCCGGCTTTGCGGGCAAAGTATTCCGCCAGCACACTGAACGCCTGCTTGCGCTCGCCGGTCTCGGAAATCAGGCCCTTGCGGTTGAAGCCCATCTGGAAATCCGGATTCTGCCGACGGGGCGAGCGGAAGTCCTTGAGGATCCAAGGCGAAATCCCGCGCAGGGTCGGCACGCGATCGGCCATTTCCAGGGTCTTGCGATAGAACTCGGCCTGAAATTCCTCCGAGAACTTCTGCATGCCGTCCGGACTGTGGAAGCCGGCCTTGGCGTCGGCACCGAATTCGGAAAAGATCAGCGGCTTGTTTGCTGGCAGGTTCCACACGCTCTTCGGCAGGTCAGCCAGCCGGTCAGTCGTGTACCAGCCATTGTAGGTGTTGATCGAAACGATATCGAGATCGTTCGCCAGAGGATCGGCCATCGTCATCGTCGGCACCGCCGCGCCCTTGTCCCGCTCGACCAGCAACGCCGCGCTGACCAGGCGGCTGGGATCGAGCCGCCGCACATCACCGATCAGCGTGCGCAGGAAGCTATTGCGTGCATCGCTGACGGGAGTTTCGTTGGCCACGCTCCAGATCACCACCGAGGCGCGATTGCGGTCGCGCAGGATGTTCTCGGCCAGCATGTTGCGCGCCGTCGCCAGCGTGGCGGGGTTTGACCACGCCACCATCCAGTAAACCGGCACCTCGCTCCACACCAGCAGGCCCATTTCGTCGGCCATGCGGGTCATCACTTCGGAATGGGGATAGTGCGAAAGGCGCACGAAATTGCCGTGAAGTCCGTTCCTGATCTCGCCCAGCAGGGCGCGGGCATTTTCGGGCGTGATGACGCGCGCCGGGTTGGCCGAAATCTCCTCCTCGTGCATCGAGATGCCGCGCAGGAACACCGGCTTGCCATTCAGCAGGATGTCCGCGCCCTTGCGCTCGATCGTGCGGAAGCCGATCCGGTCACGCCATGTGTCCTCGCCGGCTGCCAGCGTCACATCGTAAAGCTTCGGGCTTTCCGGCGTCCAGCGCATCAGTGCCCGTGGGGCCGTGGCGGTTGCGCGCCAGTTGCCCTGCGCGTCCGTGCGGCCCTTGAGGTCAAACGGCAGCCCGGCAACCTTGAGTTGCACCGGCTGGTTCGCCGCAGCCGGACCATCAAGATGGGCATCGACCGCAATCTTGCCCTCTGGCGTCAGCCGCACCCAAGCGCTGTCGACGTACGTGTCGCTGGTGTGGACCAGCTTCACATCGCGCGTCACGCCGCCATAGTTCTCCCAGTCGGTGACCGGCGGCGGCACTGTTGCTGCGGTGGCGGCGGAATCGACGCCGATGGTGATCTGGTTGTCGCCATAGCGCAGCAGCTTCGTCACGTCGAAGGCAAACGGCGTAAACCCGCCCTCGTGTCGGCCGACCGGCTGGCCGTTGACAAAGACGACCGTGGCATAGTTCGAAGCGCCAAAGCGCAGGAAATAACGGCCCTTGCGTGCCTGGGGGCTATCGAAATGGCGGCGATACCAGACCAGCCCCTGATAATGACGCATCTCAGGCGAAGCGGCCAGCCACGATCCCGGCAGCCTGACCTTGCGATCATGATCGAGATCGAACTCGAACAGCTCGCGGTTGTCCTGCGCCAGCGCCTTGCGCACATCGATGTCGAGCCAGCGCTGCTCGGTCCGGTTGGGCGCTTCGCCGTGGAATCCGGCAATGCCCGAACGGTAAGGATCGATCGACCAGTTCCATTCGCCCGAAAGGTCCACGCCTTCGCGCATGTCTGCCGAAACGAGCAACGGTGCGGTATCGACGGTGGCAAGCGGCAGGGTGGTGAACACCGAGTCAGCCGCGATCGCCTGGGTCGCAAAAGCGAAGGCACCCGCCAGCAGCGGGGCAAGAAATGCTCGATCAAACCTTGTCACGCGCATGCTCTCTCCTGCTGCGATTTATGATCTTTCCTGCAGCCTCACCTGCTCTTGCAGTGCGCAACCGGCAGTTGTCATTGAAGAAAATGGCCGGGCGGTCATCCCGCCCGGCCATCCGTGATCAGAAGTTCAGGCTGGCCCGAACCCCGCCGTAGCGGCGGAAATCACGAGGGAGAATTGCTGCCGTGGCGATGTTGCTGCCGCCGCCCCAGACGCCGGAATTGTTGATCAGCGTCGGATAGTACTGCACGTCGAACAGGTTGTTGACGAACGCCGCCACTTCCCACTTCCGGCTCTCGTCACGCGCGCCGACCGAAAGGTTCACGATCGTGTATTCCTTCTGGAAGGTCTGCGGATCGCGGGCCACGTAGAACACGCTGCCCGTGTACTGCACGTTCGCCTGGATCAACCCGCGGATGTTCTCGGTCAGCGAAGGCGTCACTTCGCCGGTCACGTTGAACTTCAGCTTCGGCGCCTGGACGGCGCGCTCGCCGGTCAGGTTCTGGAAGGCCGGAGTCTTCGTACGGTCGCAACCTTGCGCTGCCGACTGGTTCGGGAAGCACGGCGACGACGGGAAGCTGAGATACTTGGCGTCGAGAACCGCGATCGACGTGTTGAGGTTGAACAGGTCGCTCGGACGGAAGCCTGCATCGATTTCCACGCCCTTCGTGCCCAGCTTGCCGACGTTGGTCAGGCGGAAGTTGGTGGTCAGGTCGGGCAACACTTCCACAGCCTGCGCCTGCAGGTTCTTGTAGGTCGTGTCGAAGTAGGTGATGTTGAAGGTAACCTTGCGATCGAAGAGCTGGGTGCGCAGGCCAAATTCGATGTCGCGCGAAGTTTCCGGCTTGATCGGACCGGCGTTGGCACGGTTGGCGTTGAAGCCAGTGGTCAGGTCGTAGGTCTGCCCCTTGTAACCGGTCGAATAGGTCACGAAGGCGCTGATCGTCGGCGTGAACTCGTAGCGCAGGCTGGCGCGATACGTCGCAGCTGTGTCCTGTGCATTGCCCGCAAACTGGGCGTTGCCGTTCTGGATATCCTTGAAGGTATAGCCGATGCGCTCGTTCTGGATGCGCGCGCCGCCGGTGAACGTTGCGTTCGGCATGAACTGCCAGTCAGCCTGCACGAACGCCGCGATCTGGCTGGACTTCGAAGTGGCAAACCAGTTTGCCAGCGAAAATGCCGGGCCACGATAGAACGGACGCTCGAAGTCGACATTGGCGTAGTAGGCGCCGAGCGTGTAACGGAACGGCTTGGAACCGTCCGAAAGCAGGCGAAGCTCCTGCGTGAACAGGTTCGAACGGAACGTGCCGGTCTGGATGTTGTTTTCCGACGCGAGGCTCGACGAAGTCTCGTCGGAGTCGAAGTAGTCGTTCAGCTCGAAGCTGTCGTACGAGGTGATCGAAACCAGCGTGTGATCGCCCAGCGTGAACTCGCCACGCAGGTTGCCGCCGCCACCTTCATAATCGGTGCGCGCGTTGTAGTTGTTGCTGACGTTGGTGTTTTCCGGCCCCGGCGTTACACCCGGCATCACGACGGTTGCCGCCTGGCCGGTGCCGCGGAAGCGCAGGCCCGGGGTCATGCGGATGTACGGACGGCCAACGGTGGTGTTGCCGGTCATGTAGTTGAGCGAAAGCGTCACGCTCGCATCGGCCGACGGCTCCCACCGCAGCTTGGTGCGGACGCTGCCGGATTCACGGCCATTGACCTTCTTGCCGTTGAACAGGTTGCGCGTGTTGCCATCCCACTTGGAATAGGCACCCGACACCACGAAACCGAGCGTATCGCTGATCGGACCCGAAACGCTGAAGTTGGCGCCATATTCGCTGTCGGTCGTCGCCGTGGCATTAGCGCGGATCTTGAACTCGTCGGTGGGGTTGCGGGTGATCAGGTTGATAAGGCCAGCAGAAGCCGCCTTGCCATAGAGGGTCGATTGCGGACCACGAAGGACTTCGATGCGCTCGATATCGGGCAGGTCGCTGAAGGCGCGCGCCTGGAACGCCAGCGGCACTTCGTCGACCAGCACGGCAACGCTCGGCTCCACGCCGATGCCGAAGGCGAAGGTGCCGACGCCGCGCAGCGAGACGTTGGCGTTGACGGGATGCTCGGCCGGACGAATGGTCAGCGAGGGCGAGATCTTGCCAAGGTCGCCGAAGTCGCGAACGCCGGCAGCAGCCAGCTGCGTCGGCCCGACAACCGACACGGCCAGCGGCACGTTCTGCACGTTTTCCGCACGCTTTTGCGCAGTGACGATGATTTCGCCGGTATCGGCAGGAGCCGCATCTTCAGCGGCCGTCTGCGCAGATGCCGATTGCGCCCCGAAGGCGATCGCCAACGCGATTGCACTGACACCAAGCGAATTACGGAAGCACTTCATGAAAACCCCTCCTCCTGCGCGGACTGTTATCCGCATACGACAGGGTCTCTTACCAAATGGCCTAGCCAGATGCAAGACTGGTTTTACAGATATGACAGGACATTGGTAAGATGCCTCTCCAGAGTTACAAATCCGGAGCTTTTGTTGCTGGAATGCAAGCAACCGCTGGCGATTCTGGCTTCAAACTGGTTGCAATCTTTCCTATTGGTCTGACCAGAATCCTATCCACCTGGCGGTCATGCAAGTGTTGCACGCCGGATTGCAGCACGCCATTCGCTCGTCAGCCGGGCGCGTTGGTCACGTGCCATCGTCGGCTCAAATCGCGTCAGGCCTTCGACAGCGGCTGATCCGTCAAGCGCGTCGGGCCAGCCACCGCAATGATGCCCCGCAAGCATGGCCGCACCCAGTGCCGTCGTCTCCAGGTTCGCCGGCCGCTCCACGGTGATGTCCAGCATGTCGGCCAAGAACTGGCAGAACCAGTCATTGGCCGCCATCCCGCCATCAACGCGAAGCGAGGAAAGCGCCCCCGCCCCTTCTTCGACCCCGTCATCCGCCATCGCGGCAACCAGATCTGCGGTCTGGTAGGCCACGGATTCCAGTGCCGCGCGAGCAATGTGCGCGGCGCTGGAATCGAACGTCAGCCCTGCCAGCATGCCCCGCGCCTCGGTGCACCAATGCGGCGCGCCGAGCCCGACAAAGGCCGGCACCATGTAGACGCCGCCATTGTCGGGCAGCCGCGCTGCCATATCCTGGGTCTGCTTTGCCGCCACGATGATCCCCAGCCCATCGCGCAGCCACTTGATGGCAGCGCCAGCTACGAACAGCGAACCTTCGACCGCGTAGTGGGTCTTGCCATCGATGCGATAGGCAATCGTGCTGAGCAGGCGGCTGCGCGAACGCGCCACGGTGGTGCCGGTGTTGAGCAGCATGAAGCCGCCCGTGCCATAGGTGATCTTGGCCTGCCCCTGCGCAAGGCATGACTGCCCGACCAGCGCCGCCTGCTGGTCGCCCGCCACGCCGCAAATGGGGATATTGCCGCCGAGCAGGGTGGTCGTGCCAAAGTCGTCCGCGCTGGCGCACACTTCCGGCAACAGCGCGGCAGGCACGCGGAACAGCCTGAGCAATTCCGGGCACCAGCGCTGCGAGACGATATCGAACAGCAAGGTGCGGCTGGCGTTGGTCACGTCGGTCTTGTGGCTACGCCCTTCCGTCAGTCGCCACAGCAGGAACGTGTCGATGGTCCCTGCCGCCAGTTCACCCCGCTCGGCCCGTTCCCGGGCGCCGGGGATGTTGTCGAGCAGCCACGCGATCTTGGTCGCCGAAAAGTAGGGGTCCAGCAGCAGACCGGTCTTCTCGTGCACGAAAGGCTGATACCCCTGCGCCTGAAGCCCAGCGCAGACGTCCGCTGTACGCCGATCCTGCCAGACGATGGCGTTATGGAGCGCTTCCCCCGTGGCGCGGTCCCACAGCACCACGGTCTCGCGCTGGTTGGTGATGCCGATCGCGGCGACGCTTTCCGGCCCTACGCCAGCCTTGGCCAGCGCCTCGCGCGAGGTTTGCAGAGTGTCAGCCCAGATCTCCTCCGGATCATGCTCAACCCAGCCATCGGCCGGATAGTGCTGCGCAAACTCGCGCTGGGCACTCGCCACCACCTGCCGCCCGCCATCGAAAATCAGCGCGCGCGTCGAAGTCGTGCCCTGGTCGATCGCCAGTACGAGGTCACCCATTCCCATCACTCCCAAATTTTTTCAGGCAGAAATCTGTCAAGCGTTGGCCTTGAACCAGAACGCCAGCTTCTCCGCCATATCAGGCACCGCCGTGAGACCCAGCTTGCTGCGCCGCCATAGCACGTCCTCGGCGCTGCGCGCCCATTCGTATGCCTGCAGATACCGCACTTCGGCCTCGGTCAGACCCCCGCCGAAATCGCTGCCGAGGTCCTGCCATCCTTGCGCTTCCCCAAGGATCATCGCGATCCGCGTGCCATAGGCATGGGCCATGCGCTCCATGGTCTGCGCCGGCACAAACGGCCAGCGTTCGCGCGCCTGCTGCAGGAATGCGGCAAAGCCACCCGTCCCCAGATCGCCGCCCGGAAGGGGCACGGTATCGGTCCACGCGTCTCCCGATCCCTGAAGCCATGGCTTGAGGTCATCCAGCGCATGTTCGGCAAGACGGCGGTAGGTCGTCAGCTTGCCGCCGAACACGCTCAGCACCTGCGGGCCCTCCGCACGTCCCAGCTTCAGCACGTAATCGCGCGTCACCGCCTTGGCGTCCTCCTGCCCGTCGTCGAACAGCGGGCGCACGCCCGAATAGGTCCACACCACATCGGCAGGCGCGATCTGCCGTTCGAAATACCGGTTCGACGCCGCGCAGAGATAGGCGATCTCTTCCGCACTGATCTTCGGCCGCGCCCGCTCCTCCTCGCCCACGGCAACGTCGGTCGTGCCCACCAGCGTGAACTCGCCTTCGTAGGGAATCGTGAAGACGATCCGTCCGTCGTCCTGCTGCAGGATGAAGGCGTGATCGCCGGGATAGATCCGGGGCACGACGATATGGCTGCCCTTGACCAGCTTGATCGCGCCATCGCGCTGCGCCCCGGAAAGCGACCCCAGCATGCTCGCCACCCATGGCCCGGCGGCATTGACGATGGTGCGTGCCCGCACCGTGCACGGCGCAGCGATGGCCGGCGCGGGAGCATCGGCGTTCGGCTCCAGCGTCACCGCCCATGCATCGCCCTGCTGCTCGGCCCCGGACACTGCCGTTCCGGTCAGGATCGTCGCGCCGCGCTGCGCAGCGTCAATCGCATTGAGCACCACAAGCCGGGCATCGTCGACCCAGGCATCGGAATAGACAAAGCCCTTGGACAGCCCCGGCTTCAGTCCCTTGCCCCAGTTCGGATCGCGCAGGTTCACCCCGTGTGATTTGGGCAGGCTGTGCCGCCCGGCGATATGATCGTAGAGAAACAGGCCGATCCGGATCATCCAGCCCGGACGCCCGCCTTCGGGCTGCGGCAGAACGAAGCGCAGCGGCCAGCTGATCTGCGGTGCGATCCTGATCAGCCGCTCGCGCTCCTGCAGCGATTCGCGCACAAGGCGGAACTCGTAGTATTCGAGATAGCGCAAGCCGCCGTGGATCAGCTTGGTACTGGCCGACGAGGTGTGCGAGGCCAGATCGTCGCGCTCCACCAGCAGCACGCGCAGGCCGCGGCCCGTGGCATCGCGGGCAATGCCCACGCCGTTGATGCCGCCGCCGATGACCAGCAGATCAAAGATCTGGTTCGGGTCAAACGCGGGGTAAGACACTGTCATTCAAAGCCTCCGGACTGCCATCCCGCCGAAGCCCGCGTCAGGAAAGCAACGCTCCGGGCGCGGTAGAGCGTGCCAGTCATCGCAGGGGCCTTATTTTGGGAACTTTCTGGTAATACCAATTCAGGGAACTTGACAGACCGAAACTGGTCCGTCAATCGGTAATACCACAATCCGCCTGTCCTTAGCGAGTGAAACCCCCATGAAAATCAC
>NZ_JABAIC010000026.1:0-7470 GCF_012641315.1 Novosphingobium sp. ERW19
TGTGAGACCCGATACAGCACGACCAGGCTCCGGCTCGGTCAGTGCGGACAGATCCATGAAACCCTCAAGGGATCACACCGCCCAGCTCTGCAATTACAGATCCTGAGCCTAACCCAAACCGGCCTTTGTCTCGAAGCTATCTTCTTGAACGAGTTTGGGGCACTGGAGTTGATGTCCACTCCCGCACTCTTGACACCCATATTGCTAGACTGCGCCGTAAACTGGATTTGGGCGAGACAGTCGGAGTGACCATACGAACATTGTATGGATTCGGCTACCAGCTGGAAGCGGTAATTGATCATCCTATGTGACATCCGGCGTGGGTTGCAATTGAAGCTGAATTGCAATTTCTCACACACTGGTAAGTCGGGGCGGGCCGTACAGGCATGTATGGCGAACTTGGTTTACGCTGCCGAAGACGAGTGGGTAGCCAAGAGACGATCGAGGTGCGTTTCAATCAGCTTCCCGGGCTCGATGAAGGGAAATTCCGGCCGGGTCAGGAAGATTGCGACAAGCCCGTGAATGCCAGCCCACACACTTTGGGCAGCTACTTCTGCTTCATTCGCGTTGCCCAAATGAGCCGTCATTGCTTCTCGCAAGATGGAAAAAGTCGCGAGCCCAGCCTCAAGCCCGCGGTGCATCCCGCTTTCCTCGTCGACAGCGATCTCGGCCATGAACGCTACGCGATACGCTGCGGGCTCTTCTAGACCAAACTGGATATAAGCTCGGCATAGTTCGCGTAGACGCTGAGCAGAGGGCAACGACTGATCAACAGAGCGAAGCCGGCGTTCAAGAAAGCCGAAAGCCCGAATGCAGAGCTCGACAGCAATCGCGTCCCGACTGGCAAAATGCGCGTACAATGACGGCTGACTGATACCTACAGCCAAGGCGATTTGTCGGGTGGTGGTGCTGTCGAGGCCATGCTCGAGAAACAGGCGTTGCGCCTCATCAAGGATCTGCTCACGCCGGTCTGCAGACCGCGTTGATTTCGCTGGTGGCGCCATACGCTCCTTTTGCCACTTGACCTCCGTGCGTCAACCGATCACTGATCGGCTATCAATGATAGGTTTCGGAGTCGAACCTAATGCTGCGCGTACCAACGCCTTGTTTCGGCGCTCTAGCGATTGCCAGCGCAGGTCTGGTTGCGTCTTGTTCGCCGACCACCGCCAATAATGCCGATCAGATCGCAATGGTCGAGGCGGTACTGCCTCGCAGTTTGCCGGGTGCCCAAGACAGTCGAGGCGCCGAACGGTATCCGGTCCGCGTAATTTACGACCGAGAGGCGATGATATCGCTAAGGGTCGGCGGCACGCTGACCGCGCTTCCGGTGCACCCCGGGGATCGAGTCGCGGCAGGAGCCGTTCTCGCAGAGATTGACCCGACACTGCAGGTATCCAGCGAACAACGGGCAGCAGCAGACGTCGCGCAACTCGAGAGGGCTGTGCGCCGGAACGCAACGCTTCTCCCAGCGGGCGCAATATCGGAAGCGCAGCAGCAGGATTTACAGTCCGCGCTGGCGGCGGCGCAGGCAGCGCTACGCGCCGCGCGCTATGACAGGGCTTCCACTGTGGCGCGGGCACCGTTCCGGGGATTGATACTCGCCCGGATGCATGAGGCTGGCGAAACGGTCGCTCCGGGCGAACCGGTGCTGCGTATGGCGGATGTCAACAGCCCGCTCATTGCCCGCGCCGCGGTCACTCCTGCACGCGCTGCCGGCATTGCCCCGGGCAGGCCGGTCCTGCTCACGCTTGCAGGTATGGGTGAGATTTCCGGCAAGGTCTTGCGCAAGGGTAGCGCGGTGGACCCTGTCACCGGTACGCTCGATGTCGATATCGGCCTGCCCGCCAGTCCCGGTGTAGCAAGCGGATTGACCGGCAGCGTTTCCCTGACGTCCAGCAGCGCGCAGGCGTCCGGGCGCCTCTATATCCCGGCAGAAGCCTTGTTGGACGCGAACGGCCGCAACGGGCATGTGCTGGTGGTGGACCCGGCCCGCGGCATTGCCCGTCTGCATGCCATCACCTTGCACGGCTTCATTGGCGACATGCTCGAGGTTGAAGGCCTCCCCGCGTCGGCACGCGTGATCACGGCCGGTGCAGGCTTCGTTCGTGATGGTCAGAAGGTGCGGGTGGACGCCAGATGAGCTTCAATCCTGCGGCCTTTGCTCTTGCGCGCTGGCAGTTCACACTGGTGGCTATAGTGCTGCTTGCTGCACTCGGTCTCGCGGCGCTGTTGACCATACCGCGGACCGAGGATCCGCAACTCGATCCGCCAATCTTCATCATCAACGCGGTGCTTCCGGGCGCATCTCCGAGCGAGGTGGAGGAACTGGTCACGCGGCCGGTCGAGGATGCGGTCTACCGGCTCGACGGCATTCGCGAAGTGCGCTCGCGCAGCACCGATGGGCTTTCCGTCACAAGGATCGAGTTCAACTGGGGCACAAACCCTGAAAGCAGTTACGACAAGGTGACACGCGAGGTCTCCGCCCTGCGCGCCAGCTTGCCGCAGGGGTTGCAACGGCTCGACATCGTGCGCGGGCGGCCGATCAACGTTTCGATCGTCGAAGTGGCCCTGGTCAGCGAATATCTTCCGATGCGGCGGCTCGAGAAAGTCGCCGACCGCCTGCGGGAAAGACTGGGGACCATTCCGGGGATCAACGAGGCGCGCTACTGGGGCGCAGGCCGGACCGAGATGCGCGTGTCGCTGGATATGGCACGGCTAGCCTCGCTGCGCTTGTCACCCACGGCGGTCACTCAGGCCCTGCGTGCGGCCGGCGAGGAGAGCCCTTTGGGCGCGGTCAATGCTGCTGCGCGCCGGTTCACCGTGAAATACGGGGGTGCCTTCCGCTCGCCCGAAGATATTGCCGCAGTGCCAGTCTTACCTGGAGATGGCCGGGCATTGCGTGTCGGTAACGTGGCACAAGTGGCGTGGGCGCAGGACGATCATGATCATATCACGCGATTCAACGGCCAGCGGGCCCTGCTGGTAACGGCGACACAGGCAAAGGATCAGGACGTGACGCGCCTGTCCGCTTCCATCAATGCCGAACTCGATGCCTTCGAGCGGACGCTCCCGGGCGGTGTAAAGTTGGTGCGCGGATTCGACCAGTCCGAGAACGTGAAGCACCGGATAGGAGGTCTGACGCGCGACTTCCTGATCGCTCTGGTCCTGGTCAGCCTCACCTTACTGCCGCTGGGCCTCCGTGCGGCAGGGGTGGTCATGATCGCTATTCCGCTTTCGCTGCTGATCGGCGTTGGCATCCTTGCAGGCTTGGGCTTCACCCTGAACCAGTTGGCGATTGCCGGCTTTGTTCTCGCGCTGGGCATCCTCGTCGACGATGCGATCGTGGTGGTCGAGAACATCGCCCGCTGGCTGCGCGAAGGGGCGGACCGCACCACGGCAGTCATCAAGGGCACCGGGCAGATCGCGCTGGCAGTGCTTGGCTGCACCGCGTGCCTCGTGTTCGCATTCGTGCCGCTCCTTGCTCTTCCCGAGGCTTCGGGTGAATTCATCCGCTCGTTGCCGGTCGCAGTCATAGCCACGGTTCTTGGCTCGCTGATCGTGGCCTTTGCCATGACGCCGCTTGCCGCGCGTTTGCTCCTCTCGCGCGATGAACATCCCGAGGGCAACAAACTGCTGCAGGCCGTCCAGCGCGGCATTCATCGCTTCTATGCTCCGGTCCTGCACCGAGCGCTCGATCGCCCACGGCGCTGGATGATCGGTCTGCTGCTGCTGTGTGTCTTGTCGCTGCCATTGGCGAAGGTCATTGGGTCGAGCCTGTTTCCACCGGCCGAGACGCCGCAGTTTCTGGTCCGGGTGGAGATGCCGCAAGGTACTGCACAGCGTCGCACCGATCAGGCCGTGAGCTGGGTGGAGCACGTCGTCTCCGCGCGCTCCGAAGTGCGCTGGACATCGGCCAATGTCGGCCGTGGCAACCCGCAACTCTACTATAACGTGGCGCAGCGCGAGACCGACCCCGCGTTCGGCGAAGTCGCCGTCGGGCTCAAGGCGTGGGAGCCGGGCAAGTCCGAAGCGCTGCTGGCTGACCTGCGCCGCCGCTTCGACAGCTATCCCGGTGCGCGCATCAGCATCGTCACGTTCGTGAACGGGCCCGAGATCGAGGCGCCGATCGTCGTGCGTATTTCCGGGCCTGACGTTGCCCGTCTGGCGGCCCTGTCTCGCAAGGCAGAGGCGGTCATGGCGGATGTTCCCGGTGTTCGCGACATCGGCAATCCGCTGCGCCAGCCCCGCACAGACCTGCACCTTGCGGTGGATGAAGCGGCAGCATCCGCACTCGGCGTTGCTCCGGGTGCAATCCGCGATGCCGTCCGCACGGGACTGTCCGGCAGCTCCGTGGCAAGCTACCGCGATGCCGATGGCGACGATTACGCCGTGACGGTGCGAATGCCCAATGCGGGACGAAGCGAGCTAGGCCAGCTCGGACAGCTCTTCGTGCCGACCAAGGCTGGCGGCAGTGCGCCGCTGTCGGCGCTTGCCACGCCGGAATTGCGCTCGGAAGCGGCACGGATCGACCGCCTGCGCCGCGCGCGCATGGTCACGCTTACTGCGTACACGGACCCTGGCGTGCTGGTCTCGAAGGCAACCGCGCAAGTCCTCGAGCGGGTGCAGGCCGAAGTCGACCTGCCGCCGGGCTACAGCATTTCGCTCGGCGGTGAGGCTGAGACGTCCTCGCGCAGCTTTGCAGGTCTCGTCCCGGCCATCGTCGTATCATCGCTGGGCATTCTCGCCGTGCTGGTCCTCGAATTCGGGCGCTTCCGTACCGTGGCCGTGGTCGCGGGGATCGTACCATTCGGCTTTCTCGGCGCCATCGTCGCGCTCTGGCTTACGGGCAATTCGTTATCGTTCACCGCAGCAGTCGGGCTGATTGCGCTGGTAGGCATCGAGATCAAGAATTCGATCCTGCTGGTCGATTTCACCGAGCAGCTCGAACGCGACGGCCTGCCGGTCCGCGAAGCCGTGGAGCGAGCAGGCGAACTTCGCTTCCTGCCGGTACTATTGACTTCGGTCACGGCGATCGGCGGCCTGCTGCCCCTTGCCGTCGAGAACAGCGGCCTGTTTTCGCCCATGGCCATTGCCATGATCGGCGGGCTCGTTTCGTCGACCTTGCTTGCCCGCATTGCAACGCCGGTCATGTATCTTCTTCTCGCCGGCAAGGGCGCGGGTGGAAGACCGGAAGAAACCGTCGCCACTCCGGAAGGACTTCCTGCATGACGCTGCGACGGTTCCTTGGCCTTGCCTGTGCTTGCAGTTTTCTTGCGGCATGCACGGTCGGCCCGGACTACGCTCCGCCCGAGGTGCAGATTGCGCCGGCGTGGCGGCAGCCCGTGGCCAGCGGCGCTGCATCTTCCGAGCCCTGGTGGAAGGCCTTTCGCGACCCGGTACTCGACCGGCTTCAGAACGAAGCACAGGCCGGAAACCTGACGATCGAGCAGGCGCTGGCACGCGTCGACCAAGCGCGTGTTGCGGCAGCTGCGGCAGGTGCGGCGCGCTTGCCGGTGGTCGAAGCGAATGGCACTGCCGCACGGGCACAGCAGTCGCTTAACTCGGGCCTCGGGCAGTTGTCCCGTTACGTGCCGGACCTGCCACGAACAGTCGATAGCGGGAGCGCGACGCTGAATGGTTCGTGGGATCTCGACTTGGCCGGCGGTATACGCCGCCGTCAGGAAGCAGCCCGCGCCAGCCTAGTGGAGGCCGAAGCCGGCGTGCAGGCTGCACGGCTTGCGGTCACAGCTGAACTGGCGCAGGCTTACTTTCGGCTTCGGACAGCTGAGGCGCAGGGCCGCGCGCTTGCTGTCCTGGCCCGGGAAGCGCGAGACCGCGCCGCGATCATGCAGGCGCGGCAGACTGCTGGCGCTGCGTCCCTGGCAGATGCCGAGCGAACCTCGGCGCTGGCTGAGCAGGCGGCCGCCGCCCTTCCGGAAATCGAGGCGAGGGTGGAGGCGGAAAGAGCGCAGATCGCGGTCCTTGTGGGCCGTTCGCCCTCACTCCCGCTTGATCTGGCAGGGCAAATGCCAGTCCTTTCCGCGGATCCTGTAGGTGGATTGCCGGCATCAGTGCTCAGGGCAAGGCCTGACGTTGCAATGGCTGAGGCCCGTCTGGTGGCCAGCAACGCCGCGATCGGGGCCGCGCTCGCCGAATACTGGCCAAGCATTTCGATCGGGGGGCTGATCGGAGTGCAGAGCAATCGCTTCGGCGAACTGTTCACCGGAGATTCTGTCGCGATCCAGGGTGCAGTCGGCCTGCGCTGGCGCCTGTTCGACTTCGGGCGGATCGATGCGCAAGTTGCTTCGGCGCGCGGTCGGCATCGCGAGATGCTGGCGGCATACCGTGAGACTGTCCTGCGCGCCACGGCTGACGTGGAAAGCGGGCAGGCAGCGCTGATGACCGCACGCCAGGCCTATGCTCGCACCGAGGCCGAGGTCAAAGCGCGAGCGGCGGCTTTGGCCCGCGATACGGATGCGTTTCGCGCAGGTGCGATTAGCAAGGAGGAGCTGTCCGCTTCGCAAACTGCGCAAGTGGAAGCTGAAGCGCGACTGATTGCCGAACGAGGACGGGTGGCTGCCGGGGTCGTCGGTCTTGCCAGAGCGTTGGCTTTGCCATGAGCCGGTAACTTGCAGGCAAAAATGCGAATGAAGGACGATCCGGTCTGCATAGCGCGACGTCATATGGCAAAGTCGGTAGATTCTGCAGCGTATGCTTCAAACGCGATGGTGTGAATTCCATCCGGTCCCGCTGCCGCGCACCTGCCACACGATAGGATGTGAGCAGGCCGCCATCATCGATATCGTTGAAGAATTCGGCGATCGCGGAGCACTCGAACAGGACGGTGTGTTGGCCACCGGTGTCGGTCACCTGACGTAGCGGGACCTTACCGGGCGGCGAGATCGACAGGAACCAGTCTGGTCCGGCTTTCACCGCAGGAAGTCGTATCGAACCCAAATCTGCCGATTGCGAAGAAGAAAGCAGAAGTCCTGCAAGGTGCCTAAAATTCAGCTATTTCGACCGTCAGTGTTGCCGCCAGAAAGCGGTGGTTTGTGACGGATGACCTCTATATTTTTTGTAAGAAATCGTCCGGATACATCGATTGATACAGGTGGTGCCACTGCCTCGGATCGACGAGTGAGACATCCGAACGGGGCACCGGGCTCGTGATCCACAGACCCCGCCCATCAAAATGATCATCATTGTGGTACTCAAAGCCGCGTTTTACTCTCACCTCGTAGATGTCGAGTGTATCGAGCTGGTGCCCAGCCCTGAGGAGGTGGGATGATGGCTTGAGCTGATGATGTATGAATTGGAACGCGTCCCTGAGGAAAGCGACCAAATGGAGCCTAGGCTCAGGACTCACTGATCACAGCCAGAAGAGCACGGTTGCGGCGAGTGCGAGGGCGGAGAAGAAGACGGTTGGACAGCGGTCGTATCGCGTTGCCACGCGTCGCCAGTCCTTGAGAC
>NZ_JABAIC010000027.1:0-6088 GCF_012641315.1 Novosphingobium sp. ERW19
GCGGGCACAGCGCTGGCTGTCCCAGATCGCATCCCGTTTCGATGCCTTGTTTGGCGACTACGATTGCCTCGGGCACATGTCGAACGGCGAGGGGGTCTACACCAAGCGCGCCGCTTGAGGCCTGCGCGTTGGTTGGTCGCGGCGCTGGGTTGCCATCCCTGACTGCACTTTGCCGGCCGCTCATGGTCTGTCGCCATGCGAGAGAGGCCCTGGGCCAGCCGCCAGTCTTGCGCAACCCGGCTTGGGCGGGCCCGTGTTGGCCTTGGCCCTTCGGGCTCAAGGCCTGCCCGCGCCAGCCCGCCAAGACGGGTTCCCCCTTAAGGGTGCGCAATCCTGCCTGAAGCTGGCCCTGACGGGCTCTCGCTGGCGCAGCCATGAACGGGTGCGTCGGCCTCACGCCAGTCAGGAGAACTTCCCCATGCACACGTCATTTGCCGATCAACTCGCCGGGCTCGATCTTGCCGGCTTTTCCATCGGTCCTGCTCCCGTATCGACTAGCGATTTCCCGGTCCGCGAAGCGGTCGTCCAAACCCTCGAAGCGGTCTGGTCCGATCTTTTCGCCATGGTGTCCGGCACCGCTCTTGAAGCCGACGCCGAGGATCTTGGCTGGGCCTTCGTCAACATCTTCCACCGCTCGGCGGAGCGCAAATCGACAGCTCTCGACCGGGCGACCGACGAGGTCCGCGCGCTGATTGCTACGGTCGACGGATCCGAGGTCCACACCCATGACCTTGAGACCCAGGTCGAGCGGGCGCAATGCGCCGAAAGCGCGATGCTGGCGCTCGAGGAGATGCGCGAAGTCGCAGCAGCCCTTTACCTCAACGAGTTCGGTTCCTCCTGGAAGCCGGTCTCCAGTTCGCGCTTCAATCACAGCGCCATGATGACTTCTGCGCTCGTCGAAGGTCGCGATTTCCTGCGCGCCCGTGCCGAGGCCAAACGCCGTGCAGCGGTGCCCGAAGGAACCCCGGTCGTCTTCGCTGGCGGGCGCACCCGTCATGGATGCGAAGAGGATGCACTGACCTTCGGCAACAACGTTTGGGCAACCCTCGACAAGGTCCGCGACCGTGTGCCCGACATGGTGCTCATCCATGGCGGCGACACCAAGGGCGTCGACCGTCTGGCATCGAGCTGGGCCGAACGGCGCGGCATCCCGCAGGTCACGTTCTCGCTCGACATGCGGCTGGGCGCTCGTGCTGGCTTCAAGCGCAACGAGCGGATGCTCTCGCTTGATCCGCGTTACGTCATCGCCTTTCCAGGCAATGGCGTGCTCGAACGTCTGGTCATCGAAGCCAAGGCCCGGCGGATCACCGTGGTCGATCGGCGCGGGCCCCTCGGTACCAATCCGAAGAACTCTTCGGTCAGGACCGACTAAGGCCCTGTCGGTCTTCGCGCCAGCGCCGGGTCGGCGCTGGCGTCGTCCGTCAGAGGAAAGGCGCGCGCCTGTGGTTTGGAGCCAGCGAATGGTCGATGGCTCCTTTCTACAGGAGGTATTCCATGATCGATATCGAGGCCGTGATGGCCGACTTTGCCGTTCGTCAGGCCGAGCGGCAGATGCAGGTTGCTGATGAGATTCAGCAGCTCAAGGTCGCCATTCTTCCGCGCTTGCAGGATGCCGGCATCGCCCGTGTCGAGATCCGCTTTGACGGCTGCGGCGACAGCGGTGCCGTTGAAGAATGTGCATGCCTCGATGCAGCCGGCGCGGGGATCCCGTGCCCGGATGTGACCCTCTTGGAAGGCGAAGCAGACAGCGTTGATCGTACCGGTTCCAGAGAGCCGCAATCACTCGGGCAGGCACTCGAACAGCTGACCTACCTGGCGCTCGAACGTCACCATCCTGGCTGGGAGATCAACGACGGTGCCTGCGGCGAACTGGTGATTGATGTGGCTGAGGCGACTTTCGTGCTCGACTGCAGTTTGCGCTTCATCGCCACCGATGATCATTCGACCGAGCTCTAGGAGATCAAGCATGGCCCACTGCTACTACCACGCTCTCTCGTCGGTCCGGAAATGGGGCGGCACGGTCGATGACTATCTCCCGCTGCACCAGTGGTTCGACCAGTCCAAGGCAATCCTGGCAGACCCACGGCACCGCGCGCTGCGGCACCATGCCGAGGGGATATTCATGCTCGAAACCCTGTTCGGCGAGACCCTCGTCAATGCCGATGGCCGGGTCGTTCCGGTGCGTCTGGTCGGCGAACAGCACGTACGCGAAGACCTGGGCTCGATCCCCTCCTTTGCGGACTGGGCGCGCTTGATCACGCCGCAGACCTGGATGCTTCGAGGCAACCCTCTGGACGGCGCTGAAGGGGTGGTGATCGATATGCCTCTCCCCGGCGAAGCAGTTTCGTCCAGGAATGAGCCATCGGTTGGAGGAGCGGTTAGTACCGTGATCTAGAATGGGGTTCTCCGGTGGAAGGTCGGGCATGGATGATCCGGCCAGGACCGGAGGGAAACGGGGCAGGGCAAACCTGTTCAAGGCATCCAGCTCCACCCGGCTTCGATGCAAACCTGTCCCTGAATCACCCCCCGTCGAGACGCGCAACCCGGATCAGGTCCGACCGAGTTGCCGGGCACGATTTTGCGCATCGCTGGTGCCGAAAACCGGTTCCCACTTTTCGGCGCGATGCTGCGTGCCCGACTGCCCGCACCACCCGAACCAGTTCCGGGTTTCCCTTCGGTGCGCTTCGCCGCGGGGCGCTTCTGCTCGGGTTTTGCAGCCGGGATGGCCCCGGATTGCTCGATCAGGAGAAAGCCCATGACCAATCTCGTTATCCTCGTTGGCCGCATCGCTCGCGACCCCGAAACCCGCACCACCCAGGGTGGAACCAGCATCACATCGATCTCGGTCGTGACCGACCGTCCCGCCCGCAAGGATGGCAAGACCTACAAGGACGAAAACGGCTACACCGCCAAGGACAGCGAATTCCATCGCATCACCTGCTTCAACGGCCTGGGCCAGAATGTCGCCAAGTATTGCACCAAGGGCCAGCTCGTGACGGTCGAAGGTCGCATCCACTACACCCAGTGGGAGGATCAGAGCGGCACCAAGCGCTACGGCTGCGAGATCATCGCCGACAAGGTCGACTTCCTCACCAAAGGCCGTCCGGGCAGCAACGAGGGAGCACCCGACATCGACGAGGACTGAATGTTCTTACCCCACGACAAGGCCCCGGTGGCACACGCCATCGGGGCCTTTTCTTTTGCTCTGGGGCTATGCGGCGGCGCGGGGCATCGAACCCCTTGCCGCCGCGGAGCGGACTTTACGCGGGAGCAATTCGCTTCAGTGTTTCCTCGATCCCGAGCGCCATCGATGCGCGAACGATCTGGCGCAACTGTGCCGGTTCGATCGTCTCCGCGCCGCACTCGATCAGCAGCTTTCCGAGTTCGGTCGCTGCTTCTTCGCGGAGACGTGCCTCCTCGTTCTCGATTTGGGCACGCTGTTCACGCAGCTTCTTCAGCGCATCGCGGGCAGTGGGTTTGGACCTGGCCATAGTGCTTCCTTCTTGCTGGCCGTTGGTCCCCTCCGCTCCCGATCTTGGCACTGCGGGCGCATGTAGGAAAATGCTTTGTGGGGCAGGCGTTGCGCTACTGCGCAGGCGTTGGAGAGGTCTCTCTCGCAGAAAGACCAAGTGTGATGCGGGCTTTGGGGCTGCGTCAAGGACGACGGGGCCCCACCATTTTTACCGGGCAAGCCCGGCAAAAATCGTTGCCCCCATCGCCGCTTCGCGGCCGCTGACGCGGTCCCTGACCCAGCCCGTCACCCACATCCTTCGCAGCTACTGATGCGACGCATCGAACATCAGGAGGAAAGATCATGTACGCTTCTCTGAACATTGCCGCTGCTGGTCCCGCCGCCGATCAGGCAGCCTTCGTTGCTGCCCTGGATCAGGCCCATGCCCGGTCCTTTCACAGCTACTTTACGCAATACGTCCTGACTGATGACGAGGCAGGCTATATCGCGGTCGATGAAGGCGATTACGGTGCCTTGCCCAAGGCCATGCTGGACCGGGTTATCGACACCGTGCCGGGCCGTCTCAGCGATGAATTCTGACCCGCCGGTTTGGGAGGAAGTCCATCAGGGCTTCCTCCTTTCTTTTTGCTCGCAGACCGTTGCGGCATATCCCAGCCGATCCGGGAAGGCGGGGCGCTAGCGTCACTCGGCGATATCTGGACGGTCGAGATCGGTAAGCCGCTCCGGCATATCCAGGACCTTCAACGCCGCGGCTTCGATGGCCTCTGCCTGTGTCGGGAAAGCCTCGGAGGAACTGATCGACACCCCGTTCGAATAAGTGACCGTTGCCTGGAAACCGTTGCCCTTCGGCGTCGCACTCAATGTGACTTGGCCCATGTGGCGCTTCCTTTCCGCCCTCATTAATGCCGGCATCATAGGCGCCGATCCCGTCTGTGCCTATCGGGATCCGAGGGTCGGCAACCTGCCCAGCGCCCCATAGAATCCGGATGGCAAACTGCATCATCCGTTACAGGCTCAATGGCTGGTTCCTGTCCTCGCAGCTGGGGACTGGGGTGCACACCCTACGCGACGGGTCGCAGGAAAGGCGGGCAGAAAAAATAGTCAATCACAAAGGAATAGATCGAATTTTGTGAAATGGCAGCTTCTCCGTCAAAAATGACGGGGGCCAGGGGAGTTACGTGGATTTGACCAAGGCGAGGCCGAGAATGGCGGAATTCCGCAGTCCTATATGTTCTTGACATGTTCTTAAATCTGACTTAGCTTCGATCCTGCCTTTCGCAGTGTGAACCGGGCTCCTGACCACAAGGAGTCCGTGCATGACACGGCCAATCTGTCTCCAGGTTTACATCTCCAGCGAGCTCAGCTCGATGATCCGCAAGGCTGCCAAGGCCAAAGGGATCAGCATGAGCGAGTGGGTTCGCGCCTTGCTCGCCAATGCCTGCACCGAGGACGAGCTTGCCTCGCGGCTCGACGCTTCCATTGAGCGAATTTCCCGCCGCTCGGTGTTCCTCATGGTCGGGGTTGATGCGCTGCTGGCAGGGCACCCCGACCACGCGCTGCGCGGTCGGGCTCACCAGGCGTACGTGCGCAAATGTAAGGAACTCGGTCTTTCCACAGCCGCTGGCGAGGGAGGCTCCGATGAAGCGTAATCTCGTCAACTTCACGCGTGGCAGCCAGCTGCTCGGACACTTCAGCTTCATGTTCGCGGCGGGTCTCAAGGGCCCATTGATTGTCGCCGCGCTCGTGATCTCATGGACCTCCTGGTGGACCATTTCGGCAGGCCTCACCGACCATGAAGTCTACCTCGTCTGGATGCGGATCTATGCTGCCATCTACGGCTTCATGGAGTTCGATCCCGCCAAGCGGATCACCCTGGAAACTGCCTTTGGCGCGACCATCCAGTTTCCGATTGCCCAGCTCGAAAGCTATCCGCCGGTGGTCCATGCGTGGCAGAAGCTGACTGGGCTTCTGACCAGTGCCTTGTGGCGGTCCGGGTTCTTGTTGGTGCCCGCTTTTGCCGTCTTCTACTGGTTCGCCGAGCGGTTCGGTGGCCGCTCCAAAGAACGCAAACACGAGCGCGGCGCGATGCTCGTCACGCTCCCCGAGCTTGTCGATGAACTGACCGCGCACAACCGGCGCGAGCGCACCCGTGAGCTCGATTCCGCGCTGGGTTGGAAATGGCGGCTCAGCCTGCCGCGAGAGATCGCCCGTGTCTTTCCCTATCGGCCATCGCACATCGCCACGGTCTCCTATCCCTGGCGGCTCGAGCAAAGCCATGCGATGCTCATTGGCACCACCGGTATGGGCAAGACCGTGGCGATCTCCGACATGATTGCGGAGGCAAGAGCCAAGGGCCAGCGCTGCGTGGTCTTCGACCTGACCGGCGCCTTTATCGAGCACTTCCATGCGGCCCATTGCGACATCATCCTGAACCCGCTCGATGCGCGTTGCCCCCAGTGGAGCCTGTTTGACGAATGCCGTTCTGAAGGCGAGTTCTGGGCCGCAGCGGACGCCCTCGTCCCCCATGACGGGGGCGGAGAAGCCCAGTTCTGGGTGATCGCTGCCCGCGCGCTGTTCGTCGAATTCTGCCTCAAACTTGTGGCCGAAGGCAGAGCG
>NZ_JABAIC010000028.1:0-5623 GCF_012641315.1 Novosphingobium sp. ERW19
TACTTCAACGCACGCTCGAAGGGCTTTGTCCTTTCGGTTACGCCGCTGATCGGAGCCGACGAGCGCACCGGGGAAATCCTGGGACAGTTCTTCTCGGAAGGCCTGCCACCAGGCGCCTGCCTTCAGGTGCTCCACCTTGCAAGCCCGCGCATCAGCAGGATCATAGCCCCGTGGTTTGCCCCTCGGTACATCCAGGGCGGCGTGTACGAGGCGATTGCCCGGCACCGGGCGCGGCGACTCTATTCGCTCGTATGGGAGTCCGGCTCGCCGGACGCGCCCTTCCATGCGCGGCATCACCAGGTCATCGTCTCGGTTGGGGTGCCGACCTCCAAGTCGGTCAGCAATGAGGATCTCAAGCAGACCCGCGATGGCCTGGTGGCGATGCTCAAGTCGCTCAATCTTGGCGTGGTCGAAGTCGGGCCGGAAGCGCTCATCGCTGTCATCGATGATCTGACTTCGCCCACCACCGCCCCGCAGGACGATGCGGTGCCCTACAACCCGAATGATCCAATCGCCGCCCAGGCGATCCGCCACGACATCGAACTGGTGGTGGCTGAAGATCGCATGCGGCTCGCGACCGAGCGTTTCCGCCCTACCGGCAAGGTCAATGACGGCGTGCCCCACATCGGGACCGTCTATCCCGATGCCTTCGATGTCCGGCATTTTGCCGTACGCAACATGCCATCGCGCTGGGCCCCGTGGGAATGCGCGCGGCTGATCGGAGACCTGTTCACCGACAAGCTGCGCTTCCCCTGCCCCGCCGCCACCATGCTGTGTCTCGTCTATCCGGACCAGGAGGCTGCATCGGCGAAGGCCGGATTCAAGTTCATGCGGACGACCAGCCTCGCCGGGACCCGCAGCGCGCGGTTCCTGCCTCGGATCGGCGAACAGGCCGCCGAGTGGCAGCATGTTCAGGCCGAGCTTCAGGAAGGCCGCCGGCTCGTGCGGGTCTTCTACGGCGTGACGGCCTATTCGCCGCTAGGCCAGGGCGACCGCCACGAACGCGCGATCAAATCGATCTACAAGGCGGCGGGCTGGGACCTTACCGACGAGCGCTACCTCCAGATCCAGGGATTGCTCGCCGCGATGCCGCTCACCCTGGCTGACGGGCTCGGCACCGACATGGAGCGGCTGAAGCGGTTCAAGACTGTGCTGTCGACGACCGCAGCTAATATCGCGCCCATGCAGGGCGAGTATCTCGGCAGCGCCCACCCCCACCTGCTGTTCGTCGGGCGGCGCGGCCAGCCCTTCTTCTGGTCGCCGTTCGAGAACGAGGCCGGCAACCACAATGTCGCGATCTGCGGCAAGTCGGGATCGGGCAAGTCGGTGCTGCTCCAGGAGATGTGCGCCGCGCTGCGCGGTGCCGGCGCACAGGTGGTCGTGATCGACGATGGCCGCAGCTTCGAGCACTCGGTCAAGCTGCAGGGCGGCCGCTTTGTCGAGTTCACGATCGCAGCGGGCTTCTGCCTCAACCCGTTCTCGATGATCGATGCGACCCGCGCCGCCGAAGACGAGGACTACCGCCTCGACTGCTTCGGGATGATCAAGGCCATCGTCGGGCAAATGGCTCGCCACAGCGCGAAGCTGACGGATACTGAGCGCGGATTGATCGACCGGGCGGTCAACCTTGTCTGGGCGCAGCACGGCGCGGCAGCCACAGTTACGACCGTCGGCGAGATGCTGGCCAGTCTCGGCCATGACACTGCCGCTGACATCGCAACCGCGCTGACCCCCTACATGGCGGGCGGAACTTACGGCGCCTTCTTCGAAGGCCAGGCAAGCCTCGACCTCGATGCGGACTTCACGGTCTTCGAGATGTCCGACCTCGCGAGCCGGGAGGATCTGCGCAGCGTCGTGCTCTCAGCCATCATGTTCATGACCAGCCAGGCAATGACGCGAAGCCCAAGGTCGCTGCGCAAGCTTCTGCTGATCGATGAAGCCTGGTCGATGCTCAAGGGCGGCTCGATGGGTGAATTCGTCGAAACCTACGCCCGCACCTGCCGCAAATATGGCGGCGCGCTGGCGACCGCTACCCAGTCGCTCAACGACTACTACAAGTCGGACGGGGCTACGGCGGCGCTCGAGAACAGCGACTGGATGCTGATCCTTCAGCAAAAGCCGGAGACGATCGCCGATTTCAAGGCCAGCAAGCGCCTCGATATGGACGATCGCACCGAGACGCTGATCCGCAGTCTTAAGCGCTCCGGGAGCGACTATTCCGAGGTGTTCATTAAGGGGCCGGAGACCGAGGCGATCGGGCGGCTCGTGCTCGATGACTATTCGGCAACGCTCTTCTCGAGTTCGCCCCAAACCTTCGCCGCCATCGATGCCGAGATCGCGCGCGGGCACCAGCTCGCCGATGCCATCGAGCGCATCGCTCATCCCAACCGCTGACACCCCATCACCAAAGGATCCCTATCTCCATGCCTCTCCACCTCGTCACCCCGTTCGACCGGACCGACCCGTCCGAAGACGAACAGCCCGTCAGCCCGCAGGTGCAGACCTTGCGCTCGCGCATGGCCGATGGCTGCTACATCCTGCTTCGCGGCTGCCTGTTTCTCGGCTCATCCTATCTGATGGCACTGGGCCTGCCGCTGCTGTTCTTCCTGCTGTTGTCAGGCGGCAGTCCCGATGCCTTCTTCGCCCATGTTGCCAATCTCGGTGACCGCTTCCTGGCGGCCGACCTCGCACGGCGCGTGACATTCCTCGGCCAGTGCAACTTCGTTCTGATCGGTCTCGCGACGCTCGTCGTCGTGTGGCGCATGCCGCGCTTCATCCGCGATCTCGACCGCGAACTTTCGGGAGAAAAGCCGTGAAGAACATTCTGGCAACATCGAGCTTGCGGGGGCGGCTTTCAGCGATCAATCTCACCGCTGTCGTGGTCGGCGCTGGCATGGTCGGTCAGGTGCTGTGGGGTGTCTGGGCAACGGACAAGCTGCTCACCCTCGAAAAACGCGAGGTCGTCACGGTCCAGCTGAGCCGGATCATGGGCGACTTCATCGAAGCCGAAGCACGTGCCGGTCGGCCGCCTGAAGAAACCAGATTGCGCGTCCAGGCTTACCTCAAGGCCGTGGAAGCCTCGGTACAAAAGCTCGGCCGCGAAGGCCGGACAGTTCTGGTTGCCGAAGCAGTGGTCGCCGGGAGCACGCCGGACCTGACCGGGTCTGTGCGTGCCGACGTCGTGCGCCGCATGGGAGCCATTCCCGATGCAGCCCGCTGATCTCTTGATCCGCTCAGCTTCGGCGCGGCGGCTCGTGCTTTGGGGCGGGCTCGGCGCCGGGGCGCTGGCGCTCTCCTCGCTTGCCGCCTTCGCGCAGGGCCATGCGCTCATGATCAATGTGAGCCCCAGCCTGCCCTACTGGGCCATCTGGGTAACGCGGGGGGCACCCGTGCATCGCGGGGATATAATCCTGTTCGACCCGCCCACCTCGCCTTTGTTGGTCAAGCATTTCGGGGCGAAGCCCAAGCCGTTCGGCAAGCGTGTGAGCGGTGTTCCGGGCGACATCATCACCGAGCAAAACCGCATCTACTTCGTCAACGGTGAGGCCGTGGCCAAGGCCAAGCTTGAGAGCCGCCTCGGCGAACCGCTGGCGCTTGGACCTACGGGGCGCGTGCCGAAAGGCTGCTACTTCGTCACCAGCGAACACAAGGATGGCTTTGACAGCCGCTATGCCGCGATCGGTTGGATCTGTGGGCCGCGCATACTCGGGGTCGGGAGGCCGATCCTGTGAGGCTCCTCACTTTGCCCGTTTGCGCCACTGCGCTGGCGCTGGCCATCGCACCACAGGCAATGGCTCGCGATTACGGCCAGCACGGCGCGGTATGGCCGGTCATCGAACCGGACCTGCTTCAGCAGATCCATGCCAGGCTCACCCAGCTTGAGAAGACCGGCGAAACGGCCCGTCTCAACGAAGAGCTGGAGCGGCGGACAATCGCCCGGGTCAACCGGCCAGAGCCTGTCGCGGGTGTGTCCCTCGCCTCGGCGCTGCGCAGCTGGCGCTTCGATCCGACGATCACCACCCCGCGCGACATTGCCGACGACAAGGGCCGGGTCATCATTGCCGCAGGCACGCGGGTCAATCCGCTCGATACCGTGCCGCTGCGCGCCCCCCTCGTCTTTCTCGACGGGGACGACCCGGCGCAGCTCGCCTGGGCCACCCGCCGCTATGCCAGCACAAAGGCGAAGCTCATCCTCGTACGGGGTGCGCCGCTCGAACTCATGAAGGCCCGTCAGCGGCGTTTCTACTTCGATCAGGGCGGCACGCTGGTGAAACACTTCGGCATTCGCGCGGTGCCCGCAACCGTCGAGCAGCAGGGCTGCGCGCTCAACATCACCGAGCAGCCCGTGCCTCTCAAGGAGCGTGCGCCGTCATGAGCAAGAAAAAACGCCTTCTGTCATGGCTTTGCGGAGCACTTCTGCTCACCAGCCTGAGCGTCGTGTCCAGTGCTCCTGCCCAGGCTGCGGCCGGCCCCGGGCGCTGCACTGGCAAGTTCGTCAATCCGATCACGGACATCTGCTGGTCGTGCCTGTTTCCGATCTCGATCGGTGGCCTGAAGATCTGGCCGTCGAGCCGTCCCGATCCGAGCAACCCGGCTCTCCCCGTTTGCCTCTGCGGTTTGCGGCCCGGCATCGCGATGGGGTTCTGGGAGCCGGTGCGGCTCGCCGATGTCAGCATGAAGCCATGGTGCTTCGTCAATCTGGGCGGGATGAAGCTCGATCCGGGGTTCGACATCGGCTTCAAGTCGATGGCGGGGCCATCGGCGGTTGGCGGCAACACCCAGTACAACTCGCAGTGGCATGTCCACTGGTATGCCTATCCGCTGATCTACTGGATGGAGATCGTCGCCGATTTCCTGTGCCTCGAGTCCGGCTCGATCGACATCCTCTACATCACCGAGATTGATCCGCTGTGGCAGGACAGCGAGCTAACCGCGATCATCAATCCCGAGGCGGTCCTCTTCGCCAATCCCTTGGCGCTTGCCGCCTGTGCAGCGGACTGCGTGGCGGCAACGGCCAAGCTGCCGACCGATGAGCTGTTCTGGTGCGCGGGCTGCCAGGGCACGATGTATCCGCTCAACGGCAATGTCTCGGCAACGATCGGCCATGTGCAGGCATCGCGGCTCGCGCTCGCCCGCTTCTCCTACAAGCTCCACCGCGAACTCGTCGCTTGGGGGACGATGGGCAGCAAAGGGCTTTGCGGCAAGTACCTGATGCCGGTGATGCGCAAGCAGCAGTACCGCTTCCAGGCCACCAATCCCAATCCGCAGACCAAGGGCCGCTACGCCTGCGCAGCCCTCGGTGCCTCCACCACCTTCATGTCGGCAGGCCAGGTCTATCCCGCCATTGGCGAGGACATGGGCTACCTGGTCTGGCGCAAGCGGAATTGCTGTGCGCTATGAACAAACTTCCTCATCTTCTTGTCGTCGCATCGCTTTCCAGCCTCGCTGCTTTGGCTGGCGCCTCGGCGCAGACGGCCGAACCGGACCTCGATCTGGCCGCTATCCGGGCGCGGGCCAGTGCCGGTGCCCCCGATGCCGACGCGCTGTCCGCGAATGCCCGCGCCAGAGCCGAAGCCCTGGCGCGGGAAGCGAGGACCAGCTCCGACGAGGCCGAGGCGCACGC
>NZ_JABAIC010000029.1:0-5213 GCF_012641315.1 Novosphingobium sp. ERW19
CGATCACGCGGGGGAGGCGACGTGTCGAACCCCTCGACCGCCGGTGCCTTGGCACCGGCAACGGCCTCGCGCGCCGTGGAGGGGAGGACCAGCGGCGAGGCATCTGAAGTTTCGTTGAAGGGACTGGGGGCATCGGCGCCCGAGATGCCGCCAGCCTGACCCGCGTCGTCGCGTGCAGACGAGAAGGGCGACGCCTCATCAGGTGCGTTCGGGTCTCCTTCCGCACCGTCCGGTGCTGGGGCTCTCTGGGCGGCTTTCAGCTGCCGACGGACCTGGCGCATCAGGGATCCGCCTTGGTCCTCGCCCGCCTTGCGGCGCAGCTCGGTGGCCCAGCGCGGATTTTCGACGACGGTCCAGGCGACCGCTTCGTCATGCAGCGTTCCAGCTTCATCGACATGAGCGGGGAAGACGACGCGCAAGGTGCGTTCCGCTGTGCGGCTGGTGTCGGCATCCACGACGCCTGACCTCTGCCGCGCGTCAGCATGGAGCAGCGTGCCGTTCGACAGATTGTCCGTCGCCTTGGCATCGATGACGTGAGCCGGTGCGCAGTCGCCCTTCGGCGCGCGGCATGTGAAATCGCCCTCGACGTTGGTGCCGAACGTGGCGCAGCCACTGGCAAGACCGGCCAGACAGGCGCAGGCAAGGAGACGTGTTGGAAAACGCATGGGTCTATCCTTTGGAAGCAGGGGTGGGGGCCAGGGAGGGGCCAGTGCGCAGGAAGTCCCGGAGCACGGCGGCAGGCCGGAAGCCTTCGAGAACAGCGCCATCGGCGGGGCGCACGATCACAGGTGTGCCGCCAAAACCGTGGGCGCGCGCGAAGGCCTCGTTGGCATCGAGACCGCTCGTGTCGCAGGGTTTGGGATTGGCGAGCGCGAGACCCGAATAGGCCATATGCAGCGCCAGCTCAGGCCGCGGCGAGCACAGAACCCGTTCGGCATCGCGCCGGCTTTCCGCCCCGAAGATCGAGATCGGCCGCTCTTCGACCCGCGCTCCGATCGCCTTCAATTCGGCCTCGAGCTTCTTGCAATAGCCGCAGTGGAAGTCCGAAAAGACGACGACACGTGGACCATCGGCCGGTCCCCAGGTGATGGCGCCTTTGGCGGGAAGCTTGCCGAGCGGGACATGTCGCGGTGCCGCGTTTCGATCTGAAGCTGCGGCTGCGCTCGGGCCGCCTTCCGCTTGCGTCTCGGGATTGCTGCGCCGCGCTGCCCCTGCTGCCAGCAGGTCCGGATTGAGGGCAAGCAACCGGGCAGCCGTCAGATCTTGACGGGCTTCCATGTCGTAGACCCGGCCGATCACCAGATACTTTGCGGCCCGGTCGACGTAGAAGAGCGTCGATTTGGAAGCGACCTCGCACAGGCCGCCAAGGCCCTTACAGTTGATCGCGTCGATCGGCGTCTTGGGCAGGCGCAGCTTGAGCGCCTCTCGAACCTTCGCCGTGTCCGGAGCGGCAGCAGGGGCAGCAAGGCTTGCCACACCCCATCCCGTCGCGGCCGACACGGCGATGATCGCCGCCAGTCCGGCGCTGGCACGCAACCAGCGGCGCCGACCAATGCCCTGCTCGAGGAGAGTATTTTCGATCATTGGGAATTCCTCACGTAGACGCCGTCGAGGAACACGATCTCGACATCGATGCCGGTCGGCATCTCGACGACAGGTTGGTACTGTTCGGCGCGCTCGATCAGGTATTTGCTGACCGTGTCGGCCGCATCGGCTGCACCCTGGCCAAGCCCGCCGCCGAGAATGTCGCCCGCCGATAGCTTGGAGCGACTGCCGTCGGGGTTGGTCGTGACGCCGGAAAAGACGCTGTTGGCATTGGCCGAGAAGCCGCGCCCGAAGCCGCCGACGATCCCGGCCAGCAGGGCCTGGCTGACGAGGCTGCCTTCGCGGCTTACGACACGGCCGCGGACCCCGGACTTGCCAGCGAAGCTGATGAAGCCTTTGACCTCGCTCACTGCGACCCTGCCGCCAGGCTGATCGCAGGTCATGCGGGCGAGCTTCACATAGACCTTTTCGCTGCTGAGATCCCCGCGTGCCGCGCCGTTGACGACGCAGCCCTGAATCCGGGTGGTCAGAACCCTTCCGTTCTGCATCACCGAACGAGCAGGGCCGGTAATCCGAAGCACCACAGGCAGCGGATCGGTCTGGCTGGCGACACCTGCCGAGGCATCGACGCCGACGATTACGCGTGCCGGAGCGTAGGAGTTGGGCGGCAGATAATCGGGCGAATCCTCGACGACGACCGGTGGCGCATCGGGTCGGCCCACACGGAGGCCATTGGTCGCTGCCTTGTCGGAGCTGAAGCTCATCAGCTTCACCTCGCCAGGCAAAGGGATCATGCCGCCCTGCGGATCGCCTGCTGCGGCGCCGGTACTGGTTTGGGGTGACCGGGCCCTTGCGTCATAGCCGCCTGCCTGCGGCCCATAAGCCGGTGGCGGTACAGCCGGTGCCGGTGATGCAGGCTGCGCGGCAAGCCGGGTCTTGAGCTCGGCGTTCTCTGCCGAGATAGCATCGATCGCAGCCTGTCCGTCGACACGCATGGCCTGGTTCTCGGCCTTGAGAGCCGCCAGCTGCGCCTCGATCTCCGTCCGCGGGATGCTCCCATCCTTCAGCGCCTTCTGCTCGCGGGTGACCGCATCGAGCCTGTTGCCGTAGGTCGCGACGAACTCGCGCTGGGATAGGTCGCGGTTGACCAGGCCTGCCGTGTCGATCGTCTGCGCCGCATTGGGATCGCCGGTCTTGGCCTTGTCGTCGCCGCCAAGGATGAACCAGCTTCCGCCGATGAGGGCGAGTGCTCCCAGCGACCCCAGCAGCAGCTTTTGACGGCGCGCGGTACGGGCGTTGAGCCCGGAAAGTTCGGACGATGCTGCGCTCTCGGCCTGCAAAGGGGCAGTGCCTGGCGTATGGGTTGCATCAGTCATGGCCGGTCTCCCCGCTTGCGCCGACAACAAAGGCCGTGGTGCTGGCCCCGGGTTCGAGCTTTGGCTCGGCGATCGAGACGGCGAGCGTGTCGCGCGGTGCGAGATCGCGTTCGGCGAGCGTCACGGGTTTCGCTCCGCGATTGTGGATGCGGACGACCTTCCCAGTGAGGCTGGCGCCGCGATAATCAGCGATGAGCTGGACTTCGAGATCGCCGACCCGTGCGGGTATGGCAGTCGATTGGCGGACCTCGAAGCCATCGACCGTCCGGTCATTGGCCATCGCCTGGATGAGCCTGACGGCGCTGGTCTCGATCGGGGTCTGGCTTTCCCAGTCAGCGGCTTTGGTTTTCGCGATCGCCGGGTTGGTCACAAAGATCTGCGCTGCCGGGATCTGCTCGACCCGGCACGCAACCTTGTAGACGAAACCCCTTTTGGTGGTGGCGAAGAAGCTGATGGCCCGCGCCGCGTAGGTTTCGGGCACGGACACGTATATGTCGCCGCGCACCGGCTCGTTCGTCACGGCAAAGTCATTGTAGGGCGTCCCGGTCGAGATCTTCGAGACGCTGGCGAACTGGTCGTCGACCAATGCGAAGCGGGTGAGCTCGCGCGCTGAAACGCTGCATTCGATCGCCGCGCCATCGGCGCCCTGTTTGAACTGGTCGGCCGCATGGGCGGGGGTAGTTGCTACGGCGAGCAGCGCGGCCGCGCTCAGAAGTAGGACCCGTGCGTGGGCCGCTGGTCGGTAAGCCATCACTGGGCCTCCTTGGATTCGTCCTGTGGGGGGAGCTGCGCAAACCCGGAGAGCGCGAGGCGCAGGCCGCGGTAAGTCCAGCTGAAACGGAAGCGGCGTTCGTCACTGGCAATCACCTGCGCGCCGACGAAGGTCTTGAGCGTGCCGGTCACATCCGAGGTGAGGCCATTGGGATCGACCGTCATTGACCGGATTACGAATGCCTGGGTGACATCCGAGCCCCGCTGCTCTTCGACGATCCGGACGAGCTCGGCCTTGAGGCGGCCATAGCTTGCAGGATCAGCGAGCTTCAGGATCTCGTTCATCCAGTAATCGAGGCCTTCCGGACTGCGATTGAGAAGAACAAGAGCCGCATCGCGGGTGACGAGCTCGAGATAATCGGCCTCGACCCCGGCACTGCTCACGGTGAGCGCTTTGGGAACGGTCGGAACCAGCACCACTTCGCGGTCGCGGGTGGCGGCAAGGCTCCCGGCGACGACCAGTGCAAGGCCAAGGCCGGCACTGGTGAGCGCAAAGAGGTTCCGCTGGCGCAGCAGCGATTGCTGCCGTTCGTGGGATATGTCGGAATACATGGAAGTGCCCCTCAACCGGCGAGTAGTCGGCAGTGAGAAGGCGGCGTTGCCTTGAGGCCCAGAAATCCTGCAGGCAGATACCAGTATGCGGCGTGGGCTACCCAGGAGCTGGCGCGTCCTGCTTTTGCCTTTCGCAATGCGAACCAGGCGCCGAAGGCGACTATGATGCCGATAAAGATATGCTGGGTGAGGATCCCCCAGGTGAAGGGGGCCAGCATTCCCGCGAACTCGTCGATGGTCCAGAAGCCGATAAGCTCCGGGTCATCGAGCCGCCGAGGAATGATGTAAGGGTCTGCCATGGCGACGCCGCCTTCCCTTGCCGCGCTCAGATGACCGCGGTCACAACCGAGGTGACGATCGGAACACCCGTGCCGACACCGATGCCGACACCCACCGGAACGGCGACCTGGCCGAGCGAAAAACGCCCGGATGCCAGACCGATCAGGCCGCCAGCGAGGCTGAGGACCGTGATGATCTTGCCGCCCGAGCCTTCCAGAAAGTCGGTGAACTTCGTGAGGGCAGGGGTGAAGGTCGTGTCAGCGCCGGCATAGGCGGCGCTCGCCGCAAGCGCCGCGATTGCGACCGGGATAGCAATGTTGAGGGTCTTGCCGAGACCCTTGACGCTGGCGCGCCGGGGGAGGGTGAGAGACTGCATGTGAAGCTCCGGTTGGAGGGGTGGTCACAGCGTTCTTGCGTTCGCTGTGTGTTCCACATGCATCTAGGAAATGTTGGTAGGAAAGTGTTCAGCAGCAATACCGTCTGGAGGTGGAAGGATGCGGACGCATCTTTTCCAGCTCAACGCATAAAATCGACGATAAGGACGTAAAGTCAGTCTTTTTGTGTCGGTGAACGCCGTCACGGCAGCCGGGATTTGGCGACGACTCGGATAGAGGAACTGATTCGCCTCTAAACGAGATGTTCCATGTATGTTCTTTTCATTTTCCTACATGGGATGCTTCGCGATATGCC